>CAMCOD010000001.1 GCA_945876435.1 uncultured Clostridia bacterium
CGTTTATTTTATCACACTGTCCCTCGTTTGTCAAGCCCTTTTTTCGACTTTTTTCGTCGACCCCTTGACTCTCTCGCTGACAGCTTGATTATTATATCACGCCATCCCTTCCTTGTCAACCGGTTTTTCGAAGTTTTTTATATTTATTTTAAAATCAAGTTAATCCTCCCGTTTCTCATTGATTCTGTCGTATTCTCTGTCGGTAAACCCGTCGATGTGTCCTCTCTCCAACGCTCCATAAAGTCGCTTTTTCAAGCCTGGATGCTCCTTGTCCATTGCTCGTATCCATTCCTTTGTCCACTGCCGCTGCGTTACACCATCAGCCGGACATTTACTTTTAACAACCGGCAAGTTGCAGCGGCGTATCGTTGAAGAAATCACATTTTCCTCCGCCAAAATCATTGGTCGGATAAGAGTCAGGTCTTTCCGGCTCAGATAAGTCACCGGCTGAAAGCAGCCAATGCGCCCTTCATTAAACAGATTCATAATAAACGTTTCTACCGCATCGTCATAATGATGCCCCAAAGCGATCTTATTGCAGCCGTATTCTTTCGCTGCGTCATGCAGACAGCCCCTCCTCATGCGGGCACACAAGCTGCATGGGTTGGATTCCTTGCGAATATCAAAAATGATCTGACCAATTTCAGTGGGTTTCACAACATACTGCACACCCCACTGATCGCAAAGCTCCCTTAATTGGGAAAAATCGCTGTCTACGCCGCCGAAACGATAATCCAGCGTAATTGCCACGATCTCGTAGGGAATCCCTATAAAGTCCCGCAACTTTGCCAAACCTGCCAGCAGTGCTACCGAGTCTTTTCCGCCGCTGACGCCCACCGCAATGCGGTCGCCGGGCTGGATCATATCATATTTTTGGATTGCCTTTCGCATCAGGCCGATCAATTTCTGCATAAAACCCTCCGATACAATTGATTTCATTAGGAAGAATACCACATTTTTTTCCCGAGGAAAAGGGGGCGGAATAAATTTACACCCTTCCTTCCGTCTGCCAGATGCTGTATAATAGAAGAAAAGAAAGCAAAGGAGTGTTCTTATGTCCGTTCTATTTAAAAAAGTACCGCTGAAAACACTGGATGCCATGGAAAAAGCGCTGGAAAAAGATCCTGATCGTGTACGGGAAGCCTGCCTTGAGCTGGAACAGCCGGATGAAAATGGCCTGCCCATCCTCTGCAGCGACGATTCTGTTTTTTCCATGCTCTTTGATCTTCTGGAAAGCGATGTCTGTGAGGAACTGCGTCAGGGCGGCCGCTATGCCCGCCTGATGGATTTCTGGCAGGAAGACTGTGATGCCATGGATCTGATCCTGCTGACTCCGGAGATCATCAAACCTCTCCGCGCCTGCTTCTCCTCCCTGGATTTTGACATTCCTGCCTTTATCGAAGACTTCGCCTACGATTATGATGTGGAAGAAAGCGCCGTTTCCGCTGCCCTGCAAAGTCTGATGAGCGCTATGATCGCCTCTGCCGGTGACGCTTTGCTTTTCGTCATGGAGTAAAAGCAGCATTCTCTCCAGTTTTCCAAGGAATCAGGCGGATCACATCACCAGCGCCGCGCTTCGTTACCGTTTTCAGAATATCCTGAACTTTGAAGGCAGGATCGCTTACGCTTCCTATGTCACCAAGCCTGAATTTAAGCTCCTGAGCCAGCGAATCCTCTGAACAACAAAAAGGACAAGAGCTTGGGAATGGTTAAAAAACATTAAATTTTCGTAGGAATCGTTGATTTTCTTCCTCCGGTAGGATATAGTAATACTGAATATAGTGAAAGAGATAACAAGTAAATTTCTTTAGAAGAACAGGCGTGATTAAGATGAGAAAAACCAAAATTATCTGCACCCTCGGTCCGGCAAGCCAGACGGAGGATGTGCTGCGGGAGATGATCAAGGCCGGGATGGATGTTGCCCGCTTTAATTTTTCCCATGGCACCCATGAAGAACATCAGCAAAAGCTTGATATTCTATACAAGCTTAGAGAGGAAATGGGCGTTCCGCTGGCAACCCTTTTGGACACCAAAGGTCCGGAGATCCGCCTTGGCACTTTTGTCAATGGCAGTGAGACGCTGGAAGCCGGCGCAACCTTTATTCTTACGACAGAAAGCATGGAGGGGACCCGGGAAAAAGCCTCCATCACTTTTAAAGGACTCCCTTCGGATGTAAAACCCGGCGATGCTATTCTGGTGGATGACGGTCTGATCGAACTCCAGGTGGAAGAAGTCAACAATCCGGAAATCATCTGCACCGTGATCAACGGCGGCATCGTTTCCAATCGCAAAGGGATTAACGTCCCCAACGTCTCCCTGTCCATGCCTTACCTCAGTGACCGGGATCGGGCCGATATCCTTTTTGGCATCAAAGCCGGCTACGATTTTATCGCCGCTTCCTTCGTCCGCAATGCCCAAGATATTCAATGTCTGCGGGAGCTGCTGAAACAAAACGGCGGTGAAACCATCAAAATTATCGCAAAAATTGAAAATGCGGAAGGCGTCAACAACATTGACGAAATCATCCGGGTTTCCGACGGCATCATGATCGCTCGCGGCGACATGGGTGTAGAGATCCCCTTTGAAAAGGTTCCCAAGATTCAAAAAGACATCATTAAAAAAGTGTACCACAGTGGTAAATATGTGATCACCGCTACTCAGATGCTGGACAGTATGATCAAGAATCCCCGCCCTACCCGCGCCGAAACCACCGACGTGGCTAACGCTATTTATGATGGCACCAGCGCCATCATGCTCTCCGGGGAAACTGCCGCCGGAAAATATCCGATCGAGTCGGTCCGCACCATGGCGAAAATCGCCGTGGAAACCGAAGATGACATTGATTACGAAGCCCGCTTCCACCGCTTCAATGAACAAGCCATGCGCAATGTGACAAATGCCATCTCCCATGCCACCTGTACAACTGCCTACGACCTGGAGGCAAGCGCTATTATTACAGTTACCGAGTCTGGACAAACCGCACGGATGATCAGCAAATACCGTCCGGAAATGCCCATTATCGGCTGTACGGTGAATGAAAGGGTTTACCGCCAGCTGGCTATGTCCTGGGGTGTGCACCCGATTCTCTGCCACCCACAGACCAATGCCGATGCTCTCTTTGACCATGCCGTGGAGAGGGCCAGAGACGAAGGCCTGATTCATGACGGCAATTTGGTGGTCATCACCGCCGGCGTACCTCTTGGCATCCCCGGTACCACCAATATTTTAAAGGTTCAAACCGTGGGCGATGTGATCCTCACCGCAAAAGGCATCGGCCATCAGCATATCCGTGCCAGTGTCTGTGTGGCAAAAAGCGAAAAAGAGGCCCGTCAAAACTTCCGGGCCGGTGACATTCTGGTTATGGAACAAACCTCCAATGATATTATGGATCTGCTGAAAAAAGCTTCCGGTATCATTGTCAGCAGCCCGGATGAAAACTGCCATGCCGCCATTGTGGGCCTGACTTTGGATATTCCGGTGCTGGTGGGAGCCGCAAACTGCACAAATGTACTGCGCAGCGGTACAACCATCATCCTGGATGCCGAAAAAGGCATTGTCTGCAATATTCTGGGATAAGAAATGATAAAAGGAGAACGATCATGAAAAAGAAAAGCCTTTCCAAAGTGCTAGCCCTGCTGCTGGCAACGATGATGCTGTTCAGCGCCGCCGCCTGCAACGGCAGAGAAAACCCAAATCAGCCGGAGGAGGAGACAAAACAGGAGGAAACTCAGCCTTCTGAAGAGGAAAAGGAAGCGGAAGAAGAAAAAGAACCGGAAGTTGAAATCGACGCCCCCACTCTGGGCGAAAAAATCGCCGAGATTAAGGCCAAAAACGATGATGTCGTGGGCTGGCTGCAGATTCCGGACACGGAGATCAACGCCGCCGTTGTTCATACCACCAATAATGATTTCTATCTTCGCAAGAATGAATTGAAGGAATACAGCTGGACCGGCTCTTATTTTGCTGATTGCGAATGTACGTTTGGCCCAACCTCAGAGGAGCTGTCCCGCTCCACCATTATTTACGGACATAACGTAAACTACGATGACGGCGTGGATAAAGAACGCTTCAGCCAGCTGTTCCATTTTGCTGATATCGAATGGGCCAAGGAGCATCCGTACATTTTCTTCTCCACACCGGAAGAAGATATGATCTGGGAAGTATTTGCCTGCGCTTACACCACGACCGACTTCAACTACATTCAAGTGCTGAAAGACCGCAACGTGTCCAAAGAGCAGATCACCGAAGCACAGATGATCAATATTGTCAACGAAGCTAGAGAGCGGTCCGAGTACGACTATAATGATGTGGAAGTAAACGGCGATGACAAGATCCTGACTCTCTCTACCTGCTCCTACAAGTATGGAATACGCAATGACGTGCGTTTTATCGTTATGGCGAAACTGGTAACGGAGGACGATAAATTGGTGGAAACCGCCAATATTACGGTCAACGAAGATAAAAAAGAGGTTCAGTAGTCAAAATACGATTTCAAAACAAAAAATCCCCCTGAGTTTGTGCTCAGGGGGATTTTTTTATTCTTCTCTGTGGTTTTTGCGATAATTCAGATAATTCTCCAGGATAATGGTGGCGGCAACGGTGTCAATAACCGCTTTCCGCTTTTTCCCTCGGGTATCGGTGGCGTTCAGATAGCCGATGGCGGAAACTGTTGTGCTTCTTTCATCCCATAAAACCACCGGGATCGTACCCAAAGTAGCCTCAAGCTGATGCGCAAAATCCTCACAGTGTCTGGCTCGGTCACCAATGGTGCCGTTCATGTTGATGGGATGTCCCACAACCACCAACTCCGGAGCAAGTTCCCGCAAAGCGTCCGCAACCTTTGTCACAGCCCGCTCAAAATTTTTCTCCTGGATCACACCGGCTGGGGAGGCCAGCATCTCCTGTTTATCACATATGGCCAGTCCGGTGCGTGCGTCACCGAAGTCCACTGCTGCAATTTTCATCGTTTTATTCCTTTATTCTCATCTGAAATTCGGTAAAGTCCCGGTTGGAAAGATGGTCATGCTGATTCCCATAAACCATGTGTGGAACCAGGCTGCCATCCTCAAAAGCAAACTTGCTTCGGGAGGTATTGGCCACAATACAGCAGTCCATATCTTCAAATGCCTTGCCGGAGGCATAATGAATGTAATTCTGGATGGTAAATCCATGACTGACAACCACCAAGGTTTTGCCCCGGTGCTGTTCCACAATGCCTTCTACCGCTTTGATCATGCGTTCATAAACCTGACGGCAGCTTTCTCCCTGAGGATATTGGATTTTCGCCGGTTCTTCGCTCATGCAGCGGTACAATTCCGGGTAGTTTTCCGCGATCCAGCTTAAAGTCTTACCTTCCGCAAGCCCCACATCCACTTCCTCCAGCCCCGGATAAACCAACACCGGTGCCCCTGGATGATAAACACCGATCTTCTGTGCTGTTTCCTTGGCTCTGTCCAAATAACTGCTGAAAATCCCGTCAATGGAGTGGTCTTTCAGAGCCTGTCCCAGCAGGTCGCTTTGCCTGCGGCCATTTTCGTTCAGCGGAATATTGCTTCTGCCTTGAAAACAGTGGGATATATTGCTGTCCGTTTCTCCATGGCGCACCAGATATACCGTTGTCATTCTGTTTACCATGGACGAACCGTACCAACAATGTCGGACACATTTTCAATATGATTTTCATCCAGCCATTTGTTCATTCCTTCAATGACCTTAATCGGGGCCATTGGATCATAGAACAAAGCAGCGCCCATTTGAATGGCAGAAGCTCCGGCCATCATCATTTCAATGCCGTCCTGCCACTTTTCAATGCCGCCCATACCTACAACCGGGATCTTAACATTGTTGGCCACCTGCCATACCATACGCACAGCCACCGGGAATACAGCCGGGCCGGACAGACCACCCACATTGTTTTTCAGAATTGGACGGCGGCTGTTGATGTCAATCCGCATACCTAACAAGGTATTGATCAGGGAAACCGCGTCAGCGCCTTCATCCTCCACCGCCTTGGCAATGGAAATAATATCGGTAACATTGGGGGACAGCTTGACCATCAGCGGTTTTTTACAGTATTTCCGTACTTCCCGCACAATACCTGCCGCGCCAGCACAGGAGGTGCCAAAGGCCACGCCGCCTTCCTTTACATTCGGGCAGGAAATATTCAACTCCATCATGTGAACACTGCTGTCAGAAAGCCGCTCCGCGATCCGGCAATAGTCCTCAATGGTGCTCCCCGCGATATTCGCGATCAAAACCGTATCCTGTTTTTCCAGATAAGGCAGATCCTGTGCCAGAAAATGCTCCACACCTGGATTTTGCAGCCCCACGCTGTTCAGCATACCGCTTGGAGTCTCAGCAATGCGGGGCGGAGGATTGCCCAGACGTTCCTTGAAAGTCATTCCCTTCAGGGAAACGCCGCCCAGAGCAGACAGCGGGTACATATCTTCATAATCCCGTCCGAAGCCGTAACAGCCGGATGCAGTGATCACCGGGTTTTTAAATCCCACACCCGCAACATTGACCTTCAGATTACTCATCAAATACCACCCTTTCTGCCTCGAATACCGGACCGTTTTTGCAGACATGGCTGTAGGTTTCCTCACCGTTCTCCTTTTTTGTTTTGCAGGCACAAACCAGGCAGGCTCCTACGCCGCAGCCCATCCGCTCCTCCAGAGAAACCTGACAGCGGATCCCGTTTTCCTGGCACATTTTTGCCACAAATTTCAGCATGATCTTTGGCCCGCAGGCATACACAATATCCACCGGCCCTTGTGCAATGCGTTCTTTCAGCATATCCGTAACCAAGCCATGATGGCCGGCGGAACCGTCATCGGTGCAAAGCATGACTGGAACGCCGTTTTTCTTAAAATCATCTTCCAGTACGATCAGATCTTTGTTTCGGAAACCAATAATAGCGGTAGCGTTCGCTCCATAGTGTTTTGCCGTTTCCAGCATGGGCGGAACACCGATGCCGCCACCAACAACCACCGCTTTTTTCTCTTTGTCCAGCAGATCAAAACCGTTGCCCAGCGGGCCCAACACATCGATCCGGTCCCCTTCGCTTCGTTTTGCCAGCTCTTTGGTTCCTTCCCCTCGAATATCGAAGAGGATGCGCAAAGTACCCGCCGCTTTATTTACTTCACAAATCGAAATTGGACGGCGCAGCGTGAAGCCCGGAACCCGGATGTGAACAAACTGCCCCGCCTTCGCCTCTTTCGCAATGTCCGGGCAATGGATGGTGTAATCCACCATTGCGCCTGTACCAACTTTGACAATCGGATATTCTCCTTGGATATGAGCCACAATAATGCCTCCCATCATCAATTTTTTACTTCTTTATATTAAACGAAAATTCCTTTCTTTACAAGGTGAAGCAGGACTTTTCCGCCATTCTTCTCAAAATAATCCTCTATTTTTGTTAAAATACACGTTCTTTTTTCTATTTGGCACACAGCAGCCGCTTTTCTGCTATAATAGCTATAATTGAAGAAAAAAAGGGGGGGACCTTATGAAAACAAAATTGACATTCTGGAGACTGGTAGGACTTTGGCTGATTGCTGCCGCCATTCTGCTCCTTTTAAATCATTTTCTGCTCCAAATCTCCATTTTTGATAAGCTGATCAAGGCCAGCCTGGGCTTCTTTCTTCTTCTCTGCCCCGTTTATCCCCTGTCCTGGAACAGCCGTTACTCTCTGAAGCAATGCCTGTTCCGGATCCGGCTTCTTGCCATTGCCGAGATCCTGATCAGTTTTGCCTCCCAAACCACATTTTAATCGCCAACACTCCGTTTTCAGCGGAGTGTTTTTTTACTCGGACTTTTCCACAATGGGCTGTCAAAAGTATGGAAAACATTCTTTTTTCGTATAAATACCTGTTCTTTTACATACAGTGGAAAAAGACCACAGAGAAAGGATGGTTTTCATGCAATTACCTGTTTTCACACAAACGCCATCGTTTGATGTGCTTCCTTCCTGGCGCCTCTCCCGATTTTATGATGACCCCGAACCTCCTCTCGCTTTTTTCCAAGGTTTTTTCACAGAAGACGGCCTCCATATCCAGCTAAAGGCGTATGAACAGCCTACCGAACACTCCTATTTTTGTTTTACTCTTTTGTCCGCGAAAAAATTATGCTTTTCCAAAGTTATTCTGCCCAATAAAGCAGATAACTCCCTGCAGTCCATATCTCTGCAGGGAGAAAACCTGATCGGCCGCTATTGGGGAAGCCAATTATTCGTCCCTTATTCCCTTTGCGCTCCCCCCATCTCCGGCAGCATCGGCCTTTTTCACGGCAATATCCCCCTATGTTTTCTGCACGATGAGCTCCAAACCGGAGATTCTGTTTATCCGCTGGTACGCTTTAACCCAGAGCAACATCCAAAATCATCATCACCAGAAAACCTAACAGAAGACCGCTGACTGCCATGTGCTTGTTGGCGGAAGCTGCCTCCGGGATCAGTTCTCCGCCAATAACCGCGATCATGGACCCTGCCGCAAAGGACAGGAGAAAAGGAAGAATGTTCCCCAGATGCAGTGCTGCCAGCACCCCTATAATGCCGGCAATGGGTTCCACAATTCCGCTGGCCTGCCCATAAAAGAAGCTTTTTCCTCTGGAAAGTCCCTCTCTCCTGAGAGGGAGGGAGACAGCCGCACCCTCGGGAAAATTTTGCAGACCTATCCCTAAAGCCAAAAGCCATGGCCCAATTCCTCCGGTTCCTCCAAAAGCCACTCCAATGGCCATTCCCTCCGGAATATTGTGAAGCGTCACCGCAAGGATCAGTAAAATGCTTCTTTTGCGGGCCTTCCCTCGATATTCCTCGCCCAAGTGACAGAGATCCAACCAGTGATCCGCCAACAGGATAAAAAAACCTCCTGCTCCAAAGCCTAACGCGGGCAGCATCCATCCCGCGCTCATCTCAAGAGCCGGCGCCAACAAAGACCAGAAGCTTGCCGCTATCATAACTCCTGCTCCAAAGCCCATAAACAGGTTCAGCACACTTTCTTTTACTTCCCGAAAGAAAAAGACTACTGCCGCGCCACAAGCGGTTACCATCCAAGTAAACAATGTGCATAATCCTGTTCCCTGAATCGGCCCTATGCCTGTTATCCAATCCATCTCAATCACTCCCTGTAAACATACTCAAGCCATCATATGAGTTTTTTTAAAAAAAGTTTCTGAAAAGTGTTGACAACTTGTTTTCCCTGTGGTATATTTATAAAGCTGATTGAAACAGCATATGCGCTTGTAGCTCAGCTGGATAGAGTGACTGGCTACGAACCAGTAGGTCGGGGGTTCGAGTCCCTTCAAGCGCGCCAAAAAGGAACCGAAAATTCGGTTCCTTTTTTCTTTATGATAAAAACTTCATCTTTTTTTCTCTTCTTCTTGACGAAAAGCCGGAGGAGCATTACAATATGGATGAAAAATTTAAAGCGAAAGGAACATAAGCATGAAAGTACGTATCCCCAAACACCGCGAATTCATTATCTCCATTGATGACAATGAACCAAAACAGGAAGAATGCTGGGCAAAACTGCAGCAGATCTTAAAAGACTACGAAAAAGAAGGCAAATCTGTCTATACTCCAAGCTTTATTGAGGACAATGAGGACAAAGTAAAAGCTCTGCAGAATGAATACAACTTCACTTACACCATTGAGCTGAAATAATATGAAATATAAAAAGGCTGTCCGAAATTGGACAGCCTTTTTCATACCATTCAAACTATTCAAAATAACTGAGAACAAAAGATAACGACCACAGAACCTTTTTCCTTCTGTGGTCGTTATCTTTCGCTTTCAATCTGTAATTTCATTTTCTTTGATCCACCCTTCTATTCAATCTTTTCAATCTTTTCTTTATCTATTTTCCTTTATTCTAATAGATAATTACTCTTCTTGTATTTTTATTTTTCTGCTTTTATTTTTTTAAAAGCCATTCTTTTTATTCTTTGGGACTCACCGCTTTTTTCGAATTTTTCTATTTAATGATTATTCCCTGTACATTGCTGTAACCCTCTTGTTCTTGCTGATCTTATCCAACTAAGATACTGATTTCTCAGTTCATTTCAAATTGTTTATGATCGATATGTTTTGTCCAATTTTATTTTTCTTCTGTCATATCTTTCATACTTTTTTGAATGTCAGCTTTTCTTCGGAATATCATATTTTAGAATTACCTTATTCCATTGGTGTTACCTCAAAAAACTTATTTTTACAACTTCCACGATTTAAGATTTTTTCGAATCTATGTCATCTCTTCAGGTAATAACGGAAGTTTTCAATATTTTGGCTTTTGCTTTTTCTTATTCAATTGTAACCGGTCATTCAGTTTAGATACTTTTCTTTTTCTTGGACGATTAATTTGAAAGACTGATAAAACCTTCTTTACGATTTTTCATCTTCCCAACCTGTTCTCCGAACTGTCCTACCGTTTTGATCCTGCTTTCTGGTTTACCAGTGCAGGTACTGAGTGTTTTGGTTCTTCTCCGATCACTGGAATCACCCTTTCTGCTTCTTATTTGTTATTACCTTTAGTTGTTGACTTAATTATAGCCGATAAATTTGATATTGTCAATAGTTTTTTTCAACATTTTAAAAAATTTATGTACTCTTTTGCCGACAGATAATTTCCTGTTGACTTCTGAGATCAAATGATTTAAGATTAGTCATAGAGCAAGACATTTGAATGAACGGAGTGATCCTTTTGACCAATGAATTCGGCAACGATATCCTCACTTTGATGGATGAAAACGGCGTTGAGCATACCTTTGAAGTCTTGGATGAATACGATGACGGTGAAAAACGCTATCTGGCCCTCAGCCCACTGTATGATTCTGCAGAAGAAATGCTGGAAGACAGCGCCGATTTGGTTATTATGCAGGTAACCGAAGAGGACGGCGAGGAATTCCTGGAGACCATTGAAGATGATGACGAGCTGGATGCAATCGCCGATATCTTCATGAAGCGCCTGGAAGACACCTATGATTTTGAGGAAGACGACGAATAATTCCACCCTTGGTGGCTTATAATGAAATCGGAGACCTTCGGTCTGTCCGATCTCTCCAAACAAATAAAATCCTGCTGTGTGCGATTAAGTGCAGTTTTTTATGATCCAACACTTACTCCTAGGGAGTGCATCTCCGTTGACGGATTGCAGACCTCCCGCTTTTGCGGACGAAGGGAGCGTGAAATCAATGGGTTGCACGTACCCACCCTGTCGCTTGACGGGTTTTAATCGCTGTACGACGGCATGGTGGGATTTTACTTTTGTATAATCACAGCCCCTTTGGGGGCTGTTTCTTTTTCCAATTCTTTTCGAAAAGAGGTTTTTCTTACATGGCATGGCTGGAACGAAGTGCTCTTTTGATCGGCGAGGATGCAATGACAGCGTTAAAAAACAGCACGGTCGCCGTGCTGGGACTTGGCGGAGTTGGTGGCTCCGCGGCGGAAGCAATCTGCCGTATGGGAGTTGGTACCCTGATTCTTGTAGACAGCGATACAGTGGATGATACCAATCGCAACCGCCAGCTTTTTGCCACCGCGGAAACGGTGGGAATGGATAAAATTGATGCCGCTACCCAACGTCTGAAGGCGGTCAATCCTGAAATAAATCTGATTTTGAAAAAGGAGTTTTATCTTCCGGGAAATGCCGACTTTCTCTTTGACTTACAGCCGGATCTGATTCTTGACGCTATTGATACCGTCACCTCCAAACTGCACTTGGCCCAAAGCTGTCAAGAAAAAGGGATTCCTCTTGTCTGCTGTTTGGGCACCGGCAATCGAGTGGATCCGTCTCAACTTCGTTGGGGCGACATCTCTCAAACAGCGGGCTGCGGCTGTCCTTTGGCAAGAGTCATGCGCCGGGAACTGAAAAAGCGAGCTGTTAACCATCAAACCGTTATTTATTCGGTAGAAGAACCCCACAAAGCCATTGTAGGCCAATCAGAACATGGGAGACATAGTCCGGCAAGCTGTGCCTTTGTCCCCCCAGCTGCCGGTTGCCTGCTGGCCAGCGCCGGGATCCGCCTCCTTCTGGAAAAAAGAGGCTATTCTCTGTAATATCACCTCCCCTGAACCTTCAGGGGAGGTTTTTTTTGCGGATAAAATTTGTTTTTTTGTCCACACTAAGCCATAGAAAGAATTTGGAGGTGACCTATGTTTTCCCTCAGTGGATTCTCCGGCTTTCTTCCCGGCTTGATCAACGGACTGTTGGGTACAGGAGGCGGTATTTTAGCCGTCAGCCTCTTAAAAAAACAAGGCTGTTCCCCCAATGAAGCCCATGCCACCGCCGTTGGCCTGATGCTTCCGTTAAGCATTGTCAGCCTAATGGTCTGTGTATTTCGAGAAAACGGCTCTCTGCTTCAGAATTGGTTTTTTGTTTTTCCGGCTTTGTCAGGTTCCGCACTGGGCGCCTGGCTGTTAAAGAAAATAAAGCCCAACAAACTTCGCTTTTTCTTCGCCTTGCTGATTCTCTATACCGCCTTTCACATTCTTTGTCAGTAGGAGGCTTTCATGGAACCGAATTTTTTCTCTTTTCTCATGGTTTTTCTTGCCTCTGTTCTGGGCAGCATGGGTTTGGGAGGCGGCAGTCTGCTGATGCTTTATCTGGTGCTGTTCACCCAACTTCCCCAAGCCCACGCCCAGGCACTGAACCTTCTCCTTTTTATACCTACAGCCGCTTTTGCTATCTTTCTTCATAGAAAAAACCAGCTGCTTCGCAGCAACCTGCTGAAAAAGAATTTGCCGTCTGGTATCATCGGCAGCATTTTGGGCAGTATGGTCAGTACAAAGTTGGAATCTCAACTGTTGCGGAAGATTTTCGCCATTTTTTTACTGCTGATGGGGCTGCGGGAACTGTGGAACCTTTGGAAGGAACGGCGTCCGAAAACCCAACAAAACCTTCCTCCCAAAGCATAAAGAAGCCAAAACCCGTGCAAACTACCCTTGGAGGTGCTAAAACACTATGAATAATCACAGAAATAAATTCAGCCGTTTTCTTCTCGGCAAAGGAATGTATGTAGCCCTGGCCGTCTGTCTGGCCGGAGCCGGAACTGCCGCATGGATCACTCTTAACAGCATGAACCGTTCCGACCCTTTCGCGGAAGCTCCTCAGACGGAGCTGACTCAACCGCAGGAGGACACCAATTCCTCCCTGTCCGCCCAGGAGCCGCAAACCACCCCTTCCCAGTCAGAAGCCGCTCCGGTAGAGCAGAAGCAGCCGGATATTACCAAGCCGGAATCCAAGCCAACCGACGACTCATCCGCTTCCTCCAGCTCTGGCTCCTCATCCGGGGATACCACAGCATCCGCCGGGCTATCCGAACCGCTGGTGCAGTCGGACAAATCACTGACGCTGTCCTTCACACTGCCTCTGAATACACAGGTTATGGCTCCATTCAGCGGTGATCAACTGGTTAAAAACATTACGCTCAAGGAGTGGCGCACCCATAACGGCGTGGATCTGAAAGCAGAAAAAGGTGACATGGTGAAATCTGCCTGCGACGGACGGGTAAGCGCTATCACCTTCGATCCCCTCTGGGGCACAACCGTGGAGATCCAATCCGGTGACTATGTATTGACCTACTGCGGACTGAGTCAGGACTTGAATGTGAAGCTGAACGATTCCATCGCCATGGGCGAACACATCGGCTCTGTGGATGTGATTCCCTGCGAAGCAGCGGACGGGATCCATCTGCACTTTATGGTAGAAAACAACGATGAGTATATCGACCCACTTTCTCTCCTCTCTGAATAGAAAAATACCCTGCCATCGGCAGGGTATTTTTCTATTTTACTTTTATTTTCCCAAATTACTTTTATTTTGCGAAAGCGATATACCGCTCTCTTTCCTCCTGCGGCACCAGCTTTCCTCCGGTGGCCCAGGCAAGATGCGTGATTTTCTTTCCTTCCAGTCCTTCCCGGCGGATATATTCCCTCAGCCTGTCCTGCAAAGGCGCAGCAGCAAAAGCCGCGCAGGAAGATGGTTCAATAAAGACACCCTCCCGATCCAACAGTTGTTTCATCCATCGGAACAGAATATCATCTTTTACACTGGCGCAGCCGCTGATCAAAGGTTCCACCATTCTTCCTACAAAGGCGGAAGGTCTGCCCACTGCCAGTCCGTCTGCCTGCGTTTTACCGCTAAGGCCCACATCCTGCACACAGATCCCGTCGTGCAGGCCTGTAGCCATGCCCAACAGCATACAGCAGGCCTCTGTAGGCTCTGCAAAGAAGCAATGGACCGCATCGCCAAATTCATGTTTCAGTCCAAAGGCAACTCCCCCCGGTGCGCCTCCAATGCCGCAGGGCAAATAAACAAACAGCGGATGCTCCTCATCTACCGCAATGTGCTGTTCTTCCATTTGCTCCCGCAGACGGCGGCCAGCAATGGTATAGCCCAGAAACAGGCTTTCGGAATTTTCGTCATCCACAAAGTAACTCATGGAATCTTCCATGGATCGGCGCCGCCCTTCTTCCACTGCTTTGCCGTAATCCTGAGGATATTCTACGACCATGACGCCTTTTTCCCGAAGAAGATCCTTCTTCCATTGTTTCGCGTCCGCTGACATATGCACAATGACCCGGAACCCCAGCTTCGCGCTCATAATACCAATGCTCAAACCGAGATTTCCGGTAGAGCCTACTTGAATCGTGTAATGGGAGAAAAATTCCCGAAAACGCTCCTCTGCCAAAATGGCGTAATTGTCCTCCGGACGAAGCAAACCCTGCTCAAAAGCAAGCTGCTCCGCATGCTGAAGCACTTCATAAATACCGCCGCGGGCCTTAATGGAACCTGCGATGGGCAGATCACAGTCCATTTTCAGCAGCCAAGGCCCTTTTACACCGTAAGTTTCCTCCAACCACTGTCCCATCCGCGGGATTTCCCGCAAAGGAGATTCAATAATGCCTCCCGCCGCTCTTGTTTCCGGAAAAACTTTCTCCAGATACGGCGCAAAGCGTTTCATTCGCTGTTCTGCCTCATCCATTTGTGCCCTTGTAATTGGAAAAGTTCCTTCCAAAGCTGCGAAAGGCTTCTTATTGGGATTCAGCCACAGCGTTTCTTCCCCTTTTGCCGCCTGCGCGACCTCCGGAATTGAGGCTAATCTCTCTGATATCTGCATCGCATTTCCTCCCACTCCAACAGACGGTTGATGCTGGCCAGCAGGGACTCTTTGGCGTTGGGCAGCATCCCTTCGATGGTCACTAAATCCAAAGCAGTTGTATCCATATAGAAACAATTTTCCACATTCAGATTTTGCAGCAGGATCCGTTCCTCCAGCAAAGTTTCCCATGGATTCATGAAGTCAAATTCTCCCCGCTCCACCATTTTTTCCAAAGGAGTATGCGGCCAAAGCTTTAAGTTCAGGCACCAAATCCCCTTCGGATGCATACGGTTCAGCAAGCGGGATGTCTCCAGCGCGTGAAGATTGCGGTAAGTCCTGCCGCCCAGCCCCAAAATCACCGTAAAGAAATAACCAATACCAGCTTTGTCCAGCTTCTGCGACGCCTCCAGCATTTCAAAGCTGGTCACGCCCTTATTCATCATGGCCAGAATGGAATCGCTGCCGGATTCAAAGCCAATGTGCAGATCCTCCAAGCCGGCCTCCCGCAGCTCCGCCAGTTCCTTGTCCGATTTCCGCAAAACATCATCAAAACGGGCATACATGGCAAAAGAAGTGACTTTCGGCATATAGTTCCGGCATAACGCCATAATATCCAGCAGCTTTCTGGTATCTAAAACCAGCGCATTCTCTCCCAAGAAGAAAACCCGCTCCTTTTCCGGCTGCAATTCTGCCAGAATTTTTAAATTCTCCTCAATTTTCTCCATGGGATGGATAGTAAATTTGTCTTTTGCGAAGTCGCAGAAATTACATTTTCCCCAACTGCAGCCCAAAGCAACCTCCAGCATGGCGCAGCCCTCCTCCTGAGGCGGACAGTACACCGTATCATGGCTGTAGATCGCCGCATAACGTTCTTCTCTTGTCATAAGCGGCCCTCCTTTTTTGCTTGTTATCCCTATTGTAACACAGAGTGAAGCAAGAAAAAAGGCGGCGCATCTCTGCGCCACCGAAAAATTCGTTTTCTGTTTTAGTGAAAACGCTGCACCTTGTCCCAAACAAGCTGGGCCAAATCACCGTTTACTTCGTGATCGCCGGAACGATATAGCTTTTGGAAAGCCTCATACCAGTCGTCTATGTTGATCTGGGTGATTTGGATCCCTTCTTCCTCCAACTGACGCAGAATATGCTCCTGCTGATCCTGGGCCAGCGTACAAGCATAACCTCCGCTGTAAATAATGGCCTCCTGAACAGCTGCCTGCTCTTGTTCACTCAGACCCGCCAGCGTGGACGGATTGGCGAAAATATCTATCAGCTTCATTCTTCCTCCACTGAGCAGCAGCGTTTTATCGCTGAGATCCGTCCTGGATACGGTCAGATCCACCTCCCGCACCAACACATCGCTGTCGCCCAGCAGCCCCCAGATATCCCGCAGGCTCTCTCCTCTGTCCATCTGCTCCTGGATCACCTCCAGCGGCGTTTTGTCCGTTATATATTCCTCCAGGGCGGCTATATCGTTGGTTAGCCAGTGGAGACTGCCTCCATAGGTCAGACGCTTCAGTTCCATAGAATCGTTTTCCGGCAAAGAATAATTCAAAGCCGCCAAAACATCCTCATGATTTCCGCCGGTTATCACACAGTCCTCATCCCGGAAAAAGTAGGGATAATCCAGCATGGCAAACATGGCACCGTCGCCGAGAACCTCCTGATAAACAGGAATTTCTTCCTTCCGTTTCTCTTCACTGATGACAAATTCCACCGGATATTCCACCTTACCCAGCTTAACCGCATCGCTTACCGCCCGACTGTTGTCACAAACCAGCAAATCCGCGCTGCCATCCTGAATACATTGCCAAATATTGTCCGCCTCCACGATCTCCACAGACAGCGAATTCTCCGCGAAATCTTCCGCGCGGCGGGATAACTCCCTTGCAACCTCCCGGACCAGCTCACTGCTGCCTTTCGGGATCGCTAAGGTAAGCTCCACAGGCTGATCATCCGGACGGATGGGATTGGCCGGCAGACTCTGGCAGCCGCACAGCAGTGCCATCAGCACACAAAGTACCGCTCTTTTCATTTCTTCCGGCTCCTTTCCCTATTCGTCCTCATCGTCCTCTTCATCGGATTTTTTCTTTTTGCTGCTTTTCTTGGTTTTCTGCTCTTCTTCCGCCTTTTCTTCCGCAGCGGCCTCTTCCTCGCTCTCCTGCTGTTCGGTTTCCACCACTGGAGGCACAAACACCTGATACTTAATCCGTTCGATTTCATTGATGCGGATATCCGTATTGGCAGCGAAAATGTTATTGATGAACAGCAAATCCGTAATACCGTTCTGCTGAATAAAATCAATCAGGCCCAACTGGAAGTAGCGCTGATCCACCACAAATACCTCGTCATAGTGAGAGATCATAAAAGGAGAAAATGCGTTGCCAAAGGATTCCTTCACAACACAAATCTTTCGGCCCGTGTTTGCCTCGGTGATGATATGGGTCAGCGGCAGATCGCCGTGAAGAAAGACGCTGTAGGTATTGCTGCCACCGGTGGCATAATCAGCAAACACCGTGGAGGCATAAGGCGTATACGGTTGATTCTTTACATAGCGATACGCCGTATGAGGCGTAGGCGGAATGAAATACTCCACATAATCCGGATTTTCCTTCAGCACAATATCCTGGGTCTGCCCATAAAGGGTGCCCACAAAGTTTTCGATCACATGCCGCTCCATATTCTCCAGCGGAACCGGCTCAAAACCAGCCTCTTTACAGAACGCCTCGTAAGCGGCATAGGCTCCCCGAACAGTCCAGTGGTGGTCGGTGCGGAAGTAGATATATTCCCCCCGCTCCTTGGCGGCCAGCATGGTGCTGTAAGCATCCACCGTTTTGATGTTTGGATCCATAAGGGAGTAAATGTAGTCAATATTAGCCTTTTCATCTCCGGTAATGCCTTGATCCTTATATTTTTGCGGCAGATAAAACTCAATGGAAGAAGGAATGACCAGATTGTAAATCTGAACGCTGTCTCCCAGCGCCTCCTGATATTTGGCAAGGGCCGCCGCGTAACGCTGGCAGGCATATTGATTCCCACCGAACATGGGCAGGGCCATATCCTTATAGATAAAAACGGACCCTCGCTGCTCGCCCTCCACCTCATCGGTTTCGGCTGCCGGCGGATTGCTTTCTTCCGATTCTGTTGTCGGATCTGGCGGATTTTCTCCGTTTTCCGGTGCCGTGGAGGATTCGTCCTCCTTCTCCGTTACCTCCGGCAGGGTTTCCTCTGGAAGCTCCGGCGGTACCGTAGTGGACGGATTTCCTGATTCGTGGATTTTTACATCATCGATTCTCAGCCCTCTCCAATCCTCGCTGCGGGCAGCCAATTCAACAAATTTTTCTCTCGCCGGGAAAGTATCCGCGAAGAACAGATCCAGTTTTTCCACATATTCACCGGAAAACAAACTTTCCAGCGAAAATTCCGGAAACTTTTCCAGCTCCCGTTTCTCATATTCGGATACGCTTGGCTTGGGCAGAAGGACCGCTGCCGCTCCCATTACGGATATAACAGCGATAAATACACCCACATTGATGCAGTGAGAGGCCTGCAGACCGGACAAACCGTCATTCTTCTTTTTCATCCTCTTATGGCCTCCTTAGAACCGGAAATACAGGAAGGGATTGTAGCTCTGTCCCACCAAAAGGGCGGTACACAGGAACAGAATTCCCACGTTCATCACAGCGGCACAGCCCTGGCACAAAGCCTGCTTCTCTTCCGGAAGCGCCTGAACCTTGGCTTTGATCCACTGGGTAACAGGCATGCAGAATACCGCCGCCCCAATCAACCAGAAGATATTATTCTGAACAGTAATGGTCAGCTGCAGATCGCTGATGGCCGCTCCTGAAAAGCCAAACAGAATGGACAGCAGAGAACGTAAGCGTCCCAAATCCGTCACATAGAAAATAGCCCAGCCTACCACTGCCGCAAACAGCGTATAGCAATGACCAAATACAGCAGGTATTTTTTTCAGTAATTTTAACAAAAACAGCTTTTCCAACACCAGCAAAACACCGTAATACAGGCCCCAAAGAATGAAGTTCCAGCTCGCTCCATGCCACAAACCGGTCAAAAACCATACAACGGCGATATTCAACCACTGATGTTTCCGGTTTCCGCCTAAAGGAATATATACATAATCCCGGAAGAAGGCTCCCAGCGTGATATGCCATCTTCTCCAAAACTCGGTAACCGACTTGGAAATATACGGATAGTTGAAATTGGTGGGGTAATGGAAGCCGAAAATGCGTCCCAAGCCAATGGCCATATCCGAATAGCCGGAAAAGTCATAGTAGAGCTGAATGGAGAACATGATCACGCCAAACCATGCGCCGGCAACAGACAGCTTTGCCAAGTCGCCGTCTAAGTAATGGCTCACCATCTTCCCTGCCACATTGGCTACCATAACTTTTTTGGCCAATCCAATACAGAATTTGGTGATGCCCTCGCTGAAATCCTTCGCTGTGGTATGACGATCCTCAATTTCCTTGGCCACATCGCTGTATCGCACAATGGGACCGGCCACAAGCTGATGGTAGCTGGAAACATACATCAGGAATTTGCTGAAGCTCCGCTGCGCCCTTACGCCCCCCCGGTAAACATCCAGCGTGTACGAGATGGTTTGGAAGGTGTAGAAGGAAATACCAATGGGCAGAGCGAAACTGGGCACCGCAAAACCGGTGCCTAAGAGTGCATTGACATTTTCTACAATAAAACCGCTGTACTTAAAGGTGCCCAACAGCCCCAGATTCAGAATCAACGACGATGCCACCGCCGCTTTGGCCTGCCACTGGCCCCGGTGTCCTTCAATGATACGGCCATGACAATAGTCGATTACAGCGGAAAACAGCAGCAGCGTGATCCAGATTGGTTCTCCCCAGGCATAGAAAAACAGAGAAAAAGCAATCAGAACCGCATTCCGGAACCCTTTCTTCTTAGTGGAAAAATAAAGAAGCAGATTCAGCGGCAGAAATATGTAAATAAAGATCAGATTGGCAAAAACCATCTTCGCGCCCTCCTTGCTGGAATGATCCTCTCCTACTCTTTTCGGGAAAAAGACAGCGGTGTTGCAGCTGTTTTCCGGAAAATCCGCGTCTTCCCATACTTTTGTATTATAACACAAAGCTATGAAGAAAAAAGGACTTTCCAATAATTTTATCAACAAACAATCCTTAACTTTCCCCGATTTTTTGTGAATATCCCCGGTCTATCCGCACATCCTGTTAGTGAGGTGATTGATCATGAAACACAAAATGAAAATTTCTCCTCAAACCCCTCCGGTCACGCAGGATTATCCCCGGCCGGCCGATACCTCCGATATCCCAAAGGATATCCGGGATAATCTGCACATCTCTCCGGAAAAACGGATCTGTCCCGCTTTTGACTATCTGTCTATCGCTTCCTACCGGGTAGCGTCACCGGATACGATGGGCGTCCGTGTGGTGGACAACATCGTGCATGAGCATATCATGTAGATCCCATAAGAAAACAGGCGGGGTTTCGGGCGGTGTTCGTAAAACAGTAAAACAGGAAAGGCGTGACCGCGAAAGTCACGCCTTTTCATTATGGGTACAGCTGCTTTCGCAGAACAAGGGGTGCAGCCCCTTGTTCGGAACGAAGTGACGCAAAACAGCCCGGACATTCAAATGTCCGGGCTGTTCGCCTCGCAGAGCGCACTTCTATACAGAGCTTGCCTCTGTATAGAAGTGCGCTCTTTATCAGTTCAACAAATTGGAAGTTGTCAATGTCTAAGTGTCAATTTTCTGTTTGCAAATTCGCGAGCGGTTTTGTCATGTCGTTTGGTCTTTCTGGCCGCGATCCAGATAGAAATAAATATCTGCATTGCCCTCTTGTTTCGTGCCTTTATACACATTGGTATTCAGCCCGCCAATGACAAAGCCGCACTTGATATAAAACAGGCACGCCGCAAGATTGTTGTCTTGGCCCTGCGTATATAGTCCGTTATAACCGTGTTCCACAGCAATTTCTTTTGACTTCTCAATCAACAATTCACCAATATGCTGCCCACGATATTCCTTATTGACCTTCAAATCATAAAGATACATATATTTGTTCCAGCTATGACAAAGAATGGCAAGTCCGATGCATTTGCCGCCGTCGTAAGCACCGACAAAAATATGGTTCTCGGCAAGTTCGTCATAATTGTAGTTTTCGTCTGGAAAGCACATTTCTGCGACCGTGTCGAGTTTCTCGGTCGTATAGGCCCACTTACCATCTGCGTAAGTCGGAATCATTCGTCCGAACAGAGCGAACGGCTCGTTGGGAATGTTAATGTCTGCTTCGTGGGATTTGTCTATTGTTTTGATTATGATTCTTTGATTCAACATAAATCACCTCGTCAAATTCCAGTTTATCGGCCTGTTTAATCATATCATACGGCTACAATATATGCAAGAATAGTCCCGGCAGACATTACTGCCGGGACTGAAACTGTTTTATGACCACCGCACCTTCCCCGCCTGTTTTCTTATCCTATGTTCCACAACTTACATAAATTCCGAAAATTTATGAGATTCCAGCCTTGCCTGCACATCTTTGGAAATATCCCGGAACACTCTCTGGAACCGGCAGGGCGCTCCTGTTTTGCAGCCGCACTCATATTCCCCGGACAGACAGCGGGAAAGCTGGTATTCGCCCTCCACGGTGCGGATCACATCATATAAAGAGATTTCCTCCAACGGCCGGCCGATCTCATAGCCTCCCTGTGTACCTTTAAAGGATTTCACAATACCGGCGGCAACCAGCTTCCGTAAGATTTTCAGGGAGAAACGCAGGGTTACGTCAGACGCTTCGGCGATTGATTTTGCATCCATTCGCTTTCCTGCCTTTGCCAGACAGTACACGATCCGGATCGCATAGTCTGTTTCCATTGTAAAGCGCATACTCTCACCTCACCAAGATCAATTTAATCAAGGAAATCCTTCAGGCGCTTGCTGCGGCTTGGATGGCGCAGTTTACGGAGAGCCTTGGCCTCGATCTGACGGATGCGTTCACGGGTAACGTTGAATTCCTTGCCCACTTCCTCCAGCGTACGGTTTCTTCCGTCTACCAGTCCGAAGCGCAGCTCCAGAACCTTCTTTTCTCTTGGAGTCAGCGTAGACAGAACATCCTCCAGTTCCTCCCGCAGAAGGGTATGAGAAGCCGCGTCAGCCGGAGCCGGCGCGTCATCATCGGGAATAAAGTCGCCCAGATGGCTGTCCTCCTCCTCACCGATCGGTGTTTCCAGAGAAACCGGCTCCTGAGCTACCCGCATAATCTCACGAACCTTATCCAAAGGCATATCCAGTTCCGCGGCAATCTCTTCCGCCGTTGGATCGTGTCCGTTTTTATGGAGAAGCTGGCTGGATACCTTTTTCACCTTGTTGATCGTCTCCACCATGTGAACCGGGATACGGATCGTTCTTGCCTGGTCGGCAATGGCGCGTGTAATCGCCTGACGGATCCACCAGGTAGCGTAGGTGGAAAACTTAAACCCTTTGGTATGGTCAAATTTCTCAACCGCTTTGATCAGACCCAGATTACCCTCCTGAATCAAATCCAAAAACTGCATTCCACGGCCTACATAACGCTTAGCAATGGAAACCACCAAACGCAGGTTGGCTTCCGACAGACGCTTTTTGGCATAAGGATCGCCCTCCGCCATCCGTTCAGCCAGCTCAACCTCTTCCTCCGGAGTCAGCAGAGGAACACGGCCGATCTCTTTCAAATACACCTTCACCGGGTCGTCAATATTGATGCCATCCACAGACAGCAACGCCTCATCATCTTCCAAAGAGTCCGCGCCTTTTTTCTCCAGCTCACTGAGATCCAGATCATCCACAATGTCAATATTCAGACTCTCCAGTGTATCGTACAGCTTGTCCACTTTCTCCACATCAAAATCCAACTGCTCCAAGGCATCGTTTATTTCCTGGGCAGTCAGCTTTCCGTTGGCTTTACCGGACTCAATCAGCTCACAAATAACTGTTTTTTTGTCCTTATTATTTGCATTTGCCATAATATTCCCCCTATTTCTTCTTTGCGGTTAAGGAATCCACATAATGCTTAAACTCATCGGGATCCATTTTTGCAATATCCTGCTCCGATTTCGCGTTGTTGTGCTCCTTGAGAATGGCCATGTACTCATCCAATTGGGAGCGTTCCGCTCGTTGAATGGTTTCGGAAGCCAAAATCGCCGATAAACGATCCATGGCTTCCCCGGACAGCTCTCCGGAAAGGGCCATAGGCTCCACCGAGCGATGGGTCTGGATCCGTTCACAGAGCAAAACGGCAATCTCCCGGTTTATTTCCGTAACAAAGTCTTCCGGCTTCATATTTTGCAGAAAATACGGAACATAATCCGGATTTTTGATCAAAATCTCAATGATCCGTTCCTCTGCCACAGCGTATTTCAGATTGCGCCTGCGGTCCAGATCCTTCCGTCCCGCCGCAATATCCCCGATATAAATGCTGGTGTCATTTTTTTCTTTTTTGGCCTGCACCCGCTTGCGCCCCTGCTGAATGGAGGTGATCTGCGCTGTAATGGCCGCTGGCGACACACCCAATTCCTCAGCGGTTCTGGTCAAATAAACTTCCCTTTCCAACGGATTGCGGATATCAGCCATAAGACGGGCAAAATCCTTGAGAAAGCCGACCTTTCCGTCCGCGGTTTCCGTATCATATTTCTTTCGAAGCTTCGTGATTTCAAACTCCAGCGCGTTGGTGCAGCCCTCCAGCAGAAGCTGAAAACGTTCCGGACCGAATTTTTTTAAATATTCGTCCGGGTCCTTCGCGTCCGGGATGGTCAGCACGTTGACCTTGACTCCAACCTCGGAAAAAATATTGATCGCCCGTTTTGTCGCGGCTTGTCCGGCATTATCCGAGTCATAAGCAATGATAATGGTATCGGTGTATTGGGCAATGATGCGGGCCTGTTCTTCGGTCAGAGAGGTGCCCAGTGTAGCCACCGCGTTATCAAAACCCGCCTGATGGATGGCGATCACATCCATATACCCCTCCGCCAGAATCAGGTTTGGCGCCTTGGAGGCTTTGGCAAAGTTAAGCGCGAACAAATTCTTGCTTTTTTTGAAAACCGGCGTATCCGAGGAGTTCAGGTATTTCGGCCCCCGATCGCCCATGGCCCGTCCGCCGAAAGCCACAACATTCCCTCTCAAATCAATGATGGGGAAAATGACTCTGCCGCGAAAGCGGTCGTACAGCCCGCCGTTTTTGCTCCGCGCACAAATTCCCGAAGCGACCATTTCTTCTTCCCGGAAACCTTTTCCCTTTAAATGATCCACCAGGCTGTTCCAGTCATCCGGTGCGTAACCCAAGCCAAAGCGCCGGATGATCTTTGGTGTTCGTCCTCGCTCAATGAGATAACGGTAAGCATCCTTTCCCGGCTCTGAAATCAGACATTGATGATAGAAACGGGCTGTTTCCCGATTGATCTCCAGCGTTCTGGCCTTCAGCCTGGCTCCGCTGTTGTCCATGGAATCTTCCGGAACAGGAATTCCGGCTTTCTGGGCCAGCAGCTTGACCGCCTCCACATACTCCAGATTCTCAATACGCCGCAGAAAGGTGATGGTATCTCCTCCTGCGCCGCAGCCAAAGCAGTAAAAAGACTGGGTTTGGGGATAAACAAAAAAAGAGCCTGTCTTCTCCGAATGGAACGGACACAGCCCCACCAAATTTTTTCCCTTCCGGGTCAGCTTTACATAAGCCGAAACAACATCTTCAATGTCACAGCTTGCTTTCAGCTCTTGAATAAAGGAATCCGGGATCATTGTGTCCTCCTTTCTGACCTATCCTGTCATATCAGTGTGCAGTTATCGTCAAATTATGCTTCATCTGTCAAAAAACATGCTCTTTTCGAGCAATCTGGAAAAATTATCATTCTGTTCGATAGTTTCCCTATAATAATTATACCGAACAAAAGAAAAAACTCCTGCTTATTTGCAGAAGTTTTTTTCTTTTTTTCGATTGTTGACCTGTTTTTTGCGAAAACAGCCCACAGCCTTACAGAGGAAATTCTCCCATGCAGCGTTCCACTTCCTCCGGAACCACGGTCGCCGCCGTCAGTTCGGTCAGTTCCGCCCGGAAAGCTTCCACATCCCGTTCAATAAACAAAATGCCCATGGTGACCATATCCGTAAATTCCGTATTCTGAAGAACCGCTGTATATTTCGACAGAATGTTGTTGATTTTCCCGTACTGATTATAATCCATTTTAAGCCGCAGCAGCACCGCCGGGCTCATCACTTTCCGCTGAGCCGCGTCAACCGCCAGCTTCGCTGCATGGGCATAGGCCCGAACCAAGCCCCCGGCACCCAGCAGAATGCCGCCGAAATAACGTGTCACCACCACGATCACGTCCGTGATCCCTTCTCGTTCCACAACCTCCAGAATTGGTACGCCGGCAGTCCCCTGCGGCTCGCCATCGTCAGAACAGCGCTTTACCCCGTTCTTGAGAACATAAGCAAAGCAGTTATGGCGGGCATCTCTGTGCTTTGCCCGCACTTCGCTTAAAAAGGCCAGGGCCTCTTCCTCCGTGGAAGCCGGCGCAATAGCGCCAATAAACTGGGATTTTCGCTCAAAAAAATCGTCTTGAGCTTTTTGAGCAACGGTGACATATTCTTTCATGGCGAAACCTCCTGTCTGGAAAACAAATAAAAAACCAAATGAAAAGAAAGGCGGTGCAGAAACTGCACCGCCTTCAATGGCCGGTTCTATACCGCCATTATTTGTCCATGTTGAAACGCTTGTTGAAGCGATCTACACGGCCGCCAGAATCAACGAGCTTCTGTCTGCCAGTAAAGAAAGGATGACACTTTGAACAAATTTCAACGCGCAGGTCCTTTTTGGTAGAACGAGTTTCAAATTCTGCACCACATGCACATTTTACTACTGTTGGCTCATACTTAGGATGGATACCCTGTTTCATTACGGAGTCACCTCTTTCTGATATACAAAAATAACATGGTATATAATATCATAACCTTTTCAAAAAAGCAAGGCAATTTTGAAAAAACGGCAAAATTCCCAGTTTATTTGCTGATTCCACCCTTGTTTGGCAGCCGATCCTCTAATTTCAGTGTAAAACCGTTTCCATGAACCTCATTGACCCGATTAACGATCATAAAAGCATGCGGGTCAATCTCCTTCACCACGTTGGTCAAATCATGAAGCTGACGGTTGTTGATGACCGACATAACCACCCTCTGCTGCTGCTTCAAATGACCGCTCACCGAATTCAGCAGAGTGGTTCCCCGGTCGATCTTGTCCTGGATTGCTTGGCTGATCTCCTCGTATTTTGTACTGATAACCATTACCTGCGTCTGTGTTACACCCAGCATAACTACCTTGTCCAAAACGATGGTAGTGGCGATGATAACCACCAGGCTGTAGAACAGGTTCTGGGCATTGGAATATGGAAGTTGTGTGCATACAATAATAAGATCCATGGCGTTCATGCTGATTGCCACTGAAATTCCTGTTTTTTTCTGCAAAATAATCGGAGGGATGTCCATACCGCCGGTAGAAGCTCCTACACGGATCACCAGACCTACCCCCAGCCCAACCAGACCGCCGCCGAAAACAGCCGCAAGCAGAGGATCGCTGTTCAAAGTGGAAATGGCTGGAATAGACTCCAAAATCGCCAAAGCACCCGGATAAAGGAAGGTGCTCAACAGCGTAGTCGCCGCGAAGCGTTTGCCCAGCACCAAAAAACCAAGAATAAACATGATCACATTTAAAATACCAACACCGACAGACAGCTTCAGCCCAAACACATGCTCCAGCAGCAAGCCGATACCGGTAGCGCCTCCGCTCATAAAGCCCATTGGCGCAATGAAAAGCATAACGCCCAGCGCCAAAATCAGGTTCCCGATAAAAATAATAAACAGAACACCCAGTTCCTTCAGCAGCTTATCCCTGTTTATTTTTAACTTACCCATATTCATCATCCTATCTTCCCGCTTCCTGCGGAAAGGCCTTCCTTTCTTCCGAAAATTCCCCAATAATATTCAATCAAGGTCCACAAGACTTTTTCTATCTCCTCCAATACTTTCTGTCCAGAGAGCGGTACTGCAATGCTTCCATCAAATGACGACTCTCGATCTGCAGGCTCCCCTCCAGATCCGCGATGGTGCGGGACACTTTCAGAATTCTGTCGTAGGCTCTGCCGGAAAGCCCCATCCGGTCAAAAGCTGCCGCCATCCGCTTGGAAGCTTCCTCTGTCAGCGAGCAGAATTCTCTCATCTGCGCCGAGGTCATCCCGGCATTGCAGGTGGTTTCCGTTCCGCTGAAACGCTGCTCCTGAATGCCTCTTGCCCGACAGATCCGCTCTCGAACCTGAGCGGAGGATTCCTCTTCCGATGTGGAAGTCAGGTCGCTGTACTCCAACGGAGCCACCTCCACCTGAATGTCCATGCGATCCAGCAAAGGCCCGGAAACTCTGGCCAAATACTTGTCCACCGCCTTCTCACTGCAGCGGCAGGCGATTGTGGGATGTCCCAAATATCCGCAAGGGCAGGGATTCATTGCCGCTACAACCATTACATTGCAGGGATAAGTGACCCGAGAGCTGGCCCTGGATATGGTTACGGTCCCATCTTCAATGGGCTGGCGGAGAATCTCGATGGCCTGACGGCTGAATTCCGGCAGTTCGTCCAGAAACAGGACGCCATTATGAGCCAGAGAGATCTCTCCCGGCATGGGATTGGAGCCTCCGCCTGATAGACCGGCAGGACTTACGGTATGATGAGGCGCCCGGAACGGACGCTGTACCTGCAGCGTTCCTTCCTTCTCCAGCAAACCCGCTACCGAGTGGATTTTAGCCGTTTCGATGGTTTCTTTTTCCGTCAGCGGGGGCAGGATCGTCGGGATCCGCTTTGCCAGCATGCTTTTTCCAGTACCGGGCGGCCCGATAAGAAGCAGGTTATGACCGCCTGCTGCCGCTACCTCCAGCGCACGCTTGGCAAGAGCCTGCCCTTTTACATCCCGAAGGTCCACCGGGTAAGTCTGCGCCTGTTCCATCAGCCGTTTGCGCGGCTGAGGCTCCAGTGTTTTTTCACCGGACAGATGCTGAATCACATCGGTAATATGTTCCGCTCCGTAGACGGTGATTCCGTCCACAACGGCGCCCTCTTCCGCATTGGCTTTGGGCAGAAATATCTCTTTGATCCCATCTTCCCGTGCCTGCAGAACCATAGGCAGCACGCCGCGCACCGGACGAAGTTCACCGTACAGGGACAATTCCCCCAGGAAAGCTCTTGTCTCCACAGGCTCCGGCAAGTACCCTCTGCTGCTCATTACTGCCAGCAGGATCGGCATATCGTAAATCGGCCCAGTCTTTTTGACAGCGGCCGGAGCCAAGTTCAGTACGATCTTGGCCACCGGAAACGGATAGCCGCAAGTGGACATGGCCGCGCGCACTCGGTCTCTGGATTCCTTTACTGCCGCATCCGGCAGCCCGACAATCTCAAAACTGGGCATTCCTCTGGACAGGTCGACTTCCACCTGCACCTGATAGGCCTCAATCCCGGTCACACCATAACTTTTGTAGCAGCAATACAACCATATCCCCCCTTCCGCTTTCATCATACGGCTGTTCCCAACAGTATGGCATTGATCGCAGCGCTCTAAGAAATATTATATCTTATCACAGTGTAACATATTTCCTTTTTTGCTTCAATTCCTTTTTCGATTGCCGTCCGGAAAAAATAAGGTCAATTCTTTAGAAAAAATTACAAAAAAGTGCTTTATTGCACTGTGTTTCATGTTATAATAGCAATAATAGGGAGTGTTTTGCCCTGTGAAAACAGACTTTATCATAATGGAGGGTTATACTATGAGCTACATGGATAAATATCATATCTGGAGATCCGTTAAAATGGAAGACCCTGCTCTGTCTGCTGAACTGGAAGCGATCCAAAACGATAAAAAGGAAATTATGGAGCGCTTTTACAAAGATCTGGAGTTCGGGACCGCCGGTCTCCGCGGTATTTTGGGTGTGGGTACCAACCGCATGAACATTTATACCGTCCGTTTGGCGACTCAGGCAATGTCGGACTACCTGAACAACTCGGATGAAGCCAAAACCGTTGCCATCGGTTACGACA
This sequence comes from uncultured Clostridia bacterium, assembly GCA_945876435.1. Taxonomy (GTDB): domain Bacteria; phylum Bacillota; class Clostridia; order Oscillospirales; family Ruminococcaceae; genus Negativibacillus. The sequence continues at coordinate 29,217 of CAMCOD010000001.1, forward strand.
GCCGCATCAACAGCCAGCTTTTTGCCAAAGAAACTGCCTGTGTGTTCGCCGCCAACGGCATCCAGGTCCACCTCTACGCCGAGCTGATGCCGGTTCCCTGCGTATCCTATGCTGTACGCCAGTTAAACTGTGGTGCCGGTATTATGATCACAGCCAGCCATAACCCTGCCAAGTACAATGGTTACAAGGCCTACGGCCCGGATGGCTGCCAGCTTAATCCGGAAGCCGCCGCGAAAGTGCTGGAATACGCGGGCAAAACCGACATCTTTACTGGTGTAAAACATATTTCCTTTGAAGAAGGTCTTGCCAACGGCAGCATTCAGTACATTCCGGAAAGCCTTATCCAGGCTTTCCTGGACAAGGTCTACAGCCTCCGTGTAAATAAGGAAGCTTCCGCTGACCTTCACGTTGTTTACACCCCTCTCAACGGTGCCGGAAATCGTTGCGTCCGTACCATTCTGGATCGGATGAATGTCCGCACCACCGTTGTCCCCGAACAGGAGAAGCCTGACGGCAACTTCCCAACCTGTACCTACCCCAATCCGGAAGAAAAGGCGACTTTGGAACTGGGCATTGAACTTTGCAAAAAGGAAGGCGCCGATCTGGTGCTGGCCACTGACCCGGACTGCGACCGCGTAGGCTGCGCAGTCAATCACCATGGCCAGTTCATTCTGCCTACCGGCAACGAAGTGGGCGTTCTTATGCTGGATTACATCTGCCGCTGCCGCAAGGAACAGGGCACCCTGCCTCAAAATCCGATAGCGGTAAAATCTATCGTGTCCACCCCTTTGGCTGATGAAGTAGCAAAATACTACGGCGTTCAGGTGATCAACGTGCTTACCGGCTTTAAATATATTGGTGAGCAGGTTTCTCTGCTTGCGGACAAGGGCGAACAGGATCGTTTCCTGCTGGGCTTTGAAGAAAGCTATGGCTATATGACCGGCGACCATGTTCGGGACAAGGACGGCGTCAACGGTGCCATGATGATCTGCGAAATGGCCCAGTACTATAAGCAGAAAAACATGACCCTGATTGACGCGCTGGAGGAGATTTTCGCCCGTCACGGTATTTACAACGCCCAGGTCAAAGGCTACAGCTTCGAAGGCGCGGACGGTATGGAGAAGATGAAGACCATTATGGCACAGCTGCGTCAGAATCCGCTGCGGGAGCTTGCCGGCTATCCGGTCATCGGCTATGCGGATTATCAGTCCGGCAAACGCAGGGCAGAGGGTGTGGAGTCCGATATCGGCCTGCCTCTGGCCAATATTCTGGAGTATAATCTGGAACAAAATCTTAAGGTCATTATCCGCCCATCCGGTACCGAACCAAAAATCAAGGTTTATCTCACAATCGTCACCAACGACCGTCAGCAGATTCCAGTGATCGCGCAGAATCTTTTTGCCGCTGTGGAAGAGCATTTGAAATAGAGAAAAATTTCTGAAAGCAAGAATTTAAGCCAAAGGAACCGGTTTTTGCCGGTTCCTTTGATTTTTTCCCGCTTTTTCTGAAAATTTCTCCGAAGTGGCTTGGACGTTCCGTCTTGAAACTGCAAATTTTTATGTTATAATAAGACTGTTATAGAAATATCCAAGGGGTAAGTATGCCCCTGTCCCTTTTGTGGATTGAAATGGATTGAAATTGAGGTGAATGTAATGAATCCTGACCCGTACAGTTGCTGTATGAAAAAATTTGACGGTCAGGGTTTTGCATTGGCTGCCTGACCATCTGAAAGAAGGTCGCCTATGCTTAATTTCTATAAAACAATCAACAATCGAATTGAAGAAATTCCCGCCCTGGAGGAAGGCTGTTGGGTAAGTGCTATTGCTCCCACAGCGGAAGAAATCTCGGTATTGGTAAAAAATCTGCATATTGACCCGGACTTTGTCCGTGCCGCATTGGATGAAGAAGAAGCTTCCCGTGTTGACAGCGATGATGACAACAATACGCTGGTCATTGTGGACGTGCCCATCGCCGAACAGGAAAAAGATGAGCATACCCGAGTTTTCTTTACCATGCCAATGGCCATTATTTACACCCCGCAGCAGATTGTCACCATATCGCTGAAATCCAACACCATTATTGAGGAATTTCGCAACGGTGTGGTGAAAAATCTGCACACCAATCAGAAAACCCAGTTTCTGCTAAAATTGCTGCTGCGGATCGCCGGCCGTTTCCTGCAGTATCTGAAACAGATTGATAAGCTCTCCACCACCACAGAGAGCCTGCTTCATAAAATGATGCGTAATCAGGAGATCATCCAGCTTCTCAGCCTGGAAAAATCCCTGGTTTACTTCTCTACTTCTCTAAAATCCAACGAAGTCACCCTGGAAAAGATCATGCGGGGACGCATCATCAAGCTGTACGAAGAAGATGAAGACCTGTTGGGCGATGTCATTATTGAGATCAAGCAGGCCATCGAGATGTGCAGCATCTACTCCAATACCCTTTCCGGTACTATGGACGCCGTGTCCTCCATTATTTCCAACAACTTGAACAACGTGATGAAGGTTTTGACCTCACTGACCATTATTATGACCATTCCCAACATCATTTTTGGTATGTACGGCATGAACGTCAGCGGTCTTCCTTCCCCCACTTTCTTTACCGCTATGGCGGTAACGGCAGTTATCACGCTGATTGTCACGGTTATCCTGATCCGAAAAGGCTTATTTTAAAAATTTTGCTTTGATTCAGACAAAAATTGCAGCCGTTATTTGCTGTTTGTCTGCGAATACTATTTTTGAAATTCCCGGTTTCGGCGATTTTGAATCGCCTGTTTGAATTTAACAACGTAAGGGGAGACCCATTTTGGAAAAATATATTATCGAAGGCGGCAACCGCCTCCACGGAGAGGTTGAGATCAGCGGCGCTAAAAACGCTGTTGTCGCTATTATTCCCGCCACCATTCTCGCCAAAGACCGTTGCGTCATTGAAAATGTTCCCAACATCAGCGACGTGACCATTCTTTTCCGCATCCTCCGCGACCTTGGCGCAAAAGTCACTTATCTGACTAAAAACAGTGTGGAAATCGACACTTCTTATATAGCGGAGCCTGTTGTACCCTACGAATCCTCTCGCCATTTGCGTGCTTCTTATTACTTTTTAGGCGCCTTTCTGGGCCGCTTCAGCGAAGCTCATGTGTCCCCTCCAGGCGGCTGCAACTTCGGCGTCCGCCCCATTGACCAGCATATCAAGGGCTTTGAGGCCCTTGGCGCGGAAGTGACCACTGACTACGGCTTTATCCACGCCACCGCCAAAGAACTTTTCGGTTCCCATATTTATCTGGACGTCGTATCGGTGGGAGCTACCATCAATATCATGCTGGCTGCGGTAAAGGCAAAAGGTCTGACCATTCTGGAAAATGCCGCCAAAGAACCGCACATTGTTGACTTGGCCAATTTTCTCAACTCCATGGGCGCGGATATTCGCGGCGCAGGCACTGACGTGATCAAAATTCACGGCGTTGATGTATTGCGCGGCACCACCTACTCCATTATCCCCGACCAAATCGAGGCCGGCACCTACATGACGATGGCGGCTGCTACCGGCGGCGATGTTCTGATTAAAAACGTCATCCCCAAACATCTGGAATCCATCACAGACAAGCTCCTTCAGGCCGGCGTGGAAGTCACCGAATATGACGATGCCATCCGTATCTGCCGCAATAAGCCTCTGAAGAAAGTCAATGTGAAAACCATGCCCCATCCGGGCTTCCCAACCGATATGCAGCCCCAGATGACCACCCTGCTGTCCATCGCTCAGGGCACCAGCATTGTCACCGAAGGTGTCTGGGACAACCGCTTCAAATATGTGGACGAGCTTCGCCGCATGGGTGCCAAAATCCAGGTTGACGGCAAGGTTGCCGTGGTGGAGGGAATCCCTGAGCTGAAGGCTGCCCCGGTAAAAGCTACCGACCTTCGTGCCGGCGCCGCGCTGTTGCAGGCAGCTCTCTGCGCAAGAGGCATCTCTGAACTGGAGGATATTCACTATATCGAGCGAGGCTACGAGGATATTATTCCAAAACTGCAAAATCTGGGCGCGAAAATCAAAAAAGTAAGCACTCCGGATTCCATTCTCTCTCAGGCACAGTAACTGCTATGACCGGACAGGTCCTCCTGTCCGGTTTTTTCTTGCGAATCTTTGTTTTTCGGAAAGGAGACGTTGCATGGATCTGATTTGCCCCTTGGGAAGCGGCAGCAGCGGCAACAGCACCCTGATCAAAGGGGGCGAAACCACCATTCTTGTGGATGCCGGTCTAAGCTGCAAAGCCATTTGCTCCGCTTTGGAGCAGATTGGCTCTCACTATGAGGAGCTGGACGCTATTCTGCTGACTCACGAACACTCCGATCATGTAAAAGCTCTTCCGGTACTGCTGAAAAAGCTGACCTGCCCGGTTTACGGCCCAGAGCCGGTGCTGGACTACCTGGGCCGCACCATGAAGATCCCCGCTCATACGCCTCTGGTTCCTTTGCCGGAGGCCGCTTTCGCCGTCCATGATCTGGAAATTCTCTCTTTTTCCACGCCTCATGACAGCGTCAGCAGCGTGGGCTATCAAATTGGGACTCCTGCCGGCAAGCGGCTGGCTGTTGCTACGGACCTTGGCCACATGACGGATGAGATTATGGACTATTTGTTTCCCTGCCAAGCTGTTTTGCTGGAATCCAACTATGACGACGGCATGCTTATGTGTTCTTCCTACCCGTATCCTCTGAAACGGCGCATCGCCTCTTCCATGGGCCATCTTTCCAACAGCGACTGCGCCGCTGCCGCTGTCGCTTTGGCCCAAAACGGGCTCGAGCACCTGATTCTGGGTCACCTGAGCCAGAACAACAACCTGCCGGAGTTGGCTTTCCGCACCACACATCTGGCGCTGGAACAGGCAGGCTGTCCCCCATTGGATTTGCAGGTAGCGCTGCGCAGCCAATGCAGCAAGCCCATTCTGCTGTAAGGAGGTACTTATGTTAAAAATCGATCTTATCACCGTCGGCAAACTGAAAGAGGACTACCTTCGCAAAGCCTGCGAGGAGTATCAGAAGCGCCTTTCCTCCTACTGTCGGCTGAATATTCTGGAGCTTCCGGAAAGCAAGCTGCCGCAGGATCCTTCTCCTGCCCAAATCGCTGACTGCATTGAAAATGAGGGCCGCTCCATTCTGGCCAAGATCCCTCCTCAAAGCTATGTGATCTCCATGTGCATTGAAGGTGAGATGCTTTCGTCGCCTCAGCTGGCCCAGCGCTTGTCTGCTGCCGCTGTACAGGGCGCCAGCCATATTTCCGTTATCATCGGCGGCTCCTGGGGGCTTGCTCAGCAGGTGAAAAATCAATCCGCTCTCCGTCTCTCCATGTCCCGCATGACATTTCCCCACCAGTTGGCCCGTGTTATGGTTCTGGAACAGCTTTACCGAGCCTGCTCCATCAACAATAACGCCAAATATCATAAGTAAAACAGCCTTTTTCACAGTAAAATTCTTAGTCTTTCTGCTCTTTTGCTGAAAAAGGGCCGGAACACGACAGACTTTTACAACCACTTATCCAAATTTTCAATTTTCGACTGCTTGACTCTCGCTTTCAGCAGACTTTTGATTTATAATAAGGAGTGTGGAATTAGGTGAAGCCGGCTCCTGTGCGGAAGCCGCTTCGGACAACCATCAATGAGGAGGACGATTTCCCATGGAAAATAAAGCACATGAAATTTCTATTCCCGTCGGCATGCTCAGCATTGTCAGCATGAGAGGCTGTGAAGATCTCTGCGCGAAAGTTGACGCTTACCTTGCCCAGTGGCGTGCTGCCCGCCACGGTGAACTGACCGCTGACGCTGATTTCAACGGTTATATTCGCGATACCTACCTGCTGAAAACCAAATGCCCCCGCTTCGGCTCCGGTGAAGCCAAGGGTACAATTCTGGAATCTGCCCGTGGTCATGATATTTTCATTGTCTGCGATGTATTCAACTACGGCGTGACCTACGATATGTACGGCATGAAGGTTCCTATGAGCCCAGACGACCACTTCCAGGATGTAAAACGCGTTATCGCCGCTATCGGCGGTAAAGCTCGCCGCATCACTGTTATTATGCCAATGCTCTACGAAGGCCGCCAGCATAAACGCTCCACCCGCGAATCTCTGGACTGCGCTCTCTGCCTGCAGGAGCTGGTCAACATGGGCGTTGAAAACATCATCACTTTCGACGCACACGACGCTCGCGTTCAGAATGCAATTCCGCTGAAAGGTTTCGAAAATGTTCAGCCTACCTACCAGTTCGTCAAAGCGCTGGTAAATCATGTTCCTGACCTTGACCTGAGCAATCTGATGATCATCTCCCCCGACGAGGGTGGTATGGGCCGCTGCATGTACTACTCCTCCGTACTTGGCGTTGATCTGGGTATGTTCTACAAACGCAGAGACTACTCTGTGATCGTGAACGGCCGCAACCCAATCGTCGCTCACGACTTCCTGGGTTCCGATGTTACCGGCAAAGACCTGATCGTTGTGGACGATATGATCTCCTCCGGCGATTCCGTACTGGATATCGGCGCAAAACTGAAAGCCGCCGGCGCAAGACGCATCTTCATCTGCACCACCTTCGGCCTGTTCTGCAATGGTCTGGAGAAATTCGATGCTGCCTACGAAAAAGGCCATATTACCAAAGTGTTTACCACAAACCTGAACTACCGTCCCCAGGAATTGATCGACCGTCCATGGTATCAGGAAGTTGATATGTCCAAATATATCGCTTACCTGATCGATACCCTGAACACTGATGATTCCATCAGCGACCTTCTGGATCCGGTTCATCGCATCAACAAGCTCCTCGTCGAAAAAGGACTCAAAAAATAAACCATTTTGCTCCCCCGCGTTTGCGGGGGAGTTTTTTTGTCTACGAAAAAGGGCGAGCCCTCCTCGAACTCGCCCTTTTTCGGTTATAGATGAATAAAAAGAAGATATCAAATCCTACCAGGACACCCGAATCTGTTCTCCCTGATTGTTCACCAGAGGAGTTTTCTCCATACAAAGCAGCTCTGCTGCTGATTTGCCCTCCAGAACCTGCGGGCAATGCTGTTCACAGTAGGCTTTCATGGAGATGGCATCCTTATACACCGCTGCCTCTCTCCAATCAATATAAAAAGTGCCTTCCTCAAGAGAAACATACGGATCGGCCCATCCGCTGTTGATCAACGTCCATTCCTCATCGGTTAAAATGTAAGGAACCGAGAAATTTCCGCTCTCCGCCATGATTTGAGCCATAACGCTGCGGTCCAAATAGAATTCCAGCGTATACATTTCTTTGGAGTTGTCATTCTGGAAGTAAACCACCAAACCATACTGATTCCCGTAACCGTTGTATACGGTGGTCATTTTATCCGCCATACGGAGGATCAGCGCAGGATCGGTCACATCGGTATCGGAAACGTAATACTCATACGACTCAAAGCTTATGCCATCGTTGGAAGCAGATACCCCCGGCAAATAACCCTTGTTCCAGCCCTGTATCACCTGTATGCTTTTGATGCTTCGGCAGCTTTCCTCCGTGATCTCCGGTTTGTAGCCCAGCTCCTCCAGAACCAGACGGGTATTGGTATCGTTCTGACGAACGGTGTAGTTCTGCGTGATGTCATAGTGGTACAGCTCTCCGCTTTCTTCGTAAATATCCTTGGGATATTTGGTCACAAAGGTGAGAACCGCCACCTCCCCATTGTTTTCTGTGTCCCGAAGAAGCTCCGGTGTGGCATTTTTCAGGTCATCCCGAATGGCGGACAGCAGTTTATCATAGCCTTCCGCCGGAATCTCGCCATCCCCCACCAGATTTCCCAGCTTATCGCTGATCTGCACCAGTTTCAAATAGCTTCCCTTCAGCTCAAAAAATGGGCTGTATTCGTTTAAAAACTCGTCGCAGTGCAGCAGCTCCAAAATTCGGTCTGCATTGTTGTTGCGGATGTCGATCCGGCGGTTCAGTTTACCAAAATTTTTGTCATAGGACAGCCCAGCTCCGCACCAATAATTGCCCTCACCATCAATGGAGGCTTTATGGATCTCTGTGATCAGTTCAATGGTGTTTTCTTCGTCGAAAACATAATCGCTGTCGCTGCCATACAGTCCCCATTCGTTGCTTTCACTATATCCTTTAGCATAGGCATCGCTTTTTTTCGCGCCTGCCAAACCATAGCTCAGCTCCAGAGTCACGGTTTTTACCTCAGAAGCCTCTGGAACCCGCTCATCATAGCCAAAACCATCGAAAGCAAAGTACAAACTTCCAGTCAAGGTAATGGCCAGCGCTGCGCACAAGTAAGGCAGACACTTTTTCATATTGTGGAAGCCTCTGTTGGTGATGGCTTCGATCACCAGATAAACCAGCGGCGCACCGGTCAGGGCTCCAAAAGTAAAGAGAAAGCGGTTTTCCAGTCCCAGCATGGTGCCGAGAAGCCCACCAAAGAGGAAGGCGCCGATAATGGCAGACATCAGTTTTACCACAAAACCGATCAGGCTCTGCCTACCCCATTGCTCTGCCCGCTCACTCTGGCGGTTTTTATAAATCTTCATGGCCAGCCACAATGCTGCAAGCCCCAGAACCAGCCAGAACAGCAGCGGCAGCCAATTTGAAAGATCTCCGCCTTTCAGCGACAGCGCATATCCCTGCTCTGGGGTTCTTAACAGTCCCAGAATCGTTCTGGCTAAAGCAAATACCGGAGACAGATAGTACAGCAGATTAGCCAAATAAGGAGAAACTATTCTCCCATCAAAAATGGACGGATAGCTTGTAAAGACGGTGCTGCATGCCAGGTCCCAGATCAGCAGGATCAAGGAACCTTCCAGCAGCAGGGCCACTGTATAGCCCACGTTCTCTACTGCAGTGGCCACGGTCACTGCTACCATGGTACTAATAGCCAGAAGGACAAATGCGCCAATGGTCCAAGCCAAAACCTCCAGAGCGATCAGCTTCCACATCTGCCCGTAGTCAGCCATCGGTAAGAAAATTGGGTAAGCCAAAGCGGCGATCAGGCTGTTCAGCCAAATTGGAAGCACCAGATTCGTAAAACCGGCGGCAAAATTGGCGCTCAGCATCACGCTTCGCTCCACCGGCATACTGTGAAAGAAGTCTGCCGAGCGCTTTCCATGCATATAGGCGTACAGAACCGCCGAAAATACCAATACCATAGCGCACAGCAAAGCGCTGACCATGAAGGAAGTGACGGTCATCCGGGAAAGCAGCATGTTCATCCGGTCAGGATAATCCGGATAGCGATTTGCCATGCTGGCAGCCTCCTTAAACAGGATCAGCGGATAGCACAGGAACAGCAAAATCGTATAAATGGCTGTCCATCCTGCTGTTTTCTTGAGGGAAAAGCGGTATAGGAACAAGAACTGTTCTTTCTTAAAACAGGACATTGTTGTAGTCATATCCCACAGCCTCCATTTCGTAAATAAAGATTTCTTCCAGGGTCATGGGAACCGCCTCGCACAGCAACGGATTCAGCTTTTCCAGTTTCTCGCTGACCTCCTCCGCTGTTCCCCGGGCCACAATGGAAACCATGCTGCCGCTCTGCTCCAATTTGAGCACATCCAGCTCCTGACGGAGCGTTTCTTCGGCAATCATGGGCCGGAAAGCCACCTGCACCTTGCAGAAGCCCAGCTTCAGGTCATTCAGTTCCCTCTGGAAAAGGATATGTCCCTGATGGAGCAGACCCACCTGGTCGCAAACATCCTCCAGCTCCCGCAGGTTATGGGAAGCAATCAGGACGGTCATCCCCCTCTGCATCACATCATCCGCCATCAGCTTCCGCAAAGCCAGCCGCAGCACCGGGTCCAGGCCGTCAAAGGCCTCGTCCAGCAGCAGGTATTTGGACTGACAGGACAGAGCCAAAATCAGCGCCGCCTGACGGCGCATACCCTTGGAGCTGTTATGCAGTTTTTTATCCCGTCCCATAGGGAATTTGGTCAGCAGATCCTCGTAACGCTCCTGATTCCAGTTCAGATACATTTTTTTCAAATATTTCGCCATATCGTCCATGGTAGAACCTGGAAAGAAATAAAGATCATCCGGAACAAAGTAGATCTGTTGTTTGATTTGTTCATTTTCATAAATTGGCTGTTCATCAATGGTAATACTACCCTCTGTAGGCTGATACACTCCGGCCAACAAACGGAGGAAGGTGGATTTTCCAGCTCCGTTGGAACCTACCAAACCACAGATACAACCATCGTCAATTTCTGTATTCAGTTGATCCAGGGCCGTTAGCTGGTCAAAACGTTTTATCAAATTGCAGGCTTTAATCATGGTCGCTTTCCTCCTTTATCGCCTTTTCCACTATCTCCAAAATCTCTTGGGCTGAGCAGCCTTTGCTGCAGGCCTGCCTCACAGCAGCGATTACCGCCTCCAGCGCCTTATATTTCAGCTGCTGCTGGCCTTCGCTGTTCCCGGAAATAAAACTTCCCTTTCCCCCAACGGTGTAAATGATGCCTTCACGCTCCAGCTCCTGATAAGCCTTTTGTACCGTATTGGGGTTGATGCCTACATCTCTTGCCAAAGAACGCACAGAAGGTAATTTTTCATCAGCGGACAGAATCCCCAGCATGGTCAGTTTCAAAATCTGCTCCTTCAGCTGTTCATAGATGGGTTTGCGGCTTTGCATATCCAGTTTTATCACTGCAGTTCCTCCCTTCCCGGTGGAATTATCGTATTAATCGTATTAGTTCGTTTAGTACAGTTACACTATAACACAGCGCTAATACTCTGTCAACACGTTTTCGATCAATTCAAAATTTGTTTATTTTCTTTCCGCTCGATTCATGCTATGATGAAAACAGAGAAATAAAGGAGGGATCTTTATGGCAAAACGAGCAGTCGTGCTGGCCGGAGGCGGTTCCCGAGGCGCCTATCAAATCGGGGTTTGGAAGGCACTCCGCCAACTGGGCATCACCTATGATATTGTAACTGGCTCCTCTGTCGGCGCTCTCAACGGGGCTTTGATGGTGCAGGACGATTTTGATGCCGGACTAAAACTATGGGAAAATATTTCCTCCCAAGATGTGATGACCGATATTCTGACCGAAGAAAATCTGGATCCCCTAGATGCGCCCACCGTATGGCGTACCTTTATTATGGATGTGCTGGAAAAAGGCGGCTGTGATATAACTCCGCTGGAAAATACCCTGCGCCGGCTGCTGGATGAGCCGCGCTTTCGTTCTTCTCCCATTGAATATGCGCTGGTTACGGTAGAATACCCCACATTAAAGCCTTTGGAACTGACCAAGGAACAAATCCCCCAGGGACAGGTTTGTGATTATCTGCTGGCATCCTCTGCCTGTTTCCCAGCCTTTAAACCCAAGGAAATCAATGGTACAAAGTATCTGGACGGTGGCTACCATGACAACCTTCCGGTCAATCTTGCCCAAAAATTAGGCGCGGAGGAGATCATAGCCGTCGATCTTCAATCCATCGGCGTCATGCGCAAACCCAAACTTCCTCCCGGACAAATCACCATGATCCGTTCCCACTGGAACCTGGGCCCATTTATTCTCTTTGACGCCACCTACGCCCGCCGGAACATCGCTTTGGGCTATCTGGATGGCCAAAAGGCTTTTGGTAAGCTTTCCGGATGGAAATATGCTTTTCTGCCGGAAGATTGCCAGCAAAATGCTCAACAGCTTCTGCCCGTTTTTCTGACGACTATGGTGGATGCCCGCAAACAGAACCTGACTTTGGTCAATACATTGGAATCCATGCTGTACCGCAATATCCTCAAAGCCTTCTCGCTCCTTGAGATCGAGGAAGAAAACGTGACCCTGGGCAGAGTTCTTCTTCTTCTGGCGGAATACGCGGGAGAGATTTTCCGGATCGAACCCACCGTGGTATATCCTTTTTCCGATTTTCATGAGCAGCTTCTGGCTCAATTCCAAAAAGTCCGCAAGGACGCGGACTTTTCTTTCCAAGGCTGGAGCTCCATCCCCAAAATCATAGACGAGTTGAAACAGCATGATCGTATGTTCATCGCCGCCTATCTTTATGAACAGCTGAAAGAGCTATTTACGAAAGACGGAAAACCCCGCAATCTGCTGCTTTTTGTTCCGGCTTTCCCGGAAGAACTGCTGGCGGCTTTTTACCTGCTTCTGCTGGAGCGCCGCTATGTTTCTTATCAGTGGCCTGCGCTGTTCTGATTTTCCACAAAAAACGGTTTATATGGTTAAAAAGAGCCGGTGCTGCTACGCACCGGCTCTTTTTAACTCTTTTTTGTAAAATCTACAAAATCCTCCGGCAGCAGTTCATAGTCTACCGCGCTCTGCCACTGTCCCAACTGGTCCCGCCAACTATTGACACGGACATTCTTTTTCCGGAAACCGAGACTTTCATAAACGTGCTGTGCCCGCTTATTTTCCAAATTGGTATCCAGTACGATGCGTTGATAGCCTTTTCGGAACAGCTCCTCGATCAGCATACTCAAAAATTGCCTGCCATAACCCTTTTCCTGCCATTTCACCTCACAGATTTTGATCCCAATTTCAGCCGAACCGTCACCTTGATTGTGACAGCACATTTCGCCTACCGTTTCCCCGTCAATTTCCAGGATCAAACGCCGTCTTGTATCGTCGGAATCCGTTTGCAAATCTTTTTTGACCTTTTCCGCTGTCGTTCCCAACCCTTTGGGGAAACCGGCGTGAGCCATTACCGCTCCATCATTCCACCAGTCAGCCAGTCTCTGAGCATCACCACTTCCTGCATCGCGGATCATTAAGCTTTTGTACTGTAAATTCATTTATTTTCCCCCTGCATAAAAAAGAGCCGGTAAAATACCGGCTCTTTTGCATTTTTTCTATTCTTCGCTGTTCAATTTGGCAGCTTCTTCGATGATTTTGGCTTCCAGATTGCTTGGAACCTGCTCATAGCGGGCAAATTCCAAGGTAAAGTAACCGCGGCCCTGGGAAATAGAGCGCATTGCGGTTGCGAAATCAGACATTTCACTTTCCGGAACGTCTGCGATGATCTCCTGCAGACCTTCTTCTGTCGGATTCATGCCCAAAACTCTGCCCCGGCGTTTGTTCAACTCACCGATGATATCACCAGTATTCACATCCGGAACATAAGCTCTCAGACTGCAGATTGGCTCCAGCAAAACAGGGGAAGCGTCCGGAATACCAGCCTTGAAGGCGATGGACGCAGCCATCTTGAAGGCCATTTCAGAGGAGTCTACCGGATGGTAGGAACCGTCAACCAGAGTCGCTTTCAGACCAACCACCGGATATCCGGCCAAGGTGCCCTTCTTAACGCTCTCCTGCAGGCCTTTTTCAACAGCAGGGAAGAAGCTCTTTGGTACAGCGCCGCCGAAGACCTTTTCCTCAAATACGAAATCGCCTACTGTTGGCTCGAACTCGATCCAAACATCACCGAACTGTCCATGACCGCCAGATTGTTTCTTATGACGGCCCTGAACCTTTACTTTCTTGCGGATGGTCTCGCGATAGGCAACCCGTGGCTGCTCCAAAGTAACCTCCACGCCAAATTTATTTTTCAGCTTGGATACTACAACGTCCAGGTGCTGATCACCCAAACCGCTGATAATCTGCTGTTTGGTTTCCACATTGTTCTGGTAGCTTACAGTTGGATCTTCTTCCAGCATTCTCTGAATAGCGGCCGCGATCTTGCTTTCATCGCCTTTATCTTTGCCGCGGATCGCTTTGGAGAAGCAAGGATGCGGCATAGCGGTCTGCTCAAAACGAACCTGGAATTTTGGATCACAGAGGCTGTCGCCGCTGAGAGCGGTAGCCAGCTTGGTCACTGCACCAATATCACCGGCGGTAATATAAGCCGTATCCTCCTGCTTTTTGCCGCGGAGGTAAACGATTTTGCCCAGACGTTCCGGTTGACCGGTGCGGACATTGATAGGATTGGAATCCTGACCCAATTTACCGGAAACCACCTTGATGTAAGACAGTTTGCCTACAAACGGGTCAGCAACGGTCTTGAAAACATAAGCTGCCAGAGGAGCCTCATCGGTGCATTTTACTTCCACCATATCACCGTTCAGATCTTCCGCGATCTCGCCGCCCTTTTCCCATGGGGATGGCAGCAGATCAACGATGGCATCCATCAGCATATCCACGCCGTCCAGCGTAAGGTTGGAACCACAGAGAACAGGGGAGATCGCACCACTGTTGACGCCATGGTGAACGCCCTTGATAATCTCATCCCGAGTAAACTGTTCACCGGAGAAGTATTTTTCAAAGAGTTCTTCGTCTGTTTCCGCAACTGCCTCAGAAATAGCAGCCTGCAGACCTTCCAGACGGTGACCCATATCCGGCATAGCCACTTCGGATGGCTCGCCTTTTTCATCATATTTATAGGCTTTCTGGTCGATCAGGTTGATGTAGCACTGAACTTTGTCATTTTCGCTGTAAGGAACAACGATTGGGCAGACACTTGGACCAAACTGAGCCTTCAGGCTTTCCAGAACTTTATAATAATCGCTGTGCTCTACATCCAGCTTGCTGACATAGAACATGGTTGCTTTTTGCTGTTTTTTTGCCAGATGGTATGCTTTTTCTGTGCCGACAGAAACGCCGTCTTTGCCGGATACAGCAATCAAAACGGATTCTGCAGGACGGATACCCTCATAAAGTCCTGCTTCAAAGTCAAACAAACCAGGGGTATCCAGCAGGTTGATCTTAGTAGAGCCCCAGGCAAACGGAGCTATCGAGGAGGCAATGGAAGCCTTTCTCTTAATGGATTCCGCGTCAAAGTCACATACCGTATTTCCCTCTGCGATTTTGCCCAAACGCTCGGTTACGCCAGCTTTGTAGAGCATAGCCTCTGCCAGAGATGTTTTACCGGAGTCAGAATGGCCAGCCAGCACCACGTTGCGGATCCTTCCTGCAAGATATTGTTTCATAGAAAATCGCCCCTTTCCAAATTACGCCGTTTCCCGGCATGCCGCTGTGAATATACAGCCTTTCATCGAAACATATATGTCAAAATATCAGAATTTCACCCATAGTTTTTTTCGATTACTATTCAATTATAATAAATGCCCTTGACTTTTGCAAGGCGTATTCGCAGAAAAAGGCACAAGATGAAGTAAAAAATAGCAGAGAATAGCTGTGCAAAGTAGCTAAACTTTTCCCAAATTGGCTTCTTTTTGTTTCCTTTTTTCCTTCTTTCTCCTGAAAAAATCCATTTTAAAAGGCAGGTTTAAGCCTGCCTTTGGTTTACTCTTTCGCAGCCTCAGCCTGGGCTTCCGGTTCAGCCGGTTCGGTCTCTTCTGTGTTCTGTTCGCTTTCCTGTGCAGCCTTCCACTCTTCCTGGATCTGCTCCCAAAGCTCCGGATACACCTTCTCCACCATAGAACCCAGCAGTTCCGGCAATTCCCGATTCTGCATCTGCAAAATACTCCAATCCAATGGATAAAGAGCGTCATTCGCCACTGCATTGCTGTCGGCATACAGCTGGTGGGCTTTAATTGCCTCTGCGGACAGGCGGCTGTCATAGAAGATCACATCCGGATTCCATTCCACTGCCTCTTCATCATAAACATAAGAAACCGCACCGTCCTCTGCCGTCTGTTTTTCCGGTACCTGCCAGTCGGATCCCTCCTGTGCCGGATTTTTCATGCCCAAAAATGCCAACAAATTTCCTTCCCAAGTGTCACCGGTGGCAGCCAGATCCTCACGGCCCAGCAGAACAACATTTTTCTCTTCTTTTACAGACGTTTCAACCTCTTCCAAAGGCCGCCAAGCCTTCTGCCACTCCTCGGCGAAGGTGTCAGCCCGCTTCGCGCCTTCTTCCCGGCCATAAAGAGCCAAAAGGACCAGCTCTGCACGCTCCTGAATCTCCTGTTCCGATTCCGGGTGGGGGATCCAGATTACTTCCACATCCATCTGGTACAATTCCGTCAACTGTTCCTCCAACAGCGGTGCATCCGTGAACAAAAGATCCGGCCCAATCGCAGCAACCGCTTCCAAATCTACAAATTGAGCCGTACCGCAGTCTGTTTTTTCGGCAGCTTCCGCCGGCGCGTAAGAGCTGACTCCTTTTAAGAATTCATCTTCTCCCAGCTCATAAAACAGCGTGGTGATTGCCGGCGAAAGGGATACGACGCTGGAGGGAGCTTCCTGGATGGTAAGAGTTTCATGGACCAATTCCAACTGAACCGGAAAGTTCGGATCCGGTTCCTCCTGCTCTTCCGATTTTGGGTCGGACTTGCAGGCGCAGAGTGCCAGCAGCAAGCCTGCCGTCAGCAAAAAGGCAAAAATTTTTGTATATTTCATGGTTTTGATTCCTTTCTCAGCATTAGCAATACCATCAGTGTACCCTTCCGAAACGACGCTTGTCAATGATCTTCGCAATTTGTTTACAAATTTCAGGCATATTCTTGTATAAAAGAAAAAAGCGGCCCTTTCGGACCGCTTTTTTCCACTTGTTTTATGGTTTGCTTATTTGATGTTATTTTCGTAAGCCTCGATCATTTTCTTAACCATCTGACCGCCGACAGAACCAGCTTCACGGGAGGTCAGATGACCATTATAGCCCTGCTGCAGATTTACGCCAACTTCATTGGCAGCTTCCATTTTGAATTTGTTCATGGCTTCTTTTGCTTCTGGTACAACGATTCTATTATTGCTTCTCATTTCGAATTCTCCTTTAAACGATTGTTTGGATTTCGGTGTTTGCAGTAATAGTATCAACCCGGACAAGCAAAATATCAGCGGAAATTTCCGCCACTTTCGAACAAGAAACTTAAAAATAAAAAACATGATTGTCCCTATCCCTGTCACTCATCAGCAATGTTGCCGTGCAGAGCAGAAGCGCCGGATCATCGGAGGCTCCCGAACAATGGATCACATAGTCGCCCGGCTCCAGAAGCCGGTCGCTGACGGTATGGATCTCTCGTTGTAAGCTGACAACCGCCTGATCCAGGGACATTCCGGACAACACCAGTGTATCATAAGGAGAAAATCCGCAGGTCAGCGTCCGCAGATGATTGCGCTGGGCCATACGGGTAACACCCTCCTGGGATGCATCAAAAATGCACCAGTATTCTTCCGGCTCCGGACGGTGCAACAGGATAAATTCATCCCGTCTGGCAATCTGCCTCAGAAGCGAAGAAGGTAATTTTCCATAATTTTTTCCCGCCGCCAGCGAAGCTGGGATCTGTTTTTTTAGAATATTTCCGCATTTCTCTTGTGTTTTTTTGCCAAATAACATCACTTCCAGCATGATTCCACCTCTTACCTTAGTATGGGCGGATTTTTCCTTCTTATCCCATGAGGCGTCCTCAAGAAAATGAAAAATCCCCAATCGGACGATCAGGGATTTTCCTTCATAACAATCTTACTGCAACTATTTCAGAGCGTTCAGGCGTTCCAAATATTTTGCCTTGGGATAACCGCCCACCAGACGGTCCACCTCCTGGCCATCTTTGAAAAAGATCACAGTGGGAATACTCATTACCCGGAATTCCTTAGCCAGATCCCGGTTTTCATCCACGTTAACTTTTCCAATCTTAACCGAACCTTCCAGTTCCTGCCCCAGTTCCTCAATCACCGGGAGCAGTGCTTGGCAAGGCATACACCAGGTTGCCCAGAAATCCACCATGGAAACCCCTTCTGCAGTCATGGTTTCAAAACTCTCTTTGTTCAGATGTGCGACAGACATGTGCAAACCTCCTTGATTTTTGTATCATGGTCTATGAAAAAGCCGCTTTCGCACATTTTGTGCCAAACTCAGCCTCATAAACATGTAATAGAATACCCGTTTTCTTTGCTTACGCAGTTATTATATCATATTATCCATAATTATAAAGGTTTTTGTCTTAAAATCTTCCCACA
This sequence comes from uncultured Clostridia bacterium, assembly GCA_945876435.1. GTDB lineage: Bacteria > Bacillota > Clostridia > Oscillospirales > Ruminococcaceae > Negativibacillus. Next base: position 47,028 of record CAMCOD010000001.1, read on the forward strand.
CTTTATATTATACCGAATAAGTATAGAATTGCAATCCTTTTGCTCATAATATTTGAAAAAAACTTTTGATTTATTGGAAAAAAGGTGTTGACATTTTTAAAAAAAGAGTTATAATAATAAACGTTGATTCAGTCAACGCAAGAAATTGCCCGATTGTGTAAGGGTAGCACGACAGACTCTGACTCTGTTTGTCTGGGTTCAAATCCTAGTCGGGCAGCCACCATCAAAATCCCAATCCCTGTGATTGGGATTTTGATTATCTGAAAAAAACAACTGGTACCGGGGTATAGCGCAGTTTGGTAGCGCGCTTGGTTCGGGACTAAGAGGCCGCGGGTTCAAGTCCCGCTACTCCGACCAAATAACCAGCATCTTAACAGATGCTGGTTATTTTTTTGCCAGCGAAAAACTCATCTGTGCGAAACTTTTCTCCGCATCCCGCATGATTTTTGTTTTTATGGGCAAGCTGTTTGTGCATTGTTCAGCAAAACAAAAACGAGGTGTCGTGATGAACACAAACAAACTGCCTCTGGGTTTTGGCTTTGCGCTGGCCCAGAATCCGGAAGCTATGAAGGCATTCTCCAGCCTTACGGAAGCCCAGCAAGCTGAAATCCTTCAAAAAGCCCATGCTGTTTCGTCAAAGGATGAAATGCAGACCTTAGTGAACAGGCTGTCCGCGCAGGGATAAACCCGCAGTGAGCAAGCAACCCGAAATCCATGGTAGGATTTACATTTGCAAACTGCGTACAATACCGCTATACTTTTATTGTGCTCGCGAGACAAATCTATACCAGGAGGTCAGCAAGATGTGTAAATTCAATTGCAACTTCATCTGGCAGATTCTCAGCCAGTTGTGCGGTTTTGGCTGCTAATGCACAGTCCAAAGGCCCTGCTTACGCAGGGCCTTTTTCTTTTGTTCCACTTTTTGCGACCAGGGAATGTTCCGCAAAGGAACGGACAAACTAACCGTGAGGTGATACAATGCCCAAACAAGGAATGGCACGGCCCAACTGGACCCACAATCAACCCAGAAACGATGCTCCGCCGGTTCCTGCGATCCAGGGGAAGGCAAAACATGGGAAAAAACCGGCAAAACCCATCATCCTTGGAACCAGCGGTCCGGAACTGAAGGTATACCACCATCTGAAAGGTGACAATACCAGCAACTCCTGACCTCTCACAGATAAGACCGGTAAATTTAAATGGAAACCCTTCATTTAGGAATCATTCCTTTTCTGGGATAGTTCCTTTTTCTCTGTCGGGCATCTTACCGGTAAAGCGGATACAAGATTTGTTTTGAACTTATTTCCATTATCATACATATACTGTCTTATCACCTACTGACAAAGGAGGAGGATTTGGCCATGGAAAAGACGCAGGATTATGTCGTTTGCTCCTTGGAACTGCACCTGTTCTTTGCACGCATTATGAAGGAGCACTCTTTCTTTTTAAAAGTCGGCTTTCTTCCGCCCAACGAAGATCTTGCGGGACAAGGGGAACGCCTGATGCGAAATTTTGAACATTTGCTGTCCCGGGCGATTGCGCTCAGTAATCATGTCGTTTGCCAAAATGTACTGGACTCCGGAGAAATTGTTACCGAATTCACTGATTTGGCGGAGCGCCAAACCCAGCGCCTCAGCGGCACATTCATTGACCGAAGGCTGACTGCCCGGGCCATGCAGCTAAAGGGCCGGGATTGCGGAACCGACTGGTCTGCGCCGCCTATGCTTACACGTCAGATTCAACAGCTGAACCGGGATGGACTCCAATTCTTGCAGCGTCTTATCGCCTTTAAGGAAGGTCTGCTGCAAAGAATCGGTTCCTGTAATCTCTTTACTTCCAATTATCCCTTGCTGATTGAGCATATTCTGCGGGAAGCCCGCCTTTACCGCGCCCATCTTCTGCGGCTGGAGGGCATGGAAGATGGGAATAAGCAGGAACTCCGGGACAGCGAACTGTTCTGGAATCAGATCATGATGGAACACGCCCTGTTCATTCGGGGACTGCTGGATCCCAGCGAAGATACGCTGATCCAAAGCGCCGATAACTTTGCCGCAGAGTACAAACGGCTGCTGGCAGCCTCCTCAGCGGCCAACGACCGTATCATGCACAGCAAAAATGCCCTCGCCCTCACCGAAAAATTCCGGGATTTCAAACGGGCAGGTGTGGATGGCATTGAAAAATGCCAGATCCGCTCCATTATTCTCCCTCTGCTGGCTGACCATGTGCTTCGGGAAGCCAATCATTATATCCGTTTGCTGGAAAGCTGACCCTTCTTGACCCCGCCAAGTCCACTGGACGGATAATTCTCGCTCCGCCGTGTATACTAACAGCGGTGATGAACATGATCGATTCTGTGTGGGCGGATACTGCCCAACTTCCCTCCTTTTCTTCCCTAAAACAGGACGTTCGTACCGATGTTTTGATTGTTGGCGGCGGCTTGGCCGGCCTACTTTGTGCCTACATGCTGACACAGGATGGTGTGAACTGCCTGCTGATCGAAGCAGATACCATCTGCAGCGGCATTTCCCGGAATACTACGGCAAAATTGACTTCCCAACATGGGCTGATCTATGGAAAATTGGAAAGAGAGTTTGGTCCAGACACCGCTCGCCTATATTGGGAAGCCAACGAAGCCGCATTGGCCCAATACCGACGGCTTTCCCGAAAGTCTCCCTGCGATTTCCAGGAAAAAAACGCTTATGTTTACGCTGTGGAACAACAGTATAAGTTGGAAGAGGAATTGTCCGCTCTGGAACGCAGCAGAATTCCAGCTGACTATGTGGATACCCTGCCTCTCCCCTTTGCGGTTTCCGCTGCGATCCGTTTTAAAAACCAGGCTCAATTTCATCCTCTGAAATTTGCCGCCGGCATCGCTCAGGGGCTGAATATCTACGAACACACTGCTGCACGGGCTTTTGAAGGAACTACCGTCATCACAGATCATGGCAGGATCAAAGCGGACAGCATTATCGTCGCAACCCATTTTCCTCTGCTGAACAAGCACGGAAGCTATTTTCTGAAAATGTTTCAGCATCGTTCCTATGTGCTTGCTTTGGAGCAGGCGCCAGACTTGGAGGGAATGTATATCGACGAAAAGGACACTGGCTTGTCCTTCCGGAATTATAATGACCTTCTCCTTTTGGGTGGCGGAGCCCACCGCACCGGAAAGCAGGGTGGGAACTGGGAAGAACTGGAGCACTTCGCCAGAAAATATTATCCGCAGGCAAACATAAAAGAACGCTGGGCAGCCCAAGACTGTATGACTCTGGACGGTATCCCCTATATCGGTCCTTACAGCAGAAGCACCAAAGGCCTATACGTTGCCACAGGCTTCAATAAGTGGGGCATGACCTCCTCCATGGTGGCGGCAATGATTCTGCGTGATCTGGTGCAAGGGAGAGAAAATCCTTACGCTGCCGTTTTCTCCCCCTCCCGAACCATACTACGGCCCCAACTCTTTGTCAATGCCGTTGAAGCCGCTGTAAACCTGCTGACTCCATCCACACCCCGCTGCCCTCACATGGGCTGCGCCCTGAAATGGAACCCTCAGGAACGCTCCTGGGACTGTCCCTGCCACGGTTCCCGCTTCGCCAAGGAAGGGAAGCTGCTGGATAACCCGGCTACCGGAAATTTAAAGCGAAATTAAGCCTGAAAGGGGGAGATTCCTGTCATAAGACGGGTATCTCCCCCCTTTCTTGTATTGCCTTTGCCGCTGTGCTATAATAGCCGTAACAGTAGGAAACTGGTATGAACCAAAATTTGCCGAGGAGGATGACCAATATGCAAATACGCAGCCTTGGAAAAGAGGATTACAGCGATTTTGACCGCCTGATGCGGCAGCTGCACCAGCTTCATGTGGAGCAGAGGCCGGATCTTTACCTTCCCATGGAGCATTTTTGTTCTCGGGAGGATTTTGAGAAGCTGTTGGACAGCGAAGACAGTATTGCCCTCTGCGCGGAAACAGAGAAGCGGATCACTGGACTCTGTCTGGTAACGCTGCGGAAGAAAAGCGTCATGGTGGAAATGACCAGTACTTATATGGATGCTCTGGTGGTGGATAAGATCTGCCGGCACCAAGGCATTGCCAAAGCACTGTTTCGGCAGGCGGAGCAGCTTGCCCGGGAAAAGGGTGCCCAGCGTCTGGATCTAATGGTCTGGGCTTTCAATCAGGAAGCGCAAGCCTTATACGAGCACATGGGTATGACACCTCAGCGTTACATCTACGAGAAAAAACTCTAAGGAGGAAAAAGCATGGCAAGGAGTGAAAGCGCTGTTTTTACCAATATGTGCATGATCTGCGACAACAATGGTAATATCCTGGTCCAAAACCGGAAAAATCCCAACTGGCCCGGAGTCACCTTTCCCGGAGGCCATGTGAAACACGGTGAATCCTTTGTGGAATCTGTCATCCGGGAAGTGAAGGAAGAAACAGGTTTCGATATCGAACACCCCATCCTTTGCGGCATCAAACAGTTCCAGGATCGCAGCGACAGCCGCTATGTAGTGCTGTTTTACAAATGCAGCCACTTTTCCGGAGAGTTACAGTCCTCCGATGAGGGAGAGGTTTTCTGGATCCCTCGCAGCGAGCTGCTGAATTATCCTCTTGCCAACGATTTTGAACGTATGCTGGAGATATTTGAGTCCGATGACCTGAGCGAGTTCTATTACTACAAGGAAAAGGACCAGTGGAAAATAAAACTGCTGTAAAACAGCCGCCTGTTTATCACAGACGGCTGTTTTTTGTATTACCGCTTGGTAAAACGGATCCAACCTTCTTCCTCCAGATAAAGGTCGATGCTGTTTTTGTCCACATACTGGTAGCCATAGCCGGTACCGAAATTGGACTGGTCATTTTTCGCTGGTTCCTTGTCCTCCGCCACAGTGGAAGTGATTTCCCCATCCATCACACCGCAGCGGGCATCTATATCACTGAGACCATTCTCCCGGTACAGCGCGCCGTCCACCATTACCATCCGGGGAAGAGTCTCTGTTGGGGACTCAGTCTCCTCCGGCGGGATCAGCAGCACCTGGGCATAGACAATTTCCTCCGCCCGCAGGCTTTTCAGCGGCCTTCTGCCCACCTGCTTCCAGCCCCAGCAAACAAAACCTGCCGCTAAAACTGTAAACAGCAGAAATATCGCTCTTTTCCTCATCAAAACAGCCCTCCTCTTTTGCCTTTCTGAAATAAAAGGACGAAAAAGGGGGGCTATTGGTTACAGGCGTTTATTCTTCTTCTGAGGAAAGCGCGCGGACTTCTTTATAAATCTCCTGCATCTCCTTATCCATCTGGGAGATGGTGTCCGCACAGTGATGCAGATTATCCGCAATGGAAGCCGGGACAAAATCCTCCATTTTATAACGGATCTGATGCTCCAGACTGGCCCAGAAATCCATGGCAATGGTGCGAAGCTGGATCTCTACCCGAACCGGCTGCTTGCGATCGGACAGGAATACCGGTACTTCCACCACCATATGATAGCTGCGGTAGCCATTGGGTTTTGGATTCTTAATATAATCTTTTTCCACAAGTACCTTCAGGTCATCCTGACGGCGGATCCGCTCCGCCACCACATAAATATCATCAATATAAGGACAGATAACGCGTACACCGGCAACGTCGTTCAAATTTTTGACCACAGAGTCCATTGAAATCTCGTAGCCCTTCCGGTTCAGCTTCTCGATAATGCTGAAAATGCTTTTTACGCGGCTTTTAATGGTTTCGATTGGATTATGAATGTGCTTGCACTGAGCTTCCCGCTGCAAGATCTCCAGTTTTGTGGTAATTTCCTGAATGCCTGATTCATACAGAGCCATAGACTGCTGCATCTTCATAGCGATTGCCAGCACTTCTTCCGCTGTGTGACCGCTGGTCATTTTTGTCCCTAAAAGTTCCTTAAACTCCAAGAGCGTAACCTCCCGTTTCTATACTATAATCTTATAGTAAGGTTTTCCCTGGAAAAAATCAATGCGAATCCGTAAATTTTCAACAACTTTTCTTTAAAAATGACAAAAAGTCCTTTTTCAGCAAAAAGGACTTTTCCGATCATGAAACACACAGGGTCTTTGGCAGCCGGTTACGGCTTTGGCTGCGGAACAACAGGATCTCCCGAAGCTCCACACTGTCCCCCTGAACTGGATATTCCAGCATTTCCTCCGCTGTTTTTGCGGAAAAATCCGTGGTCATAACCACCGCTTGATTAATACTGCCCATAGGCAGCAGCAAATCCGGATCATGAAACCATTGGATCTTCCTCTGCTCCATTGTGGAAATAAGCCCCAAAGCTCGAAGCTGTATCCAAATATCATAGCTCATATACAGCTTATCCGCTTTATCCAAAACCTGACGGAAGCTTAGGCCAGGCTGTCCCGCCAAAGTATTTTTCTGAGAAACCAGCACTTTGATTGGTTTTTTCCCCAATTCAATATAATAATACTCTTTTTCCTCGTCCTGAGGCGTCCAATAACAGAGAATGGCATCGTATAACTGCTGACTCAATTCCCGGCGGCTGTATTCCGGGCTGTACCGCTGCAGCTTTACCTCCAGCTGAGGGAAATCCTTCTTCCACGCTGCTAACCTTCCCCGCAGTGCATCTGCCGACTGCAAACCTGGAATACCAATGGTCAGGTGATGCTCTTCCCGCTGGCAGGCTACATTTCTGGCATTCTCCACCGCCTGCCGGTACAGCCGCTGCAAACGTCTGGCATCGGCGAAGAAAAGCTCTCCCTGGGCCGTCAACTCTACACTGCGTCCGCTGCGGCGGAACAGGTTACAGCCCAACATACTTTCCAGAGAAGCAATCTGCTGGCTGATGGCGGATTGTGCCACTCCGCACTCCTTGGCCGCCTTGGTAAAATTATGATGCTTTGCCGCGCAAACAAAGTAATCCAGTTTTTCAATACCGGAAAAACCGACCCCGTTTTCCATCAGAGATTCCGCCGAAGCCGGCTGCCGTTTTATCCGCTGTTCCGGAAGCTCCCGAACGCGGCGGATGCTGGCTTCATATTCCTCCATCAGGCAGGAAACGGACTGATAAAATTCCGCTCCCGCATCGGTCAATTCCACACGGCGGTTTTTTCGCTGAAACAGAAGAAAGCCTAAATCTTTTTCCAGAGAAAGCATCTGTTTGCTAATGGCCGGTTGGGCAATATGACATTCGTGTGCTGCTTTTGTAAAATTCCGGTGTTTTGCCACACTGAGAAAATAACAGAGTTTTTCGATTTTCATTTCTGTTTCCCTCTTTAATATCTACTTTTTTTCATTGTAGCAAACCTTTTCTCAATAAACCAATCAGTTTTATTTATTGGTTTTCGCAAAACAATCCAAAAAATCAATATAACGCTTCATCCGCTGAAATTTTGCCTAAAAAACAAGGATTTTACGGTATTTACCGACTTTTTTCCTGATATTGATTGATTTTTTCCATAAGAAAAACCGCCGGAACTTTTGTTCCGGCGGTCTCAAGCTTATTTCATAATGGCTTTCAGCATCCCTCGCCCTACGGCTGGCCAAGAACATGGCCGAGGAAGTAAGGAAGCTGCTTTTTCCACCAGGGCCAGTCGTGGTTGACATCATAACCCCAGTAATCCACCCAGGCATGGATTCCTTTTTCCTCAAGAATTCCTTCCAACCTATGGGTGCTTTCCAGCATCAGGTCCTCCCAAGCGCCCTGCCCCACACAGATGATAATATTGCTGTGGTTGTACAGATCAATATAGTAGTGATCCTTTGGCATATTCTGCAGAAAATCATTGGGAGAATTCTGGTACAGCAACTCGTCCATATAATCGCCGAAGAAGGATTTGGATTCATAGACGCCACTGAGCGCGATCACCGCGTCAAATACATCCGGCCGGCGGAAGAAAAAGTTGGCGCTGTGAGTGGCACCCATGCTGCAGCCGGTGGTCATCAGCTTCTCTCCGCTGCCATTGATTTCTTTTACCATGGGAACGAACTCTTCCATAATGTAATTGTACCAGCGCTCCTGCATCTCACTGCGGTGGCGGGGATCTCCGCCCTGATCCGACCAGCTTTCGCCGTCAATACTGTCCACACAGAACAGTTGGAGCTTGCCTGCTTCGATCCAGGGGCGGACGATTTCCGTCATCTGGAAGTTCTCGTAGTCAAAAAAGCGACCGTTCTGGCAGGGGAATACCACGCAGGGTTTTCCGCCGTAACCGTATACATTAAACTCCATATCCCGGTCCAGGAAACGGCTGTAGGTTTTTACATATTGCTTTTCCATGTGGTTTTCCTCCTGTTTTCTAAGCCAGCCCCAGTACGAAAGCAATGTAATCGTTCATTTCTTCTTCCGTATCCAGCTTCGCAGTATACATTTCGTTGCCCATCGCAACAGAGAAGATTTCCGGCATCCGCTCCCGCATTACGATCCGATCCCCGTAGCGCTCCATAATTTCTTCATGGCTATGGAGATAATGCTTGCCATCCCGGCGGGCACAATATACCGCGAAATAATGCTGCTTATTCAGGTCAACATGGGTTTGGCCATAAGTAACCATATCCGCCCAAATCTGATAAACATCCACACTGTTGGCGAAATTGATCATATCCGGCGTATAACCGCCGGCCGGGCGCATATTAACCTCCAGCGCAACAATATCTCCCACATCGCCCAGGCCCTTTTTGGCCTTGGTCAAACGGAAGAATTCCAGATGGAAGAAACGGTTTCTGGCGTTAAAGGCTTTGATAACCCGATGGCCGATTTCACTGAGCTTTGGAGAGACCTGTTTTACCGTATGGTAGGAAACATGGTCCAAATCGTTTACAATATCCATAATGGACGGCGGGAATTCATTGGAAGTTTCGAAAATCACGTCGCAGTCATTGTTGGAAATACCGTCAAAGGAAACAATAAAGCCCTCGATGAATTCCTCCATAATGTACTGCACCGGCGGCAGCTCATCGTAGAAGCGATTGGTATCCTCGTCATTTTTCAGCTTATAGGTAGCGGACGCGCCTACGCCTATATCCGGTTTTACAATAACCGGATAACCAACCTTGTGGATAAATTCAAAGCCTTCTTCCCGATTGCTGACCATGTGGTGTCTGGCTACCGGAACACCGGCCTTGCGATAGAATTCCTTCATGGCAGATTTGCTCTTGAAGGCGTTGATCTCATGGGCTTTCATGCCGGTGGTAATGTTGAAATCGGAACGGAGCTTAGCATCCATCTCCAGCCAGTACTCGTTGTTGGACTCTACCCAGTCGATTTTTCCGTATTTATGGGTAAAGTAGCCCATGGCCCGGACTACCTCATCGTAATTTTCCAGGCTGTTTACCTTATAATACTCTGTCAGGGAATTTTTTACCTCCCACGACAGCTCATTATAGGGGCAATCCGCAATGCCCAGTACGGTGACGCCGTTCTTTTTCAAACGGTCGCAGAAATTCCAATAGCTCTTTGGAAAATGGGGCGAAATAAATACAAAGTTCATACAAATGCCTCCCTGCGCTCTCTATTTTCACTTTGACTTGTTAAAGCAACAAAAATATAAAAAATGTCCTTGCTTATTCAGCTGGACTTTTGGTAATTATACCACTTTTCTTTTCTATTGCAAAGCGTTTTTTGCCTTTTTGTATGATAAGTAGAAATTTTTACATCCATTTTGTGGTTTCCTCAGTGAAAATTCAGCAATTTTTCTGATTTTGGACTGAAAAGCGCTTTGAAAACACGCTCTTTTCAAAATAACACAAGACCATACTGCTTGGATCCAATTCGAAATTCAACGATTGGGCAATGAGAGGCCAGCGTTTCATGATAATTTACAAGCATTGACAAAAATGGAATAAAGGAATACAATAAAATTAAAGAAAATTCCCGCTTTATCACTTGAAAAGAAAGGTGTGTCCATCATATGAAAAAGACAACATTGACCCTTATGGCTTCCCTGTTGGTAACAAGTATGCTGGCCGTACCGGTCTGGGCCGGCGGTGATCTTCCCAACTTTCCTCCGGAAAAAAGTGAAGCTTGCAGCGAAGTTTCCCACGAAGAATCCCCAATGGAAACTGATGAACCCACTGAGCAGCCGCGTGCCGCCTTATGTCAAAAATGCCTTAACGGCCAGATGGTCTATTCCACTACCGAATATGGAAACTGGCACTACATCGGCGACACACCATCCTGCATGTCCTCCGAAGCCAGTCATCCGGATAAATGGTATGTTCGTACCGTAACCAAGGTCTATCAGTGTACCTATTGCGGTGTTCAGGACCTGCTTACCTCAGAACAAAATAAATACGTCTGCACGCAGTAACGCCGACACCCAAACGGCACAGCCCAATCCAAGCGGGCTGTGCCGTTTTTTCTTTTCCTCCGCCCGGTTTTGTGCTACAATAAGAGCAGATTTTACAGGGAAAGGATGATGCTATGCTGCCCACCCTTTTGGTTTGGGATTTTAACGGCACCATACTGGACGACGGCCGCCTGCTGGTGGACGTAAACAACCAAATGAACCGGGAGCGGGGGCTGCCGGAGATCAGCTATGACTTTTACCGGAATTATTTCGATCATCCGCCCCTGCCCTTTTATCTGCGTATGGGTTATGACTTTAAACAGGAGTCCTATGCCAAGGTCAGCGAGGAATTTCTGGACCGATATGAAAAATACCAGGAAAAAGCCCTTCTTATGCCCCATGTTCTGGAAGTTTTGACTTGGGCGAAAGAGCGTGGGATTCCTCAAATCATCGTCTCCGCCCATGAACAGCGGCGGCTGGAAGCGCACCTGCATCATTTGGGTATTGCCTCCTATTTTGACCATGTCAGCGGCGAAAACAGTCAGATCATTGGCGGAAAAGTGGAACGAGCCCGCGCATTGGCTCGATCCGGGCAATACAACTTTTCCAACGCCTGTTTGATCGGCGATACCACCCATGACTATGCGGCGGCCCAGGCCATGAACTGCTACTGTATTCTCTATTCCGGCGGGCATCAAAGCTTTTCCCGTCTGCGGCAGACCGGCGCGCCCATTGTCAGCGACTTAAGTCAGATCCCCGCTCTTCTGGAACAACTATCCTGAAAGGAACGAAATAATATGGAAACCAAAAAACTCTTTGATTTGGACAGCTATTGTAGAAACTTCAGCGCAACGGTTCTGTCCTGTGAGCAAAATCCGAAAAATCCGGATGAATATCTGGTGGTTTTAAATCAAACCGCCTTCTTCCCGGAGGGCGGCGGACAGCCCGCCGACCAAGGCCGCCTTGGTGATGCCAAAGTTGGCCATGTTTCAGAAAAAGGAGGCATCATCGCCCACCACTGTGACAGAGCATTGGAAGTTGGTTCTGTTGTGGATGGCTCGATCGACTGGGACATCCGTTTTCCTCATATGCAAACCCACTGTGGCGAACATATTCTCTCCGGCATCATCCTGCGGGAATACGGCTTCCACAATGTAGGCTTTCACATGGGGAAAGATGCCACCACGATCGACTTGGACGGAGAACTGACCGGAGAAATGGTGGCCCATGCGGAAACTCTTGTAAATCGTGCCATTGAAGAAAATGTAGAAGTTCATGTTTCCTATCCCTCAAAAGAAGAATTGGCCGCCTTGCCTTTGCGGAAAAAACCGGAAGTGGAAAAACTCCGCTTGGTGGAAGTGTCCGGCTATGACTTCTGCGGTTGCTGCGGCACTCATGTGGCCCGCAGCGGTGAAATTGAGCTGGTCAAGATTATTGACTTCCAGCGCTACAAGGGCGGTACCCGCCTGTTCTTCCTCTGCGGCCGCCGTGCCCTGCTGGATTATCAGCAGAAACACGCTGCAGTAAAAGCTCTCGCCGAGGAATTTTCCTGTAAACCGGATGGACTCACTGACGCTGTCCATAAATTGCAGCAGGACCTGGCTGAAGCAAAAGTCCAGCTTGCTGAAAAAAATAAAATGCTCTTCCAGTTTCTTGGCCAGAAACTGCTGGAACAGGCTCCTGAGACCCAAGGCTGCAGATGGGTCTTCCTCTACGGCGGCTTTTCCGCCGAAGAAGCCAAAACATTCGCCCTGTCCACGGTGAAGCAGGACAATGTGCTCTGCACCTGCTTCATGCCTGCTGGCCAGCAGCTCCGTTACGCTATTTCCAAAAGCAAAAATGTTTCCGCTCTGTCCGGAAAAAGTCTGTGTCAGACCATGAATCAGGCACTGGGCGGCAAAGGCGGCGGAAATGAGGAATTGTGCTGCGGCAGTCTGCCTCTGATCGCGGAAGAAGAACTGAAAGCTTTCTTTACGCGTCAGTTGGGGCTGTAGGGAAGGCGGAATACGATGGAACTTCCTCACTCTCTGCTTCAAGCCATGGAAGAAGCTGCTTCTGGGGCCAGCGTTACGCAGCTTCAGCAGGCTGCCCAACAGTTGAGTCAACGCTACCGGGACAGCCGCCGCAGTGGACAGCCCCTGCTGTCTGATCGTACGGAAGCTGCTGCCTATGCTATCACCCGTATGCCTGCCACCTATGGAGCCGTATATTCTGCCCTTTCCTGGACTTTGGAACATACCGATTGCCGCCCATCCACCATAGTGGACGTGGGAGCCGGCACCGGAGCCGCAAGCTGGGCTGCCTGGGAATTACTTTCCCCAGATAGCATCACCTGCGTGGAAAAAGAAGCGTCCATGAAGGCTCAAGGACTGTCTTTAATGAAAAATACACCCCTTCAGAAAGCCGCTTGGGTTTCCGGCAACATCAGTCGAGGCGAGCTTCCCTATCATGGGGATCTTGTGATCGCCTCCTATGTGCTTAACGAAGTATCCCCAGAGCAGCAGCCTGCTGCCGTCAAAGCTCTGTGGGAAGCTGCCGGAGAATTGCTGCTGATTTTGGAACCGGGTACCCCATCCGGTTTCGCACAAATGCGGAAGATCCGGGAACAGCTTCTGTCTATGGGTGCCTTTATGGTTGCCCCCTGTCCTCATGGGGAAAGCTGTCCTGTCTGTGAGCCGGACTGGTGCCATTTCACCTGCCGCATTCCCAGAACCCGCCTGCATCGGCAATTAAAAGGTGGGGATGCCCCCTTTGAGGATGAAAAATTCACCTATCTGGCGGTTTCCAAAACCCTTGCCGCCCCCTGTCAGGCACGGGTGCTGCGCCATCCCATTGTGGAAACCGGTCGGGTGACCCTGGAACTATGCAGCAATATGGGCAAAAGTAAAACCATGTTCCGCAAAAAGGACGCAAGATATAAACAGGCCCGGAAATTGGACTGCGGCGATGCTTTTTCCATGGAGTAAACCAATTCTTTTTTGCAAAAACAAGCAGGATGAAAACCCCTATTTAGGGGCTTTCATCCTGCTTGTTCAGTTTACAAAACATAATTTCCGTCATAGACTCTGCGCCAAAATAAATTTTTCCTTTTTAATCCAACAGATCCCCGAATTTCGCCTTGAGGAACAGGCGGTACTCCGGGCTGTTTTCCGCTTGGCATATTCCTGACGGGCGCTGTCCCGGATCCAGCGAAGATTGGATTCTGTGCAGTCCTCATAACGCTTCAGAACCATCTTTCCCTCTCGCACTGCCTCCATAATAGCCTCGTAGGCATCCGGAATGTAGGTACAGCCGCTGACCGCTACCGACTCAGAAGAAGTCCAGACAAAGGGGATACCCTCCAGCCTTTCCCCTTGATCCAGCTTATCCGCCCAATAGATCCAGCCGGAAACGCCCTTATAGGTTTCTTCGGTGGCGTTGGGATAGTATTCTTCCAGCCGCAGGATACCCTCCTTGGTAAAACCGTAGCTGGCCCACTTTCGGTAGGGACCCTGATGATCATATCCCTGCTCCTTGCAGTATTTTTCTACCGCGTTGCTGAGGTAAACCAGCACATTTTCCCGTTTTTCGGAAAAATAGACCTGCGCCTTGCCGTGGTTGGAGATCCGCGGTTCCAAAACGGCGATATTCTTCACCGGAGACGCGTGATAAAACATAAAAACGCTCCTTTCGTGGACAAAAAAGCCTCCCAATGGGAGGCTTTTTCCTTATCTGCCACAGCAGTTTTTGTATTTTTTACCGCTTCCGCAGGGGCAGGGATCATTTCTGCCAATTTTCTTACCCTTACGGATCGGAGCATTCGGCAGGGAACCATCCGGAGAGGTTGGAAGAGGTTTGGCAACCTGTTCCCGCTTCAGCAAGTTGGATTCCGCACCTGGTTTCAGGCCCTTGATGGAGAAGAGGAATTTCACCGTATCTTCCCGGATGCCGGCGATCATTTCGTCAAACATATCAAAGCCTTCCATGCGGTACTCAGTAGCCGGATCCTTCTGGGCAAAGGAGCGCAGGGCAATACCCTGTTTCAAATCCTCCATAGCGCTCAGATGGTCAATCCAGTGGGTATCCACCTGTTTCAGCAGAACCACACGCTCCAGCTCGCGCATGATCTCGGAACCCAGCTCCTGCTCTTTCTTTTCGTAAAGTTCCAACAGCCGATTCTGGATCTTTTCCGTCAGTTCTTCCACATTGATTTTTGCCAGTTCTTCCGGGTCGGTAGGGATCAAATCGCTGGCCATTGCGCCGACAAACTGATTTTTCAAGCCTACAACATTCCACTGGGAAGGTTCTGTGTTCTCGTGGAGATACATCGGAATGGTGGTCGCAACCTGTTCCCTGATCATGGACAGAATATAATCCTTCATGTTTTCGCCGTTGAGAACCTGATTTCTCTGTGCGTAAACGATCTGACGCTGTTTGTTCATAACGTCATCGTACTGGAGCACATTCTTACGAATGCCAAAGTTTCTTGCCTCGATTTTCATCTGGGCCGATTCGATGGTGTTGCTGAGCATCTTGTTCTCGATGGGCATATCCTCATCAATTTTCAGAGAATCCATCAGGCTGTTGATCCGGTCGCCGCCGAACAAGCGCATCAGATCATCGTCCAAAGCCAGGAAGAAGCGGGACGCGCCTGGGTCGCCCTGACGGCCGGAACGGCCGCGAAGCTGATTATCAATACGGCGGGACTCATGCCGCTCGGTACCAATAATGAACAGACCGCCTGCCTCACAGACTTTCTCCGCTTCGGGAGCAATTTTTTCTTTAAATTCCTTGATCAGATCATTGTAACGAGAACGGGCAGCCAGAACTTCCTCATCCCCGGTCTCTCCAAAGCCCATGGCTTCCATGATCATTTCCTCGGCATAGCCTTCTTTGCGCATCTGGACGCGGGCCATGAATTCCGCGTTGCCGCCCAGCATAATATCAGTACCACGACCGGCCATGTTGGTGGCAATGGTCACTGCGCCGAACTGGCCTGCCTGAGCAACGATTTCCGCTTCTTTTTCATGGTATTTTGCGTTAAGCACCTGGTGCTGAATACCCGTACGCTTCAGTCTTGCGCTGAGCTGTTCGGATTTTTCAACGGAAACAGTGCCGACCAGCACAGGCTGTCCCTTGGCGTGACATTCTTTGATCTGTTCGATAATCGCATTGATCTTGCCGTTCTCATTCTTATAGACCACGTCCGGCATATCAAGACGAATAACCGGCTTATTAGTTGGAACTTCGATAACGTCCATACCGTAAATTTCACGGAACTCGGCTTCCTCTGTCATAGCTGTACCGGTCATACCGCTAAGCTTATCATACATACGGAAGAAATTCTGATAGGTGATGGTCGCCAAGGTTTTGGATTCCTTCTTGATCTCTACGCCCTCTTTGGCTTCTACGGCCTGATGCAGACCCTCGCTCCAGCGGCGGCCCTCCATAACACGACCGGTAAACTCATCAACGATCTTAACTTCGCCGTCCTGCACCAGATAGTTAACATCCCGGTGCATGGTACCGTGGGCTTTAATGGCCTGATTGATATGATGCTGCAAGGTTGCGTTCTCAATATCCATCAGGTTTTCAACATTAAAGTAAGCCTCTGCTTTTTCAATACCGCTTTTGGTCAGGGTAGCGGTTTTTCCCTTTTCATCCACAATGTAGTCGCCCTCGATGGTGGATTCCATATCCTCTTTGGTATCCACTTCCCGTACTTTCGCCATGGTCAGGGTGCGGGCAAAGCGATCCGCAATGGTATACAGCTCTGTAGACTTGTCGCCAGCGCCGGAAATAATCAAAGGTGTTCTTGCCTCGTCGATGAGGATCGAGTCCACCTCATCCACAACGGCAAAATGATGACCTCTCTGCACACAGTTTTTCTTCTCGATCTGCATATTGTCGCGCAGGTAGTCGAAACCGAATTCACTGTTGGTGCCGTAGGTAATATCGCAGTCATAAGCTTCTTTTTTGGCCTGATCTGCGCCATGAACGATCAGGCCCACACTCAGACCCAGGAAACGGTAGATCTTTCCCATTTCCTCCGAGTCACGTTTTGCCAGATAGTCGTTGACCGTAACCACATGGACGCCCTTTCCCTCCAGAGCGTTCAAATAAACCGGCAGCGTTTCCACCAATGTCTTACCTTCACCGGTTTTCATTTCAGCGATTCGGCCCTGGTGGAGCACAATACCGCCTACAACCTGTACCGGATAATGCTTTTTGCCCAGCACACGCCAAGCCGCCTCACGGCAGGTAGCAAAAGCCTCCGGCAGGATATCATCCAGCGTCTCGCCAGCGGCCAGTCTGCCCTTCAGCTTATCTGTGTTGGCCCGCAGCTCCGCGTCGCTGAGCTTCTGATATGTTTCGTCCAGCGCCAGAACCTTGTCCCGAATGGGATAGATCTTTTTCAGTTCCCGCTCGGAGTATGTTCCAAAAATTTTGTCCAATAAACCCATTGTTACACCTCTATAGGATCAGCAGGGGAATTGATTCCGTGCCGATCATTTCTCAAGTACACTAATATTTTTATTGTACCCTTATATACCCTGTTTGTCAAATCAAACACATGAGCCTGATACAAATATTTTGTGTATAAATTCTTAATTTTAATCTTTCTTTTTGCGGCAGCTTTAGGATAACAGGCGGTATAAAGCTAAAACCAGAATCGTTTGCACCACAATAATGGCCGGAATACCAAACTTAAAGTACCAGTGCTGGGTTTTGTGGCGAAAAGTGAGCATGCCGGCGTACATTCCCACGCTTCCCCCCAACGCTGACAGCAGAAACAGCATTTTTTCCGGTACGCGGCGCAGCTGCTTTTTCGCGGCAAACTTGTCCAAACCGCAGATAATAAACGTAAGCACCGTCAAAATCAGCAGATAAATCAGCGCGGCTTTCAGCCAAATGCTCATAAGCTCCAACACCCTTCCTCCAGCGAATATCTTTGATTATTATAGTACATTTTTGCTTTCCTGTATAGCGTTTTCCGCTTCGCCATCAAAAAAATAACGCGGCATCGTCTCGTTTGACGCCGCGTTTTTCCTCTGTTTTTCTCCTAAATTCCGGCTTCCACCGCCGCCCCAGCCTCCAAGGATGCTCTGACATCCAGGATACGCTGGTTTTTGCTGCCTCGGAATTTTACCATCAAAGACTTTTCCGCCAGCAGGAAGGGACCGTCGATCAGGTAACGGCACTGCTTGAGCAGCTCCATCCGATCCGGATCCTGTTCTTCCATCAGCTGTTCAAAGGTGTAGCCGGTATAGCAGATAATATTTTTTCCTATATTTTTCAGGGCTTTCGCCAACTCAGTCAAAGCTTTTGCCTGACACATAGGCTCCCCGCCGGAGAAGGTGACGCCGGAAATCAGAGGATCCTGCTTGACCTCCGCCACGATTTCCTCCGTGCTGCATTCTTTCCCGCCCTCGAAGGGGTGGGTTTGGGGATTATGACAGCCGGGGCAGTGGTGGGGACAACCCTGCACAAAAATTGTATAGCGAATGCCCGGTCCGTCCACAATGGATTCCGGAATAATACCGGAGATGTGGAGTTTTTCTGTCATGGCAGGCGCTTCCTTTCTTTTGTGATCTATTTCAGGTTCATGTGTTTTACTCGATCCCGCTCTTCCGCCCGTTTCGCATTATTCCAGCGGTCGGTGGTACCCACCAGATAACCAGTAATGCGGCGGATGCGTTCAAACTTCGGCTCATGCTCGCCCTCTCGCCGTCCGCATTTCGGACAAACATCGCCAATAATACCAGTATAACCGCAAACACAGTCCCGGTCAACCGGATGGTTAATGGAGCCGTAACCCACGCCGCACTCCTTCATGCAGCGAACAATCTGCTCAAAGGCCTCCAGATTATCGCTGGGATCTCCATCCAATTCGATGTAAGTAATATGACCACCGTTAGTCAAAGCGTGATAGGGGGCCTCCAACTGGATCTTACGGAAAGCGCCGATATTATAATAAACAGGAATGTGGAAAGAATTGGTGTAGTATTCCCGATCCGTAATACCTTTCAGAACTCCGAAACGCTGGCGGTCGATTTTGACAAAGCGTCCGGACAAGCCCTCCGCGGGGGTTGCGATCAGAGAGAAATTAAGACCGGTTTTTTCTGCTTCTTCATCCATGCGTTTCCGCATATGGCCGATAATTTTCAAGCCCAGTTCCTGCGCTTCTTGGCTTTGGCCATGGTGCTGACCGATAAGAGCCACCAGACATTCCGCCAAACCAATAAAGCCCATGGTCAAGGTGCCGTGTTTCAGCACCTCAGCTACGCTGTCATCCGAATCCAGCTTCTCAGAATCCAGCCAAATCCCCTGTCCCATGAGGAAAGGATAATTTTTCACTTTCTTCCCACACTGAATGCGGAAGCGGTCCAGCAGCTGATCGATCACAAGGTCGATGCGCTTGTCCAGCATAGAGAAGAATTTATCCACATCATGGTCGGCGAGAATCGCCAGACGAGGCAGATTCACCGAGGTAAAACTCAGATTGCCGCGGCCATTGACGATCTCACGGGAAGGATCGTAAACGTTGCCGGCAACACGGGTACGGCAGCCCATGTAAGCAATTTCCGTTTCGGGATGACCGGGTTTATAATATTGCAGATTGAACGGCGCGTCAATAAAGGAAAAGTTGGGGAAAAGACGCTTTGCAGACACCCGGCAGGCCAGTTTAAACAGGTCATAGTTGGGTTCTCCCTCGTTGTAGTTGACGCCCTCTTTGACTTTAAAAATATGAATAGGGAAAATGCAGGTCTCGCCATTGCCCAGTCCGGCTTCTGTCGCCAGCAACAGATTGCGAATGACCATGCGCCCCTCCGGAGAGGTATCCGTACCGTAGTTCAAGGAGCTGAAAGGGATCTGCGCGCCGGCACGGGAATGCATGGTGTTCAGATTATGAACCAGCGCCTCCATTGCCTGATATGTGGTTCGGTCTGTTTCCTTGTGGGCATATTTCCCGGCAAATTTCTGTACGGCAGGAATCTGTTCCGCAGGAATAACCGTGCTTAACAGCTCGGCTTCTCTCTTTCGATAGGCCTCGTCGTGCTCCAGGCTTGGGCTCAGGTTTTCTTCCTTCAGCTTGCGGCTGATGCTGTCAACAGCGGCTTCCGCGTCCTCCAAATCACAAAGCAGTTCACAAGCCTTTGCCAGATTACGGCGATACAGCTTACCGTAGGTTTTCGCTACGCCCGGCGCCATATCGTAATCAAAGGCCGGTACACTCTGCCCGCCATGCTGGTCATTCTGGTTGGACTGGATCGCGATGCAGGCCAAAGCGCTGTAACTCATAATATCGTTTGGCTCCCGCAAAAAACCATGGCCGGTGCTGAAGCCGTTGTGGAACAGCTTGGTCAGGTCGATCTGACAGCAGGTGGTGGTCAAAGTCAAAAAATCCAGATCATGAATATGAATATCACCGCTGCGGTGCGCTTTGGCATGCTCCGGGTCCAGAACAAACATCTCATCGAAGGCTTTTGCGCCTTCTGAACCATATTTCAGCATGGTACCCATGGCGGTATCTCCATCAATATTGGCGTTTTCCCGCTTGATGTCATTTTCCGCCGCGTTTTTAAAGGTCAGATCCTCGTAAATTTTCATCAAACTGGTGTTCATTTCCCGGATCCGGGTGCGCTGGGCACGATAAAGAATATAGCTTTTCGCTGTTTGGCTGTGACCATTCTCGATCAAAACCTTTTCGACCATATCCTGAACCTGTTCCACTGTCGGCGCCTCCAAACCAGAGGCCTCCAGCAGAATTTCCACCTTCTTTGCCAGCTCGCAGGCCTGATCATAATTGTTGCCTCCGATAGACTGGGCGGCAGCAAAGATAGCCTGAGAGATTTTTTCCAGGTCAAAATCCACAGTTCTTCCGTCACGCTTAATGATGGTTTTGATCATTGTTTCGCTCCCCTTTTATATGAAAAAAGCCAGAAATTCGTCTGTCAGCCAAAAAAATAGTCATAACGGCTGTGTTCCCCAATAAGAGACCGACCATTATGATCCGACGATAGAGAGAATATTCTGCTTACTAAGTTGATTTTTATTCTAACCCCGCGTAATATAAAAGTCAATGGGACAGAAGTGACAAAAATCTTGGGACGCTCTCTCGGAACCATGGCGGCTTCTTTCCTCTCTTTCTCCATATTAGGGCTATATTGATTGAGAAATATACCTGTTGTTTAAATCTGTGGATTATACTTTCTGCCGGGGTTTCAAAAATCCGCATAAACAGGTCTCTTTTTCTTTTTTGTTCAATATTGTGCAAACTACACTGATATGGTATGATAACTGCAAAAGCAGTTATCATACTTGTTGTCCCAACACAAAAACAAAAATCGTTATCATATTAAGGAGGACCTATTGTGAAATTGATTTCCTGGAATGTAAACGGCCTTCGCGCCTGCATCACCAAAGGTTTTTATGACTTTTTCCGACAGGAGGACGCGGATATTTTCTGTCTTGGAGAGACAAAAATGCAGCCGGAACAGGCTGAAATCGAAACTCCCGGCTACCACCAGTATTGGAACAGCGCCGTAAAAAAAGGCTATTCCGGTACCGCTGTTTTTACAAAACAGGAGCCTTTGTCTGTTTGTTACGGCTTGGGTATTGAGGAACATGATCAGGAAGGCCGGGTCATTACGCTGGAATTTGAGAATTTTTATCTGGTCAATGTCTATACACCCAATTCCAAGGATGGTCTGCTGCGGCTGGATTACCGCATGGAATGGGAGGACGCCTTCCGCGCTTACTTAAAGAAACTGGATGAGAGCAAACCGGTCATTGTCTGCGGCGATATGAACGTAGCCCATCAGGAAATCGACCTGAAAAATCCGAAAACCAACCGAAAAAATCCCGGCTTTACCGATGAGGAACGAGCCAAAATGACCGAACTGCTGGCCAGCGGCTTCACCGACAGCTTCCGCGCCCTATATCCGGACAAAGCCGATGCTTATTCCTGGTGGAGCTATCGGGCCAGAGCCCGAGAGAAGAACGTGGGTTGGCGCATCGACTATTTTCTGGTCTCCAACCGGCTGAAAGAGCAGATTCAGGACGCGGTTATTTACGCCGACATTCTAGGCAGCGACCACTGTCCGGTAGGACTAATACTGAAATAATCAGAAACATTAAAAACAGAGGCCTTTTCCATGGAAAAGGCCTCTGTTTTTAGTATAAACGGATCTTCATGGGCAGATAGCAGATACCGGTGACGATTTGCTCCCGGTCTGTGGCGGCAAAACCCAGTTTCTCATAGACCGGGACCGCAAATGGTGAGGAATGTACGGTTATTTCTCCGCTTTTATTGTTCTTCATGGCAGTCTCAAACAGCTTTCGTCCGATGCCCTGCCGTTGATATTCTCTACGGACAAAAAACAGGGCAATATGGCTGCCGCCGCTGCGGGTGGCAAGCACGCCAACCAGCTTTTCATCCTGAAAAGCGCCGTACAGCGTGAGTTTTTTCTCATATTCCGGATCATAAATGCTTTGCCGAAAGGTGTTGATCCCTTCCTGGCTATAATCCGGAGCCTCAAACTGCAGGAACACATCCCAGACCAGGGCAAGCGCTTCTGTTGTTTCACGATTTTCCAACGTGCGAACCTGTACCATGGGAAGCCCCCTTCTTTTACTCCTTCACAATATAATCCTGCACCTTATGACAGAGCTTAATATCCACCAGCGCGTCCAGAAAGATTCCTTCGCCCCGGTATTCTTCCTCCATAACTTTGCCGTTAAGGCGCAGTTCATTGACCAGACCCGCTTTATCATAAGGCAGAAGAAGTTGCAAACGGCGGTGGGTTTCCGGCAGATTCAGAGCGATTTTCTGCAGCAGGCTGTCCAAACCCAAGCCGGATTTCGCGGAAATAGCGGCGGTGTGCTTGTCGATGGTCAAGGGCGGCAGGTCCACCAGATCACATTTGTTCAGCACGGTCAGCACCGGAATTTGTTCCGCACCCAATTCTTTCAGAACCTGCGCGGTCACTTCCAGTTGGTGGTCAAATTCTGGGGAAGATACATCGCAGACATTGAGGATCAAATCCGCATTTACCGCTTCCTCCAAAGTCGACTTAAACGCTTCCACCAGATGATGTGGCAGACGGCTGACCAGGCCAACGGTATCCACCAGCATGACTTTTCTTCCATCCGGCAGACTCAGCGCTCTGGATGTTGGGTCCAGGGTGGCAAAAAGCATATCCTTGGCCAAAACTCCAGCATCGGTCAGCCTGTTCAGCAGAGTGGATTTGCCTACATTGGTATAACCAACAATGGCAACGGAGATCACGCCATCCTTTTTGCGGCGGCGATGAAGCAGGTCCCTGCGCTGCTCCAGTTCCTCCAGCTGTTCTTCCAGCGCATGGATGCGGCGGCGGATATGGCGTCGGTCGCTTTCCAATTTGGTCTCACCGGGGCCTCTGGTACCGATGCCGCCGCCCAAACGGGATAAACTGGTGCCCAGACCAGTCAGGCGGGGCAGGCGGTAGCGCAGCTGCGCCAGCTCAACCTGCAAACGGCCTTCACTGGTTCTGGCCCGCTGGGCAAAAATATCCAGAATCAGTGTTGTTCGGTCGATCACCTTGGTTTCCATAGCATTTTCGATGTTCTTTTGATTCGCCGGGGACAGCTCGTGATCGAAAATCACCACATCAATTTCATTGGCCTTCACAAAATCAGCGACTTCCCGCAATCGACCGGAGCCTAACAGCGTGGCCGGGTCAAAAGCGTCCTTTTTTTGAATCACCCGGCTGACCACCTGCGCGCCGGCGGAAGCCGCCAGCTCCTGCAATTCATCCAGCGAGCGTTCGGCATCAAATTCGCCGGTATCCACACAAACCAGAACCGCTCTCTCCACCTGTTCTTCATTTTCGTACATATGCATATTTCCTCCAAATATCGTTTACATCTGGTCGGAGCGGGAAACCACAGCCATAAAATCCCCCAGACTGTCCGACCAGCCCACCAAAGCATAGTCCTTTGTCACGCCATAAACAGTAAAGTAGTCTCCTTCTACTCTCAAAAGAGAGACCGGTTCCTCCTGTCGATCCAGAGAAGCTGTCAGCAATTCGCTTTCATAGTTCATACCTTGCCGGTAAATTAAGATTTGTTCCGGCGTATGAAGGAATATGGTTTCATTGGAGGCTGCCGCCCACTCCCGACGAACAATCTGCCGGGAAACCACATTCATCTCTGCAGAAGCGCTCTGGCTCCGAACCAGCAGGTTTTGATCATCCGGATAGGAAAAACTGTCAATGGAATCAAATTCATTGATATAGTCCTGACTGGTTCCGTTCATCAGATTAAAGATGCTGAAGCCGGCCCAGCGGTAAGTTTCTTCTTCCTGCAGCAGGATCGGACAAACGATGAGCCTGCCGCCGTTCATCAGCTGAGGTGCCGCATAGTATGCCTTCCACTCCGGGTTTTCCTCCGCACTGAGGCTCAGAAGCTCCGGCAGACGGTCATGGCGCAGAAGCAGATCCTGCCGTTTGCCGGACTGATTGCTGAGAACAAGGCCTTCCGACGAAATATAAACCAGTTCGTCGTTAATATAGTCCACATCAAACATGGGATAGTTAAGCCCTTGCAGCAGCTTTTCCTGTACCGCCTGAGGAATTTGAAAATCCAGTTTCAGACCTGTATCGCTGCTGCTGCGGTAATGGACAGAATCCTCCGTAAGAACATAAAAATCATAGCCATCCAAATCGGTGGTCCGCACATCCATCACCGGCTTATCCATGGTGATGGTTTGGATCGTGTCGCCGCTTACGGTATCCACAACTTCAAAGTAGCTTTCTCCCTTCTTTCCGCCATCCAAAACAAAGAGCAGCCGGTCCTCAAACTGAAGCAGATGGTCCAAACGGTATTGGCCGCTTTTTAAACCCTCCAGATATTCCTGGGAAGTCAAAATTTGATAATTTCCATCCAGCGATACGGTATTTTCATATTCCCAAACAGCAAGCAGCTCCTCCAGAGCACCATAAGTGGTGGGATCATAGACATACTGGCCCATGACATTTCCTTCCTCCACCTGCACAAAGGTGTATTCCGTACCGGATTCGGTGAGCCAAGGGGTCACATAAATATCCTGTATTTCATTTTCACCGATGACCTGCAAATAAATACTGTCCTGCAGATCCACTTCCGCGTCGAAGCGCAGAACCTGATAGTTTTGACAGAGAAAACCAGCTATTTCTTCCAACAGCTCCGTGCTCAGCTCAATTTTCACGCTGCTGTCCTCCCGGCTTCGGATCCGCGCGGACAAGGGAGACAGCAGATTCTTTCGAAGGCGTCCCAGCATCAGATCCGAATCCACCAAGCTGGCCTGTTCCTTTGGTTTTTCCGGAGCCGAAGGCTTGCTTTCCGCTTCCTCAACGGGTTCCTCTGCCTCCGGAACTTCCTGCTGATCTCCAGGAAAGGCACAGGCGGTCATATTTAAGAGCAGCACACCTGCCAAAAGGGCTGCAATAACCCGATTTTGTATCTTCATTCCAATCCTCTTTCGCTTTCTTCTTCATTTTCCAGCTCCGCCCAGCGCTTGGAACGGGCTACCGCCTTATTCCAGCCCTTCAGAAGCCTGCTACGTTCCTCCGACGCCATAGCCGGAAGATATTCTTTCTCCAATGTCCACTGCCGGCGGATCTCTTGGGTACTGTTCCAGATGCCCACAGCCAGCCCAGCCAGGTAGGCGGCACCCAACGCCGTTGTTTCCCGAATCTTGGGACGGCAGAGCCGGCAGTTAAGAATATCCGCCTGGAACTGCATCAGAAAATTATTGGCCGAGGCGCCGCCGTCCACCTTCAGTTCCCGAACAGGGACTCCTGTATCGGAAACCATGGCAGTCAAAACATCATTGGTCTGATAAGCAATGGCCTCCAAAGCCGCCCGGATAATATGGTTGCGGCTGGTTCCGCGGGTCAGGCCAAACAGGCTGCCCCGGGCATACATATCCCAATAAGGCGCGCCCAAGCCGGTGAAGGCCGGTACCAGATAGACTCCCCCATTGTCCTCCACCTTCTGAGCAAAGTATTCAGAGTCAGCAGACTCTGTAATAAAACGCATTTCATCCCGAAGCCACTGGATCACGGCTCCTCCCACAAAAATACTGCCTTCCAGCGCATACTGAACTTTGTCCTTCAGCCCGATCCCAATGGTCGTTACCAGACCGTTCCGGCTTAAAACCGGTTTTTCGCCAATGTTCATCAGCAGGAAACAGCCGGTTCCATAAGTATTCTTTGCCTCTCCCTGGGAAAAGCAGGCCTGACCGAAAAGAGCCGCCTGCTGGTCGCCGGCAATGCCGGCAATGGGCACCTCCACACCGGCAATATTGGTGTATCCATAGATTTCGCTGGAGGAGCAGACCTTCGGCAGAAGGCTTCTGGGAATGTCCAGCACTTCCAGCAGTTTATCATCCCATTGCAGTGTGCGGATGTTGAACAGCATGGTCCGGGAAGCATTGGTATAATCGGTCACATGTATTTTTCCTCCGGTCAGCTTCCAGATCAGCCAGCTGTCAACGGTGCCGAAGAGCAGCTCTCCCCGCTCCGCCTTCTGACGGGCTCCCGGTACATTGTCCAGTATCCATTTAATTTTGGTGCCGGAAAAGTAGGCGTCAATGAGCAGACCGGTATTTTCCCGGACATAAGGCCCCCAGCCATCCTTCTCCAGCTGTTTGCAGATGTCCGCGGTGCGCCGGCACTGCCAAACAATGGCGTTATAGATCGGCCGTCCGGTCTGTTTATCCCAAACAATGGTGGTCTCCCGCTGGTTGGTAATACCGATCGCAGCGATTTCCCTGGGAGAAATATCACTTTGAGCCAGAGCTTCCATAAGAACGCCATACTGGGAGGAATAAATTTCCATGGGATCGTGCTCGACCCAGCCGGCCTTGGGATAAAACTGGGTAAATTCTTTCTGCGCCACCTTGATCATATGCTGATCCCGGTCAAAAACAATGGCCCGGGAACTGGTGGTACCCTGATCCAGAGCGATAATGTACTTTTTCTCCATGCTGCATCCTCCTTGTTGATGGCTTTATGCGATTCCGCTGCTGATGTCGTGATAAAACTGTTGGGTATAGGCGTTCATTTCTTCACACAAAGGAATGGTTTCCGGCAAATAGCACTGGTTCTTTCCCAGTACATTTTTCTCCATAAACCGCAAAGTCTGTTCCAGTGATTGTCCCCGAACCGAACCGGTAATGAGGGTTTTCACCACACAGTAAACTTTGCCGCCCTCCAGCACATGGGCATCGTGAAGGATCTTTCCCTCAAGTATTTCCGGCACTTCTTTGCGCTGTGATTCCCAAGCGATCTTCACAATATACTCCATGGCCTCCGGCGAATACTGCTGCTTTTTCAGCCAAGCCCGGATCGTTTCCTCGTCCCGGTAAATGAACCCATGGAAATATAACGCTAAAATCAGGTGTTCCTCGTTGATTTTATAATTGCCGACGGACAAAATTCTGTCCGCCATCCGTTTTACCAGTTCAATATGCCACAGATTGTGCATAATATCCTTATCCGCATAATAGGGCCTTACAAAGCCTTCCAGCGCGTCCCAGTCGAGCATACCCTGCCTTCTTTCCGTGTTTGAATTGTCCCCATGCGATAAAAAACAAATAACTGCTTTGCAGTTATTATACCATAAACCGGCTTTTAATAAAAATTTTTCCCTTCAAATTCTTTTTGAATCTTCTGTAAAGATTCACCTTTTCCTGAAAGCAGAAACAGAGAAAGGGAATTTCCTGTTTAAAGCAGGATTTTCCGGGCAAAATAGGCTCAGAACCCTGAAAGGAGGTCCTTTTATGACTGCAAAAGAATATCAATCGGCAAGCGATAAAGCCATTCCTCATTCCAAATCCTATCGCAACATTCCCATGGCCTTTCTGGTGGGCGGACTGCTCTGCGTCCTGGGACAGGCGGTAATGAACCTTTGCCTCTATTATGGCATGGAGAAGGATATTGCTTCCGCCTGCGCATCCATGTCCCTGATCATCCTGTCCGCTGTGCTGACCGGCTGTAATATCTACGACAATATCGCCCAACACGCTGGTGCCGGCACGCTGGTACCCATCACCGGCTTTGCCAATTCCATGGTTTCTCCGGCTATGGAGTTCAAAACCGAAGGTTATGTCCTGGGGCTTGGAGCAAAAATGTTTTCCATCGCGGGACCGGTGCTGGTTTATGGTGTGTCCGCATCGGTGATCTACGGTCTGATCCTGTTTATTTTCGGCAGATAGGGGGAGAATTATGGCTACACGCATCGGAACCTACACACTCCGTCTGGATAAACCCACTTCCATCATCAGCTTTGCCGCCGCAGGCAGCCGAAAAGAGTCCGAAGGCCCTCTGGGCAAGTATTTTGACTGCATCAACGAGGACTCTACCTTCGGCGAAAAAACCTGGGAAAAGGCGGAAAGCACTTTGCAGAAATGCGCGGTGACCAAAGCGCTGAAAAAAGCCTTCCTGACCCCCGGCGACATTGACCTTATGCTGGCCGGCGATCTGCTGAACCAGTGTATTGGCTCCACCTACGGGGCACGGCAGATGGGAATTCCCTATCTGGGCCTGTATGGAGCCTGCTCGACTATGGCGGAAAGCCTTCTTTTAGCCGCTTTGCTCACCGAAGGAGGCATGGGACACCGCTGTCTGGCGGCAACCTCCTCCCACTTCTGCTCCGCGGAACGGCAGTTCCGTTTTCCTTTGGAATACGGCGGACAGCGCACACCCACTGCCCAGTGGACCGTCACCGGAGCGGGAGCCTGTATCACCGCTTTGCAAAGCGGTCCGCCCTATATTCGGGAAGTGACCATCGGTACCATTGAGGACTATGGGATCTGCGACATCAACAACATGGGTGCCGCAATGGCTCCCGCGGCTTACGCCACCTTATCCCATTATTTTCACGATACCGGCACCAAACCGGGAGATTTTGACCTGATCCTCACCGGAGACCTGGGGGTGATCGGCTCTCAGCTTCTGCATCAGTTAATGGACGAAGCCAAACTATCCATCACTGCCAATCACAAGGACTGCGGGCTGCTGATCTATGACCGCATTGAGCAGGATGTCCACGCGGGAGGTTCCGGCTGCGGCTGCGCGGCTACGGTACTCTGCTCCTATATCCTGCCTCAAATACAGGAGGGCTCCCTGAAGGATGTTCTGTTTATGGCCACGGGAGCCATGATGAGCCCTACCAGCGTTCAGCAGGGAGAGACCATTCCCGCCATCGCTCATTTGCTCCATCTGTCTCATACTTCCGGAAAGGAGGGCGAATCATGCTGATGGAATATCTGAAAGCGTTCCTGGTGGGCGGCATTATCTGCGCCATCGGTCAGGTTCTCATCGACTACACCAAATTGACTCCGGCAAGAATTTTGGTATCCTTTGTGGTCGCCGGTGTCATTCTTGGCGGATTGGGCCTGTACCAGCCTCTTTTGGACTTTGGCGGAGCCGGTGCCAGCGTCCCTCTGACCGGATTCGGCGCTCTTCTTGCCAAAGGCGTTCGGGAGGCGGTTGCGGAAAAGGGCTTTTTCGGCATCTTTTCCGGCGGATTAACCGCCAGCGCAGCAGGCGTTGCCATGGCGATTTTCACTTCACTGGTAACAGCGCTGATTTCAAAGCCAAAAGACAAATCTTAAATCAATCGCAAGAAACGGCCTGTCAGTAACTGACAGGCCGTTTCTTTATCCTGTTATTCTATTCAACATTATGACGAATATAATCCACCACACCGACGGTTTCACCGTTTCTGGTGTAGACCCGGGGAACTCTTTTACCAATAATGCACATGATCTCATAATGCACCGTATCCGACAGCCGGGCAATCTCCTCCATGGTGATGGTCTTATCCCCGTCCTGCCCTACAATGGTAGCCTCCATGCCTTCCTGAGCCTCCGGAATCTCTGTCACATCCAGCAGAAGTTGATCCATACAGATACGGCCTACAATTTTAGCGTATTTTCCGTTGACCAGCATTTTTCCACGGTTGGACAGGGAGCGGTGGTAGCCATCCGCATAGCCGATGGGCACGGTGGCAATGCGCATATCTCTTGGAGCGGTAAAGGTGCGCCCGTAGCTGATTTTGGAACCGGCTTTTACGCTTTTTACCATAGAAATTACGGCCTTCAGCTCCATCACCGGCTTCAGCGAGATCTTTCCTTTGCAGCCGGCATCCGGAATCAGCCCATAAAGCAGAATACCGGCCCGAACCATATCCCAATGGTACTCCGGATAGTTGACAATACCGCCGGAATTGCTGCAATGATGAAGCGCAAAGCGAATCCCCTGCTTCTCCAGGCTGTCAATAACCTCTTTAAACAGTTGGAACTGCTGACGGGTATAGTCAATGGAGCTGGGATTGTACTCATCAGAGCTGGAAAAATGGGTGAAAATACCGTCGCAGTGCAGATTGCGAAAACCGCAGGTTTCTTTGATCTGCTCAACAGCCTCCTCCAGATTGGACGCGTCGAAACCAATTCGCCCCATACCAGTATCCACTTTTATGTGACACTGAACCGTGACGCCCTGCTTTTCTGCTTCCTCCTGCAGCTCTCTGGCATAATCCATCGAGTAAACCGTCTGGGTAATATTATACTCACAGAGCTGTTTTGCTCGGGCGGGAGGCGTTGTTCCCAGGATCAGGATCGGGTGAAAAATACCCTGGGTGCGCAGGGACATGGCTTCATTGATGTTGGACACCGCAAACCAGTTCACGCCCAGCTTGATCAGCTCATCCACAATAAATTTATCTCCATGACCGTAAGCATCCGCCTTGACCACACCCATAATCATGCAGTCAGGGCGAATTTTCTTTCGGATCTCCCGAACATTGTGGGCAACATTGTCCAAATTGACAACCGCCCAGCTTCTTCTCAGATAATCAACCATATCATCCATCCCTTACTCTGTTTGGTACTTGTACTATACATCAACCCAGAACCACTTACAAGCTTTTTCTGTCGTGGCTTTATGAATATTTTAGAAATTTCACACAGAAAAACAGCACAGTCTCAGAACTTTTCCGGTCCTGAAACTGTGCCGCCTCTTATTTTGCCAGTTTATCAATAATATCGACCAGTTCTTCCATCTTTTTCTCCCTGTCTCCGCCTTCAACCGCGTCTCTGACACAGCATTGCAGATGTGCCTTGAGGATCTCCCGGTTTACCCGGCGGAGGATCGCTTCAGTAGCCATGACCTGATTGCTGATATCTACACAGTAGCGGTCCTCTTCTACCATTTTCAGAATACCGTCCAACTGGCCCCGGGCGGTTTTCAGCAGGCGGATCACGCTGCGTTTATCCGCTTTCATGGCTTAATTCAGACTTACAACGTCGTAGCCGGCATCTGTAACCGCTTTCACCAGTGTTTCATCACTGACTGGGGCGGTCAGCGTAATAACAGCTGATTTTCCCTCCAGATTGACCACCGCGGAAACTCCTTCCAGCCCGTTGAGAGCTTTTTCCACTCGTCCGGAGCAGTGGGTGCACATCATACCTTCGATTTTCATTACTTTTGTCATGGTTTCATTCTCCTTTTCTATGGTTTTTATGGTTGTTACAGCGGCATCCTCAGAAGAAAGCGGCACGGCTTCTCTTTGGAAGGATGGTTGAAACAATTTCAGCCGAAGAGCGTTGCTGACCACAAAGAATGAGCTCAAGCTCATGGCTGCCGCGCCAAACATAGGGTTCAGTTTCAAGCCAAAGCCGATGAAAAATACGCCTGCGGCCAGCGGGATGCCGATGGCATTGTAGAAAAAGGCCCAAAACAGGTTCTGTTTGATGTTTCGGATTACCGCTTTGCTCAACTGGACAGCCGCCACGCTGTCCAACAGGTCGCTTTTCATCAAAACAATGTCCGCGGACTCAATGGCAACATCCGTGCCGGCACCAATGGCAATTCCTACGTCCGCTCTTGCCAGAGCAGGCGCGTCGTTGATACCGTCGCCCACCATTGCAACAATTTTTCCCATTTCCTGAAGCTTGCGAACCTCCTGCTCCTTATCCTGAGGCAGAATCTCCGCCACAGCCCGGCTGATCCCCAGCTGGGAACGGATCGCTTCTGCGGTTTTTTGGTTGTCTCCGGTGAGCATGATAACGTCGATACCCATGTTCTCAAACTCCCTGATTGCCTGAGCGCTGCTGGGTTTTACCACGTCAGCCACACAGACAAGCCCGATTGCCTTTCCATCGCAGGCAAAATACAGCGGGGTTTTCCCCTGTTTGGCGGCTTCTTCGCCTTTTATCTCCAGCGTATGCAAGGGAATTTGATTGTTTTCCATCATTTTTCGGTTTCCGGCCAGGATCCTTTCCCCGTCTACCATGCCAAAAATGCCCTGTCCTGCTTCTGCGCCGTAGTCTTGGACCGCTTTCAGAGATATTCCCTTTTCCTTCGCATAACCAACAATGGCCTCCGCCAGAGGATGTTCGGAAGAATGTTCCAGGGAAGCGGCTTTTTGCAGGAAAGCCTCCAGACTTTCCCCTTCCACCACAACACAATCTGTGACTTTGGGCTTACCTTCCGTAATGGTTCCGGTTTTATCCAGAACCACCGTATCAATTTGATGAGCAATTTCCAGACTTTCCGCGGATTTGATCAGAATACCGTTCTCCGCACCCTTACCAGTGCCCACCATAATGGCAGTCGGTGTTGCCAGACCCAAAGCGCAGGGACAGGAGATCACCAGTACCGCAATACCGCAGGAAAAGGCATGATGGAACGGATAGCCCAACAACAGCCAAACAAGGATCGTAACGGCGGCGATCGCCATTACCACCGGGACAAAAATGCCGCTGACCTTGTCCGCCAGCTTTGCGATTGGGGCCTTGGAACCGCCCGCTTCCTCCACCAGACGAATAATCTGCGCCAGGGTAGTATCCTGACCCACCCTTCTGGC
The DNA here is from genome assembly GCA_945876435.1 of uncultured Clostridia bacterium. Lineage (GTDB taxonomy): Bacteria > Bacillota > Clostridia > Oscillospirales > Ruminococcaceae > Negativibacillus. Next base: position 79,155 of record CAMCOD010000001.1, read on the forward strand.
CTCCATTTTAAAGAAGCCGCTTTTATTTATAGATGCGCCCATGACAACGGCACCTGCGGTCTTTTCCACGGGGATGCTTTCGCCGGTAAGTGCCGACTCATCCACCGCTCCGCTGCCTTCCACAATCACGCCATCCACCGGGATGCTCTGACCGCTGCGGACCACAACAAGATCTCCCACCAGCACCTGCTCCACCGGAATTTCCTGCTCGACTCCGGAACGCAGGACAACAGCTGTTTTCGGGGACAGGTCCATCAGCTTGCTGATCGCATCGGAGGTCCGGCGTTTGGAACGGCTCTCCAAATATTTGCCCACTGTGATCAGCGTCAGGATCATTGCGGCGGACTCAAAATACAGATCCATGTGGTAAGGCAGTGCCAGCTCCATCTGGCCATGCCCCAAATAATAAGCCATACGGAATACAGCATACATACTGTAAACAAAGGAGGCGCCGGAACCAATCGCAATCAAGGAATCCATATTGGGTGCGCCATGAAACAGGCTGCGGAAACCCATTTGGAAGAATTTCCGGTTAATGTAGAGTAACGGTAGGGTCAGTATCATCTGTGTCAGGGCGAAAACCAGCATATTTTCATGACCCACCAGAACTTCCGGCAGGGGAGCACCCAGCATGCTGCCCATCGAAAGATACATTAGCGGAATCAGAAAACAAAAGGATGCGATCAGACGCCTTTTCATTCCATCGCTTTCATCCCGGCTCCCAATTGGTTTCTCTGAAATCATTTTTCCGGAAGAATCCTTCTGCTGATAAACAAAAGCGCCGTATCCGGCCTCCTCCACCGCCCGGATGATTGTTTCATCCGCCGCGGGAGCTTGGTACTCCACCGTCATTTTATTTTGCAGAAGGTTCACATTTACCTTGGATACTCCTTCTACCTTCCGCACCGCCTTCTCCACATGGGCGCTGCAGGCGGAACAAGTCATACCTGTAACAGCAAAAATCTGTTTATCCAAACAGCATCACCTCTTTCTTTCACTTTCACCGTCCTGAAGGATACCCCCAGGGGGTGTGGCATAATTGTATACCTATTTTGTCTTTTTGTCAACAGAGAGGTCGAAAAACTCGCCGAAAAAACAATTTTTCCTTTGTTTAAGATGCTAAACTTCATCAAAAAATGTTGACAATATCACATAAATATAATACGCTGAATTTGTCGGGAGCCCGACTGTAGGACGCATATGCAGCCGGAATACTCTCCTCCTTTCTCTGAATGGGGAAAAATCTATAAATGAAAATGGAGAGATTGTAAATGTATAATTTTGACAAATTGCTGGACCGTAAAGGCACCGATTGTCTCAAATGGGACATGGCCGAAAAAGTATACGGTCATGAGGTAATTCCTCTGTGGATCGCTGATATGGACTTCGAGGTTCTCCCTGAACTGCAGGAGGCCATGATCAAACGCGCCTCCCATCCTTCCTTTGGCTATACCGCAGCCGCTCCTGCTTACCGGGAAAATATCATTGCGTGGAATAAGAAACGCAACGGTCTGGAGATTGCCAAAGAAGATATTCTTCCTGTTCCCGGCGTTGTAACCGCCATTGCTTTCGCTCTGAACGCCCTGACCAAAGAAGGAGACCAGGTTCTGATCAACACCCCTGTCTACAATCCCTTCGCTTCCACCATCAAAGGCTCCAAACGTGAGCTGGTAACCTCCTCTTTGAAGCTTGTTGACGGTAAACACGTTATGGATTTCGCCGACATGGAAGAAAAGATGAAAAACGGCGTTAAAATGATGATTCTCTGCAATCCGCACAACCCAATCGGACGTGTTTGGACCAAAGAGGAACTGAATCAGTTGGTCGAACTCTGCGCTAAATACAATGTTTACCTGTTCTCCGATGAAATTCACTCCGATATCGTATACGGCGGCCACAAACACTGCTCCATCCTGACCGTTTCTGACAAAGCGAAGGAAATCAGCTTCTGTGCTATGGCTCCAAGCAAAACCTTCAACATTGCCGGTCTGAAATCCTCCATGTTCATTATCCAGAACCCGGAGATTCGCGAAAAAGTGTCCGCATTGATCAATGCTTACCATATCGGCATTGACCTGTTTGCTTACAAAGCCACCGAGGTTGTTTACGGCTGCGGCGAGAAATGGGTGGACGAACTGAACGAATACCTCTATGAAAACGCCAAATTTGTGACCGAATACTGCGAAACCAAGCTGCCAAAGGTTAAGACCTACGTTCCGGAGGGTACTTACCTGATGTGGCTGGACTTCTCCGCCTACGGTCTGTCTCAGGAAGAACTGATGACCAAGCTGAAGGATGAAGCCAACGTCGGCATGAACAGCGGCGCTACCTACGGGGAAGAAGGCGTTGGTTTTGCCCGTCTGAACATCGGCTGCCCAAGATCCATGCTGGAAAAAGCTATGAATCAGATTAAAGAAGCCTTCGACAAGCTCTAAAGCTTAACAATAGTTTTTCCATAAAACAGCCAGAAAAAACAAGAACCTCCGCGCTTCCGTGCGGAGGTTCTTGTTTTTATTGTACATAAAGTTATTTCTTGTTTTTGCTCCACTCTTTCATCCGCTGAGTCTTGTCCAGAATTTTCTTTCTCATGCGAATGTTTTTCGGCGTTACCTCAATCAGCTCATCCTCTTTGATAAACTCGATGCACTGTTCCAGAGACATATTTTTCGGGGTCACCAGTCGGAGGGCATCGTCACTGCCGGAGGCACGGGTATTGGTCAGATGCTTTTTCTTGCATACATTGACAACCAAATCCTCGTCTTTTGGGGACTGACCAACGATCATACCCTCGTAAACCGGTACGCCGGAACCAATAAACAGTGTGCCGCGCTCCTGAGCATTGAACAAGCCATAGGTAACAGCCTCGCCCTGCTCAAACGCGATCATAGAACCGAAGGAACGGCTTGGGATTTCTCCTTTGAACGGCTCATAACCGATCAAAACGGAGTTCATTACACCTTCACCCTTCGTATCCGTGAGAAATTCCGAGCGGTAGCCGAACAGACCGCGGGATGGAATGGTAAATTCCAGCTTTGTGCGGCCGTTCATTGGATTCATGGACACCAGAACACCCTTTCTGCGGCCCATTTTCTCCATAACAGAGCCGGCTGCAAAGTCCGGAACGTCGATGACCAGCGCTTCCATTGGCTCAACTTTCACACCGTTTTCTTCTTTCATCAGAACCTGCGGACGGCTTACCTGGAACTCATAACCCTCTCGACGCATGGTTTCGATGAGGATGGACAGGTGCATTTCGCCACGGCCCGCTACCCGGAAGGAGTCGGCGGAATCTGTTTCTGTCACGCGCAGGGAAACATCTTTCAGGGTCTCCTTCATCAGACGGTCCCGCAGGTGACGGGAAGTAAGGAACTTGCCTTCCCGTCCCGCAAAGGGGCTGTCGTTGACAGAGAAGGTCATTTCTATGGTTGGTTCGGAAATTTTAACAAAAGGAAGCGGCTCGATGGCATCCGGGCTGCAGAGGGTCTCACCGATGGTTACATCCTCCAAGCCGGAGATGCAAACGATGTCACCCATCCTGCCCTCCTGCGCCGGTACACGGACCAAACCTTCGATCTGATACAAAGAAACAATTTTTCCTCTGTACTGGGTTTCCGGATGATCGTATTTGCAGACAACGATAGGATCATTCACATGAACCACACCGCGGCTGATCTGTCCGATAGCGATACGGCCCACATACTCGTTATAGTCGATGGAAGAAACCAGGTACTGGAACGGTCCGTCAAGATCCCCTTCCGGTGCAGGAACCTCAGACAGGATGGTATCAAACAGAGGATTCAGGTTTTCTCCTTTTACACCCGGCTCAAAGGATGCGGTACCCTCTTTACCGGAGCAGTACAGAATTTTGGATTCCAACTGTTCCTCCGTAGCGTCCAAATCAAACAGCAGATCATAAACTTCTTCCCGAACTTCTTCGTTTCTGGCATCGGGACGATCGGTTTTATTCACAACAATGATAACCTTATGACCCAGCTCCAGCGCTTTCTGCAAAACAAAACGGGTCTGCGGCATTGGACCTTCAAAGGAGTCCACCAGCAGGATAACGCCGTTTACCATTTTCAGAATACGCTCAACCTCGCCGCCGAAGTCCGCATGTCCGGGGGTATCAATAATATTAATTTTTACGCCTTTGTACGTAATGGCGGTATTTTTCGCCAGAATCGTGATACCACGCTCTTTTTCCAGGTCGCCGGAGTCCATGACACGTTCCTGCACAGCCTGGTTTTCCCGGAAGGTGCCGCTCTGTTTCAGCATCTGGTCAACCAGGGTGGTTTTGCCGTGGTCAACATGGGCAATGATCGCAATATTTCTCAGGTCTTCTCTAATCAAAGTTCTCGCTCCTTATCTGTCGAATCAGCGTAAGAAAATCTCTTTCCAACGATACATTATACTTCTCTTTTTTTCCGTATTCCAGTGCCTTTGTTCAATTCCCTTGTATTGCATAAAGGTTTTTTATTCCGTCCCCCGGTTTTTGTTGAATTTTCAGAACCTTTCTTTCCGATTTCCGTTTATTTCAGTGGAAACAGCTGAAACCACAGCCAAAATAACGCTATCATCACCGGCTGATGCAGCACATAGATCCAAAGCGTATGCCGTCCCACGGCTTCCAGCCAAGGGAGATGGGAAGGATAGAGCCATTCTGGGCCTTTTCCTTCCTGAATCCAACTGCCCAGATAAATACCGGCCAGAAACAGGAAAAACCACGGCATCAGCGGATAAAAATCCGACGAGGAAAAGCCGGCTGTGATCAGCCCAAAAGGGAATAAATAGGGGTTTTCTGTTCTCAGAGGAAGATAGGCCAGGGACCGAAATCCCAAATAGCCTCGGGGAATATTATAAGTCAGCACAAAAAGGGCAAGGCTGATCCCCAAGCCTACACGCCGTGGAATCTTATCCAGCCAGGGCCGAAGCAGGGCTCCTAAAATCATACAGCAGCCCAGCAAATGAAGAATACCGAAGCGGATGGTCAGATCGGGAACCACAAGTGCCGTTGCCGCTGTCATCACCAAAGCCCAGAAGAATACCTGTACGCCCCGTTTCAGAGAGGAGCGGGAAAAACGACTGGAAATACCGGAAATCAGAACAAAGGTTCCGCCCAAGAGAGGCGCCCCCAAATCATTGAACAGAGGGGAGTGAAACCAGTCCAATTCCACTCCAAAAATATACACCAAGCTGAATAGCCCATGATAAATTACCATTAGGAGAATTGCCGCACCCCGCAGCAAATCAATGCCGTTGACCCGTGAGGATTTCATCGGAACACCTCTTTCTCTGCTTTTGTGAATATGTTATCCAAATCCTTCCTGTTTATGAAAAAGGCCTGCCGGCAGCCAAAGGCCGGCAGGCAGGAACCTGCGTTAATCATCCAGATCCAGTGCCTCCGGAATATGGGCGTCAATGATGGAACGGGCGGCATCGTTGTCCTCCAGCATCAGCATCACCAGATACTCTCCCCGCTGGAAAATCACCGCGTTGGCGGAGATGCTGGTAGAATTATAAATATCATAATCCATGAAGGCGCGGGTGCGGGCTTCCTGCCAATCCTTCAGATCCTGGCGGACCGTCTCCTCCTGCCCATCCACTGGTTTGATGATATACACATCGGATGCGCCGAAATCTGTTTCCATATAGCGGACATAATATTCCTCAATGGTGTCCAGATCAAAGCCCATAACATCGCTCATCTCTTCATCCGTAGCGTCTACAAGACCGCTGCTGCGGTCCAACTGGGCATAAATTTCCTCCAAAGCTCCCTGTGGATCCGGCTGGGGCGGCTCCAGCTGCTGTTCCCCTTCTTTTTCTTCGGCAGCAGTCTGCTTTGGTTCTTCCAGCAGCTCCGTCATGTTTTCACCATCTTCCGGGCCGCCGGCACTGCAGGCAGCCATCGCAGTGATCAGTACGGCCGCTATGAGCACAAAAATAATATGTTTCATCGAAAAACTTCCTTTGCTAAACTAATAAATTGATACTTGGGTTCATGAAGCGGTAGAAAAAGACTTTACTGAAAAAATTATATTGATTTTCGCCATACTGTCAAGAAAGCATTTACAAATTTATACAAAAATCCGCCCAATCTGAAAAAGTTTACAATCTAATGAGGATATGTCTTACAAATTTCCCCTTATAATTCCTGATTTTTGTTTTTTGGTCAATTTAAAAGATAATTTTGGCAAAGATTCTTCCCAAACAGGGGTTTTATTGCTATAATAATAAAGTTGATACCTTAAATAGAGTTGATACCTGATAAAGAAATAAGGAAACATCATCACACCATATCGCAAAGGAGTTTCATTATGTTTGGTTCGTTTCGTCTTGTCTGTCTTATTTTGGTGGTTGCAGCCACTGTTTACGCCCTGGTCGTCTACTTCCGCCGCAGTACCCTGTTTAAAAAGGGAAAATACGGCCGCTATTTTGTCAATAAGGTACTGAAACACTTTGCTGCTCCTCGGAAAATGACCGTACTCCAGGATGTAACCATAAAGGACGGCGAACGTACAGCCCACTTTGACCATGTGCTTATCGGCTACTTTGGTGTGCTGTTTCTTCAGTCCATTCAGGGTTCCGGGTCTTTCTGGGCAGACGCGAAACAGGAAAACTGGGCCTTTACCGACGGCAGCAACGCAAAGCTGATCTTCAAAAATCCTCTGAAAGAAATGGATGAAAAAATCGCCGTATTCCGTCAGGCGCTGAGCCGAAACAAAATCTATAACGTACCTGTGGACAGCAGTGTTGTAGTGGTGACTTTGGGTGAGATACCAAAAATGTACCTGTCCAATATCAGCAATCCCAATGCGATTCTTATCTATAAAAAGCTGAAAGAGTACCTGTCGCTGAGCAAATTTGAGCAGGATAACGGCGTAAATCCGGAGCAGATCGCCGCTTTGTTCCACCGGGAAAAAAGCGAAAACTAAAGATTGAAAAACAAAGATGTTTTTAACAAAAAGGCAGACCGATGGTATATTCCATTGGCCTGCCTTTGTTCTTTCTCTTGTTTACTTGGTCAGTACACTATCCTCATCTTCAATAAGAATAAGGATTTTCTCTTCTGCGCTGTTGTTGGCGTTCACATAGACTAAGACATGGTCCCCCGCTGTTCCGGTGCAGGTAAATTCCCAGCAAAGCACCTCATTTTGACCCTCTGTGGGAATCAGAGCCAGACGGGTATTTTCCACAGTCAGCTGGCTGCTGACAGCCTGCTGAGCCTGCTCCACGGTCAAAGCAGGCACACCAAGATTCCTTTCCTGATGGTTTACCAGATAGCCTCTGGCATCAAACATATATACTTTACCATCCGACAGAGAAACATCCACCTTGATCAAATCGGTATAGCAGGTGACATTATCGGTTTCATAGGCAAAATTAATGGTCATCATACCATCGTCAATTTCATAGTAAGTTTCCCGCATGGAAGAGATACCCAAGCGCTGTAAATAACTCTGTCCGGCGGCAATAGCCTGTTTGGGGGTCATTCTTACCGGAATGTCCTCCGGCTCCGGATAGATCACATAACAAACCTGTCCCCCATATTTACTGATGGCTACGGAACAGTCATCCGAGTAAAACACATAGCAGGGCAAATTTGAATTTTCTTCCCGCATATATTGGATATTTACCCCTTCTCCAACGGTTTTCCGGGCGATCTCCCTGGCCTGATCCGAGTCGATGACGGCGCTGTTTTTGGTAATCACCGGGGTCCTGTCCATAATATGGTCGGAGAAGGGGCCGTCGTAAATCAGACTGGGATAGGCGCTGAAGCCGCCCTCCATGGCATCCAAACTGGTATTTGTAACGATGGAAGGCATTTCTTCGTCTAAGTTATCGTAGTCTTGGCCTTGAGCCACAATCCGTTCAATTTCCCCAAAAGTAATGTCTCCCCGCTCCAGACTGTCCTCCAGATCATCAACAGCGTCGCTGAGACGGTCGGCATACTCTCTCATGCGCTGGAAATTCTGTCTTTCCTCCAGCGTCAGGCTCTGTCCATTGGAGGATTTTCGGGACAAATACATGGCATAGTCCCCTACTTGAGACAAAAATTCATTGGTTTTATCCAGATGCAGCTCCGCTACCGGCAGCACGCTGATGGCGCTTTTGGCGGATGCGGCCTCCTTCCACAGCTTCGCGGATATTTGGGACAACTGAGCGGGTGTTCCCGCATACATACCTTTGATCAGATCGGTGGAAATATTGGACAGGTTTTCCGATGCTTCCTGTACGGCCCGGCGATAACCATACTCCATGGTTCGCCGGTACTGAACATTTCGCCAATAGGTGTAGCCGCCCCAAATCCCCAAAACTACCGCTATCCCGGCCAGCAGGGCAATTAAAACCCGGCCCGCGCCGCTCATGGACGCTTCTCTGGATTCGTTCATAAAATCCCAACCTTTCTTGTTTTCGTATTCTTTGGAAATAGCATGCACAAGAATTTAAAAATTATGTTAATAAGCCGCTAATTATTTGAAAAGCTTCTGTAATTGCAGTATAATGAAAACGAATATCGCCAGTTTTTTGCCAAATCGGACCAAAACAGCAAAAAACAGCGCAAATGTCCCAAAGGTTTAGCAGGAGGAAGTATATGGATCAGGAAATTTATTATGACAACAGCGCTACCACACGGGTGCGCGATGAAGCAGCCCAGCTTATGCTGGAAATGCTGTGCCAGTGCTACGGAAACCCTTCATCGCTGCACAGCAAAGGCTTTGAAGCCCAGCAGCGCATGGAAAAAGCCCGAAAACAAGTGGCCGCCTCCTTAGGCTGTGACCCGTCCTGCATCTATTTTACTTCCGGTGGCACAGAGTCCGATGTTCTGGCCCTTTTAGGCGGCAGCGAGGCCATGAAACGCAGAGGAGATCATATTATTACCACCGCCATTGAGCATGATGCGGTTCTCCATACCTGCAAACACCTGGAGGAGCTGGGATGGAGAGTCACCTATCTGAAACCGGATTCCCAGGGAAATATCTCTGTGGAACAGGTTTTGGAGGCTATGGAAGATAAGACGGTGCTGGTATCCATTATGGCGGTCAATAACGAAGTGGGAAGCATTCTTCCCGTGGGGGAGATAGCCAAAGCAATCCGCCGGAAAAATCCCAACACCCAGATCCACTGTGACTGTGTACAGGCTTACGGAAAACAGCCTCTGAAAGTGGGCAAAAACCTGGATGTAGACTTTCTTACTGTCAGCGGCCATAAGATTTACGGCCCCAAAGGCGTAGGCACCCTCTATGTGAGAAAGGGCGCTAAGATCAAACCAGTCCTCTTCGGCGGCGGTCAGGAAAAAGACCTGCGTCCCGGCACGGAAAACATTGCCGCTATCTGCGGCATGGGTCTTGCGGCGGAGCTGATCTGCGACGAAATGAAAGAAAATGAAGCTCATGTTGCGGCCATCAAAAATTCCCTGCTGGAAGGGCTGAAAAAAATCCCGGAAGTATGCATTATTTCACCGGAAAACGCTACACCTTATATATTGAACATCTCCGTTCCGGGTATCCGCTCTGAGATCATGCTTCACTTTATGGAGGAACAGGGAATCTACCTGTCCAGCGGCTCTGCCTGCGCCAAAGGCGGTCCCAGCCATGTGCTTTCCGCTATGGGGCTGGATCGAAGCATTGGCGACAGTGCCCTGCGTCTCAGCTTTGGACGCTACAACCGTCCGGAAGAAGTTCCTGTCTTTTTGGAGGCGCTGCAAACAGCCATCCTCCGTTTCAAGCGTTAATTAAGCTTTCAATATTACTCTACGCAGGGGGCATAGAGTACAAGTTGCATAGAATCAAGCAGAAGGGAAAAAGAGCAAAATGAATGAAATTATCTTGCTGAAGAACGGGGAAATTGCCCTGAAGGGCCTGAACCGTTCTGTCTTTGAGGATAAACTGATCAACAATGCCCGCAGACGCCTTACAGATCTGGGGAAATTCGGTTTCCGCAAAGCCCAGTCCACCATTTATGTGGAACCAAAAGAGGAAAACATTGATCTGGATGAAGCTGTAGAGCGGCTGCAGAAGGTTTACGGTATCATCGCCCTGACCAAAGCGGCTGTAGTAGAAAAGGACTTTGAAGCCATCAAGCATACGGCCGTGACTTATCTGAAGGACGAGTTGTTGGAGGCCAAAACCTTCAAAGTAGACGCAAAGCGCAGCGATAAATCCTTCCCGTTGAAATCCCCGCAAATCTGCGCGGAATTGGGCGGTTATATTTTGGAAAACTTCCCCCATCTCACCGTAGATGTCCACAACCCTGACGTCACGGTGGTAGTAGAGGTCCGTGATTTCGCTGCCTATATCCATGGCAAACAGCTTCCCGGCGCAGGTGGCATCCCGGTAGGTTCCGGCGGTCGGGCACTGCTGCTGCTGTCCGGCGGTATTGACAGCCCGGTGGCCGGTGCCATGATGGCAAAACGAGGCTTGGAGGTCTTTGCTATTCACTTTGCCAGCCCTCCCTATACCTCGGAACGGGCAAAGCAAAAAGTCATTTCTCTGGCGGAAAAAATGACTGCCTACTGCGGCAGGATCAATCTCTTTGTAGTCCCCTTCACGGAAATTCAGGAACACATCCGCGACGACTGTCCGGAAGAACTGTTCACCATTATTATGCGGCGCTATATGATGCGGATCGCCTGCCGGATCGCCCGTCAGAGCGACTGTGAGGCTCTGGTCACCGGCGAAAGCGTGGGACAGGTGGCAAGCCAGACCATCCAGGCAATGAACTGCACAGATGCCGTTGCGGATATGCCGGTGCTGCGCCCTGTGGTAGGCATGGATAAGGAAGAAATCGTTCAAATTGCCCATAAGATTGATACTTTTGAAACTTCGATTCTGCCCTATGAAGACTGCTGCACCGTCTTTACGCCAAAGCATCCAAAAACCAAACCGGTTATGAAATTTGTGGAGCAGGCTGAGGCCGTTATGGACATGGAAGGGCTCATCCAGCGCGCCGTAAACAATACGGAAACCATTAAAATCAATCGTTAAGCGACCGGAGGTGTCGTTATGAATATATTCGTAATAGGAGTGGCCCATAAAAACAGCCATTGTCTGCTGGCCTCTCCTTATATGGAAAAGGAACTGCATCTTCTGGGCATCGAGCCGACGGTGATCGCCGCCGCAGACGAAGCCCAGTTAACAGCCGCGTTCCAGCAGGCCATGCTCCTTGGCGGGCTGATCCTGACGCCGCTGACGGGAAATGCGGTCATTGACCAGCTGCTTTCGGAAAACATCGCCAAAGCCTGCGGTGTTCCCATGGAATTAAACCAGCATGTCTTTCAGCAGATTGCCGAGCGCAACGTAAAACTGACAAGAGAGGAGGCTGTACGGCTCTCCACCCTGCCGAAAGGGGCTCAGGTCTATGCTGTCCACGAGAACAGCACCCCTGCCTATCAGTTGGACGGGGAAAACATTCACGCGATTGTCCTGCCGGCTGACCCTGTGGAGCAGTGTGCAGTCTTTCTCAATACCGTTTTCCCAACCTTCGCACAGCAGCCCAAGTATCCCTGCTCCAGCCACATCCTTCGAGTAATGGATCTTTCCCTTGCGGAAGTGGAAAGCGCACTGAAGGCAGCCCTTTCTTCTGAAAACCCCTGCGTAGCCGTTTATCCTGGAAAGGAAGAAACAATTATCCGGGTGGCTGCCCGTGCGCAGAATCAGCAACAGGCTGTTTCCGCCTGCCAAACCGCAGCCGAAACCATTCTGGAGCATTTGAGCGGTTATGTGTATGGTGTGGATGTACCCAATATCGAACGGGCGCTCCTCCAACATCTGGAGAAAAAGCGCTTAAACTTGGCTCTGATGGAAAGCGGTACCGGCGGCTGGGGAGAAAAACGTCTGAACAAGTGCAAAAAAGACAACAGCGTAACGCTCTCCTTCGCTCAGGAAGTCCCGGCAGAGTTTTCCCAGGCTTATGGCACCGTAAGCCTGCAAACTGCCTCCGCACTGGCGGCAGCCGCATCGGATTCCGCCACCATCGGCGTCGCAATAACCATGCCGACTGCTCAAGAGAAAGCGGCGTCGGCTTATGCAGCGGCCAGCTTTAACGGTCACGTTTTGACAAAAGAGCTTCCCATCACCGGTTTCCAGTCTGTTCAGCAGTTAGAAAACGCCTGTGTATCCCATGCGCTGAACTTAGCCCGCAAATTCGCGGAGTCTTACCCTTCCCTGCCAAAAGGAGCTGCCGCTGCCGCCTCTGTGCTGACAGCAAAAAAAACAATGGCGGCCCACAAAGAGGAAACAGCAGCAATGACAAATAAGACAGAAAAGAAATCTCCTGGCCAAAAAATCCTTCATGCTATTTTCCCGCAGAAAAGCGACAGTAAGAGCGAAAAAATGCGGAAAGCCGGCATTCTTCTATGCCTCTGCGTTTTCTGCGGCTCTATGGGCTACCTGCTGAACCATCATCAGCAAGGTGTTAACGCTGGTTTGGAAAACGAAAGACTGAACAGCATGCTTCAGGACGCCATTGACGGCAAGCTGGAGGTGGATCAGGAACTGCTGGATAAGGTAGCTCCTGAGGTTCTGGATAAATATAAGCCCTTCGTTGCCATCAACGAGGATATGAAAGGCTGGATCCAGATCCCCGACACCCAAGTGAGCTATCCGGTGGTTCAGGCACAGGACAACGAATATTACCATCGCAAAAACTTCGAAGGGGAATATGACTACTACGGCGTTCCTTACCTGGATTTTGAATGCTCGATCAATGTGGATGACATCAGCGATAACCTGATCATCTACGGTCACAACATTGGTAATGACGGCCTGATGTTTAACCCGCTGTCCTATTACAAACAGCTGGACTTCTACAAGTCCCATCCGGTTGTCCGCTTTGACAGCGTTTATCAGGAACAGGAATATAAAATCTTCGGTGTATTTATTACCAACGCTCAACCGGAGCAGGACAACGGCACCGTATTCCGATACAATACCTTTGTGGATCTGGACGATGAGGACGAATTCAACACCTATGTCAACGAAGTCCGCCGCCGTTCCATGTGGGACATTGATGTGGATGTACAGCCAGGGGATAAATTGCTGACCCTCTCCACCTGTACTTACGATTTCCGCCCGGAGGCCCGCATTGTCATCGTTGCCCGAGCGGTTCGTGAAGGGGAGGATGCGACAGTGGATACATCCACAGCTGTACAGAATGTGGATGCCTACTTCCCGCAGGCCTATTACGACGCTCTGAATGAAAAAGCAAAATATGGTCAGGTAAAGGGTATCACCATCGACGGTAAGGACGAATACACCTTGGAAGTTGGCCAGACTTTACAGCTGAAAGCGATCACCACCCCTGCTGACGCGCCGATCAATACGGCAACCTGGGATTCTTCCGCTTCTGCCATCGCCACCGTTAACTCCAAAACCGGTCTGGTAACGGCTGTTGCGCCTGGTGAAGTCAACATCACCGCTATGGCTGACGACGGCGGTTATGTGGATACGGTGAAGATCATCGTCAAGGCTAAAAATGCCTTGGAATATCTGTATTTTGACTACGATGAGATCTCCCTCAGCGAAGGACAGTCCACCAAACTGAAGGTATACTTGGAGCCGGAGGATGCCGCTGTGGATCTGCAGTGGTCCGCGGACAGCGACTGCCTCTACACCGCAGTGAACAAGTCCAATCCGAAGGAACTGTACATGGAAGCTCTGTCTGCCACCGATCAACCAGTTCCTATCACTGTTACAGACAAACTGACTGGCATCTCCGCCACCTGTAACGTCACTGTGGGAGGACAATCCAGCAGTGTTTCTCTGAGTACCAGCTATCTGGAATTCACTTTGGGTTCCTCGGGACAGATTTATGTTATGGTAAATCCCGCCTCAGCAGCATCCGGTCTATACGCGGAAAGCCGCTATGACTGTGTGGATGTAAGCTCTCCCATCAACAATGGCAACGGTACCGTAACCTTCACCATCAAAGACTACGGACAGGTGGACGATGACGTGATCATCTTCTACCTGAACGGCCAAGAAGTGGGCCGCTGTCAGGTTGTTGTGAAAGAGTCGGGTACAACACCGCCTGTAACCCCTCCGGCAGATGAAAACCAGCCGGAAAATATCACGATTACCAACAGCTTTAACGAAACACTGAACGACGGCCGTTGGAAATTCGACGGTACAGGAAATTATGGTGAGTTGACCGTTGAAGGAGCGAAAAATTATCAGTGGAACAGCACAGACTACGGCGTTGCCTATGTGGATGACAATGGCGAGCTTCAAATCGTAGGAGAAGGGGAAGCCATTATCACTGTTACCGGTCCAAACGGCGGAAAGGCACAATTCACAGTTCGTTTTGAAGGCAGCGGAAGCTCCGACAACGGCGAGGAAACGCCTTCGGATAAAAGCGGAGAGGACGACGAAGATGCCGACCCTGACCCGGAAAAAGCTTCGAAAGCCGAAGGGGAAGCGAAAGAAACGCCTTCTTCCACTGCCGAGTAAAGCCAATGAAAGCATAATAAGCATAACAAAAGAAAAATCCCGGTCTTGCGACCGGGATTTTTCTTTTTTACTTTTTATCGGAAGATCAGTTCCTGTCCGTTGCTGTCCAGCACCACAGTGCTGTCCGGCAGAATCTCATCGGCGATGATCTTTCTGCCCAACAGGGTTTCCACATGGCTCTGGATAAACCGTTTCAGCGGTCTCGCACCATAAACCGGGTCATAGGCGTTGTCGATAATATACTGTTTAGCTGCAGGAGTCAGTTCCAGAGTGATCTGTTTCTGATCCAGCCGTTTTTGCAGTTCTGCAATCTGCAGATCGATAATGCCGTTAATATTTTCCCGACTCAGCGGTTTGTAGAATACAATTTCGTCCAGACGGTTGAGAAATTCCGGGCGGAAACTTTGTTTCAGCAGCTCGTTCACTTTATTTTTCGCCTCTTCCGAGATCTCACCGTTCTCTTGGATGCCATCCAGAATATAAGGAGAGCCCAGGTTGGAGGTTAGGATAATGATCGTGTTCTTAAAGTCCACGGTTCTGCCCTGAGAATCGGTGATCCGACCATCATCCAAAACCTGAAGCAGAATATTGAACACATCCGGATGAGCTTTTTCCACCTCATCAAAGAGGACAACGGAATACGGTCTGCGGCGAACTGCCTCTGTAAGCTGACCGCCTTCATCATAACCTACATATCCTGGAGGCGCACCGATAAGACGGGACACGGAGTACTTCTCCATATACTCGCTCATGTCGATACGAACCATGTTGTTGGCGTCATCAAAGAGCGTTTTCGCCAATGCTTTGGCCAGCTGGGTTTTACCTACACCGGTTGGGCCAAGGAACAGGAAGGAACCAATGGGCCGATTCGGATCGGCAATTCCGGCTCTGGATCGGATGATAGCCTCGGTAACCTTTTGAACCGCCTCATCCTGGCCAATCACATTTTCATGAAGGATATCCTCCAAATGAAGCAGTTTTTCCCGTTCGCCCTCCATCAGCTTGGCAACCGGAATACCGGTCCACTTGCCTACTACTTTGGCGATTTCTTCCTCATTGACTTTATCCCGCAGCAGATTGGACTGACCGGCCTGTTCGGCAACTTTTTCCTCTTCCTCCAGTTGTTTTTTCAACTGAGGCAGCTTACCGTATTTTAACTCGGCGGCTTTATTCAAGTCATATTCCCGCTCCGCTTTCTCGATCTGTCCATTGACGGATTCGATCTCTTCACGCAGCTTCTGAACCTTACTGATGGCGTTCTTTTCGTTTTCCCACTGGGCCTTCATGGAGTTGAACTTCTCTTTCATCTCCGCCAGCTCCTTGGTCACCTTCTCCAACTGCTCTTTGGACAGCTTGTCGTCCTCTTTGCGGAGGGCAGCCTGAGCGATTTCCTGTTGGATGATCTTTCGAGACAGGTCATCCAGCTCTACCGGCATGGAATCCATCTCCGTACGGATCATAGCGCAGGCTTCATCCACCAGGTCAATGGCCTTATCCGGCAGGAAACGGTCGGAAATATAACGATTGGACAAAGTTGCGGCTGCGATCAGGGCATTATCCTGGATTTTAACACCGTGATAGATCTCGTAACGCTCTTTCAGGCCGCGAAGAATGGCGATCGTATCCTCTACAGTTGGTTCATTGACCATAACCGGCTGGAAACGGCGCTCCAAAGCGGCATCTTTTTCAATATACTGGCGGTATTCGTTCAGGGTGGTAGCGCCGACACAGTGGAGCTCGCCCCGTGCCAACATTGGTTTCAACAGGTTGCCTGCATCCATGGAGCCTTCTGTTTTACCGGCGCCTACAATGGTATGCAGCTCATCAATAAACAGGATGATACGGCCTTCGCTCTTTTTGATCTCGCCCAGAACGGCTTTCAGACGTTCCTCAAATTCGCCGCGGAACTTGGCGCCAGCGATCAAAGCGCCCATATCCAGGGAGAAAATGGTTTTATCCTTTAGGCTGGCTGGTACATCGCCACGGACAATACGCTGGGCCAAACCTTCCGCGATAGCGGTTTTGCCCACACCCGGTTCACCGATAAGAACAGGGTTATTTTTGGTCTTTCGGGACAGGATCATAATCACATTACGAATCTCGCTGTCACGGCCAATAACTGGATCCAGCTTTTTATTTCTGGCTTCCTCCACCAGATCATGACCATATTTTTTCAGCGCGTCGTAGGTATCCTCCGGCGAATCGCTGGTAACCCGGGTATTGCCGCGGACCTGTTGCAGTACCTTCAGAAATTCATTTTTCTCGATATGGAACAGGTTCAGAAGGTTTTTCAAGCTGCTTCCGGCTTCTTCCATCAGGCCAAGCATCAAATGTTCCACAGATACATACTCGTCCTTCATGGAATCCGCTGTTTTTTCCGCCCGGTTTAAAGCTCTGTCTACATCCTGCGAGATGTAAACCTTTCCGGCTTCCCGGCCGGAACCGGTAACAGACGGTATTTTGCCGATTTCCTGCATCACGCTGCGTTCCAGCGCGGTAGGATCCACATTCATTTTTTTCAGCAGCTGCGCCACAAGGCTGTTTTCCTGGGTCAACAGCGCATCCAGCAGATGGAGCTGCTCAATCTGCATATGATTATGCTCAACGGCGATATTATGGGCCAACTGAACAGCCTCCAGGGACTTTTGCGTAAATTTTTGTGTATTCATACATTCTCTCCTCTCTATAACGAAGATTGGCTCTAATTTATAAAACTACAAAACAGTGGGGGATTCCTGCAAATAGGATCGGTAAATCTCTTCTACCGCCGCCTGCTGCTGGGATGGAGGCGCGTTGAGATAGGCTTTCAACGCGCGGTCAACCGTTTGGATGTAACAGCCGATGGCAGAACCGATCTCATCACTATCCATATTGGGATCCCGTAGGATAAATTTACGAATAAACTTTCCCCGCCCGATCTGATACTGAGGCGGAGTGGGGGAATAGGCGGTCTCGATGGAACAGAACATAAGGAAAAAGTCCTGCAGCTGATCCAAAAGCTGGCCGCTTTGCGTGCGGGTCATAATGCGAAGCTCACCCACATTGCTTTCTTTGTCCCGAAACAACTCCACCGTGTATTTTATTGTGGGATTGTACTTCACCTGCAGCGGGCTGCGGATGCTCAGCAGAGCGTCCGAACCCTGGTTTTGAATCAGGAAAGGCTCATCGCCGCTGATCATCGTGGTCAGGGAATCAAAAATATCCTTCATTCTTTTTTCCGGTGTGGTGTAGGAGACATATTCCGCCAGTATCTGATTGATCAGGTTGGAACGGCTGGTATTCATTGCGTATGCGGCCCGATCCACCGCTCGGATCACATCGTCACTGAGTACCAGACTGTAAACGCTTCTCCCCATAAGAGCACCTCATCTCTTTTGAATTTCTGTGATCATTGTAATCCTATTTTTTTATTTTGTCAATCGTATTATATAATATTAACTGCAAGTTCATAATTTGTTCTTTCAAAATACCAATTTTACCTGGTATAATCATCCATTTTTCCTTGACCTGTTTTCTCCTTGCGTGTACAATAAGACTATATCCATTGGGAAAGGAGGCGTCCTCATGGCAGAGCCGCTGCGTTGGCTGGCACTTGGATACAGTGTACCCATCAATCCGTCAAAAAACCGCGTTTATGTGTGGCGAAAGCTGAAAGAATATGGCGCCGAATATTTTAAACAGGGTGTCGCCCTACTGCCCTATACCCGCGGCAGTTACTCCAAGTTTAAATATTTGGCCGGAAAAATTCTGGAGATGGGGGGAGAAGCTTCCATCGTAGAAATGAAGTTTCTGGATCCTGCCGATGAACAGGAGATGATCCTGCGCTTCCGTTCCCAGGAGCTGGAGGAACTGGGACAGCTAAAAAAGGATTGCGCTGAAATTATGGGGAAAATAACCCGTCAAACCGCTCAAGCCCTCACCGAACTGCAAAGCGATGAGGTCAAAAAGCTGATTCGCCGTTACTCCAAAGCCCGGGAAAGAAGCCACTTCTGCGGCACACTGACCGAAGATGTGGAAAACGGCATTTACTCCTTGCTGGAACTGATGCGCACACGGGCCGGCGATACGGCTGCCCAGTTATTCCGCGCTATGGATAAAGCCGTAAAGTAAAATAAATCTTCATTTAACAAGAAAAGGACTGTCAATGACAGTCCTTTTCTTGTGTTTTGGTTTTGTTTTATAGGAAAGAGAGGAGGATTTCACTTCAGAAAGGGTATTTTCTTTCTGCTTATATTGTATCTTGTTTTTCAGAAAAAATCCAATCCACATTTTGTATCTCTTTTCCTTTTGTCATAGCTTTTTTCTATCCTGCCTGTTTACACCTTATTTTTTTAGACAAAATATCAAACTTTTCTGCAAAAAGCTTCTTTTTCTCTCAAAAGCCCTGACCGGAAACCCGGTTTTATTAAATTTTGGTGAACATCCATTCTTTTGCGGAAAAATATGTTACAATATCTGCAAAGCAGCGATTGTCATTACCGCAAAGCATAAAATCAATATTCTTCATTCTTCTCTCAAGGAGGATAAAAAATGAAGCTTCTTCACAATAAATCCTTTCGTACTGTAACAATGGCGGCAGGAATTTGTATTTTCGGTTTTCTGTTGACTTATTTATCCGGCGCTATCCGATCAGACCAAAGCCAAAACACCGTTGCCCCACCTTCCTTACCAACCGAAAACACGGTTTCTTCCGGCAATTCTGTTAATACGGAAGAAACCGAGGATTCAAAGAACCAAAACGGTGTCGCCAACTACTATATTCGCCTGACCCGGGGACTGAGCTCCTCTGAGGACGCCCTGATCCTGACTGTGCCGTCCCAGTTAAAGGCTTCGGTGGAGTACCGGGGTGAAACTTATACTTCCATTCTGACCGAAGAAGAAAAAATCCAGCAACTGCTGGACCTTCTGCAGAATTCCGCCCGGCTCCCGGATGAAACCACAGTGGTTTCCACCTCATCTTCCCGGGCAGTATCCCTTATTCTGCCCTATTCCGACGGCTTCGGCAATCTTTATGTTTTTGAAGGCTATCCCAACGGATCCAAAAAAGCCGTTACGCTGATCCAGGACAATAAAAACCACCTCTACCAAGCAAAAGCCGATGTAGCCAGCCGGCTCTTTGACCTGGTAAAACCGATGGAAACCTCTTTAGACGCAGAGAGGCTGAACATCTATTCCACCAGAGATTATACCAAGAGCATCCTTCAGGCTCAATCCAACAAGGAAAGTGACTACAGCCTTTTGCTTTCCGTCCTTAATTCTTTAGAGAAACAGGGATCCTCGCTGGATCTTGATTCCCCGGATTATCTTATTACTCTGCTGCCCAGCAACAGTGTACAGGAAACAGACTACTGTTATCTGTGGCTGGATGAAAAACAGCTCAAGATCTCCTTTGCGGACGATCCGATCCCTGTTTACCGCTCTACGGATGTCACTTCCAGCCAAATGAAGCAATGGATCAAAGAACATTCTGTAAAGTAAAAAAAGAAATAACAAAAAGCCTCCGCAGTACGGAGGCTTTTTATCGCAGACAAAAAATTATTCCGCTTCAGGGGCGCTTGGACCGGCCCATGCGTCATTCTGGATATAGTTCATGCCCTTGCGGCCTGCCAGACTGTAGTAAGCGGCAGTAGATACATAGTTCACTTCTTCGCTTTCCCCAACAAAGTAGCTGATGGTATAAGATTTGTTTACTGCTTCTTCGGTATTGCCAAAGAGGTTTGCCGCAACAACATCCTCATCGTCCAATACAGCAACAAGAGCAGCGTTAACAGCGGAAACATCCTCTTCAGCAGCCTCGGCCACCATGCGAACTTCCACAGTAATACCATCTTCCGCTTCGGTAAAGGTGATTTCGCTTACCTTGTCATTGGCAGCCTTGATTTCTTCTGCTTTCGCAGTCAGATCAATTGCTTCTGCTTTTTCTGCTTCGGCAGGAGTCTCTTCTTTCGCGGTTTCGGTCTGCTGCGTTTCAGCGGGGGCTTCGGTTTTGCTTTCTTCTTTTGTGCTGTTCTGCTGGCAGCCGGCAAACATAGCCATAGACAGCATCAAAGCGGCCATAATTGCTGCTGTTTTCATCATTTTTTTCATAATTATAATCCTCCAATATTGTAAATGTCCATCTTCCTTTTGCAGTATAATTCCTTTTCTTCGTTCCGTCAACCATATATGGAAATTTTTTAAAGAAAGAGAAAGAAATCAGAGAAAACAATGGTTTTTAAGGAAAAAGTGGAAATTTACTGTGCGATTTGCTGCATATTTCTTTTTAGAAATTGTGAAATTTATAAAAGTTCTTTCCAAATTGAAACATCGTTGCTGTATTCTCACCTCCTTTGCCAGAGCACAGAATTAACGTGTTCAAAGGGTAAAGCATCTGGCCCTCAATATGTGATTTTTTGGACGATTTTTATAATTATAAATTGCTCTATGCACTTTACCGGCAGCCGTTATGCAGCCTCTCCGCTCCCTTTTCCTTTTTCCCTTGGTTAAGCGCTTACACAAAGAAGGACGAAAGAAACAAGGACTGTGTCCGGATTTCGGAAAATCAATGGAACAAAAAAACGCAGCATGGCTGGCTCAGAATAGGGCAAGCGCCGCGATTGCTTCTTGGGCAGGCAAAAATCCATTGCGCGCATGGGGCTTTTATGGTATAGTGTCTTTACAACATGCTGACAAAAGGATTATTTGCCCAATCCTTACCGCAGCGAAACACAAAGAAAGAAGTTGAACGCTATGGTACAGACAAAAGGTCTTATGACAGAAGGTTCTATCTGGAAAAAGCTTCTTTGGTTCTCGATCCCCTTACTGCTGGGAAATCTGTTCCAGCAATTATACAATACGGTGGACTCCGTTATTGTGGGGAACTACATCGGGGGTGACGCGCTGGCCGCTGTCGGTACCAGTACCCCCATCATCAATCTGCTGGTAGGCCTGTTCAGCGGCATGGCCACCGGTGCCGGCGTTGTGATCTCCCGCTATTTTGGCGCCCAGGATGACCGCGGCGTTCATGATTCCGTCCATACCACTCTGGCTGTCACCATAGTGGGCGGACTATTTCTGACCGTTGTGGGCGTTGCCTTTTCTCCCGCTCTTCTCCGCCTGATCGGAACGCCGGACAATATTCTTGCTGACTCTATTACGTATCTTCGCATTTATTTTGGCGGTATTGTTGCCATGATGATCTATAATATGGGCGCCGGCATTCTTCGGGCAGTAGGTGACTCCAAAACACCGCTGTATTTTCTGATCCTGTCCAGCATCGTCAATATTCTTTTGGACCTTGTGTTTGTGGTCACCTTTCAAATGGGGGTTTCCGGTGTAGCCTGGGCTACGCTGACCGCGCAGGCTCTTTCCGCCTTCCTTACCATTTTTTCTCTGTGCCGCAGAAAAACGAACTATCGGGTTCTGTTGCGGGATATTCGGATCCAACTGCCTTTAATGAAGGAAATCATCCGCCTTGGCCTGCCCAGCGGACTGCAAAACGCCATCATCTCCCTATCCAATATTGTAGTGCAAAGTCACATCAACAGCTTTGGTTCCGCCGCCATTGCCGGTTGCAGCTCCTACACCAAGGTTGACGGCTTTGCTTTACTGCCGGTTATGAGCTTCTCCATGGCAATTACCACCTTCACCGGTCAAAATATCGGCGCCAAAAACTATGACCGCATCCGGCAGGGCATTAAAACCTGCTTGAAAATGAGCTGTTCCGTGGCTGCCGTCCTTGCCATAGCGGTCATGATCTTCGGCAAAAATATTCTGGGTATCTTTACCGATGATCCGGAGATCATCCGCTACGGTACCAATATGCTGCTGTTTCTGGCCCCTTTCTATGTGGTTCTGGCTGTCAACAATACGCTGGCTGGCGTACTTCGCGGCGCAGGCCTCTCCATTGTACCCATGGTCATCATGGCCGGCAATATGTGCGGCGTCCGCTTGATTTGGCTGAGTATCATGATGCCGCTGATCCATCATATTAACATTGTATACCTTGGCTATTCCCTTACCTGGCTCTCTACCTGCATCTGTCTGCTTTGGTATTATCGGCGTTCCCACTGGCTGGAGCGCATCGAAATACAGTAAAGCATACTAAAATACCAAACGTAAAAATCCCTCTCCATATTGGAGAGGGATTTTCCTTTATGACTTTTTCTTTATCGGAATCCTGACAAGCTGATCCTAAGCCTCATCCACGGAAACACTCCCACATTTCGCGCACAAAATCATACACAAAAAGCGGTGTTCTACGCCTCCGCTCCCGAAGGGAGTTCCTCTCTGCTGCCTGCTTTCTCGATTTTTCCTATAACAAAGGAAGACAGGGTGACCGTAATCAAAGAATATGCGATCTGCTTCAGCGGAATATAGCTGAGAGACAGCAGCAAAACCGTCAGATCAGTGAACAGATAGGCTCGGGTCAAAGGCTGATGGGTCAGCTTGGATATAACCAGAGCCAAAGCATCATCACCGCAGGCGGCAACACCGACCCGCACCACCAAACCTACACCAACGCCTACAAACAGGGCGCCCAACACCGCCGCAGCCAGGGGATAAGGAGAAAGATCCGGCAGAAGCGGCGGAAATTGCTCATAAAATCCATAAAACAGGGAATAACTGAGAGTAGCTACCATAGAATATTTGAGAAAGGCTCCTCCCAGAAAGCGGTAACCCAAACCATAGCAAATCAGGTCCAGTACCAGCTCCGTCACCGAAGGGGAGATGTTGAACCAATGCTGCAGCAGCAGCGTGGTTCCTAAAATACCACCCTCCGTCACCGCGCAGCGGCTGTGAATGTTGTACAAGCCAAAGGCTAAAATAGCCGTACCCAGCAAAATCTGTCCAAACAGAACGACAGGTCGCCGTTTTAACAAAATAAAACCTCCTAAAAAGTTGTAGTGTATATTTTATATTGTACCAAAAGCCAAATTCGTCGGTCAAGGAGCAAAAACTCCCGCCTTTGACCGGCTTTGGAAATAGCCTTACTGCTCCTCTGCTTTCCTCGTTTTTTCTTTCGCCTCCTCGCAAAACAGTTGACAGAGGAAATTTACCATTCTATACTAAAAAGAGAAACTGGAAAAAACTTTGACCATTCAGCTTATATTTTTCAATCAAAAGGAGGAGATTCCTATGGCAATTTTGGTAACTGGAGGCGCAGGCTATATTGGCAGTCATACTGTGGTGGAGCTGATCAATGCCGGCAAAGATGTGATTATTGTGGACAATTTCAGCAATTCCAAGCCGGAAGCAGTGAAACGCATCGGCCGGATCACCGGAAAAGAGCCGAAATGCTACTGCGTGGATCTGTTGGACAGAGAAAATCTGGATAAAGTCTTCTGTGAGAATCAGATCGATTCCGTCATCCATTTCGCAGGACTGAAGGCCGTTGGCGAATCCGTATCCAAACCTTTGGAATACTATCATAATAACATCACCGGTACTTTGATCCTCTGTGATGTTATGCGGAATCACGGCTGCAAGGAGATCGTGTTCTCTTCTTCCGCCACGGTTTATGGCATGAACAACCCGGTTCCCTTTGTGGAGGGTATGCCTACCTCCGCAACCAACCCCTATGGCTACACCAAAGTGATGATCGAACAGATCCTCAGCGATCTGTACGTTGCGGATAAGGACTGGAGCGTTGTTTTGCTGCGTTACTTTAACCCAATCGGCGCTCATGAAAGCGGCCTGATCGGCGAAGATCCCAACGGCATCCCCAACAACCTGCTTCCTTATGTGGCACAGGTTGCCATTGGCAAGCTGCCCTGCCTGAGCGTGTATGGCAACGACTACGACACGCCCGACGGCACCGGTGTTCGGGATTACATCCATGTGGTTGACCTGGCTCTGGGCCACCTGAAGGCTTTGGACTATGCGGATACGCATAAAGGGGTAGAAGCCATCAATTTGGGCACCGGCAACGGCAGCAGTGTGCTGGAAGTGGTACATGCTTTTGAAAAAGCCAGCGGAAACACCGTCAACTATAAAATTGTTGGCCGGCGTCCCGGTGATATCGCCACCTGCTACGCCAACGCCCAGAAAGCGAAGGAACTGCTGGGCTGGGAAGCCACCCGAAATCTGGAGCAGATGTGCCGTGATGCCTGGAACTTCACATCGAAAAACCCTCAAGGGCTGTAAGGATTCCGGGATATCCATCCCACGACCCGTGTGGGCTTGGCCCACACGGGCTTACTTTTTGTTTTGGTAGGTTTTATTATGTCTCATAACTCCATTTCCCGGGAACTTTCTTTCCCGGAACTGCTGCGCTTCGCCTTTCCCTCCATTGTGATGATGATGTTCATGTCCCTGTACACCATTGTGGACGGGCTGTTTGTCTCCCGTTTTGTGGGTTCGGACGCTCTTTCCGCCGTGAATATCGCCTGGCCGCTGATCAGCCTGATCAACGCCATCGGCATCATGTTCGCCAGCGGCGGAAGCGCCATTGTGGCCCGGCAGATGGGAGAAGGCGGTGCAGAGGAAGCCAACCGCAGCTTTTCCCTTATCGCGCTCGCTAATGTGTTGATTGGCACAGGTATTGCTACACTTTGCCTGATTTTTCTGGAACCGCTGATGAGTTTTCTGGGAGCGGAAGGCATCCTGCGGCCCCTTTGCTCTTCTTACCTGAATATTCTCCTCCGCTTTGCCCCTATGTCTCTGTTCCAAATGCTTTTCCAAAGCTTTTTTGTAACAGCGGGACATCCTCGTCTGGGGCTGGGACTAACCATCTGTGGCGGACTTGGCAATATGATCTTGGACTATGTGTTCATCGTCCGTTTTCAGCTTGGCGTCAGCGGCGCCGCCATGGCTACCGCCATGAGCTACTGTATTCCCGCTGTGGGCGGCCTGCTGTTCTTTCTTTTCCTAAACCGGAAGGGACTGCATTTTAAACGGCCTTCCTCTAATCTGCATCTTATTCTGGATAGCTGTGTCAACGGCTCATCTGAGATGGTCAGCAACCTGTCCGGCAGCATCACAACCCTTCTGTTTAATCTGGTGATGTTAAAACTGGCTGGTTCCGACGGTGTTGCCGCTATAACCGCTGTTCTTTACTGCCAGTTTCTGATGAATGCCCTGTATTTGGGCTTTTCCATGGGTGTAGCTCCAGTGGTTGCCTATCATTTTGGCGCCGGAAACATCTCTTTTCTGCGAAGAACACTGCGCAACTGTATTATTTTTATTGTTTCTGTTTCGCTTTGCATTTTTTTCATCGGCATAACAGGGGCCAGAAGCATTGTAGGGCTGTTCTTTCATGGCGGCACTGTGGAAGAACTGGCCTGTCATGGCTTCCGCCTGTTTTCCATCTGTTTTTTGTTTTCCGGCATCAACATCTTTGGCTCCGCATTCTATACCGCGCTGGGCAACGGCAAAACCTCAGCCGCGATCTCCTTCTCCAGAACCTTCCTGTTCACCGTCCTGGGTATTCTGGGCATGTCCCGGCTCTGGGGCATGGATGGGCTTTGGCTGGCGATTCCTTTTGGGGAATTTATGACAGCTCTTTTCGTGACCTGGCTTGCGAAAAGCCTTCGTGATGACTATGGGCTTCTTTAAAAGGAGGCTTGCCCTTGAAAAAGTTTTATCCAAGAAAACAAATCAAACAGATGATAAACAGCCGTTTGTTCGTCACGGTTTTGCTGATCCTGGTGCAGATGCTGTTTCTGTTTGTTCTGGCCGATCTGCTGGCGAATGTGCACCTTTATGTGAACCTGTTTTTACGCATCATCAGCATTGCGGCCGCACTTTGGATCCTGACTCGTCCGGATAATCCTTCCTATAAGATAAGCTGGATTCTCGCTATCTTCCTGGCGCCGCTGGTGGGCGGACTGTTTTATCTGATTTTCGGCAATAAGCGCTTCGGAATCAATATGAAAAAGCAGCTGAACGCCTATTCCAAGGTTTTGGAACAAAGTCCTCACAGTAGCGGCAGCAATATTCAAGCACTCCATGTGGAAAATCCCATGCAGGCCAGACAGGCCAACTGTCTTTACCGCCTGTCCAACGCGCCCTTATACAGTGAAACCGCTACAAAATACTTTCCCTCTGGCGAAATCATGTTCCAGCGGCTGATCGAAGAGCTGAAAAAGGCCAAACATTTTATTTTTCTTGAGTTTTTCATCATCGGCGAAGGGCTGCTTTGGGATACAGTGCTGGATATTCTGGAACAAAAAGCAAAAGAAGGCGTAGAGATCCGTGTTATGTACGATGACGCCGGCTGCATACAGACTCTGCCGGAAGGCTATGATTCGATTCTGCGGCAAAAGGGGATTGAAACCGTTGTTTTCAATCCTTTGCAGCCTCGCCTCAACACCTTCCTCAATTATCGGGATCACCGAAAGATCTGCGTCATCGATGGCAATGTGGGCTTTACCGGCGGAGTCAACCTGGCTGATGAATATATCAACTATGTGGAGCTTCACGGATACTGGAAGGATACTGGGATTATGCTGAAAGGACGGGGCGTCCAGGGACTGACGGATCTTTTTTTGCAGCTTTGGCAGTTTTCCACCGGAAAAACTTTGGACTCCTCCCGCTATACAGCCATCCACTCCTATCCCTGCGATGGCTTGGTACAGCCTTTCGGCGATGATCCAATGAACCGCGGCAACCCGTCAAAAACCGCTTATATGCAGCTGATCCAACAAGCTTCTGATTTTGTATATATCGCCAGCCCTTACCTGATTTTAGACGACGAAATGTGCTCCTGCCTGCAAACCGCCGCTCTCAGCGGCGTGGATGTCCGCATCATCACCCCCCATATTCCGGACAAATGGTACGTTCATCAAGTGACCCGCTCTTTTTACGGGCCATTATTAAAAGCCGGCGTCCGTATTTTTGAATATACCCCCGGGTTCATTCACGCAAAAATGATTCTCACGGACGATCAGACCGCTGTCATTGGCAGCCCCAACATGGACTACCGGAGTTTCTACCTGAATTTTGAATGCGCGGTGGCACTGTACCATTGCTCCTCCATTGATACAATGAAAAAAGACTTTCTGGAAACACAGAATAATGCCCAGGAAATACAGCTTGAGGAACATATGGCCACTCCGCTTCCAATCCGTTTTCTGCGTGCTCTTTTGCGACTCCTGGCGCCGTTGATGTAAAAGATAGAAGAAAGGACAAAACAGTATGGTTTACAGAACGATTCTCTTTGACGCAGATATGACCTTATTCGATTTTAAAACGGCGGAAACGATCGCTTTGACACAGACCCTCAGCGCGCACGCTTATCCCTGTGATCCGCACATTATCGCCCGGTACAGCGCCATCAATGACAGCTTATGGAAAGCTTTTGAGCGGGGAGAAATTTCCAGAGAGGTCCTGACCGAAACCCGTTTTATGAAACTGTTCGACACACTGGGGATTCATGGTGATCCTGCCGCTTTCAATCAGGAATATATGAGCAATATGAGCCAACAGCCCTTGCTATTGGATGGAGCTTTGGAGCTATGCCGCTATCTATCGGAGGAATACCGCCTCTATATTATTACAAACGGCATCACTAAAACACAGCAAAGCCGTTTTGCCCGCAGCCAGATCACGCCTTACTTCCAGGGCCTTTTTGTTTCCGAAGAAACCGGCAGTCAAAAGCCTCACCGGGCTTATTTCGACTATGTTTCCGCTCATATTCCCCAGTGGGAGCCGGAAAGCACTTTAGTGGTGGGCGATTCTCTCAGCTCCGACATCCAAGGCGCCATTAACTATGGTTTGGACTGCTGCTGGTTCAATCCGGAACATCTCCCCTACAGCCTGATCCAGCCCTGTACCTATGAAATCCACCGGCTGGAAGAATTGATCCCCATTCTTTCGGAAAAACAAGGCTCTGTCTTAGAAACAAATAATAAAAATTATCTGTCTCTTTGAAAAATTCGACAGAAAACGATTGACAACGCCTCTGCGGGGCGATATAGTTAATAGGTATTCTGCGGAATATGTCATAAGGGAGTAGTCTGCTTGAAAAAATTCAAGTGGTTGAGCCAACATCATGGTGCGGCAAGCGGCCGTCATCTGGTTTAATCGTAAAAGACAAGACTTATGCACTGTAAAAAGTGCATAAGTCTTTTTTTATCGGTTTTCCTTCCGGCATACTCCGGACAAAAAATCTGAAGGAGGATCCTTATGATCTTATCTGTTCTCATCTACCTGGTGCTGGCGGCGGCCATTGTGACCCTTTCCATGAAACTGTCCGATTATGTTGACCTGCTGGACAAAACCACGGATATTTCCGGTGCGTTTCTCGGCGGCGTTATGCTGGCGGCCGTCACCTCTTTGCCGGAGCTGCTGACCACCATTTCTTCCGTCCTGTTTGTAAAACAGCCGGATCTGGTCATGGGCAATATTCTGGGCAGCAACCTGTTCAATTTAACCGTTCTCGGCGCGCTGATGGTAATCGGTGTGAAACGCTTCTCCAAAGGCAGAATCTCTGTCAGCCATCGTCAGACCGTTTACTGTATCAGTTTGATCTCCGCCGTACTGCTGCTAAACCTGTTTATCAAAATTGATTTTAACATCCTGAGTATCTCTGTGATTTCTATTTTGATCATGATCGTCTATATTCTGTCTGTTAAAACCATGTCCGGTGCGGAAAGCAGCGGGGATGACGAGGAAGTTCACACCGACCTGACACCAAAGCAGCTGTTCACCCGCTTTGGGATTTGCAGCGTACTGCTGATCACCGTCAGCATCCTGATCACCTATGCGACGGATCGGATCGCTGTAGAATTTGACTTGGGAAGAACCTTCGCCGGCGCTCTGCTTCTGGCTACCGCTACCTCTCTGCCGGAACTGGTTTCCGCCAGCACCCTGCTGAGAAAAAACAACGTAAACGCCATGGTAGGGGATATTGTAGGCTCCAACCTGTTTAACTTCACGATCCTGGTGGTTGCGGACATTTTCATGCTGAACCAATCCATCTACGCCATGAACCAAGAGGCTGTGCTTCTGCTGTCCATCGGCTGTGTCAGCACCATCGCCATTACCACAGCCATCACTGCAAAATGCAGCAAAAGCAATGCTTTAAACAGATGGGAAAATGTGCTTTACCTGCTCTGCGGCATCATCTGCGCCGCCGGTTATCCTCTGTTTCTCGCTTTTTCCCGCTAAATAGGCTTTGGCCAATCCCGCAACGCCGCAATTCGCGGCGTTTTTTTATACTTTCTGTCATTTTGACGAAACCTGGCGATTTGCCTGGATAAAGCAACAAAAAATGTTATTTCTGCGCCATTTTCCCTGCTTTTTTTGTAAAGAAAAATACCAATTTTCTTTGGTTCTTACTGGATTTCCCTTGGCATTAATATGTAAAAAGCCATCTGCAACATATGCAATTCGCCTAAAATCTCAGGATAATGTTTGAATAATCTGTTTCCAATGATATTTCCTGTGTTTTATTGTGATAAGTTGAGAGATGAAAGATGCTATTTGTTGTTATTTTATACAGTTAATATTGAAATGTTATGGTTATTATATCCATTGCCTTTGTGCAAGTTGTATGTTATTTCGCATAATAGTATCATTAAACACAATTTCAGCTGTTGCTAATTGTAGGGATATAGACAGATTGCACAATTCATGTTATAATGTAGACAAATCCATCACATGAGGAGGAATTATTGTGAGTGTATTAGAAAACATTGTTTCCAACGTCAATAGCTTCCTGTGGGACTTCTTCCTGCTGTTTGCTCTCGTTGGTACAGGCGTATGGTTCACCATCCGCACCAAAGGCGTTCAGGTTCGTTACTTCACCAAAGGTTTTAAACAGGTGTTCGGTAACATCAATCTGAACGGTGAAAAGGCCGGCAAAGAAGGTATGTCTTCCTTCCAGGCTCTGGCTACTTCCATTGCTGCACAGGTAGGTACTGGTAACCTGGCCGGTGCTGCTACCGCTATCGCATCCGGCGGTCTGGGTGCAATCTTCTGGATGTGGGTATCCGCATTCTTTGGTATGGCTACTAACTTCGTAGAGGCAACTCTGGCTCAGAAATACAAAACCGTTGGTGACGACGGTTCCGTAGTAGGCGGTCCTGTTTACTACATTCGCGCCGCTTACAAAGGCACCTTTGGTAAGGTTCTGGCTGGCGCATTCTCTGTTTTCATCATCCTGGCTCTTGGCTTTATCGGTAACATGGTACAGTCCAACTCCATCGGTGATGCGTTCAAAACCGCTTTCAATATCAATCCACTGATCATCGGCGTTATCGTTGCCGCTCTGGCTTTCTTCATCTTCCTGGGTGGTATCGGTTCTATCGCTTCCGTTACTGAGAAAATCGTTCCGATCATGGCAGCCTTCTATCTGCTGGGAGGTCTGATCATCATCGTTCTGAACATTGGCAACCTGCCACATGCCATCGCTTCCATCTTCGTAGGCGCTTTCTCCCGTCAAGCTATCTTCGGCGGCGCTGTTGGTACAACGGTACAGCTGGCAATCCGTTACGGTGTTGCTCGTGGTCTGTTCTCCAATGAAGCTGGTATGGGTTCTACCCCACACTCCCACGCTCTTGCAAAAGTAAATCACCCATGTGAACAGGGCTGCACCGCTCTGATGGGCGTATTCATCGATACCTTCGTTGTTCTGACCATGACCGCTCTGGTTATCGGCTGCACCGGCGTTCTCGACGGCGAAAAAATGACTGGTATTTCCCTGACTCAGGCTGCTTTCAATAAAGGTCTGGGCTTCCTGGGCGCTCCATTCATCGCTATCTGCATGTTCTTCTTCGCCTTCTCTACCATCGTTGGCTGGTACTTCTTCGGCGAACAGAATATCCGTTACCTGTTCGGTTCCAAAGCTGTTAAACCTTATGCTGTTATCGTATGTGCCTTCATCGTTCTGGGTTCTGCCCTGAAAGTTGACTTCGTATGGGCTCTGTCCGATATGTTCAACGGTTTGATGGTAATCCCGAACCTGCTCGGTCTGCTGGCTCTGACCAAAGTTGCTGTTGATCTGCTCAATGACTTTGAAAAACAGCCTGCTAAACAGAAATAGTACTTACATTTTATCAGATATCTTCTAGATAAAATACTCTTCTTACTCACAAAAAGAAAGACGGCGCTTCGGCGCCGTCTTTCTTTTGCGTTCTTTTTTTGCCGCATCCGCCATAAGTATCAGTATCTCTTTGGAAAGGCGGAATGTTATGTATTGTGCTGCAACTCCTTTGCTGTCCTTGGACGGCGGCCGGATACTTTTGAAACTGGAAGGCTTTCATCCCACAGGCACACTGAAGGATCGGATCATTTTTCCTATGATACAGGCGGCAAAAGCGCAAGGTAGAACCCTTTTGCTTGCGGATTGGGGGCCTTTTGCTTTAAGCGCAGCCTGGGCCTGCCAAAGCTTGGGCCAAAAGCTGGAGTGCTTTTTTCCGGAGGATGCCCCATCTTGTTTTGTGGAACAGATTCAGGCTTTGTCTGTCCCGATTCATTGGAAAAAATCCTCTTTAGACGATCTTCGCTTGCAAGTAACGGAGCTTGGAGCTGCTGAACCGAATCAATATCAGATTTTGGATCCATGGACAGACCCGGAAAATCCCATGGCTTACTGTGACTCCTTGGCAGAGGAGCTTTGGAGACAAAGCAACGGCTCCCTTTCTGCCATTGTTTGCGGCACTGAAACCTGCGGCTGCCTCATGGGCTGCGCAACCGGCTTAAAAATAAAGAATCCGGATATTTTAGCAGTCGCTTCCCCCATTCACAACGATTTTTATGGAAACTGTGATCCTTTGGGCGCAGCCGACCCGGAATTGTATGTGCCGCAGCTCTGTGACCTGCTGTCCTACTGTTCCCCGGAGGACGCCTGCCGACAGCAGCAGTGGTTGATGAAACAAAAGGGCATCCTTTGTGGGAAAATCGGAGGAGCCGCTCTCCACGCCGCCAGAGAGCTGGAGAAACAGCTTGAAGGACCTATCGTGGTGATCCTTCCCTCCCGATACACGTGCTATTAACCGCATTTCATGGTATAATATCTCCATCGAAATTTAATTTGAGGAGGCAATGTACCATGAAACAACGCCTGTTGGCCTCTCTTTTGATCGCTTTGCTGCTTGTAGGGTGCGCACCCCGTCCTGAGATTCCAAGCCAAAGCATGGACGCCTCACCTCCCCAGGAATCGCATCAGGAAGTCCTGCCGCAGAGCGAGGAGAAACCTTCTGTTACCGTGGATGGTGTGGAGAATGCGCTTCTGATAGACGGGGACGAAAATACTTCTGTTGATTTTCCCAACGGAGGAATCATAAAAATCGCTTTAACTGGCACCGAAAGCTTTGACCGAATCCGGCTGCAAGGATTGACGGAGAAAAGCTCTGTGGTCATTGCCGGGGAAAGCGGAGAACTTTACCGCCAAGATTTGAGCGGCAGTGACCGATGGTGCTATATAGGCAGACAAACAGGCGGGGAATTGGCTATCACCCTACCCGAAGGAAGCTGTTTAGCCGAGATATCCCTGTCAGAAGCCCCTGAGGGCTATTCCGGACGTTTATCTGCCTATCTACCTATTTCATCCTTCACAGAAAATATGCTTACTGACGGTTCAATAAGCGGCCTTGACGAGCTTACCGTCAATACTGCCTGCTACTGGCTGGCAGATGGCTCTTTAGAAATCCACAGCGGTTTAGCAGATCTGCTTTCCCAGCTTCATCAACAGTTGCCCGATTTGGAGTTATACTGTACCATCAATCCAAAACGCGGCGGCGCAGCAGCTATCAATACGGAACAACAGCGAAAAATTCTGATTGATAACATTCTGGATTTTTGTACGGAACAGCAGTTATCCGGCGTGGATATTGACTGGGAATTTCCATCGGAAAACCAGTGGGAAGCATTCAGCAATTTTATTGCAGAACTGAGTCAAGCTCTTAAATCCGCTGATTTGAAGCTCTCTCTGGCCTTTTACCCAGATGATATCCATCTATCCTCGGAAGCCATCAAAGCCGTTTCCAAGGTGAATGTGATGGCTTACGATCAATTTGATGAGGAAGGTCGTCACTCCACCTATTCCTGCGCGCAAAAATCCGTTGATTATTTTCGGAAAATGGGATTTGAGCCAGGACAATTGTCTTTGGGAATCCCCGCTTATGGCCGGCCTTTGTCCGGAGAGGCTCAGTGGCCGCTCTATTCTGAGTATGCCGCTGACTTATCCAGCGGGACCAATCAAATCGGGGATTTTTACTTCAATTCTCCGCAATTGGCCCAGGATAAAACGGCTTTTGCGGCTGCTGAACAACTTTACGGTGTATTTTTGTACCATTTAGGCTGTGACGTACCCGGAAAAAACGAATCTTCCTTGTTAAAAGCTGTGGAGCAGGCATTTTCCTAAAACAGTACAACATTTTCAGAAACAAAAAAGGCTCTTCGTCGCGGCGAAGAGCCTTTTTTTATTTCAGATTAGAAAAGGTGGCAGTTAATGAATACAGATGCAAATACAATAGCAACCATAGACAGCAGTTTGATCAGAATGTTGATTGCCGGACCGGAGGTATCTTTGAATGGGTCACCTACGGTGTCGCCAACAACAGCAGCTTTATGGTTGTCAGAACCTTTGCCACCAAAGTTGCCTGCTTCGATGTGTTTCTTCGCATTGTCCCAAGCACCACCGGAGTTAGACATCATAGCTGCCAGTACAAAGCCGCAGGCAGTTGCGCCAGCCAGCATACCAGCAACACCGCTTACACCCAGTACAATACCAACAATAATTGGAACAGCGATTGCCAGGACAGCTGGAACAACCATTTCATGGAGAGCGGATTTGGTGCACAGGTCTACGCAGGATTTGTAGTCAGGTTCGCCGGTACCTTCCATCAGGCCAGGGATGGTTTTGAACTGACGGCGTACTTCAACCACGATAGACTGAGCGGCACGGCCGACAGATTCCATCGTGAATGCAGAGAAGAGGAATGGCAGCATAGCGCCGATCATTACACCAATAAGTACAGGTGGGTTCATGATGGACAGGTCAAAGCTGAAGTCAGGAGCCAGCAGATGAACCTGATCAATGAAGGAAGCGATCAAAGCCAGTGCGGTCAAAGCTGCGGAACCAAGAGCGAAACCTTTACCGGTAGCAGCAGTGGTGTTTCCCAGAGAGTCCAGAGCGTCGGTTCTGTTACGAACATCTTCGCCCAGACCGGACATCTCAGCGATACCGCCTGCGTTATCAGCAACTGGACCGTAAGCGTCGGTAGCCAGGGTGATACCCAGAGTAGAGAGCATACCAACAGCGGCCATAGCTACGCCGTACAGACCCATGCTTACATTGCCGGTACCACCGCAAACCAGGAAGCTGATCATTACAGCGATCGCAACGATGATAACTGGCATAGCGGTGGATTTCATACCCAAAGCCAGACCGTTGATCATCAAGGTAGCAGCGCCAGTCTCAGAAGAAGAAGCCAAAGCTCTGGTTGGTTTGTAGGAGTCAGAAGTGTAGTATTCGGTAGCGTGACCGATCAAAATACCAGCCAGCAAACCAGCGATAATGGCGATAAAGATCGGCATGCCCATGCCAGTGAGCTGGCACAGAACGAAGGCAGCGATAACAACGATTACAGAAGCAATATTGGTGCCTTTGTGCAGAGAGCCAAGCAGTTTTTTCTGATCAGCGCCTTCTTCGGTCTTAACAAAGAAAGTACCAATGATGGAAGCGAAAATACCGATAGCGGACAGAGCCATTGGCAGCATCATACCATTGAAGTCCAGACCAGCGGATACGCCCAGAGCCATTGCGGACAGACGAGCGCCGCCGTAGGATTCAAACAGGTCAGCACCCATACCGGCAACGTCACCTACGTTGTCGCCTACGTTGTCGGCGATAACAGCAGGGTTACGAGGGTCATCTTCTGGAATACCAGCTTCAACTTTACCAACCAGATCAGCGCCTACGTCAGCAGCTTTGGTAAAGATACCGCCGCCTACACGGGCAAACAGAGCCATGGTGGAAGCACCCATACCGAAGGTTACCATTGCGGAAGCAATCGCCTGGGCATCTGTGCCGTATACAAATTTCAGAATGTAGTACCAGATGGAGGTATCCAGCAGACCCAGACCAACAACAACAAAGCCCATTACAGAACCAGCGGAGAAAGCGATTTTCAGACCGCTGTTCAGGCTTTCCTGTGCAGCGTGAGCAGTTCTTGCGTTGGCTGCGGTGGCGATCTTCATGCCGAAGTAACCAGACAGGGCGGAGAAGATACCGCCGGTTACAAAGGCAATTGGAACGAATTTGTTTACCTGACCCAGCATAGCCAGAACGATAAATACAACAACCAGTACAGCAAATACAACTGCAACGGTTTTGTACTGACGTTTCAGGTAAGCGTCAGCGCCCGCACGGATAGAGTGGGACAGTTTTTTCATTTGTTCGGTACCCTCATCAGCGGCCATTACCTTTCTTGCCAGGTAAATAGCGTAAACAAGAGCCGCAACCGCTCCAATAGGAGCCAAGATGGTAAGATCCATGGTTGTTCACAATCCTTCCTTAAAGTTAAAATGGTGTTTGGTCCTTTTCCTCCTGACACTGACAGCGCAGTGAGGGAAAGGCACAGTTTTACAACAATATGTTAATATTTTATTTTCAAATTGTCAAAGTGTTCAACAAAAGCTTTTTTGTTGATTTTATCTAAATTTTTAGTTCTCTTTATTTTTGCATCAAAGGATTCCATTTTGGAATGTTTTTTTGGGGGTGGCAAAAGTTCGTTATTCTCATGTCAAACCTTGTTCCTTTTCCCATAATTTTTTTCAAAAAAAACCGATTTTTCTGCGGTTTTATCCTTTCATTTTTGCTTTCTCCCAATAAAAATATCCTTCCTTTTTCTTCTCTTCTTTTCCAGACTTTTGGGGGCGTTCATCGGTGTGGCTTGGAATTTATCCTGCATTTTTTTGTGAAAAACGTAGATAATCTCATTTTATTTATCACATTTTTACGAGAAGAAAATCTCTTTTCTCATGAAAGCTTTTTGTCTATTTTGACTATAAATATTGGAATGTGTCCCTCCTTTGTGTTATAATGTCTTTAGTAAATCCCTTTATCGCTTTTGATCCCATCATTCCATAATATGATAGAAAATTCAGATTTATTTACAGAGAAAGGATGGATGGTATGAATACACCTACCCCTCATAACCAAGCTGTTTTCGGGCAAATCGCCAAAACCGTTCTGATGCCGGGAGATCCTCTCCGAGCAAAAGTTCTGGCAGAAACCTATCTGGAAAATCCAGTGCAATACAACACAGTCCGCGGTATGTTCGGCTATACCGGCACCTACAAAGGCAAGGTAATTTCTGTTCAGGGAAGCGGTATGGGCTGCCCGTCTATGGGCATTTATTCTTATGAGCTTTACAACTTTTATGGTGTGGAGCGCATTATCCGCATTGGGTCCGCCGGCGCCATCGATCCCACTCTGCACATTGGGGATCTGGTGATCGGCATGGGCGCCTGCACCAATTCCAACTATGCTTCCCAGTACCAGCTTCCGGGTGTTTTCGCGCCCATCGCTTCCTTTGAGCTGGTGAAGAAAGCACAGGAGGCCGCTACCGAACTTTCGGTGCCTTATCGGGTGGGAAATCTTCTGTCCAGTGACACCTTTTACGATGACCGGGCCGACAATCTGCTACCATGGCAGAAAATGGGTGTTCTTGCGGTGGAAATGGAGTCTGCCGCCCTTTATCTTAATGCCGCTCGCGCAGGAAAAGAGGCTTTGACCATCTGCACCATCTCCGACTGCCCCCTCAGCGGGGAAGCGACCACCTCGGAAGAACGGCAAAACCGCTTTACACAGATGATGGAAGTGGCTCTGCGT
This sequence comes from uncultured Clostridia bacterium, assembly GCA_945876435.1. Classification (GTDB taxonomy): domain Bacteria; phylum Bacillota; class Clostridia; order Oscillospirales; family Ruminococcaceae; genus Negativibacillus. The sequence continues at coordinate 116,364 of CAMCOD010000001.1, forward strand.
TTGATTTAGGAGGAAGATCATGACAAAACGTGTCTTTTTGATCGTGCTGGACAGCTTCGGCGTAGGCGCGCTGCCGGATGCCGCCAAATATGGGGATGAGGGCAGCAACACACTGAAAGCCTGTTATAATTCCGGCGCTTTGCAGGTACCAAATCTGGAAAAACTGGGTCTGTTTCAACTGGATGGTATGGATTATCCCAAAACCTGCGTCCCTATGGGTGCTTACGGCCGGCTGGCGGAGCGTTCCGCCGGCAAGGACACCACCACCGGCCATTGGGAAATTGCGGGGCTGATCTCTGAAAAGCCCATGCCAACTTATCCCAACGGGTTCCCTGCGGAAATTATTGAAGAATTTTCCCGTCTCACCGGCCGGGGTGTGCTCTGCAACCGGCCTTATTCCGGTACGCAGGTAATTCAGGATTACGGACAGGAGCATCTGCGCTCCGGCAGTCTGATCGTTTACACCTCCGCGGACAGCGTATTCCAAATTGCTGCCCACGAATCCATTGCTCCAGTAGAAGAACTGTACGAATACTGCCGTCTGGCCCGAGGCATTCTCCAAGGTGAGCACAGTGTAGGCCGGGTGATCGCCCGGCCCTTCAGCGGCGAATATCCCAACTTTGTCCGTACCGCCAACCGCCGGGATTTTTCTCTGCTGCCGCCGGGCGATACTCTATTGGACATCCTTGAGAAAAACAAGATGGACACCATCGCTGTAGGTAAAATCTCCGACATTTTTGCTGGGAAAGGTATTTCCCGCAAGATTTTGACTCACTCCAACGATGAAGGCATGGAGGCAACCTTAAAATTGGCCCAGGAGGACTTTCATGGGCTTTGTTTTGTCAATCTGGTGGATTTTGATATGAAATACGGCCACCGCAATGATGTTCCCGGCTATACCGCGGCGCTGAACCGCTTTGATCAACAGTTGGCGGAGCTCCTGCCTTTGCTGAAAAGGGATGATGTGCTGATGATCACCGCTGACCACGGCTGTGATCCTTCCACACCGAGCACCGACCATTCCCGTGAGTATATCCCGCTGCTGATCTGCGGCCCTGCCATTGCGCAAAATGTGCCCCTGGGCACAGGAGCATCCTTTGGCAATATCGCCGCTACTATTTGCGGACTGTTGGGTGTCCATGCTTTTGACCAGTTCCACTCCTATTGTGGGGAGATCCGAACAGAGGAGGGGCTCAGATGAGTAATTTTTCCTCAAAACAATTGCTGCAAAAGGCTTTGGAGGCCCGTCGCAACGCCTATGCTCCTTATTCCGGCTATCTGGTGGGAGCCTGCCTGCTGGGTAAGGACGGACAGCTGTTTACTGGCTGTAACATTGAGAACGCCGCTTTCGGCCCTTCAGTCTGTGCGGAACGCTGTGCGATTTTTAAGGCAGTTTCCGAAGGCTGCCGGAATTTTACCGCCATTGCCATTGTCGGCGGCCCAAAAGACACACCGGAAGAGGATCTGGCCCCTGCCTATCCCTGCGGCGTCTGCCGACAGGTGATGGCCGAATTCTGTGAGCCGGATTTTCAAATCTACTGCGGCACACCGGAGCATCCGGAACGCTATACGCTGGGAGAATTGCTCCCAAAAAGCTTTGGCTTGTGAAAAATTCCTATCCCATTTGCAATAAAAAAGCGTCCGCTGAGGGCAGGTGTTCGTAAAACAGTGTTAGCCAAATAACACAAAATGAGCATCTGTCAGACGGGATTGGTCAACGAAAAAATACGCCATATTCATCTTCAAAGGCTGAGTATGGCGTGTTTTCCTGTTTATTTGCGTTTCCGTTTCCCTTTTCCATGCAGCTGGTATGGCCGTGCCTTGCCACGCTGGTTAGTTGGGCTTTTCATGTCCTGCTGACAGTGCGCCCGCTGGATGGAAAGGGAAAATGGCAGTACAAGACCGAAAAAGAGTATCTCTGTGTCAAAGGCGGCGAGGAACGGGGCTTTACTGCCGCTGAGTTCAAACAGACACAGGCCGACGGATGGGAGAAGCAGTATCAGTACAAGGTAGGCAAAAAGAAAGTGTATATGGCCCCGTCCGCCGAACTGGACGCTGCCCTGAACGAGTATGCCGGACTTCGGGAGCAGGCGCAAGGCTTCGATCCAGTGCAGCTCTACGAAACAAAACAGGCAATCCGCCCCGGCAAGGAGCAGGAAGCGGAAAGCCGTGCGCAGGAGGTCTACGGTGAGAAGTACAACCCGCTTCTGATGTTTGACAGCAAAAAGGTGGTTTCCCGGATGCTGCATGAAGATATGGAGCGGCAAGCTGTGCGGAGGATGGTGCGGCAGGCGCAGAAGGAACAGATGATTCCCAGCAAGGAAAAGCGTAAGGAACAAGAGCGCTAATTGATGTTATAAAATATATTGAAGTTTTACTAATAAGAATTTTTATCGTCTGTTAGTTGCTTGACAAATATGCATTACTATGATATTATATTTTAAGTAAATATGATATCTGAGTGCCATCAATTTCGTATAGTGTTGATGGAGAATAGTGAATCCGGTTGGAATCCGGAACGGTACCGCCACTGTATGCGCGGAGGCACCGCACATGACGAAAGTCGGTCATTGGGAGTTGATTCTGAGAAGACTGTGCGGAATGCTTATGAAACGCAAGTCAGGAGACCTGCTCAGATTGTTAAAGTCTATTTGCTCTCGAGTTATGGAGAAATGGGCTATTTTGTTGCGAAAAAACGGCAGCAGCAGTCATGTATGACTGCTGCTTTCTTTTTTGGCATATCTTTAGCATACTTTTCTCCATTTTACTACTGCTTTTTCGTGGCTTAAACCACAAAAAATATAAATCAATAAATCAATGGAGGAAAGTAAAATGAAGAACATGAAAAAATTTGTAGCACTCCTGCTTGCGATGTGCATTGCAACATCTCTTGCTGCCTGCGGTTCTCAGGAAAGTGAGACATCAGACAACTCAGGAGAGGTGTCTTCTACCAATCCAGTCTCTGACGATCAAGCTGCTGATGAGGTGGCCAAGCTGATTGACGCAATCTATGTGCAAGAACGAAACGAAAACACGGATGAACAATGTGAGGCTGCAAAGGCTGCTTGGGATGCCCTGACGGATGCCCAAAAGGAATTGGTTTCCGGCGAATTTGCAGATCCAGACTATTTTGGACGGGATACTGGAGATGCTTCTAAAGATGATCCCCGCAACGGTGATGAAATCGGCGAAAATGAACTGCTCGTAGCCAGCTTCGGAACCTCTTTTAATGACAGCCGTGTTGCTGACATCAAGAGCATTGAGGACGCTTTGCAGGAAGCCTATCCGGACTGGTCGGTCAGAAGAGCATTTACCGCCCAGATCATTATCAATCATGTGCAGGCTCGTGACGGAGAAAAGATCGATAACGTCCAGCAGGCGCTTGACCGTGCGGTAGAAAATGGTGTTAAGAATCTGGTGATTCAGCCTACCCATCTGATGTATGGTGCTGAGTATGATGAGCTGGCAGAAACCGTAGGAGCTTATCAGGATAAATTTGAATCGGTTCAGATCGCTGCTCCTCTTCTGGGCGATGTCGGTACCGATGCAACTGTCATCAATGAAGATAAAAAAGCTGTTGCAGAGGCTGTTACCGCAGAAGCGGTTAAGACAGCTGGATACCAGACTCTGGATGAAGCAAAGGCAGACGGCGTTGCATTCGTATTTATGGGTCACGGTACTTCCCACACAGCAAAGGTATCTTACAGCCAGATGCAGGCTCAGATGGAGGCTCTGGGATACAACAATGTATTCATCGGTACCGTTGAGGGTGAACCGGAAGAAACCGCCTGCGAAGCTGTTATTGAAAGCGTCAAAGAAGCTGGTTATAAGAAAGTCATCCTTCGTCCTCTGATGGTCGTTGCAGGTGACCATGCAAACAATGATATGGCAGGCGATGATGCTGATTCCTGGAAGAGTATGTTCAACACATCCGGCGCTTTTGAGAGCGTTGATACTCAGATTGCAGGCCTCGGTCAGATTCCAGCCATTCAGGAGCTATATGTTGCACATACTGGTGCTGTAATCAATCAATAAAGGAGCAGATCGAGCATGAAAAAAAGAACGATACTCCTGTGTATGGCTGCTTTGGTCGCTGTTTTCGCCGTTGGATGCAGCAATCAGACGGATACATCTGCTCAGGACGGCTCCAGCCCTCCAGCTGTTTCGCAGGAACAACAAACAACTCTGGAAGATGGCATCTATTCTGCTGATTTTGAAACGGACAGCAGCATGTTCCGTGTCAACGAGACATGCGATGGTAAAGGAAAGCTGACGGTTCAGGACGGTAAAATGACCATTCACATTTCGCTTACCTCTCAGAATATTGTCAATCTTTTCCCAGGCACCGCAGAGGATGCCCAGAAAGATGGGGCAGAACTTTTGCAGCCTACTGTGGATACCGTAACTTATGAGGATGGAATAAGCGAAGAGGTCAACGGTTTTGATGTTCCAGTTCCGGTTCTGGACGAGCCGTTTAACCTTGCGCTAATCGGTACAAAGGGAAAGTGGTACGATCATGAGGTAATTGTATCGAACCCAGAAAAACTTGAATAAACCATGTTCTGTCCCTGCTCTTAACGGCAGGGACAGATTTGTATCTGGAGAGGAGGACGAATATGAGGAGAAGCATATTTCCCTATCTGGTGAAAAAATTTTGTCTTGGGCTATTGATGGTGATGTGTATCACATCCATTATGGTATTTCCTGCCTCAGCATCTGCGGAAGCAGCAACGGTTGATCTGGAGGATGGTGAATATTCCATAGAAGTCATACTGGAGGGTGGAAGCGGACGGGCGACTATTACATCTCCGGCAATTATGACTGTACGGGGTGGAAAGGGTTATGTTCAGATTGAATGGAGCAGCCCGAACTATGACTACATGAAGGTAGAAAATAAAACTTTTAAACCACTCCAGGAGGCTGGAAATTCCACTTTTGAACTTCCGATTATAGATTTTGATATGCCAATAGCGGTCGTTGCGAATACCACAGCAATGAGCACACCACATGAAATCGAATATACATTAACCTTCCTCCAAGACACCATAAAACAAGACACATCTTTTGAAATGATGGCTATGGTTGCAGGAACGGTAATTGTAATTGCCATAGTCGTAATTATCTCCTTTTTTGGGATTCATAAGAAACGGAGGAGCAAATAAAATGAGAAAAATGGCAGTAGTTTTATTGTGTTTTATCCTCATATTTACTGTATCCTCCTGTGGTTCACCTTCTGAAGCTGATTTGCTGGAAACACGTAATACTGATATCAGCCCGGATTTAACCTTCGATCACAGTATGCCTCTCGATTATGCTGAGGAATTTGCAGTGGACTATTACAATGATGGATATGCGCTTATTACCATCTCCTATGGTACGCAGTATCTGGTAATCCCAGAGGGAAAACCAGAGCCATCCGGTTTGGATGAAAACATTATGCAGCTGCACCAACCGATCCAAAACATTTATTTAGTTGCCTCGGCTGTGATGGATATGTTTGTTTCGATGGATGCGTTGGATACGATCCGTTTCAGTGCGCTGAAAAGCGATGGCTGGTATATTGAACCAGTGCGTGCGGCAATGGAATCTGGAAATATTCTATATGCTGGCAAATATTCCGCTCCGGATTATGAGCACCTCATTGATGAGAATTGCAGCTTGGCGATTGAGAACACTATGATTTTTCATACGCCCGAAGTGAAGGAACAGCTGGAGAAGTTTGGAATCCCGGTTTTGGTGGATTATTCCAGTTATGAGTCTCACCCTCTCGGCAGAACAGAATGGGTAAAACTCTATGGATTGCTGACCGGACAGCAGGAAGCTGCTGAGTCAGCGTTCAATGCAGAAAAACAGGCGTTTGAGTCTGTCAGCGGAGCACAGCCTACCGGAAAAACAGTTGCATTTTTTTATATCACAACCAATGGCGAGGCTAACGTACGCAGACCGTCCGATTATCTGGCGAAAATGATTGAAATGGCTGGTGGAACCTATATTTTGGAACAAGATCCCGATGATGAAAGTAAATCTTCCACCATGAGCATGGAGATGGAAGCTTTTTATGCACAGGCAAAGGATGCCGATTATATCATCTATAACAGCACAGTAGACGGGGAACTCAAATCTCGGGATGAATTATTAACGAAAAGTCAGCTTTTAGAGAACTTCAAGGCTGTGCAGAATGGAAATGTTTATTGTACAACCCAGAACATTTACCAGTCCACTATGGAACTTGGCACCATCATCGCAGATATCCATAACATGCTGCAAGGAGATGATCAGAGCCTTACCTATATTTACAAGTTGGAGTGATACAAACAGATGAAGAAAAAACGATATTTTGCTGCATTTGTTGTTTTTTGTGCTTCTGCTTTTGTTTCTGGTCATGAACCTATGTATCGGAAGCGTTAATATTCCATTTTCTGAGATTTCTAAAATCCTTCAAGGAATCGGAACGGATGAAACCTACACAGAAATTGTTACGCAGGTCCGAGCGCCAAGAGCATTTGCAGCGGTGATTTTGGGAGGTGCCCTCGCATTATCCGGATATCTGCTGCAAACCTTTTTCCACAATCCAATCGCAACCCCGTTTACGCTGGGCGTTTCATCCGGTGCAAAGCTGATTGTCGCATTGGTGATGGTAGCGTCCCTGCAATTTTCAGTACAGCTCGGTTCATGGCTGATGATTCTTGCGGCCTTTGCCGGTTCCATGTTATGCATGGGTTTTGTTATTCTAATGTCCAAAGTCATCAATCAGATGGCAATGCTCATTGTCAGCGGCGTCATGATCGGCTATATCTGTTCTGCTGTGACTGACTTTGTTGTTACATTTGCGGATGATGCGGATATTGTAAATCTGCACAATTGGTCTCTGGGCAGCTTTTCGGGGATTAACTGGGACAATGTAAAAGTTATGGCAATCGTAGTGCTTATTACGATGTTTTTTGTGTTTCTGTTATCCAAACCAATTACCGCCTATCAGATGGGTGAAGCCTATGCGCAGAATATGGGGCTTAATGTATCACGTTTCCGTATTGTGCTGGTGATCCTGTCCAGTATCCTTTCGGCCTGTGTAACTGCATTTGCCGGACCGGTATCCTTCGTCGGAATCGCCGTTCCTCACCTTGTCAAAGGCTTGTTTGGTACAACACAGCCGATTTTAATGATTCCAGCTTGCTTCTTAGGAGGTGCGTCATTCTGCCTGTTCTGCGATTTGCTGGCAAGAACAGTATTTACTCCCACCGAGTTGTCGATCAGCACGGTAACTGCAATTTTGGGCGCTCCGGTGGTTATCTACATTATGCTACGCCGGAAAAGAGAAAAGATGGGGTAATCGGGAATGAATCATGGCTATCTATATACAAAAGATTTAACTGTTGGTTATAATGGTATACCGCTCATCCGCAATATTCAGCTTGAAATAAATAAAGGCGAAATTGTTACATTGATAGGACCAAACGGTGCAGGAAAAACAACTATTTTGCGCAGTATTATCCAGCAGTTGCCACCCGTGTGTGGCGTTGTATGGTTAGATGGACAACAGGCGGAGAAAATGCCGGGCAAAGAAATGGTGCAAAGGCTGTCCGTTGTATTGACCGAACGGGTAAATCCTGAGATGATGAATTGCGAAGATGTTGTGGCAACTGGCCGATATCCTTATACGGGGAAATTCGGCATTCTATCCCAAGAAGATTGGAAGATCGTGCGTGAATCCATGGAGATGGTGCGCATAACGGAGCTGGCCAACCGAGATTTCAATAAAATCAGTGGCGGGCAAAAGCAGCGGGTTATGCTGGCAAGAGCACTATGCCAGCAGCCTGATGTGATCGTTTTGGATGAACCGACTTCTTTCCTGGATATCCGTTACAAACTGGAGTTCTTATCTATTTTGCAGGAGATGTCCAGAAAGCGGAATCTGACAGTGCTTATGTCGCTGCATGAACTTAACCTTGCCGGGCGTATCTCGGACAAGATTGCTTGCGTACAGGGGGATCGAATCGACCGGTTTGGGACGCCCGAAGAAATCTTTACCCAAGGATATATTCCTCAGCTTTATCAGATGACAACCGGCTCTTATGATGAACTGACCGGCGATTTGGAACTGCCATCGGTGCAGGAGAAACCTGAGATTTTTGTCATTGCAGGAAATGGCACCAGAACCAGCATATTTCGCAGATTGCAGCGTGAAAGAAAAGCGTTTGCAACGGGAATCCTGTGGGAAAACGATATAGACTTTGCTTCGGCTAAATCATTGGCGGCAGAAGTAATTTCTGTACCTGCCTTTCATTATATTTCAGATGAGCAAATAAAGCAGACAAAGAAATGGATCAATGAATGTGAATCCGTTATTTGTACATTAAAAGAATCAGATATGGTCGGTTTTGCGAAAGCTCTAAGCAATTTAGCAGAGTATGCAAAGATAAAGGGCAAACTGATAACGTATCCATAGATTGATGGATTGGCAGAAAGGTAAAGATTGTGAATTTTACGAAAAATACCCCGTGGAAAACCGGTTATGTGTTGTTTCCACGGGGATGAATGTGATTGTTTGGAGAAAACACCCTTGACAAATCTCGTCTCAGAAGGCCATACTTTTGCAGTATGCCAGGGAGCATCACTTCCCCAACCCAACCTTTTTCGTGGATGACGGTGTAAGCGGTGTGACCTACGACCGTCCCGGCTTTCAGGCCATGCTGGCCGAAATCGAGGCGGGACGGGTGGCCGTGGCGATCACCAAAGACCTTTCCAGACTGGGCCGCAACTCCGCGCTGACCGGGCTTTACACCAACTTCACCTTTCCGCAGAACGGTGTTCGTTTCATCGCCATCAACGACAACTACGACACCATTGACCCTAACCGTGTGGACAACGATTTTGCGGGCATCAAAAACTGGTTCAACGAGTTCTATGCCCGGGACACCAGCCGCAAGATCAGAGCCGTCCAGAAACCCAAGGGTGAGCGAGGCGTGTGGCTTCATTGTATCATGGGTGGATTTTCTCAATGGCACATAAATGCACCACTACAAAAGAGACTGATTTTTTGAAAGTTTATATTCAAAAGTTGAAGAAAGTTATCAAAAGTTGATGCCGTAGATTAAACTAATCCAAATAAACTAAAAATAGACCGCCGTGGAGCGGTCTATTTCAAATGAGAAGCATTTACTTCCTGTTGGTCACTGGCATCTTAATATATTCCTGTTTGAGGTTCCGCAGGATGTTAAATTCATCAATGTCCTGCTTAATATCACAAACAAGCAAATTGAGGTAGTTTTGCGTAATATCCAAACTACTGTGTCCCAATACCTTTTGGAGCGTTACTACATTACCGCCCATCAAAACCCATTTCTTTGCGAAGGTATGACGGAAGCGGTGTAGTCCAGCCTTTTCAACTCCCCTTCTCTTATTGTATTCATACATAGAGTGATAGGCAGTTCCTTTTGTCAATTTGAAGCCGTATTCATTACAGAACAAATAATCATCTACATCGTTGGATTGACGGTATCTGATGTATTCTTGAAGTACACGCTTTATATCGTCATTCATAGGAATAAGAAGCGGTTTGCGGTTTTTGGTGACGTTTATATGTATAGTTTCTGTTTCAAAATCAATATCCTTTATCCGTATATTGATGAGGCTATTCTGGCGCACACCGGTAGATAATAAGAAATTCACCATAACCCAGCACTTGTATTCCGTGAAACTACATCGCTTTAAGTTGGGCTTCTTCAATAGTTTTTGTAGTTCTTCATCGGTATAGGTTTCCGTCGGGGCTTTGTCGGCTTTTGGCAGAGATAATTCCATGTGAGGAAGCCAACCTTGCTTCATAAAGTATCGCAGTATTGTTTTAAAATCTCTGCCGTAAGTATAAATAGACATATCATTCAATACTGCCTTTTGGCGCAAAGTGATTTTGTAGGTATCCCATGTATCCTCATCAATGGAACTGATTATGGTTTCAGCAGGAACAACCTTGTAAATCTGGCGCACGCTATCTCTGTAATGTTTCAAGGTTCCGGGTCTTAAATTTCGGGCTTCGCAGTCCAAATAAAACTCCTCAACCCCCTCTTGTAAGGTCATGGCATTGTTCAATAAAATGCGTAATTTCTTGGACACTTTTTGCTTTCCTCCCTGATTAGACCCATCAAAAAACGTCCTTAGCAGATTTTTTATGACAAAAAATTAGACACGTCATGGCTCAATTTCTTGAAATGACGTGTCTAATGTTAAATTCTGTTAAATAGTTCTAAAACCGCATGAAAATCGGCTTATTTATTTGCTTCTTCCACCGCAACAGCGCAGGCTACCGTAGCACCGACCATTGGGTTGTTGCCCATACCGATCAGGCCCATCATCTCTACATAAATTTGCGGCAAGCCGCAAATTCGGGGGTGACTTCGTTTGAAAAATGGCTTAATGATGGGATTTCTTCGTCATCATAAAATCTGAAAAATCAATTAGACACATCATTGAATAAATAACGGACTACGGTTTTAATCTTTTCATCAGTATATCATAGACACTGTTCACGAAACAATATTTTATTGAACAACTTAGGTCAGTTTACAAGGAACTACACGCAGACCGTGAAACGGGCTGCTGACAA
>CAMCOD010000002.1 GCA_945876435.1 uncultured Clostridia bacterium
GCATCAGCCCCAGCGCTCCCATGAACCACAAAAGCAGCTTGTCCCCGTTATAGCCTCCCCAGATGGGCAGACCGATGAAGATGCAAAGAAAAGCAAAGTTTTTCATGGCTTGTACCTCCTTTTTTCAACAATTGAATCTTAGGCATTTTCCGCATCCACCTTGATTCCGGTACATTGGAAGAAGATTTCAGCATCAAAGTTGGGAAGCGCAAGGACGATGTCACGCTGATCCTGACGCAGATCGTCCCACCAGGTCTGTGCTACATCAGATTCATCCAGGGTTTTCAAGTAACCGCCAGTGGTCTGATACTCAGGATGATCTGTCTTTTCCTGATCTGTCATGTCGCTGGCACAAATCCATGCGGCGGCATTCTTGGGAATACGGTTCAGCAGATACCGTGCATTAGAATTCATCCAGTCACGGTATGTCATGGTGGTGGGCTTGTTGAACATCATGATGGGCTGTTCTTCCGTCATGAAGCAGCCAGTGTTGAAAGAAGAAAGGTTCCAGTCCCCGGTGTTCCAGCTCCCGGTGTTCCTGTCTCCGGTGTTCCTGTCCCCGGTGTTCCTGTCTCCGGTGTTCCTGTCCCCGGTGTTGCAGTACCCGGTGTTCCAGCTCCCGGTGTTCCAGCTCCCGGTGTTCCTGTCTCCGGTGTTCCTGTCCCCGGTGTTCCTGTCTCCGGTGTTCCTGTCCCCGGTGTTGCAGTACCCGGTGTTCCAGCTCCCGGTGTTCCAGCTCCCGGTGTTCCTGTCTCCGGTGTTCCTGTCCCCGGTGTTGCAGTACCCGGTGCAATCTTTTCCAGTATTCACAAAGGTCAGAACTTCCTGCCAGGTCAGTTCACGCACGATCTCCAAATCATTGGTGCAGCACTTGTCACCGTCCCGAAGGACTTCACCGTGGGCGATGACTTCAGCAACCTTATTTTCAGAATTGAACTGGTAATAGCTGAAGCAATCGGACAGCTTCAGGCAGAAGTGCATACCATTTCCGCACACATCCAGAACACCATCCTGCTGGAATCTGCCGGGGCAGGAATACTGTTTGAAACCGCCATCGGGTCTGCAAGACCAATCCGGTCTGAATACCTTATATCCACGAATCAGTTCATTTTTCATTTTCTATATCCTCACTTTCCAAATTAGCCTTTGCGATCTTCAATGCTTCTATCTTTTAGGGTTTTCATGGCTTGTACCTCCTATCTTTCAACAAATTCCATTGGGTTTCGTGGGAAATATTTCTGAAAATCAGAATCAGGCTTGTTGGCTGCCTTCAAGATCGTATACGCATCTTTTACCGCCCATTCATACTTGCCTGACAGGCGATCCTGCACATAGCGACCGCTGCGGCCGATGATTTCCCCAACGGTAACCTGATCCCAATCCATAATTGTCATAAGTATCCGCAGAGCCATGTATGGTTTTTTCATGGTGATTCTCCTTTCTTTGCTTGCCCTCATTGTTTAAATTCAGGAATATTCAGATCCCACAAATCTTTGCTGGTCTTACCTCTCAGTCTGGCGAGTTGATATTCCTCGTTCAACTGAATAAAAGTCACCGCCTGAATAACTGGCAGTTGTTGAAGTAGCGATTCAATGACTGTCAGTTTTTCTTTGATTTCCTGCAATGTTTGCTTCATGCCCCCCCGCCTTCTTTCCTTGGCTTTATCTACTTAAAGTAGGAAAAAGGGTAAAAAAATAAAACTTTAAAAAACAATACTGTCAAATGGCACACCAGTAAAATCAGAAAACTTCCGAGCCTGCTCTATTGTTGCAGTTTTAGAATTTTCCTCGATTCTACGGTATGTCTGCACATGGATTCCCAAAAAATCCGCACATTCCTGCTGTGTTTTATGAGCATAATCTCTTGCTTGTCTCATTGTGAAAAGCATTTTATGTTCACCTCCTGACTCCATATTACTCTACTTTTAGTAGATTGTCAACCCCTAAAAGTAGATTTATTTAGTTTTCATGTTGATTTTTTTCTACTTTTGGTGTATTATAAATCTAAAGAAAGCTTGGGGTGATAAAATGAGCATAGGAAGTAAAATAAAGGCATTGAGAGAATCCGCTGGTTTAAGTCAGGCTGAACTAGGTAAAATCGCTGGTGTAACCGATAAAGCAGTTTCCACTTGGGAAAATGATATTAAAACACCTCGTATGGGAGCTATTCAAGCAATTGCAGATTATTTCCGGGTACCCAAGTCTTATATTGTTGACGATGATGTTGAAGAAGGCTCCAACCTCACTTCTCATGACAAACGTGATATCGCTAAGGATCTTGCTGCTTTCAAAGAAACCTTGGAAAACGGCGAAGGCCTGATGTTTGACGGCGATCCGATGAGTGAAGAAGCGAAAGCCTCTATTTTAGCTGCCATTGAAACCGGTCTGCGTGTAGTCAAAGTGATGAACAAGGAAAAATACACGCCCAAGAAGTACAAAAAGGACTGATGTTATGTTCCTGGACGTAAAAAAAGCCGCCCAGCGGGCAGGAGTGTGTGAAACTTTTTCTGTAAAATAGTATTTAGAAGGTTCTTCTATGATAAAATAAAAATCATAGGAGGGCCTTTTATTATGGCAAGACAAAAGTCCGCGTGGGATTGATGTGGTATCTTTAACTTTGGGAAACTCCCCGCTCCCATTTAGAAACGGCCTTATCGGACAGAAAAAGTCTCTCCGCCAGCTCTTTTTGGGTCCAGCCCTTTTCCTTTCGAAGCTGTGCAAGAAAAAGACCGAATTTTTCTTTGTCGATCTCAAACACAGACTTCACCTCCCTTCGCTATCAGCATAGCTTGTGGAAGAAAAAAAGCAACCGACTGTTGGTAGAATCCGTCGAAAAGGCAGTTTTTCACCGGAACCGTCCGGATTTTGCCGCTTCGTTCCGTAGGCCGCCGCCTTCCGGCCCAATGGCCAGCGTTTTACAGGCGGTCACAGCGAATACAACCGCCCCGCCTCCACGGCAAAATGACAGGATTACAGTATATTACAGAATATCACAGAATATCAATGTATTCTCCGGCCAGAGCTTTATTCATGCTTCTCACCGCACAGAATTTGCCGCACATGGAACAGCTGTCCTCCTGTTCCGGCTTACGGCTTTCACGGATCGCTTTTGCTGTTTCCGGGTCGATGGAGCATTCCCACTGTTTTTCCCAATCAAAGGTCCTTCTTGCGTCTGCCATCTGATCATCCAGGTCTCTCGCGTGAGGGATCTTTTTGGCAATGTCTGCTGCATGAGCCGCAATGCGGGAAGCAATGATGCCCTGTTTAACATCGTCAACATTGGGCAAGGCCAGATGCTCGGCCGGTGTTACATAACAGAGAAAAGCCGCGCCGGAAGCCGCGGCGATCGCGCCGCCGATTGCGGAAGTGATGTGGTCGTAGCCGGGAGCGATATCGGTGACAATGGGTCCGAGAACGTAGAATGGCGCACCCATGCAAATCGTCTGCTGGAGCTTCATATTGGCCTGGATCTGGTCCATCGGCATGTGGCCGGGACCTTCGACCATGACCTGAACATCCTTTGCCCAGGCACGCTTGGTCAGTTCGCCAAGACGAACCAGCTCCTCGATCTGGCATACGTCGCTGGCGTCGGCAAGGCAGCCGGGACGGCAGGCGTCGCCCAGAGAAATGGTAACATCGTACGCACGGCAGATATCCAGAATCTCATCAAAGTATTCGTAGAAAGGATTTTCCTGGCCGGTCATGCTCATCCAGGCGAAAACCAGAGAACCGCCGCGGGAAACAAGATTCATTTTTCTCTTGTGCGTGCGGATCTGGTCGATGGTCTTGCGGGTGATCCCACAGTGCAACGTAACAAAATCCACCCCATCCTCTGCGTGAAGGCGGATAACATCTATAAAGTCCTTTGCCGTCAGTGTCGCAAGGTCACGCTGATAATGGATCACGCTGTCATATACCGGAACCGTACCGATCATAGCGGGGCATTCGCTGGTCAGCTTGCGGCGGAAGGGCTGGGTATTGCCGTGAGAGGACAGATCCATGATGGCTTCCGCGCCCATATCCACAGCGGCCATAACCTTCTGCATCTCCACGTTGTAATCTTTGCAGTCACGGGAAACACCCAGGTTCACATTGATTTTGGTGCGGAGCATGGAGCCAACACCGTTGGGATCAATGCAGGTATGCAGTTTGTTGGCACAGATCACCACCTGGCCTTTGGCAACCAGTTCTCTGATTTCTTCTTCGCTTCTGTATTCCTTCTTTGCCACCGCGCTCATTTCAGGGGTAATGATACCTCTTTTGGCGGCATCCATCTGAGTTGTGTAATTTCTCATAACAGTGGTTCCTTTCAAACAGATTCTTTTTCAGATTCTTTTTCCCGGGCGTAACAGGAGTCCAGATCAAAAGCATGATTCAGCGGCCCGGATCCTTTTCCCAAATCCAACAGAGCGGATAGAGCGCCGGAAATATAGTCCTTCGCTCTCTGAACGGACTCGGTAAGACCAAAACCTTTGGCCAGGTTGGCGGCAATGGCGCTGGACAGTGTGCAGCCGGTGCCGTGGGTATTGGGATTATTGATCCGTTTTCCTTCAAACCAGCGGGCTTCGCCGTTGGAAAACAGCAGATCATTGGCATCGTTGACGCTGTGTCCGCCCTTTAAAAGGACCGCGCAGCCATAAGCGACGCTGATTTTGCCGGCTGCCGCCAGCATATCCTCCCTGCTCTCAATGGAAAAACCGGAGAGTACCTGTGCTTCGGGGATGTTTGGCGTAACAAGGGCCGCCACCGGGAACAATTCACGGGTCAGCGCCTGTACCGCATCCGTTTTCATCAAAGAGGAGCCGCTGGTGGCCACCATTACCGGATCCACCACCACGTTTTTTGCCTTGTAATACCTCAATCTGTCCCCGATCACATGGATCAACTCACTGGAAGATACCATACCGATCTTCACCGCATCGGGAAAGATATCCTGGAATACGGCATCGATCTGTTGTTTTAAAAATTCCGGAGTTGCCTCCTGAATTGCTCTTACGCCGGTCGTGTTCTGCGCGGTTAGTGCTGTGACGGCACTCATGGCGTAAACACCATTCATTGTCATTGTCTTAATATCTGCTTGAATACCGGCGCCTCCGCAGGAATCACTTCCCGCGATTGATAATGCGGTTTTCATTTTTTCTACTCCTTTGCGATTTTTTTGCATTATTTTTATTGAGCGGCAGAAAGTGGTGCCCCCGGTCTGCCGCTTGAAGCTGTCAGCTGATTCCGCCGAAGCAAACTTCCCCGAAATCCGTATGTATGAAGCCCCAACGATAACAGCTTCATCGCTTTCCCGCTCCGCTCGGCTCAAAGACAGCTTTCTCTGTCCTGTCCGAATCAAAGCATGGCGTATTTTTCCCTCACGCGTTCACCATTTCTTCCGATAAACGCCGCAGCAAGCGGCATTCACTCTCAATATCTTCCGCCGCAAAAATCGCGCTGACTAAGGCAACGCCATCCACCCCGGAACCGGCAAGCTGAGAGATGTTTGCCTTGCTGATACCACCAATGGCAACCACGGGAACGGTAACAGCGGCGCAAATGTCACGGAGTACAGCTTTAGACAGAAGCTGTACGTCCTTCTTTGTTGAGGTGGAAAACATTGCGCCAACGCCAAGGTAATCCGCGCCGTTCTTTACGGCCTCCAAGGCTTCTTCCACCGAGTGGGCGGATACGCCGATCATCATATGGTCGCCAACTTGCTGCCGCACCTGGGCCGCAGCCATATCTTCCTGCCCCACATGGACCCCATCCGCCTTACATTTGACAGCGACTTCCACATTGTCGTTGATAAAGAACGGAACTCCGTATCGTTTGCAAAGAGCGGCAATCTCCAGTGCTTCTGCCAGAAAATCCTGGTCGTTCATTTCTTTTTCGCGAAGCTGGACGCAGGTCGCGCCGCCTTTTAAAGCCGCTTCCACTTGTTGGTACAGGCTTTGTCTGCCGACCCATGCTCTGTCCGTAACAGCATAGAGCCGCATGGATCTTTTATCGCATTTCATACTTTGCGCCTTTCTCCAATTGCTCTGGTGTCAGATGATAGATCGCGTCAATGATGTAATTCCGGTAAGAGGCATTGCCGTCCAAGGGAGTGAGACGCTGATAAGCGATCTCCCCGGCAAGCCCCATGGCAGAAACCGCGGCGGCAGCAGCCTCCAAAGGAGCTGCCGGATTGGCGGCAACAAAGGCGGCCGTCAAAGCGGACAGTTGGCACCCCGTTCCGGTGATGGAGGACATCATTGCGTGACCGTTACGGATGCAGTAAGCTGTTTTGCCATCGGTCACAATGTCGATGGCGCCGGTGATCGCAACCACAGCTCCGGTCTTTACCGCGAAGGCTTTTGCCAGGGCAATGATCGGGTCCAGGTTCCCTTCCGTCACCTTATCCGCTGCGGCGGCATCCACGCCCTTGGTAGTGCCGCTGCCGGACGCCAGGGTTTTGATCTCGGAGATATTGCCTCGGACAACCGTAAACTGAACTTCATCCAGCAGCTTTCTTGCCGTTTCAGTCCTCAGGCTGGACGCGCCGACCCCAACCGGATCCAATACCACCGGATGATTTAATTCATTGGCCCGTTTGCCTGCAAACAGCATGGAAGAGATGGTCCGGCTGTTCAGTGTTCCAATGTTGATATTCAGGCCGGAGCAAAGCGCCGTGATCTCTGCCACTTCCTCCGCATCATCGGCCATGATAGGCGACGCGCCGCAGGCCAGCACCATGTTGGCGCAGTCATTAACGGTCACATAGTTGGTAATATTGTGAATCAAAGGGCGTTTGATCCTTACGTTTTCCAAAATAGCTCCAAACATCATCAACCCACCTTATCGTTCCAAAGATTCCTGCATAGCCTGCAAAATATTCGGTTTTTTCAGGCTGTAAAGCAAAACGGCGGAGAGGATGGAGCCGGCTGCGGTCGAGATCAGGAATGGGATAATATAGGCATAGAAGGCGATCCCAGCCGCACTTTGACCCATAAGGAAAATCGCAACCGGATACGCGCACAAACCGCCGAGAATCGCGGTGCCGAACACCTCGCCGATCAAGGCGCCAAGGATATTTTGGGTTTTGCGGTAAACCAAGCCGCAAACCAGCGCGCCAAACATACTTCCCGGAAACGCCATCAGACTGCCAAGTCCCAGCAGGTTCCGGATCAGAGACGCCGCAAAGGCCGCGCCTACGCTGTAACCGGGACCCAGCAGAACGGCGCAGAGGATATTGACCATGTGCTGCACCGGAGAACACTTACTTCCAAAGACAGGGAACGAAAACAAGCTGCCGACAACGGCGATCGCGCAGAATACACCGGCGATTGCTACCTTTTTTGTGTTTAACTTTTTCATTGTTATGACTCCTTTGAAGAAAATTCGGAAACGGCTGAAGGCAGCGACGCTTCCAAAACAGATACCGTTCGTACACAAGTAACGGTACGGAAGGTCGGTCGATGCTTACTGGCATCCTCTCACGCCGGAACACGGCTTCCCATCGCTGATATACAAAACTCAGGGCGCTCCCCCTCAGTTCGCCACAAAAGTGGATACCGAATCCTCCTTTCATAAGGATAAAAAACAGGAGAACACCTTCTGTGGTACCCTCCTGCGACAAAACCAATGAAACTTCCTACGGCGGCATTACCCACATCAGGTGAAAGGGTCGAAGTTGGATCACTTCCTCTCAGCCTGCTCCCACAAGCTCCCCTGTTTTCTATAAAAGTAACAAAACAAAAACAGGAGATGGACCCTTTGGGGCCTACCTCCTGTAAAAAAGCCTATCCTATGACTTCCTACGGCGGCATTACCCGCATCAGGTGAAAGGGTCGAAGTTGGATTACTTCCTCTCAGCCTGCTCACACAAGCTCCCCTGTTTTTGTTTTTTATCATTCTACCCCTTTTTTCGGGAAAATGCAAGTATTTTGTCAAAATACCGAATGGTTCTTTTTCCCTTCAGGAATCCGAAAAGAAATTCTACCGCTGCATATGTTTACACATAATCATTAAAACTGCCCAACCGATAAATTTTGTCCGTATTCCAGGAAATGATTCGCTGGAATCTACATTCATATTTCTTCTCCTGATCTACGGCTTTCTCCCACTCACCGATAATTTGGGTACGCTGTAAAAACACCCGTTACATCTTATCGAGCGTTCCGCAGCATAGCCAACAGGGAGACTTTGAAGGTCTGAGACAGATATTCCACCATTTTTTCCTGATCCAGGTTCTGACGGTGCTTGATCCAGTCGATCAGCATCCCTGCGCAGGCCTCGGTATAAAACTGAACCAGAAAACGCTTATAGTCCGGATTCAGGCTTACACCCTCCTTCTTTTCCGCCCGGTCCACGATCGAAGCGATCAGCTCCACAAAATCAGCGTAGAAAAACTGCTTCATTTTGTCCAGCCCAATGGAATCATAGGCGCAGTTAATGATGTAATCATTTTTCTCCACATAATCCATTACAAAAGCGATGGCTTCCTCGTAGTCCACCAGCAGGTCAAAGTGCCGCACCACCTCTATGGCTTCTTCTTCCAGCGTCCATTTCAGCAAAGCGTAGATATCTTCAAAATGATAATAGAAGGTATTTCGATTGACTCCGCAATCCTTGATGATCTCGCTGACGGTTATTTTGGAAAAAGGCTTTGTTTTCATTTGTTTTTTTAAGGATTCTGCAAACATTTTCTTTGTGCGCAGAGAAGTAGCTTCGTGCTTCATATCCGGATCCTCCTATTCTTTCGATTTTTATTATACACCTGTCCGGCAAAGGTTCCACGGACAAATTCGGACACTTGTCCGGTAATTTTATCCTTGTTTTCACCCTCAATGCGCCGGATTTGTCCGGTTTTCGTACAAATCCGTCAATTTGTCCATTTTCCATGCTGTTTTTTTGCTCTACAATGGATCCATCAACGTCAAGGAGGGATTCCGGTGCTGGAAAGAAAGTACAGAATCTTAATGCAGACACCCATCGGCGACAGAGCCGGAACGCTGGAAGTACAAATTGAGCAAAACAAGATCCACGGATATCTGGATATGCTGAACCATTCCGAACCCTTTGTGGGCAGCATTGATGAAGAAGGCTGCTGCTGCATCCGCGGAAGGCTGATTACCCTGATGAACACCATCCCCTACACCGCCAGCGGTCATATTACGCCGGATTCCCTGCATCTATTATTAAAGGGCGGACGGCATCTTTTCCCCATCACAGGAGTTCTCTATCCATAGTCTCAATCCATAGCGGAAGATTTCTGTGAAAACGGCGCGGCTGGCCCGTTTGCCTTTCCTAAATGTGCAAGTATAAGGAGAAAACATGAATGAACGAAAAAAGCAAAAGCAATGACAGCTTTATGATGAAGCTGGCGACTTTTATTGTGGATAAACGGAATCTGTTTTTCCTGATCACGCTTATCCTGATCATTTTTTCCGCGTTTTCGCGGAACTGGGTGGAGGTGGAAAACGAGCTTTCCTTTTATCTGCCCGAAAACGCGGAAACCAAACAGGGCCTGGACATTATGGAGGATCAGTTTGTCACCTTTGGTTCTGCGCAGGTCATGATCGCCAATATCTCACTGGAAAACGCAGAGACCGTTGCCGATGAGATCGCCGGCCTGGAGGGGGTCCAAAGCGTGGCCTTTGACGACTCCGAGGACCATTACAACAATGTCTCCGCTCTATACGATATCACCTTTGACTACAGTGAAAAGGATGAACAGTGCCTGACGGCGCTTAACTCGGTGGAGAAAGCGCTGGCGGACCATGATCTGTATGTTTCCACTGATTTGGGCAATGCGGTTTCCGAATCCATCGACTCCGAAGTGAAGGTCATTATGGTCTATGTGGCCATTATCGTTGTGATCGTTCTGATCCTCACCTCCCAGACCTATGCGGAGGTTCCGGTGCTGATCCTCACCTTTGTGACAGCCATGATCCTGAATCTGGGCACCAATTTTATTATGGGAAAGATCTCCTTTGTGTCCAACTCCGTCACCAGCATCCTCCAGCTGGCCCTGTCTCTTGACTACGCGGTTATCCTCTGCAACCGCTTCAAGGAGGAACATCAGACCCTGCCCATTCGGGAAGCCGCCATCGTCGCCCTGAGCAAGGCAATCCCGGAGATCGGCGCAAGCTCTCTGACCACCATCGGCGGTATGGTAGCCATGATGTTTATGCAGTTCAAAATCGGCGCCGATATGGCCATTTGCCTGATCAAGGCCATTTTGTTGTCACTGCTGTCTGTTTTCATCGTCATGCCGGGTCTGCTGGTGCTGTTCGGGCCGCTGATGGAAAAGAGCGGACACCGGAATTTCATTCCCAAAATCCCCTTTGTGGGAAAATTCGCCTATGCCACCCGTCTTGTGATCCCTCCTGTCTTTGTTCTTCTGGTTGTTTTGGGCTTCTCCTTCTCCAAAAGCTGCCCTTATGTCTACGGCTACGGGGAAATTGATACGCCAAAGCTCAATGATACCCAAATCGCCGAAAACATGATCCAAGACAACTTCTCTGCCTCTAATTTTGTGGCTTTGGTGGTCCCGGCCGGGGACGACCAAAAGGAAAGACAGATTTTAGATGAGCTGGAAACCTATGACCAGGTGGACTATACCATGGGGCTCTCGAACATTGAAGCCATGGACGGCTATACCCTCACCGATAAACTGACCCCGAGACAATTTTCCGAGCTAGCCGATCTGGATTATGAGGCGGCTCAGCTTATTTACTCCGCTTACGCGGTGAAAAACGAGGATTATGGGCATATTGTGGGCAGTATTTCCACTTACAGCGTCCCGCTGATGGATATGTTCCTCTTTGTCTGCGATCAGGTGGATTCCGGCATCGTGGAGCTGGGCAGCGAACAGGCGGATCTGCTGGCTGATGCCAAGGAACAGATGACCAACGCCAAGCTGCAGCTTCAGGGCGATACCTATGACCGGATGCTGATCTATTTGAACCTGCCGGAAGGTGGCCAGGAAACCTACGACTTTCTGGATACCATCCGGGAAACTGCCCAAAGCTATTACCCCAACGGGAATGTTTATGTTGTGGGCAATTCCACCACAGAGTACGACTTCCAGAAATCCTTCAGCCGGGACAACATCGTTGTCAGCGTGGTATCCATTCTGATTGTACTGTCCGTCCTGCTGTTTACCTTCAAATCCGCAGGCATGCCTCTGCTCCTGCTGCTGGTTATCCAGGGCAGTATCTGGATCAACTTCTCCGTTCCGGCCTTTACCGGAACGCCGCTGTTCTTCATGAGCTATCTGGTGGTCAGCTCCATCCAGATGGGCGCAAATATCGACTATGCCATCGTGATCGCCAGCCGCTACAATGAGCTGAAAAACCAGATGGATAAAAAAGAAGCCATCATTGAAACCATGAATTTTGCCTTTCCCACCATCATCACCTCCGGCAGCATTCTGGCAGTAGCCGGCATCCTGATCGGGCAGATGACCTCCGACGCCGCTATCGTCGGCATCGGTCAAAGTCTTGGCCGAGGAACCATTCTTTCCATTATTCTGGTTATGTTCGTACTGCCCCAGATCCTTCTGCTGGGCGGGACCATTGTGGATAAAACTTCCTTCACGGTTCCCAGCAGCGTGAAACGGAAAAATGCCAGCGGCCGTGTCCGCATCGACGGCATGGTGCGCGGTGAGATCAACGGTACCGTCAGCGGTATGGTTCACGCCGTTGTGGAAGGCGACGTCAATGTGAACCTGATTTCCGGAAATGTAACGGAGGAAGGAGAAGATACCGGTGAAACACAAAAATAAATTCGGCCGTATCCTGGCAGGCTGTCTGGCTCTGCTGCTTATGTTCCAGCTGAGCTTCCCCGTTTATGCCGAATCCACTGCCGGCCGAGCCACAGAAACCATTTATATTCACACAGAGGAAGAATTTCTGGCCCTGGTGGACGCCTGCTCCTTGGACACTTGGTCCATTGGCAAAAAAGTCGTGCTTCAGGCGGACATTTCTTTGGACAACACGGATTTTCTTCCCATCCCCACCTTTGGAGGCACATTTGACGGCTGCGGACACCGCATCAGCGGCCTGACCATTACGGAAAGCATAACCCCCGCCGGACTGTTCGGCATTTTGCAGGAAGGCGCTTCCGTAAAAAATCTGAATGTCAGCGGAACTGTCAGCCCTTCCGGCGATACGGAAACCGTGGGAGGCATTGTGGGCCGAAATTTCGGCACAGTGGAAAACTGTACATATACGGGAACGGTTTCCGGAAAGCGGAATACCGGCGGCATTGCCGGCTGCAATGAGCTGAGCGGAAAGATCAAAAATTGCAGTGTAAGCGGCGCAGTCTACGGCAAGGCCATGACTGGCGGCATTGCCGGCTGCAACTTGGGGGAAATCTCCTTCTCCCAAAGTGACGCCGGCATCAACATCACCAGCGTGGATCCCAGCCTGAGCCCGGATGACATCAATTTCGATTTCCTCACCGATATTTCCAAGCTGTATTCCCTGGATACCAGCATGGCAGCCTCCGATACCGGCGGCATCGCCGGCTATTCCTCCGGCATCCTGTCCTGCTGCGTCAACCGGGGCACCGTCGGCTATCCCCATATCGGATACAATGCCGGCGGCATTGCCGGACGCAGCTGCGGCTACCTTTACAACTGCAGCAATCAGGCCTCCGTTTATGGGCGGAAGGATGTAGGCGGCATTGTGGGGCAGGTCGAGCCTTATATTGCCATCAATCTCAGCGAAAACACCCTTGCACAGCTGGATGGGCAGATGGATGGACTAAATACCATGATCAACCATGTGCTGGATGATGCCGATTCCAGCGCGGGAACTGTGACAGCCCGTCTGAACAGCATCGCGGACTGCCTGGATGACGCGGCGGATGCCATCAGCGAGATCAAGGCCTATGGTTCCATCGACAGCCTGATCACCGGTAGCGGTCAGGCAAACAGCAACGGCAGTATTACCGTTACGCCTCCCGGCTTTGAGCTGGGTGGAAGCAGCGAATCCAGCGCCGGAGGCAGCATCACCATTACACCTCCCGGCTCCGCTGCCGACAAAAATCAGGAAGATAAGGAAAAAGAAGAAAAACCCGGCAGTGGAGAAAGCGCGGAACCGGAAAAAGAGGAAGAAACGGTCCGCGGCGACGATGATTTTCCCGCAAACGCTCCCGATAACAGGAACTCGGAGGAATTGCCCCTTGAAAATATGGAAAATGAAAGCGGCGAACGGATTTTCCCTGCTTTCTTGAATGGTGAAACAGAGGAAGAAAACGACACAGAGGACGGTGAACAGGAGGAAAACGGAGAGGAAGATCCGGAGGATCTTCCGGAAACCACTCCGCCTCTCATTGACATGGAAGCCGGCGCCTCCTCGGAAGGGCAAATTCACGGCGGCCTGACTCCCGGCAGTGTGGAAGGCCAATACGATGGCTCCGCCAGCGGCATAATCAACGCCACCACTGACTTTGTCCTGAATACGTCCCTGCACGAGCTTTCCTCCGCGGTCAGCAAAATGACCCGGCAGATGAGTCTGCTCAACGATGAACTGAACAATGCCTCCGGAACCCTGAAAAACGATCTGTCCGGCATCAGCAACCAGATCAACAGCATCTCGGACACTTTGTTTGACGCTATATTCGGTGAACAGACGGCAGATGTGGTAAGCGATACGTCTGAAACCAACATTGATTCCGTTTTTTGCGGAAAAAGTGCCTTCTGCAAAAATCAGGGAAAGGTCAGCGGTGATATCAATGTGGGCGGTATCGCCGGAGCCATGTCCATTGAATATGAACTGGACCCGGAGGATGACCTGACGCCCAGCCTGTCCGGCAGAAACCGGCGCCAGTTTGAGCTGAAAGCGATCCTTCAAAACTGCGTGAATTACGGCCCGGTGACTTCCAAGCGAAATTACGCCGGCTCAATTTGCGGACGTATGGATATGGGCTTGATCACCGGCTGTGAAGGCTATGGTGACACGGAAAGCGAAAGCGGCGACTATGTGGGCGGTATCGCCGGCCTGACCAAGGCCACCATCCGCAACTGCTTCGCCAAATGCAGCCTGAAGGGCGGCTGTTATGTAGGAGGCATTGTGGGCTCCGGTGTCAGTGAGAGCACAACCGGTGACTCCAGCCTGGTCAGCGGCTGCTATGCTCTGATCCGTATTCCGGAGCATGAGCAGTGCGCCGGCGGCATATCCGGCGCAGACGCAGGCGATTTCTCCGAAAACTATTATGTGGGAGAAGATCTTGCCGCCATTAACCGCCTGAGCTATTCCGGAAAGGCGGAACCCATCTCCTATCAGGAGTTGCTTCAGGTAGAAGGATTGCCGGAGGAATTCCGGCAGTTCACCCTTCGCTTTGTGGCGGAGGATGAGGTTCTCCAAACCCGCTCCTTCCACTACGGGGACTCGTTTGGCGAAAGTGCGTACCCGGAGGTCCCGGAAAAGGACGGCTACTATGCTCAGTGGGATATCACCGAACTAAACGATCTATGCTTTGATACGGTCGTTACCGCGGTTTATACCCCATACACCTCCGCTTTAGCGGATTCTCAGCGCCGCGCGGACGGAAGGCCCATTTTCTTCGTGGAAGGCCAGTTCCAGGAAACCGACGTTTCCGCCGCTGTCAAACAGACGCCGGTCTCCTCCGCCTTCGGCCTGCTTTCCGACGGCATGGGAACAGCGCTGAAGCACTATTTCTCCTTTATCGGCAAAGCGGAGCTTCCGGAAAAAACCATAAACCGGAAGCTTGTGGAGCAGTGGAGCGTGGAGATCCCGGATGACGGACTTTCTGTTCATAACCTGCGCTACCTTGCGCCCAACGGAAAAACCGACCATCTGGCGATCTACACTAAACAGGATGGAAATTGGATCAAAACGGACTTTCAAACCATGGGCAGCTACCTTGTTTTCCCTGTGAGCGGAACTTCCGCAGAGCTTGCGGTGGTATCCACTTTGTCCATTTGGTGGGCTTGGCTGGGCGCCTGTGTCCTGCTTCTTCTGATCATCGTGCTGATAGTAAGCCTGATCCGGAAAAACAAACACCGCAAGGCAAAGAAAGCCGCTGCTCTGGCGTATACCGCTGCCGCGCAGACGGAGTGGGCGGAAACAGGGGAAGCGGAACCTTCCTTCCCTCATTCCTCAGAAGCGTTTGGAGCGGAATCCGACGTGATAACGCTGACGCAGGAGGGTGGCGAGCCGGAATCTGCGCCTGAAAACGAAGCAATACAGCCTCGTAAGAAAAAACGACACTTGCTGCCGCTGATTTTGGCTGTGCTCCTGCTCTTTGGCGTGACGGCTGCTGCAGGCCTGTTTCTGCGGACCGACTTGCGAAGGGGTATGCGGGCATACCGCTTGCTGGCGGACTACGCCGATAAAGAGGAGCTTGCCATGGACTTGAATGTTCAGGCCGAAATCGGCAAGGAAACCATCGGCACCGAGGCTCTGGTGATCCGGACCGAAACGGACGGCCGCCGTATCACCTGTGTGGAACAAAACGGCATATCCCTTTATTACTCCGGAAACACGGTTTATCTCTCCAACGGCAAGGCCTTCCATGTCAACGGTCTTTTCCCGGATTATTCGGAACTTCTGGCCCGCACCGCTCAGCTGTATCAGTCTGTGACGATTTCCGAAAGCGAAAGCGACAGCGGAAAGACCTACAGTATTGTCGCCGAGGGCGAAAATGCCAAATCGGTTCTGGAAATCCTTGTCCCATCCTTTGCGGAGCAGCTTTCCGACGCTCAGGTTCTGCGGGTGGAACTGACAGAAAGCGGCCGGGAGCTGGCGGAAATCCGTTTCAGCGCCAACGGTACTCTCAATGACAGCGGAAAAACAGCGGTTGCCACCACCGCACAGCTCACCATGCAAAACAGCGATCCGCAAACTCTGGAAGTTCCTTCGGAAGTCCTGGAAGCCATTCAAAACCGGCAGCAGCAGGCTCCTGCTGAGCTGAGCGACAGTCTGTTCCGTCTGCTTTCCGCCTGGTCTGAGCTGAACAGCCGGGAAATCCAGGCTTCGGAGCTTCAGCTTTCCGCCGATTGCGGTCCCCTTGTGCTGAATGACAGCCTGAAGCTGTTCCGCACCACCAGGGACGGCCTGGAAGTAAGCTGTATACGCAAAAACGGTCTCTCCATCTACTTTACCGACCAGGCCATCTGCAATAAGGACGGGGCGGCGGTAACAACAAAAGCCCAGACCCTGGCTGCCTCCGCAAAGCTGTGGGAAATTGCCTGTCAGGCCTGTCTCAACGGTGAGTTCAGCTGCTCGGAAAACGGCAGCAGCAGCATATACACCCTTTCTCTGGATAAAGCCGGGATGAAAGCGGTAGCTTCCGCGATCGCGCCGGAAAGTAAGGATATGGACATCGCGTTCAGCGCAGGCAGCATCCAAATCACCCTTGAGGAAGAAAAAATGAGCCAAATCTACATTTCCTGCAACGGCAGCGTGGAAGTGGTCGGCGTTGACGTTCCGGTTTCCCTGTCCTGCCTCCTGCAGATCGCAAAACCAAATGCAGAGCTGGATTTCTCCATTCCGCAGGCGGTTATGCAGGCGCTCAGACCCTGACAAAGCGAAGGAGGAACAAAATGAGCAATCGAATTATTTGTATCGGCAGACAGTTCGGCAGCGGTGGGCATGAAATCGCTGTCCGGACAGCCCAGCGGCTGGGGATCCATGTTTATGACAACGATATTCTGGAGCTGGCCTGCCAATATGGCGATCTGGCCGTAACGGCGCTGCAGGCGGCGGACGAAAAAGCCACCAATCCTTATCTTTATCGGACCGTACATAATGGAAATCACCACGTTTCCCAGGGACGGCCCACCTCAGAGGTGCTTTTTGAACTGCAAAGCCATGAGATCCAGCGCATTGCCTCCCAGGAAAGCTGTATCTTCGTGGGACGCTGCGCGGACTATGTGCTGCGGGACCAGCCGATATCCCTTCTGAGAGTCTTTATCTCTGCTCCCTTTGAGCAGCGGGTGGAACGAAAGGCCAAACTGGAGCAGCTTTCCCCTAATAAGGCCAGACAGCTTGTAACCAAAATGGATAAACAGCGAAAAAAATACTATGAGAGCTATACAGGCCAAATCTGGGGCGATCCTGCTTTCTATGATCTTAACATTGATGTGGGACAAATCGGGATCCAGCAGGCCGTCAACACCATCATCGCCCACTATGACCGCTAAAAACAGCAGCTCGGACAGGAGGCCGCAAACTCCTGTCCGAGCTTTTGCTTTATTTAAAAATTTCCCCCATAAAAACATTTTTCAACCCTTCTTTCGACTGCCGCTCCTTCTCCGCTTGACTTGGAGTACACTCTACCATTTATAATAGAGGTAATCAAGCAAAGGAGGCATCATCATGACGATCAAACAGGTCAGTGAAAAGTATCATATTACCGCTGATACCCTTCGTTACTATGAACGGGTGGGAATGATACCGCCGGTAAACCGCAGTCCCAGCGGGATTCGGGACTATGACGAGGAGGACCTGAAGTGGGTGGAGTTGGCAATCTGTATGCGAAAGGCTGGACTGCCGGTGGAGGCAATGATCGAGTATGTGCGGCTGTGTCATTTGGGAGACCGTACCATCCCTGACCGGCTCCATCTTCTGGAAACACAGCGGGAAGCTTTGCTGGAACAGCGCCGCCAGATCGACAAAACGCTGGAACGGTTGAATTATAAGGTTTCCTGCTATGAGGATGCGGTCCGTACCGGTCATCTGAACTGGAAACCGGGTTGCTGCAAACGCTGAAAACAAAGGTGGAAAATGAAAAATAGAACAGAAAGGAAGCAATGTATCCATGAAATATCGTGAATTAGGAAAAACCGGGCTGAAAGTCAGCGAGATCGCCCTGGGCTGTGAAGGCTTTCAAGGCGAAGATGAAACTTTAAGCCGGGATATGTTTGACATGGCCCTCAAAGCGGGCATCAACTGTATGGATCTATACAGCCCCAACCCCAAGCTGCAGCGGCGAGTTGGCGCCGCCATTCATGACTGCCGGGAAAACTTCATTCTCCAGTCCCATTTGTGCACCATCTGGCGCAATGGCCAGTACAAGGCCACCCGTGATATCAACGAGGTAAAGGAAGGTTTTGAAAACAGCCTGAAAAATCTGGATACCGATTATCTGGACATTGGCATGATCCATTATGTGGATTCTATGGAAACATGGAATACGATTTGGAACGGGCCGATTATGGAATACGCTTTGGAATTAAAAAAACAGGGCAGAATCCGTCACATCGGCATGAGCAGCCACAATCCTCAGGTTGCGCTGGAAGCGGTCAACAGCGGCCTGATCGAAGTGCTGATGTTCAGCGTAAACCCCTGCTACGATCTGCTGCCTGCCAGCGAAAACTGCGAGGATCTCTGGAAAGATGAAAGCTATGAGAACGCTCTGTTTAATCTGGACCCGCAGCGGGAACTGCTGTATGAAACCTGCCAGCGGCTGGGTGTGGGCATCACGGTAATGAAAGCGTTCGGCGGCGGCGATCTGCTGGATGCCCAGGCTTCCCCTGCCGGTATGGCCCTCACTCCGGTACAGTGTATTCATTACGCCCTGACCAGACCGGCTGTCGCCTGCGTCATGTCCGGCGTCCGCAGCCGGGAAGATCTGCTGGCCTCCCTGCTTTATGAAACTGCCAGAGAGGAAGATAAGGACTACGCCGCTGTGTTCGCCCAATTCCCCAAAATCAGCTGGTCCGGCCATTGCATGTACTGCGGACACTGCGCCCCCTGCCCCAAAGGCATCGACGTCGCCATGGTCACCAAGCTGCTGAATCTGGTCAGAGCCCAGGGAGAAATGCCGGAAACCGTCCGGGAGCACTATGGAGCGCTGAAAGCATTTGCCGGAGACTGCATTGCCTGCGGTTCCTGCGAAAAACGCTGCCCCTTCCAGGTTCCGATTATTGAAAACATGAAAGCAGCCAAAAATGCTTTCGGAAAATAGCTTTCCGCCCCTGTTTTCTTCCTATTTCTCCCCAAAAAATTTGACAAACAGCCGGTTTTTGTTCTAAAATGTTCTAAAATGATGGTTTAACAGTATAAAAAGGGATAAAAACAAAGGTAAATTTATGGTTTTGGGACTGGAGGGATTTTCATGAACGCTACCAATAAGACCCTGTACATTCCCTTGTACGGAAAATCACTGGTCAGCAAAAAAGGCATCCTTCTTCATGACCCTAAGGCGGAGGAAATCTGGCAAAAGGAAGGGTTTCCCCTGCGGGGCAAGCCAAAATCCAAATGGCTCGCTTATTATATGGGAATGCGCGCCTGGGTAATGGATCAATGGCTGACAGAGAAGCTGAACACCGATCCCGCAGCCTTGGTTCTCCACCTGGGCTGCGGTTTAGACGCCCGGGTCCACCGGGTGAAGGCACCCTCTTCCCTGTGGTTCGATGTGGATATGCCGGATGTGATCCGGATCCGCCAGCAGTACTACAAGGAAACACCCACCTATCGCATGATCGGCGCGGATGTGACCGATCCGGACTGGCTGGACATGCTTCCCCATGGAGAAAAAGCTGTGGTCGTCATGGAAGGCTTAAGCATGTACCTGCCCATGGAGAAGCTTCAGGCTCTGATGGATGCCTTATCCCGCAAATATCCTCAGCTTTCCTGTTTGATGGATGTCTATACCTGCTTCGCGGTGAAAGCCTCTGCTTACAAAAATCCCATTCAAGCCGTCGGCGCCAGCGTTTGTACCGGTGTGGATGATCCCAAGCTGCTGGAACAAGGCAATCTTCGCTTCGACGGCTGTCTCACTATAACGCCGGAGGAAAAAATCCAGGAACTTTCCCCTTTGGAGCGCTGCTTCTTCTGCCTGATGTTTGCCGGCAAGACTACGGAAAAGATTTATCGGATGTACCACTACGAAAGCAAGGAAAAAATTCAGAAAATAATATAAGAAGAGGGGCGCGGTTTCTACCGCGCCCCTTTTTATTTTTTGTTTTATTGATGCTGTCCGCAGTCGCAGGAATGGTGATGGTGATCATGATCATCCTCGCAGTGGTCATAGCCGCAATCGCAGTGGTCATGCTCCTCTTCTGTGCAGCAATTCAGATTCAGCCGGCTCTCCTCGCTGCCGATTCCAAGCTCCTCCCGATACTTCGCCACCATACGCACCGAAACCAGATAACCCTTGGCGTTCAGAATCTGGGTCAGCTTCAAATCACTGAACGGGGACTCCTCCCGCTCCTGTTCCACCGCTTCCCGCAAAGCTTCCTTGACGATCTCCTCGTTCAGATGGCTTTGCGTATTGTCCTGACTGGAGCGGAGAACAAAATTGCTCAGTGGGAACACGCCGTAAGGGGTCTGCACATACTTATTCTTCAAAGTATGGACGATGGTTTTCTCCTGCATCCCCAGCTCCGCCGCCAGTTCCTCCACGGTAATCACCCGCAGATACTGGGGACCGAAGTGGAGGAAGCGCTCCTGATGCTTCAGAACAGCCTTTGCCACCTTCAGCAGGGTCTGGCCTCTGATGCCAACGGATTGGTGGAGCCATTTCACCTTCTCCATGTTGGATTTGATATACACACTGAGCACCGGGTCCTTTTCCTCCTTGGCCATATCCACATATTCCTGACAAACACGGATCTTTGGGATGTTGTATTCACACAGCAGCACATCGTATCGGTCCCGGAATTTCATAACCAGAATATCCGGCGTCAAGTAGAAAGGCAGTTCCTCCCGGCCACAGGCGGTACCCGGACGGGGATTGCAACTCCAGAGATGCTCTGCCGCCGCCTCCACCGCTTGGGGAGAAAGCTGAAGCTCATTGGCGATTTTCTCCCACTGATGGCCGGCAACCTCCGGCAGATAGTCCTCTGCCAGCCGGCAAGCCAGATCACAGCCTGCCGGAAGCTGCAATTTCAGGCATTCCGACAGGGTAAACGCGCCAACGCCCCTAGGTTGAAGGCTGCGGATCAGCTCCACCGCCTTTTCCGCTTCCCGCTCCGTACACTGGTATTTCCCCACCAGCTGGGAAAGGGTCAGGGTAAAGTAGCCGTTGTCGTCAATATGGCCGCAGAAGCGCATGGATAGGTCATCCTCGTCTTGTCCCAAAGCTTCCAGCTGCTCCACCAGACATTCCTTCACATTCTGCAACGGCCAGGCCGGCTTTTCTTCCGGATGGGTGATCTCCGGAGAGAAATAAACGGAGTTTTCCTCCTCCTTCAGCATCTGTTCCTCCAGCCACTCCAGCTTTCTTTGATAAATTCGGTTCTGGCTGTCGTCTGCGGAAACGGTCTCCATCTCAATCATTGGGTTTTCCAGCATTTTTCCGCTGATATATTCATTCAGCTGCGCATTGTCCATTTGCAGAATACGCAGAGATTGTTCCATTTTAGGGTCGAGCTGTCGTTTTTCAGCCACTTCCATCCACTCCTTTTACCGGTTTTTCGTATGGAAAACGGGATTTGAATGCACCGTATATCATGTATTTATAGATATTATAACATAAAACGCCTTCTTTTGAAAAACTTTTTGTTGAAAAATTCCTTCCCTGACAACGAAACTTCTTGCAAAAACTTGTAACAATCATACAGAAATCCTTTTCTCTCTTTCAAAAATACAGAGAAAATCCAAGTTTCCGCATGGCCAGCACATTTTTTTGTAAAAACCCCATTTATTAGCATAATACCGGAGAAACCGCAGCCAATAAAAGGATACTTTGTGAAATATGCTGTGTTTTCACGAGAAAATCCTGTAGACCAAAAACGCAAAACGCTCTTGAAAACAGCGATTTAACGTACTATACTGATGTTGTAATTAAATACTCTTTACTAATAGGAGGAAAAAAATCATGAATCGTTTGAAAATGATCGAAGAACTCTCTAACGCTTACGGCGCTCCCGGCTTTGAGGACGAAGTGCTCCTGCTGGGCCGCAAATATGGCGATGAACTGGCTGATATCAAAGAGGACAGCCTGCGCAACCTGTATTTCTACCGCAAAGCCAACACCGGTAAAAAACCAGTGATCCTGCTGGATGGCCACAGCGATGAATGTGCGTTTATGGTTTCCGCCATCAAACCAAACGGCACCCTGAAATTCGTTCCTCTGGGCGGCTGGTCTGCCAATAACGTATCCGCTCATAAAGTTCTGGTTCGCAACGACGAAGGCAAATGGATCTCCGGTATTGTTGCTGCAAAACCAGTTCACTTCATGACCGCAAATGAAAGAAATCAGCCACTGTCTATTTCCGATATGGTCATCGACGTTGGCGCTACCTCTCAGCAGGAAGTAGAAGAAGTATTCAAGATCCGCATGGCCGCTCCAATCGTTCCGGATGTAACCTGGGAATACAACGAAAACAACAAAGTAATGCTGGGTAAAGCATTCGACAACCGCATCGGCTGCGCCGCTGTTCTGGGTACTTTGGAAAATGTAAAAGACAGCGAGCTGGCTGTTGATGTTGTGGGCAGCTGGTCTGTACAGGAAGAAATCGGTGCCCGCGGTGCCGTTACTGTTGCCAATACTGTTCAGCCTGATATTGCTATCGTATTCGAAGGCTGCCCTGCTGATGACACCTTCGCTTCCGGCTGCGACTGCCAGACCGCTATGCAGAAAGGTCCAATGCTCCGCCACATGGACATGAAGATGATCACCAACCCACGTTTCCAGAGATTCGCTCTGAATCTGGCAAAGAAACATGGCATTGACGTTCAGGAAGCCGTTCGTTCCGGCGGTTCCACCAACGGTGCGCCGATCCATACTTCCAACCACAGCGTTCCTGTTATCGTTATCGGTATCCCAGTTCGTTACGCTCATTCTCATCACTGCTTCTGCTCTTACGCTGACTACGAAAAAGGCGTTGAGCTGGCAACCGAGATCGTAAAAGAACTGAACGAAGAGATCATCAAAGGCTTCTAAATCGATTATTCACCTTCCCTATATTTGAAAAAGGCTCTCCATACGCGGTATGGAGAGCCTTTTTCTTCGCTCTTTTTTTCGTTCTTTTCCCCGCTACCTTAAAAATTCAAGTATTATTTATTTTTAGGTATTGTGTTTCACACAGTAGTATGTTATAATCAGTACAACAAAGGAGGGATGACATGAACACACAGTTCCGGAAGGGAATAATCGAGATGTGTATTCTGGCGCTGATCGCCCGCAAGGATATGTACGGGTATGAGATCGTTCAGAACATCGCCTATTATACGGAAATCAACGAGGGCACCGTCTACCCCATTCTCCGCCGCCTGACCCAGGAGGAATATTTTGTGGCCTATTTGAAAGAAAGTACCGTCGGTCCTGCCCGAAAATATTACCACATGACCGAAAAAGGGCAGGCGTACCTGGGAGCTTTAAAACTGGACTGGGCGGAGTTTTCGAAAATGGTAGATGAAATTTTGCGAGGTGAATGTCATGAATAAATTGGATTATCTGGGTCAACTGGAATCCATCCTGAAAAAACAGCATATGTCAAAGGCGGATATTGACGATATCATCCGGGACTATGCGGAATTCTTTGAAGAGGGCCGCCGCCAGGGACAGAGCGATGGAGAGATCTGTGCCAAACTGGGCAGTCCGGAGCTGGTAGCGGAGCAAATTTTGGAAGAAAACGGACACAATGTAGCCATCACGCCCGCTCCGCAAAAAAACGACTTCAAAATGCCCAAAATGCCGAAATTTCAGTGGAAACCCAGAGAAAAGCAGCCGAAAAACAGAAAAAACGGCGGTCTTGGCTCTGTTTTGACCCTGCTGATCAAGCTTCTGGTGCTGCTTATCGTGCTGCCTGCGCTGGCGATTGTGTTCGGCTGCGCGGCGATCGGGCTGGGCTGCGGCTTCCTCGGCCTGATCTGCCTGTTTATCGCGGTTATCCTGGGCTTCTTCGCGGCGTCTATGGTCACTCACTTCCTGACTTTGCCGGTGACCATCTTCGCCATTTGCGTCTGCATCGCCCTGCTGTCCCTGATCGTCTGCCTGGGCGCTTTGCTGATCATGCTGACGTATTGGTGCGGCAAGCTGTTTCTGCTCATTCTGCGGGAGCTGCTGGAATGGATCAAGCCTCCTGTGAAAACAGCCGCCAAACCGGAGAACCATACGACAGAAACAGAAGAAACCATTCCAAATGAGGAGGGTGAATTGTATGAATAGCCTGAAGAAAATCGCGGCCATCTCCGCCATAATCTGCGGCATCGCTTTGGTGCTTGCCATTATTCTGACGCCCTTCGCCGTTTCCAGCGCCATCGACTTCTACAACGCCATGGTGGAAAAGGCGGAAGCCAACGCGGAAAAGTACGTTATCGACACCACACTGGACAGTGCCATCCGGGAATTGACCATTGCCGACAGCGCCTATTACGGCATCATCCAGATCCAGGAATCTACAGACGGTCAGATCCACATTCTCAATCAGGATCGGGGTTTTGACTATATTGTTCCGGAGGTTACCGTCAATGGTTCCACCGCCCGGGTCACCTTTCACTGGCACAACGATCCCAAACTTACCGAAGAAAACATCCTTCAGCTTCTGGCCGCGGAGCTTAATGACAATTACCGACAGCAAACCATCATCCAGCTCCCTGCCGACGCTTCTTTACATCTGGATGAAGAGTATTTGGACGACCTCTACTACCACGTGGACCTTAAATACAGCGGTTTCGCCAACGCCGAACAACTGCGGCAGCAGTTGGATCAGTGGTATGCTTCTACCCAGACTGCCCGGGCCTATGAACAGTATTTGGAGCAGATGAACAATCAGCTCCAGGATACGGAAAGCCTGCGCTGTAACGTCACTGAAAATCTGGACAACGACTATTTCGTAGATACCGCAAGCTTTGTCCAGACTTGGGCCAGCCAATACGCTCAACTGGAAAGTGTCCGCATGGATATGGCGAAAAACGCTTACCAGTTCCGCCTGGATTACAGCGGCCTCCCGGAGGAAAGCCTGACCGAAGAATATCTGGAAGTCTGCGAAAGCGTTCGGGAGCTGTGCGAGGCGGAACAGAATTATGATCTGCTCAGCGTACAGCGGATGGAGGCAGAATGGAAGCTGGCTGACGGGGAGATCAGCCAGGAAGATTATCAGAAACTCCGCAGCGACAGCTTCCAGCGGCAGCCTGACCTGGAGCTGCGCATCTCTACCCTGAGCAGCCGCTTCCAAAGCTACTGCTTGGAGCCGGATTGGGAGAACTGGAAGCAGGAAACGGAAGAAACAACTGTGGAAGATACCGCCTCCGTTCCCCTTACCACTACCTCCGCCGAACAATCTACGGCTGTACAGACGAACTCTTGAAAAAAATCCGGGACAACTTGACATCTTCCCGATTCTCCCCTATACTGAAATAGTAAAAGGGAGTAGTTTGCACCAGCTTTTGGTGTGCGGCTGTTCGTCATCACGTTTTATACCGGACTGCCGCTTTCTTATCCAAACATGATCAAGAAAAAACAAGACTTTTATCACCCCAAACCATGGGTGATAAGGGTCTTTTTCTTTTATCCAACCATAAAAGGCCCTTCACCCCAAACGATAAAAGGAGGACTTTTTATGATGTATGTCTTTTTGTTGGTTGGATTCCTGCTGCTGATCAAAGGTGCAGACTGCTTTGTGGAGGGCAGCTCTTCGATCGCCCGGCTCCTGAAGGTACCTTCGGTGATCATCGGCCTGACCATTGTCGCCATGGGCACCAGCGCGCCGGAAGCCGCCGTTTCCATTACCGCCGGACTTTCCGGGAATAACGCCATCGCCTTAGGCAATGTGGTCGGCTCCAATATTTTTAACCTGCTGATGGTGCTGGGCATCTGTGCCATGATCCGTCCTGTTCCCGTATCTCCCAATTTTAACCGGCGGGATCTGCCAATCGCCCTTGGAGCCTCTCTGCTCCTGCTGCTTTTCTCTTTGGACGGGGAAATATCCCGCTTGGAGGGGGCCGCTTTTCTGATCCTCACAGCGGTATTCATCGGCACCATGATCCACAGCGCCCTCAAAGACCGTCAGACAAGCGAAGAAGAAATTAAAACCTATTCTCCGCTGAAAAGCCTTCTGCTGATTCTCGGCGGCCTTGCGGCGGTTGTGTTTGGCGGCAATTTGGTGGTGGATTCCGCCAGCGCCATCGCCGCTTCCTGGGGATTGAGCCAGAATTTTATCGGACTGACCATTGTCGCCATGGGTACTTCCCTGCCGGAACTTGTCACCTCCATCATTGCCGCCCGAAAGGGAGACAGCGGCCTTGCTGTCGGCAATGTAGTCGGCTCCAATATCTTTAACATTCTCTTTATTTTAGGCGCTTCCAGCCTTCTCAATCCCATTTCTGTGGCGGCAGAGTCCATGATCGACGTTGTAATCTCCATTGCCGTCACTGTTTTGATGCTGCTGTTCTGCCGCAGCGAGAAAAGTGTCAGCCGCAGCGAGGGTTCGCTGGCCGTAGGCATTTACGTTTTGTATATGATATCTCTGTTTCTACGATAAGCAGTCAAATAAGGGGAAGGATGCCGCCAAATGGCGGCATCCTTCCCCTTTTTATCTGTTTCGTGCATTTATGAGCGTTTTTCCTGTTCCAAAATAAACTCCGGCACACAGTTCGGTGTTTGAGGCAGCACCACATCCGCAGCCGCTTTCAGCTCCTCCGGAGCTTCGGCAACGGTGCAGGCAATATCCGCCGCCTGAAGCATGGGCAAATCGTTGTAATGGTCGCCGAAAGCTACCGAAGTATCGCTTTGCATATATTCCTTCAGATAGCGAACCGCGTTTCCCTTGCCGGAATCGGCGGCAACCACATCCAGAACCCAGAATCCCTTGTTGTGGGGGCTTTCATGAAGGTAAGCGTGTATCCCTGGCAGATCCTTCACCAGCTCATAAGCCTTTTTCATCCGCTCTTCATCACCGGCCATGTCCAGCAGCAGCGCCTGTCCGCCTTCCAACAGGGGAAGAAGGTCCTGGCTTTCCACCACTTCATCGTGAAGGAAGCCCTTTTCATTGCGCTTATCCATGGGAAAGGGCTGAGAACCGCTTTTATTGTAGCACAGCAGACAACGGTTTTCCTCCGGCCGGTATATAACGGCAAGGCTGTTGTGTTTCAAGGACTGAAAACGCCGCAGTACCTCATATGCCGTCTCCTGTGGGATGGGCCAAACCTTGAGAATACGCTCTCCGGCACAGTCATACACCAGTGCGCCGCTGAGACAGCTGGCCGGGATCTTCAGCCCCAGTTCCTGGATCAGCGGCAGGGTGCGGGAAAGAAAACGTCCGGTGATAATGGTGAACCACACGTCCTGTTCCACCAGCTGATGAACCAGACGGCAGGTGTCCTCCGTCAGAAAATACCCCTGGCGGGCCAGTGTGCCATCCACATCGGAGCAATAGATTCGTTTTCCCATAAGCAGCCTACTTCTCTGCTTCGATCGGTGCTTTTTTCAGTTCTTCCATGAAATCGGCAATATAATCCGCGGTAGTCTGGAGCATTTCCTTTCCCCATTCTTCCGTTGCCTTGGAGGGATGGTCCGGGCCGATCCAGCCATTGTTGGTGAAACGGGTCACTTTGCGGCAGATCACCACCGGAACACCCTTGTATTCCACATTTTTAAAGCCGGTACGGGTCATGTTTTCGGTCACATCGTTGTGCAGATTCATCTCCTGCAAAGCGTCCCAGTCCACCAGAGAAGGATCAACAGCCAGTACACCAGCTGTTTCTTCTGCGCCGCCATGGCCGCCCTTCCAGGCTGGATTCAGATCCCAGGCCATGAGCCACCAGTTCAGGATAACGCCGAGACCGCCCTTTTGGTCCAGTTCCAGAGAAACCTTCTCCAGCGTGGAAACATTGCCGCCGTGACCATTGAGAAAGACGATTTTCCGGGCGCCATGGCTCCACAGGCCCTCCACTACCTTGGAAACCACCGTATAGAGGCCGTCAGGACCCAGATTGATGGTACCGGCGAAGGGAGACAGATACTGGGTAGCGCCGTAAGGAATGGTTGGGGCGATGAGTACATCGGATTTCTCCTCGATCAGCTCCAGAAGCCGGTTAGGGATCAGGGTATCTGTGCCCAATGGCATGTGGGTACCGTGAGATTCGATGCTGCCGATGGCAATGATGACCATGTCGTTTTCCTTGAAGTAGCGTTCCGCCTGAGGCCAGGTTAATCTTTCCAATTTCATGTTAAAAACCTCCTGTTTTGTTGATAATTGATAGTTTGATATTGTAAACGCCGGACTGCCGGTATGCAATCCGGCGTTTCAAAGCCGATTTTATTCTGCTTTTTCCTCTTTCTCCTTCGGAGGAACCACTGCGATGGACAAAATGTCCAAATCTTTGGTGTCAACATAGTCCGGACAGCCGGTCATCAGCTCGCTGGCGTTCTGTACTTTCGGGAAAGCGATAACGTCGCGGATATTTTCGGTGCCGGTCAGGATCATTACCAGGCGATCCAGGCCATAGGCCATGCCGCCATGCGGCGGTACACCGTATTTGAAAGCATTCAGCAGGAAGCCGAAGCGCTCCTGTGCCTGCTCCTCGGTGAAGCCCAGGGCATGGAACATCTTGGTCTGTACTTCCGGATCGTTGATTCGGATGGAGCCGCCGCCGACCTCATAGCCGTTGATAATAATATCATAAGCTCTGGCGTAGCAGTGTTCCTTGTCATTTTCCAAGCGATCCAGCTGATCCAGCTTCGGAGAGGTGAAGGGGTGATGTTTTGCCATGTAGCGGCCCTCCTCCTCGGAATACTCGAAGAGCGGGAAGTCCGTTACCCACAGGAAATCGTAGGTGTTGGGCTGAATCAGATTCAGCTTCCGGGCCAGATGGTTTCTCAGCGCGCCCAACGTATCGAAAACGACGCTGTTTTTGTCCGCAACGATCAGCAGAACGTCACCGACTTCCGCACCCATACGCTGACGAATGGCAGCAACTTCCTCCGGTTTCAGGAATTTTTCAAAGGAAGAGGACTCCCCTTCGGCAGTCAGACGGGTAAAGGCCAGGCCTTTTGCCTTGTAGGTTTTGCAGAAATCGGTCAATTTGTCAATTTCCTTGCGGCTCAAAGTGGAGGCTGCGCCTTTTACGTTAATGCCCCGAACGCTGCCGCCGTTTGCCAGCGCGCCGGAAAATACTTTGAATTCGCAGCCGCCCAGCAGGTCGGACAAATCAACCAGTTCCAAGCCGAAGCGGGTATCCGGTTTATCAATACCGTAACGGTTCATTGCCTCATCGTAAGGGATGCGGCGGAACGGGGTCTGAACGTCAACATTCAGAATTTCCTTAAATACCCGTTTGATAAAGCCCTCGTTCATGGTCATAACGTCCTCTTCATCCACAAAGGACATCTCCAGGTCGATCTGGGTGAACTCCGGCTGACGGTCGGCCCGAAGGTCCTCGTCGCGGAAGCAGCGGGCGATCTGCATATAACGGTCGTAACCGGCCAGCATCAGCAGCTGCTTGTAAAGCTGCGGAGACTGAGGCAAGGCATAGAATTTGCCCTGGTGGATACGGGAAGGAACCAGGTAGTCCCGGGCGCCTTCTGGGGTGGATTTGATCATCATTGGGGTCTCCACCTCAATAAAGCCGTTGTCATCGAAGTAATCATGTACGCATTTCATGATCTTGTGACGGGTCATGATCCGGTTCTGCAGCTCGCTTCTGCGCAGATCCAGATAACGGTATTTCAGACGCAGATCCTCTTTTACATTGGTGCTGTCGGTGATCTCAAAAGGCGGGGTTTCCGACTTGGCCAGAATGCGAAGATCCGTTACCTGGATCTCCACCATGCCGGTTGGGATATCTTTGTTGGCGGATTCCCGGGCGCATACGGTGCCCTGTGCCATCAATACATATTCGGAACGAACGGTGGATGCTTTTTCAAAGATCGCCCGATCCGTTTTGTCGTTAAAGGAAAGCTGAACAATACCGCTGCGGTCTCTCAGGTCGATAAAGATCAGATTACCCAAATCCCGGTTTCTCTGCACCCAGCCGCTGACAACAACGGTCTGACCGATGTGTTCTTCCCGCAGGCTGCCGCAGTAATGGGTCCGTTTCAAACCCTGCATCGTGTCTGCCATAATGATTTCCTCCTTCGGATAATAAAAATTGAATAAAATAGTGAAATCGGGACCATGGGAAAGAAAAAAATCCCCGTTCCCAGCTGCAAAAACAGCCAGGGACGGGGAAAATCCTCGTGGTGCCACCCTGATTTCTGTGTCACACAGCGGACACAGACTCATTGGCCTTTAACGCAGGCATACGAACCGGCTTCATCACCGGTCAGCTGATCCGGTGTCTTCCCATCGCCTTCCTCAAAGCCTTTCACCAAACGGCTTCTCTCTGAACAGGTGCGGCGCTGCTACTCCTCCGGACTACGCTATTCGCTGTATTCTTTTATTATACACTTTTTTTCCCATTCTGCAAGAGTGCCCAATAAAAAACATGAAAAAAACCGTCATGCAACGGGCACGGCGGCTTTTTGCTTCAGCGTTTTGGATTCACGATGTCACGCCAATCAAGATCACCGCGATCCAGAGCATGGATCAAAGCTTCCGCAGTGGCAATGTTGGTGGCAACCGGAATATTATGAACGTCACACAGACGCAGCAGGTTCGCTTCATTGGGCTCATGTGGTTTGGCGTTGATCGGGTCACGGAAGAAGAGCAGCAGGTCAATCTCATTGCAGGCAATGCGCGCAGAAATCTGCTGGTCTCCGCCCTGGGCACCGCCAAGGAAACGGGTCACATCCAAACCGGTTGCTTCAGCGACCATTTTTCCGGTTGCGCCGGTGGCACAGATTTTGTGATGGCTCAGAATACCGCAGTAAGCGATGCAGAACTGGACCATCAGTTCCTTTTTGGTGTCATGGGCGATCAGAGCAATGTTCATGGTATCATATCCTTTCCTCTAAAACTGCTTTCTCTTTAGTCGATTCTCAGCGGGATCCACTTTCCCTTGAGACGTCTCGCAATGTTATCAAAGACCTCCACTCCAATGGAGTAAAGGCCCGGCTGGCCCCGGTTCAGCTTTTCGCTCATTTCGTTATCCACCGGCACAACGCCGATCAGCTGCAGCCCCACCATATCGATGATGGCATCAAAATCCGGCAAAGCATCCGTGGGCTGCCAGTGTTTTGGCGCCATATTGATGATCAGCCGGCCTTCCTTAACGCCTGCCTGCGCCATCAAATCGGCGGCCTTGGCTCCATCCTTGACCGAAATCAGGTTTGGAGTCACAACCACCAGTCCCATATCCGATACGCTCATCACCGCGTCAAAAATCTCATCAAATCCGGCGGGGCAATCCAGCAGAATATAGTCATAAAAATCCCGCAGACCGCTGATCAAACGGCTCAGTGTTCCCGCCGGCATCTGAAAACGGGTGCTTCCGGCAGCCGGCAGCAAATCCAGACCCTCTGATGAGGGGCATTTCAGGATCGCTTTCGCCGGTTCACAGCGCCCCAGCAAAACATCCCCCAGGTCGTAAACCACCCGGTTTTCCAAGCCGTTCATCAGATCCAGATTCCGCAGGCCGCAGTCTGTTTCCAGCATGAGAACCCGGCTGCCCTGCCGCGCCAACGCGGCGCCCAGCATGGTACAGACGGTGGATTTTCCCACGCCGCCTTTCCCGGAGGTGATCAATATTGTTTTTGCCATGATAAACTCCTTCCGGCGGAAAAATTAAATTTCTTAAAAAATTAAGCTTTTACACAGTTTAATCTTATCATGTTTGCCCTATTTTGTAAAGGGCAGAGCAACATTTTTCCTCCAAATGCACAGATTCGGAGCTAAAACAAGAGGCGTTCCGCCCAATACCATAAATTTATGGGAGCAAACCGGTTCCCGCTTGGGAAGTTTCCTCCTCCTGATTCAAGCCGAAGTACTCATTCAAGATGGCAAGGGCCACCGGAGCGGCTTTCTGGCCGCTGGCGCCGTTTTCGATCACCACCGCTATGGCGATTTCCGGATCATCCGCCGGCGCATAGCATATGAACGTGGCGTTGGTTTTATCCGCGGTGGCCTGCGGAGAGCCGGTCTTGGATGGAACCACGATGGGATAGGAACCCAGGTAGTAACGGGACGAACCATAGGTCGTATCCCGGGAAACGCTGGTCATACCTTCCCGAACGGCATCCCAAACCTCATCATCCGCCTCCACCTGATTCAAAACAACAGGTTCAACGGTTTCAATGGTTTCATCCAGCGTATAATTTTTTACTTCTTTGATGAGATGCAGTTTCATCCGGGTTCCATTGTTGGCCAGAGTGGCCGTATAGGACGCCAGCTGCAAGGGGGTAAACTTGTGGTCAAGCTGGCCGATGGCAGCCTGGATCACGTTACCGGCCTCCCAGCTTTCCGGCGGGTCATTATTGGCCCGCAGTTCCTCAAACAGCTCCGGTGTGGAAACCCGGCCAAGGGCTTCCTCAATCTCGATTCCGGTGGGGACACCCAGGCCCAGCTGTTTGGCATAATCCGCGATTTTTTCAATGCCAAGCTGATAACCCGCCTCATAGAAGAAAATGTTGCAGGAAACCGTCAGGGCAAAGTTGATGTTGATAAAGCCGTGAGTACCCAGGCATTGCGCTGGATAGTAAGGCAGAAATCGAGTGTAAATATGGGTACATTCAATTTTAGTATCCCGATCAATGATCCCCTCCGCCAAAGCACCTACGCCCACAACCGGCTTAAAAATGGATCCGGGCATATAGGTTCCCTGTGTCGCCCGGTTAAACAATGGCCGCATGGGGTCATTGGCCAATTCCGAGTAGTCGCTGTAATATTCCGATAAATCGTAGGTAGGGTAGTTGGCCATGGCGAGGATCTCCCCGGTTTTTACGTCCACAGCTACTACGGCACCGGCATCGGCGGAACCACCGTCATCCTTGGCCATGTGCTCCTGCATATAATGGATCTGATTTTCCAGACCGGTGAGAGCAGCTTCCTGCAGATCCTTATCTATGGTCGTAATAATTGTGTTGCCCGGCGTAGCCGGCTCTGTGATGGAGGAGGACAGAACATTACCCTTTGCGTCAACCAGGATCTCCCGGGTGCCTCGGGTGCCTTTCAGCAGACTTTCCGCCGCTTTCTCCAGACCATTTTTGCCGATGCGGTCACTGTACTGATAGATTTCCTTATCCGCTTCGGCATATTCCTCGGCGCTGATGTAACCGGTAATGCCAATAAAGCTGGAGCCCAGATCTCCGTCCACATATTCCCGGGTGGTGGACTGAGCGATCTCGATACCCGGCATATCAAAGCTGTATTCCTGGATCTTCATCACCAGCTCCATGGAGATGTCCTCAGCAAACACATAGGGCGTGGTGCTGTTTGCGCCGGTCCGCTCCATTTCATAGCGGACGCCGGCGATTTTTCTCGCCAGTACACGGTCTTCCATGTGGTCCAGGTCATATTTTTCCAACAACTGTTCCATGGTCATCGGAGCATCGGTGTCCGGAGTCAGATTGCCGGCGATTTTTTTCAGCTGTTTGATCTGGCTTTCCGCATCCGGACCATCGGTAAAGGTGAAAGGCTCCGTTTTGGAGATGGGAAGATTATCGATCCAATTCTGCCCATCCTGCTCCACAAGCTCAATGATCTTCTGAATCACACCGTTGCGCTCGCTGGTGGGCAAATAAGCAACGTTGATGACAATATCGTAGCTGACTTTGTTCACGGCAAAGGGCCGGCCGTAGCGATCCAGGATC
This sequence comes from uncultured Clostridia bacterium, assembly GCA_945876435.1. Lineage (GTDB taxonomy): Bacteria > Bacillota > Clostridia > Oscillospirales > Ruminococcaceae > Negativibacillus. The sequence goes on from CAMCOD010000002.1 coordinate 33,579, forward strand.
TCTCCTCGAGTAGGCTCTACCTGCTGCCGGTAAGTAACACCCTGCTGCACCTGTTCCTTATACTCGCTGCCATGTACCACCTGCAAAGACATCAGACGGATACCAAAACTGATAAAAATCAGCCCAATCACCAAGCTGAGCAGCGTTAATCGGACAGTCACACTGCTTTGCTTTTTCATACGGCCTTTCTCCTTTCCAAAAAATCAGCTTAAATATTGCCCTTGCGGCGGAAATAGCCGTGAACCTGACACACAAACCAGTACAGCAAGGGCGTTACCACAAGGGTCAGTACGATCATCGGCAGCATATGTTTCAGCAGGATCAGTCTCATATCTTCATAACCCCACATCACATAATAGAAGAAAAACTCAAACAGCTCCCGGATCCCCAGCACAACGCCGGTAAAGATCAGGCTGTTCAGGCGGGAGGCCTGCATATAATAAATCACCAGCAAACCGATGCAAACGCAGGCTCCCATATACAACAAAGAGTTGATTCCGAATATTGTAATACCACTGGTATCACATAAAATGCCGGCGGCAAGGCCAAAAAGCCCTCCCACCAGCTCGCCCTCCATCATGGCGATAGAAACCGCCAGCGGCAGCACCAGCAGAGGTTTTATGCCCCAGAACGTCAAAAATCCAGGGGTTGTCTGGAGAATATAAAGGAGCAGAAGGGTCAAGCCGTAAATGGACATCTTCTGGATGCGCAGCTTTGTTTCGCGAATCATTGCCGCACCTCCCTATTCTCCCGCATTGTCAGAGGCTTCCGCCGCTTCCGAAACATTCCCTTCGTCCTCCGCACCGTCTTCTCCGGAATCCAGCGCATCCATCGAGCTGCCTTGACCCCGGAAGGAGGTGATCACCAGCACATTGGTCACTTTTTCAATGTCCGCGGCTGGCTGCACCAGCGCGGTCATGGATTTTCCGTCGCTTTCTGTGGCAATGCTGACCACCCGTCCAATGACCAGATCCTTAGGGAAAAGACCGGTGCTGCCGGCGGTGACGATAATATCGTCTTTCGCGGCTGTACTGTCCCGGGAAACCAGTTCCATGGCGCACATTCCCTGCTCCGCTGCTTCAATATTGCCGGTGAGCGTACCCATATCCCGGGTTCTGGCATTGTAGCAGCCCACATGCAGAGCCGGGTCCAGAATCGTAGTTACTTTGGAGAAGGTCAGGCCCACCTCGGACACCCGGCCCACCAGGCCGTCATCGGTAATGACCGGATCCAGGTACTCCACCCCATCCAGCGAACCTTTATCAATCGCAAAGGAGGAAAAACGGCTGTTGGGATCACGGCTGACCACAGAAGCCATCACATATTCGTGATCTGGATGTTCTTCCTTCAGTCCCATAAACTTTTTCAGGCTTTCGTTTTCCCAGCGGTACTGTTCCAGCTCCACCTGGTTTTCCGTCAGAACACGGATCTGCTCCTTTAGCTGCTGATTTTCCTCATAAACTTCATCGGCGTTCAGATAGCGGTCAAAAAAAGAGCCTACAGAACCACTGATGGAGGCAGTGACCTTCTGCAGCGGAACGGTCAGAAAGCTGACCACATTGGTGGCAACGGTGGATGTACCCTGAACCATAGAGGCTCGGAGCAGTAAGGCAAACAAAATCACCGCGATCGCCACAAACAGTTTAAAGATTTTGCTTTGAAAGAATTCACTCATTGATGGTTTCCTCCCGTTTCGGGGCATTATGATATTATTGTATCCGAAAGCCGCTGCCATCACAAGCAAAAGGCATGGCGGAATTGTGTCCAAAGCGAAAATTTTTCGGTACTTCCTCCACACAAGAAACGGCCATCGGCAAAATACCGACGGCCGTATGTTGCTTATCTGTTAATAATGTGGCTCATCATCCGCAGACAGCAGCTCTTTCATGGTGTTGCTGTTTTCCAACAGTTTACCAGCGCCCTCTGCCACACAATCCAGTGGGTTTTCCGCAATCTGCACCGGCATACCGGTTTCTTTGGAGATCAGCTTATCCAGTCCCCGAAGCAGAGCGCCGCCGCCGGTCAGGGTAATGCCGTGGTCAATAATATCGGCGGACAGTTCCGGAGGCGTTTCCTCCAAGGTTGCCCGAATCGCGTCCAGAACGGTCATAACGGAATCTGCCAGAGCTTCACGGACTTCATCCGGGTAAATCATCATATTCTTTGGCAGACCATCGGACAGGTTTCTGCCCTTGATCTCCATGGGCTGCTCATCGTCATAGGGGTAAGCGGAGCCAATGTTGATCTTAATATCCTCAGCGGTACGGTCGCCAATGAGCAGATTGTATTTTTTCTTGACAAATTGGATGATATCGGAGTCAAACTGGTCGCCGCCTACACGAACCGAACGGGACGCAACGATACCGCCCAGAGAGATCACAGCTACCTCGCTGGTGCCGCCGCCGATATCCACTACCATGCTGCCGGTGGCCTCAGAAACCGGCAGTTCCGCGCCAATGGCAGCAGCCATAGGCTCCTCAATGATCGCAACATGTCTTGCTCCGGCAGCCTGTGCGGCTTCCTTAACGGCACGGCGTTCTACAGGAGTAACACCGGAGGGGATGCAGATAACCACATTGGGACGGGCGAAGAAGGAGTTGTTGCAGGCTCTGCGGATAAAAATCTGCAACATGCTTGCGGCAACGTCAAAATCGGCGATAACGCCGTCCTCCAGCGGGCGAACCGCTTTGATGGAGCCAGGGGTACGGCCAATTACGTCTTTGGCCTCCTGGCCAACGTATTTTACCTTATTGTTGCGGGTATCCACCGCTACAACAGAGGGCTCCCGCATAATAATGCCTTTGCCCCTCATAAAAATCAGAGTGTTTGCGGTACCCAGATCGATACCAATGTCTTTGCCGAATCCGAAGTTCATATCAAATCCTGCCATGTACGTTCCTCCTAATCGTTTTCTGCTGTCTATGGTCAAACCGCCGCCCTCGCAGCGGAAAATTTTCTGTTTTTCCATTCTTTTCTGCCAGAGTTTCCTTAAGGGCACGATAACCCATAATGGACTATTTTTCTATTATATCTTGTCAAAAGCAATTTCTCAACCGGAAATTTTTGAATTTTCGGCGAATGTTAAAATGTTGTAGAAAGCCATAAAAAGAAAAGATCTGAGTAGGTCCTTCCTGTGCAGTTTTCTGTGCTTTTCCGGCCCAAAACGGCAGAAAAGCAGCCCTGTTTCCAAGGCTGCTTTTCTTTATGGAACGCTCATCCTCTGCCGAAAAAGTCGTCACAGAATTGATGCCATAAAACGCAGTAATCCGGATGACTCAGCAGGCGCAGATCTTTTGGCGTATACACGCCTCTTGCCTGCGCTTCTCTGGCAAAGGCGAAAATATAGTCGCCGGCGCTGCTGAGAAAGCCTTTCACCTTCCTGAATCCTTTTTGATTGGCGGCGTAAAGGCGGGTATGCCCATCCAGAGACAGATATCTGCCTTCATATTCCATCAATGGGATCACCACATCCTCCGGCTTATGGATAAAGGTGGACACCTGCGCCACCTTATCCGCATCCGCGTAGAATTGAGAGGGCTGAATAGCTTCGATTTCCACATCAAACAGCTCAACCGGTGGGAACTGAGCCACGATCCGGCCATTTTTATCATAGATCCTGCTGATATGCTCCGCATAGAAGCGGAATTCCTCGATCACCGGAGGATAATAGGCCGCAGGCTGGCCAGAGATCACCGCTTCGCCAGCAGAAAGGATCTCTACCGCAAAGGGCAGTCCTTCCGCTAAAAAGGCTCCATGCTGGGCCAGGACCACCGGCGAAAACCGGGGATCATCGTAGGCGTCGATTCGTTTGATTTCCATCGCTTTTCCCCTTTCTTTTCTGCGCCGCTCCATCAAACCAAGCTTATTGTAGCACAGAATAAGACCTTTGTCATTCTTCATACCGCAGAAACAGACAAGACCATCCTTTTCAGGATGGTCTTGTCTGTTAAAACAACGATTCACGGATGATAAAACACGGACAAAACAGCACAACGCTGCTGTTTCTGTTATGCTGCCTTAATACAGATGGCAGGAAACAAAGTGGCCCGGTTCCACTTCCTTCTGTTCCGGTCTTTGCTCCAGACACTCCGGTCTGCATTTGCTGCAGCGGGCAGCGAACGGACAACCTTTTGGAAGATTGATGGTGCTGGGGATATCGCCTTCCAGAATAATGCGCTCTTTCTTGTAGTTTGGATCCGGGATCGGAACCGCAGACAACAGCGCCTCGGTATATGGATGCAGCGGATTCTTATACAGCATATCCTTCGGAGCTGTTTCCACAACGAAGCCAAGGTACATAACCGCGATGCGGTCGGAAATCATCTCAACAACGGACAGGTCGTGGGAAATGAACACATAGGTCAGGTTGTATTTTTCCTGCAGATTGTGGAGCAGGTTCAGAACCTGAGCCTGAATGGATACGTCCAGAGCGGAGATCGGTTCGTCGGCGATGATCAGGCTTGGACGAACGGTCAGGGCTCTCGCAATGCCGATACGCTGTTTCTGGCCGCCGGAGAACTCATGCGGATAGCGCTGGGCGTGCTTATCGCTGAGGCCTACAATGCCCAGCAGCTCGTTTACGATCTTCATTCTCTCCTGCGGAGTCATATTGGTGTGGATCAGAAGCGGCTCCTCAATCAGCTCAGAGACCCGCATACGAGGATTTAAGCTTCCTGCCGGGTCCTGGAAGATCATCTGCATATCTTTTCTCAGCGGGCGCATTTCGTCCTGAGAAATTTTGGAGATTTCTTTTCCCTGGAACCAAATCTCGCCGGAATCCGGGGTCAGAAGGCGGTTGATAAGACGGCCTGTGGTGGATTTACCGCAGCCGGACTCGCCAACGATGGAGAAAGTCTCGCCCTCGTAAACATCAAAGCTTACATTGTTTACAGCGTGAACAAACTTGGTCGGTTGTCCCAGAAGGGATTTGCCGACAGGAAAGGTTTTTGAAACATTTTTCAAAGAAAGAATTTTTTCCATAATCTACTCCCCTTATCCTTCTTGTTTAAGCCAACATCTGCATCTTTGGTTTTCGCCGACTACAACCAAATCTGGCTCTTGCGTTCTGCATTTTTCGGTGGCGTATTTACATCTTGGTGCGAAGCGGCAACCCTGCGGCATGGAGGCCAGATCAGGAACGCTGCCCGGGATGCTTGGGAGGACTTTAACACCGGAACCCAGCTTTGGCACAGAAGCGATCAGGCCCTGGGTGTATGGATGGGTCGGATTGTTGAAGAGTACCTCAACAGGGGCTTCTTCCACAATTTTACCAGCGTACATAACGATAACGCGGGAGCACATTTCAGCAACAACGCCCAGGTCGTGGGTAATCAGAAGGATACTGGATCCTTCTTCTTTCTGGATCTTTTTCATCAGGTCCAAAATCTGCGCCTGAATGGTTACGTCCAGCGCCGTAGTCGGCTCGTCGGCGATCAGCAGCTTCGGATCGCAGCTCATAGCCATGGCGATCATAACACGCTGGCTCATACCGCCGGAGAGCTGGTGGGGGTAGTTCTTCAAAACGCGCTGCGGGTCAGGGATACCGACCTTTTTCAGCATCTCAGCAGCATGATTTCTGGCTTCTTCTTTGGACATCTTGGTATGTAAACGAATGCCTTCGATCATCTGCTTGTCAATGCGCATGGATGGGTTCAGGCTGCTCATCGGCTCCTGGAAAATCATGCTCATTTTGCCGCCGCGGATATCCCGGATTTCGGCATCGGAGGCTTTGAGCAGGTCAACCCCATCAAAAACGATCTCACCGTTGGTTACTTTACCGGGAGTATCCTTCAATAACTGCATAATGGACAGGGAGGTTACACTCTTGCCGCAGCCGGACTCACCTACCAGACCCAGAATCTCGCCTTTATAAATATCAAAGGAGATATTATGAACAGCCGTCACGCTGCTTTTTTTGCTGGAGAAGAATTCGGTGCGTAAATCTTTAACTTTAAGTAATACTTCTTGTGACATACTCGTACTCCTTTCAGCACTCAATCAATTACTTGATTTTTGGGTCGAGAGTATCTCTTAAACCATCGCCAAAGAGGTTAAATGCAAGTACGGTAACAAAGATGACCAGACCTGGCAGATAAACCATGTGCGGCGCTGTTGTCAAGTAACTTCTACTCTGTGAAAGCATTGCGCCCCATTCAGGGTCGGTAACATTAGCACCAAAGCCCAAGAAGCTCAAGGAAGAGGCTGCCATAATGGCAGAACCGATTCTCATGGTAAAGTTAACGATCAGAGACTGGATGGTACCTGGGAAGATGTGCACAAACAGCAGACGGCCGTCCTTGCAGCCCAGGCTGCGTGCAACCTCAACATACAGGGAGTTTTTTACAGCCAAAGTTGCGCTTCGCATGATACGCGCGAAGCTTGGTACCGTAAATACCGCAACCGCGATGAATACGTTTACGATACCAGGGCCGAGAATCGCCACAATGGCGATGGCCAGCAGGATATCCGGGAAGCTGAACAGAACGTCAGCGCCGCGCATAACCAGCATTTCCAGCCAGCCGCCGTAGTAGCCGGCCAAAAGTCCCAGCACAGTACCCAAAGCGGCACCCACGATAACGGAGGACAGGGATACGCCCAGAGTCAGAGGTGCACCGGCCAGGATACGGCTGAAGATATCGCGGCCAAATTGGTCTGTACCGAACCAGTGTTCTGCGCTTGGGCCGGCCAGCAGGTTGTCATAGTCGTAGGCTGCCGGATCGTAAGGAGCCAAAGACGGACCGGCAATGGCGATGATCAGCAGGAATACCATGACAACAAAAGCAACAACAGCAGTTTTTCTCTTCATGAATTTCTTAATAAATTCTTTTGTCTTACTGCTTTTGTCCGCGATAATATTTTCATCGATGTAATTTTCTTCGAAAGACAGATTGTTCTGTAACTGTTCATTCTGATTCTGTGTATTAGACATAATATCCTCCTCTTACTGTTAATCGTAACGGATTTTTGGATTAATTACGCCGTAGAGCACATCGACGATCAAGTTGATCAGAACATACTGAAGCGCAAAGATCATCAAAAGCCCCTGAATGGTCGGATAATCGCGGTACGCGATGGAGTCAACCAGAAGACGGCCCATACCTGGGATAGAGAAGATGGTTTCGGTGATAACCGAACCGGACAGCAGACCGCCGATCTGCAGACCAAGGATGGTAACAACCTGGATCAGAGAGTTTTTGAACGCATGGCGGAACATAACGATGGACTCTTTCTGTCCTTTTGCTCTCGCGGTGCGGACATAGTCCTCACGCAGAGTTTCCAGCATGGAGGAACGGGAGTATCTGGCCAGAGTTGCCATAATACCGGTACCCATTACGATAGAGGGCAGAATCAGGCTTTTCCAACTGTCCAGACCACCGGAAGGCAGCCAGCCAAGGTTAACGGAGAAGATCTGAATACCCATCAAACCAAGCCAGAAACCAGGAGCCGACAAGCCGGTGATGGCAAAGAGCATACCGCCAAGGTCGATCCAGGTGCCTCGTTTGATGGCACAGATTACACCGATAAAAATACCTACAACAGGCGCCCAAATCAGACCGGCAAATACCAGCTGAATCGTAAATTTAAATCTGGACAGGATCAATTCTGTTACCGGGATATTGGATTTTAAGCTTCGGCCCATATCTCCTCTGAATAGGTCTTTCATGTAATCAATATACTGAACGATCAACGGGTCGTTCAGGCCAAATTCCTCACGGATCGCCTCAACTTCTTCCGGAGTCGCCTCAACGCCGGCCAGCGTTCTTGCCGGGTCACCAGGCAGCAGATGGATAAACATGAAGACAAAGATCGAGATTACGAGCATCAATGGAATTGTTTGCAATAAACGTTTGACAATGTAACGCCCCATTAAAAATGCCTCCCTTTAGAAAGAAAAGGAGTAGCTTGACACTACTCCTTTTCTTATTGTCACTTCGTGAATCGTGCCAATTATTAACGATTAATGTTCCAGACCTACGGTTCTGAATACCATTACGCCGCCTGGTTTGTACTGCAGGCCAGTTACATAAGATTTGTAAGCGTTGATGGTGTTATCGTTGCCGAGGAAGATCCATGGGCATTCTTCCCAAGCGATAGCCTGTGCTTTTGCGTAAGCTTCAGCGATTTCTTTGGAATCAACCATCTTCAGAGCGTCGTCAAGGAGCTGGTTAAATTCTTCATTGTTCCAGAAAGCAGTATTGTAGCCGTTTGGTGGGAATTTATCGCCATGGAGAATATTTCTCATGGAACCGTCAGCCTCATAAGAACCGGAGGACCAGTTTACATACCACATCTGAACGGTGGTGTCTTCCAGAGGAGCGGAGGTTTTCTCTGCGTTAGCAGTGGATTCGTTTGGCAGCAGAACAACGTCGATATTGATGTCAGCAAGCTGCTGCTGTACGAAGGTTGCGCCCTTCTGCTCAATAGTGGTGTTGTCTACGATGATTTCTACAGTGAAGCCATCTTCATAGCCGGCTTCTTTCATCAGTTCTTTTGCTTTGTCCAGATCCTTGGTGTAAGGAGTCTGTTCAGAGTAGTACAGAATGGAGTCGGAGAAGATAGAGGTTGGAGCTTTTGCATAGCCGTTGAATACAACTTTTGCATAAGCTTCGCTGTCGAATGCGTAGTTGCAAGCCTGACGAACTCTTACATCAGAGAATGGTTTTCTTCCGTCTGGGAGAGCCCACTGGGTGTTCAGAGTAACATAGCGGTAAGTAGTAGCAGGAGCAACGTCGATCACGATGGAAGGATCGTTTTCGATCAAAGATACGTCTGTTACAGGAACTGGGGTGATAACATCGGCTTCGCCGGTCTGCAGCATAGCCAGACGAGCTGCGTCTTCCGGTACAACCTGGAAGGTCAGGCTGTCAACGGAAGGACCTTCCTGCCAGTAGTTTTCATTGCGGACCATCTTGGTGTAACCGCCGTCTACACGCTCAGAAAGGATGAATGGACCGGTACCTGCGGAATGTTTTGCCAGGTAATCGCTCGCATCTTCCATAGCCATCGCTTTTGGAGAAACGATTCTGAACTGGGTGATCTTGTTGATAAAGGTGTTGTTTGGTTCTTTCAGTTTGATGGTAACAACATAGTCGCTTTCAACGATAACGTCTTCCCATGCAGAGATGGTTCTCTTCAGGGTCAGGCTGTCGTCGGCAAGGCCGCGTTCATATACTGCTCTTACAGAAGCAGCGTTGAAGTCCTCGCCGTCATGGAACTTGATGCCTTCATTCAGAATAAAGGTGTAGCTGAGACCGTCTTCGGAAACGGACCACTCTTTTGCCAGCAGAGGAACAACATTGGTGTTCTCATCGAAGGTCAGCAGAGTTTCGTACATTTCATTGGTGATCTGGTTGGAGATACCATTGGAAGAACGGTGTGGGTCCAGATGAGTTGCGTCAGCCTGGAGAGCAACGACCAGATCGTTGTCAGCGGATTTTGCGGTAGAGGTCTCGGTTTTGTTCTCTGTTTTGTTTTCTGTCTTGTTCTCCGTGCTGGTGCTTGGAGTGTTTGCAGATTCCTGGCTTCCTTCTGATTGTTTGTTAGAAGAGCAAGCTGCAAAGCTAAGCATCATAGCGCCCGCAAGCAAGAGAGATACTAACTTTTTCATGAATGGGTCTTCCTTTCTCAAAAAATTTTTCTCCTTTGGTTTATTGCAAAACCGTTTTCACGGTCAGGCACAAGGGTAAATACAGTCGATTCGTTGCAAAGTTTGTAGAAAATTCATCGGTTCTTCATAACGAATTTAACTTTAAGCTCATTATACCTCCTATTTGCGAAATATACAATGATTTTTTTTACTATCTTTCTGTTTTTAGTCGCTTTGGACAGGATTTCCTTTTACTCTTTGTTTGTTCATACAGGAAACCGTAGTCATTGTGAAAAATTTGTTGTTATATTTCACAATTTAACGAAAGTTGTTTTAATAAATGAGCTAAGAAACGCATTGAAGCGCTAAGGTATGGATCTTCCGGTCTTAAATCTGGAACGAAATATCTGTTTCTCCAATAATTTGACCGCTGTCATGGTTAAACACCACATGAGCCTTTTGGCCGGACAGAGTAATGGCGCAACCGATGAAGTGTTTTTCTCCGCCATCCTCATTCTCCCCGATGCCGAAGGGGCGGCAGCCCACAACCGCCGGACAGGGCTGCCCCAGATAATCCTCCGGGCCTCCTACCTCCAGCAGCAGATTCTTGTGCAGGTGGCCGTGAAGCATGAGCTGCGGCTTGACCTTCTCCTTCAGCAGGAGTGCCCACTCCCGATAAAGGTCATGCTCAATGTTGAAAGGCTCCGGAAAAAGCATGGTAAAGGGAATGTGGCTGATAACAAGGCGGTATTTTACCCCAGCTGCTCCATATTCCCGCTCTCTGTGGCACACAAGCTCCCGAAGAAACTCCGTTTCCCGCAGGCGAAAATCATGGAAGCAGGTGGTATAGCCATATTCCGCGTGGTCATCGGTCTTATCCTCGCCGCAGTCCAGCACCAGACCCCAAAGCTTGCCCACGCGGAAGGAGTAATAGGTTCTGCCATTGCTGTTGGGGGTATAGCGGGCAAATTCCTCGGCGTAGATCCCCCGAGTATCGTGATTTCCCCGGGAAAAGACCACCGGACAGCGGCCTTTTGTCACACCGGAAGCGATTTGGAAGATGGTGTTGTAATTTTCCACCGCTCCGCAGTGGTTGGGTATATCCCCGTTCAGCACCAGCAAGTCCAGTTTATCCCCAAAATAGGAGGCAGCTTTGATTGGCTCCGCCGTCAGGTTATGGCTGTCGGAGATCATGTAAAGATGGAGTTCATCGCCTTCTACCGGACGAAATGGCACGGTAAGGCAGCGTTCCTCCTCACTGGTCGGAAAATACGGTTTGCGCTGGATCATTTTCCGATAAGCTACCGTATATTCTCTGGCTTGATCCAATGGTTCCATTGGCACACTGACCTTGTGGATTCGGATATTGGAACGAAGTATGCCGTTGGAATCATCGTAAAACCACCGATCGCCCACCTTTATTTTCACGATCACTTCATCGGAAAATGGGATAAAAATCTGATACCCGTCATCCACGGCAAACACCGTTGGATAGGCCAGCATATATTCCGGAAGAGAAACACGCATCCCTAACATCCTCCTTATGTATCATCCTATCGAACTCAACGCTATTATAGCACAACTTTTGCCTTCACGGACAAATTTCCATAAAATACATAAAAAGGGCTGCGGTTTGCAGCCCTTTTTCCCAAAAAATATTTATTCCAGAATATTGGTAGTGATAAAATCCACCCCGTAAGCAATCAGCCGACGGGCCTCCTCCGGGTCATCCACTGTCCAGCAGTTGACTTTAATGCCGGCGTCGTGACAGGCTTTAACATTCTCCTCTGTCAGAGCCTTGTAGTAAATATCCAGATCCAGAGCGTGGGCCTGCAAGCGTGGGATCAGGGCTTCCTCAAATTTGCTGACCAGAAACTGTGCCGGCTGTTCCGGATACTTTTCCCGCAAAAACAGCAGATTCTCCTCATCAAAGGAGATAAAGATCATCTGATCCAGATAGCCCATTTCCTCAACGATGGCGCATATTTCATAGACCTCTTCCCGTTGGAAATGGTTTTTCAGTTCCAGCACACCGATCTTCTCGTAGTGCTGACAGATGCTGATATACTCCCGCAGGTTGGGGATGCGAAGATCGCTGCGTCCTTTTGCGCCGTCTTTTTGCTTCAGCAGCAGTCCCCGCAGGGTGTCGTAGGTGGATTCCTCCACCGACAGCTTGTCAATGGCGACCCGTCCGGTATGGTCATCATGAATGATCACATACTGGCCGTCAAGGGTCTTGTGGACGTCGGTTTCCACACCGAAATAACTGCGGTTGCCGGCGGCTACAAAGGCCGCGTTGGTATTTTCCTGTTCCAGCCCGCTGCAGCCCCGGTGAGCGATAAGCGGTACGCCCTTTTTTTCAATTTTTATGGTGTTCATGGCACAAAACCTCGCTTTTTATCCCTGTTTTTTCTGTTCTGCCCATTCTTCTCTGGTGATGCGGTTGACAATTCCGCTGCGGCGGATGCCCAGCTGCGCGAAATAGTGCTCCTCCTCCCGATGATGGTAGTGAAAACCGCATTTTTCCTGTACCCGATGGGATTTCTGGTTGTCCACATGATGGCCGCACCACAGCAGTTCGCAGTTCAGTTCCCCGAAAGCATAGTCCATCAGCCGCCGGCAGGCCTCCGGCATATAGCCTCTGCCCCAGTAAGGCCGTCCCAGCCAGAAGCCGATCTCCCGCTGGGCTTCGTTTTCTGTATGGCTGCTGGTGCCATGCGGCATCAGGGAGATATCTCCTACTACGTTTCCGCTGTCTTTCTCCACGATGGCCCAGGTATACTGGTTCATCAGCAGGCGGCGCAGTACATAACGGCTTTCCTCCCGGTCTTTATGCGGCTTCCAGCCGCAATCCGGCCCAACCTCCGGGTCTTTCGCCAGCTGATACAGTGCCTCCTCGTCCCCTTCCTCCCAGGGACGCAAATACAGGCGTTTTGTTTCCAGTGTCATTTTTCTCTCTCCTTCCACCTTCTATTGTTTTCCCTGCGAAAGCCTGTCCAGTACAGCCAGAAGCTGATGCCAGTGCCTGATGTGCAGATGCTCACAGGATGGCGGCGCTGTATGCACGCCGCAGCGGCTTTCCCGATCCACATCGCTGTCAAACCAGACCGGATAAAGCCCGGCCCGGCTTGCTCCTTCCACGTCGGCCACCGGATTGTCTCCGCAATACCAAACCTGCTCCGGCTCCAATCCTGCCTTTCGCAGCGCCAGACGGAACAGGCGGGGACTGGGCTTGCGAAAGCAGTATTCGCTGGATGCCAGAATAAACTCAAACTCATTTTCCGGCAGAAAAGCGTTGATGCGCTCCGTCAGCACGCTTCCGGAGAAGCTGATGTTGCTGATCACGGCAGTCCGAATCCCCCGCTCCTTCAAAGAGCGGAGCAGCTCCCTGCTTTCCGGCATCACCCTGCCGGGAAAGGCGGCATGGAAGAAGATCCGCTCCGCCTCCTCCAAACTGACGCGGAAGGTCAGCCCCAAATACTCGTAAATATAACGAAAGGCTGGATACTCGTGGACCTCGAAGCCATCCTTTCTCGCTTGGTCCAGCTCCCGGAACAGCTCCTGCGCAAAGGCATCCGCCTGCTCCGGACTTACGTTGTTAGGATTGTCCCGCACAAAACGGAACAACTCCCGCTCCCCTCTCAGCGTATCAATATCCGGCTCATAAAGCAGAGTATGACCGTAATCAAAGAGAATCATTTTTGGGTATTGCAGCATTGCCCTTCCCCTTTCCCCATCTGTTCCCTGAGAATATCCAGAATTTCTCCGGCATCCTCCAGAACAAGGTCAGGCTTATCCGCCGAAGCCTCCAGGATTTCTCTGGTGGTTTCCCCGCTGAGCACCAGAATGGCTGTTGTCCCGGCATTTAAACCGCTTTTTATATCGGTGTAGATACGGTCGCCCACCACCGCTGTTTCCTCCCGGCTAAAACCAAGGCGCTCCATGGCCAGTTCCGGCATCAGAGCTCCCGGTTTGCCGATCACCAGCGGTGTTCTGCCGGTAGCGTTCTGAATCATGGCGCAGACCGAGCCGCAGTCCGGCACGCTGCCAAACTCCGTGGGACAGACCAGATCCGGGTTGGTTGCAAGATAGGGCAGCTCCGGTCGGGCCAGCAGCAGCCTGCATACATCCTCCAGCTTTTGGAAGGTCAACTCCGTATCAAAACCCATCACCACGCAGTCCACCTGTTCCAAATCCTCTGTCACCGTGAAGCCTTCCTTCTCCAACTCATTTTTCAGAGAGCGGGTGCCGCAGACATAGAGCTTCTTTCCCCGGTGATGCTGGTTCAGGTAATAGGCTGTAGCCTGAGAGGAGGTCATAAAGTCCTCCCGACAGGCCCTGATTCCCAATCGATCCAGTTTTTTTATGTAATCCTCCACACTTTTGGAGGAATTGTTGGTGAGAAACAGGTAAGTCCCGCCGCTTTTCCGAATCGTGTCCAACAACGCAATGGTAAAGTCATACAGCCGTTCCCCCAGGTACAGCGTTCCATCCATATCAAAAAGAAACAGGCGTATGCGCCTGATCCGCTCTTTTTTCTCCATCATACCGCCTCTCTATCCTTTGTCAGCCTGTTTCAGCAAAAGAATATCCCCTTCTTTGCTGATTTGCTCCAGCCTGCCTTCCTTGATGCGGTAGGCTTCTCCCCGCAGCTCCTCCACACCATCATGGCCGAAAAGATAGCTGCCGTCCGGCAGAGCGTAGAAACAGCGTCCCTCACTGTCCGGGTAGGTGATGTCCTCAAAAAGCCGCAGTCCGTCCAGTACATTGTGTTTGATCTGCTGATAGTGAGGCAGGATCATGATATCCGTCAGCCCCAAACCCGGCAGAAAACGCTGAAAGTCAGTGGAAATGGCCTCTCCTTCCCGTTCCGGCTGGGCATAAACCAGCTTTGCGCTGTTCATGGTGCCGGCGCTGACGCCGATGACCACGCCTTTATAGTCCTTCAAAAGCCGGTCCAGTTCAATTTCCGCAAAATAACGGTTCTGGGTGGGAACGTGTCCGCCTGCCAGCAGGACAACATCCGCTTTTTCCATCAATTCTCCGGCCTCTGTATCATTTCTCCGGTCCAAAACCTGAAAATCGCTGAAAACAAAGCCTCTCTGCTGGAAGCCGTCCCGCATCTCAGCGGAGTAGCGATCGCTGCTTTCCGGATCATCCGGGTCAGAACAAATATACAGCAGGCTGCAGGGCTGCGGGAGCCTTTTGCGCAGTTCATTGACAAAGCCATTGGCCGGATTCAGGCGAACATGATCCGGCATGCAGGGACTGCTGGTAAGGAAATAAAGCATGGGACACCTCCAAATGGTTTATTTGGCTAAATTCTAACACACCGGAGCAGGACTTTCAAGGACAGCGAGCCTTTCCTTCCCCATGGATTTATGTTAAAATGGAGAACAGAACAATTGTGGAAGGGATCGAATGCATGAAACAGATTCTGATTTTAGGCGGCGGCGCCGCAGGCATTATCGCCGCCATTGCCGCCGCGGAAAACAGCCCGGACTGCCGGGTAACCATCCTGGAAAAAAATCCGCGAATCGGAAAAAAGCTGCTGGCCACCGGCAACGGCCGCTGTAATCTGGACAATACCTCCATCTCCCCGGACTGTTACTTCACTTCCGATCAAAACACGATGAAAGAAATGCTGGCGCATATTGACCGGGCGGATCCCCTCGGCTGGTTCCGGCAGCATGGCCTGCTCTGCCGCAGCGATGAGGCCGGGAGGATCTATCCTTACTCCAATCAGGCCGCCGATGTTTTGAATCTGCTGCTTTACTGGCTGGAACAACAAAAAGTGGAATTGCGCTGCGGCTGCGCGGTTCGGGATATTGACCGCCGGGGAGCCGCCTATGTGGTGACAGCGGCGGACGGCCAACGATTCATGGCAGATGCTGTGATCTGTGCCTTGGGAGGCAAAGCCGGCCCCCAGTTTGGGACCGATGGTTTTGGTCTGGAACTTGCCCGGCTCTGCGGCTGCGCCATGGAGCCGGTCTATCCCTGTCTGGTGCCGCTGAACAGCGAAAAAAAGCAGATCGCAGGCCTGTCCGGTGTTCGGGTCAAGGGAGAAATTTCCCTCTGGGACGGAGAACGGCTGCTTCGCACGGAAAACGGCGAGGTCCAGTTTACGGATTACGGCATTTCCGGCATCGCGGTCATGCAGCTTTCCGGACTGCTTGGCCCCCACTACCACTTGCGGCAGCCGGAGATCCATGTGGATCTTTTTCCACACCTGGCGGAGCAGGAATTGGTTTCTTATCTGCAAGAGCGCAGCCGGCTTCTGCCGGAAACGGATGCCCGTGGTTTTATGACCGGTTTGGTTCATCCGCGAGTGGGAGCGGCTGTATGGAAAGCAGCTGACATGGGCAAAGAAGAACGAAAACTTTCCACATTGTCTTCGGGAGAATGGGGAAAACTGGCTCACAGCTTAAAATGCTGGCGCTTCCGCGGCCTTTCCCCCACAGACTGGAAAAACGCCCAAACCACCGGCGGCGGTATCGCCCTTTCTCAGCTTTGCAGCGACAGTTTTCAGCTGCGGGGCTGTGAGGGGCTGTATTTTGTGGGAGAAACGGTGGACTGCGCAGGCTGCTGCGGCGGCTATAACCTGCATTGGGCCTTCGGCAGCGGACTTTTGGCCGGCCATCACGCGGCTATGCTACTGAAAAATCAGCGCAAATCCTCCGCAAAGGCCCCCAAAACGCAAAAAAGCGCGGCGAAAAAGAAGAAAAAATCATAAACTTTAAGTTTGTACAACAAAAGACCACCCGGCAGCGGGTGGTCTTTTGTTTCGCTTTGCTTAGCTCTCGTTTATTGTGTCCAGCAAAGCTTGCAGACGGGCCATATAACAGGCTTTTTCCGCCTCCGGAAGGAGGCTGTTTTTCACGCCGTCCATATGCCGGGGTATCGTCACAAGACAGCAGCGGGTCAGACGCTGATACAACTCCGGCCAGGGGCTGTTGCGGAAAAAGTCCCTGTTTTCCAGGAGTGCGTCCACCATATCCAACTTTTGGGGATTCCACGGAGCCCGGGCAATGCTGTCAGGGCGGGCAAAATAGTAATAAAGCACAGCGTCCGTATGGGCTACCGCCTTACACTGGAACAACAGCTTATAGGTAGTGAACAAGTCTTCCCAATGCTTCCCCACCGGGTAGCGGATCTTGCGGAACAAATCACGGTGATAGAGAAAACGCCAGGCGAAGCTGGCCACATCATAATCGTTGTTGCGGGATTTGTAGTCCTCCTCCGGAGAGAGGGCGGTAACGCTGAAATCCTCCGGACAAAGTTCGGTGCTGTCCGCTTCAAAACGCTGCCAGTTGCAGCTGGCGATGGGCAGATCCAGTTTTTTCGCGCCCTGATACAGGGTTTCCAGATATTTGGGGTGTACCCAGTCATCGCTGTCAACGAAACAGAGCCACTGGCTGCTGTTGTTTTGGAAGGCCCAGTTGATGCCTGTGTTGCGGGCGGCAGAAAGCCCCTGATTCTTCTGATGGAACACATGAATACGCTGGTCTCGCCGAGCATAGTCCTCGCAGATCGCCGGACAGCGGTCTGTACTGCCGTCATCCACAAGGATCAGCTCAAAATCAGAAAAGGTTTGGGTGAGAATACTGTCCACACAGCGGGAAAGAAAGTTTTCTACTTGATAAACCGGAACAATAACGCTGATACTTGGCATACGATAACTCCTAAAAACAAAATTAGAAAACCGGAGGAACCACCGGTCTGACCAAACCGATGGTTCCTCCGCTTGGGTTAGAAAGGGTATTTGATCACTACTATTATAGCCTGTCTGCCATCCGGCGGCAAATTGATTTTTTGTATCCTTGATTGATCTTGGATTCAAACCCTTAATTCGCTTAAAAAACACAAAACAGGCCTTATTGATATTTTGAATAGGGATTTTTTGCTGACTGCAAAAAGCGAACGCCGGTGCAGCTGTTACGCTGCACCGGTTTTTTTGTCCCCATCCAGTAGTTTTTTTATTCTCCTTTTCGCTCCTGCTCCAGCAGCAGGATTTGATCAGTGATCCGGCGAAACACCGGTGCGCCGTAGCTACCGCCGGATTCCATACCTTCCGCCAGCACCACCACCGCGTAGCGGGGTTCCTCTACCGGAAAGAATCCGGCGAACCAGGCATGGACAATTTCCTCTCCCTGCTGGTCGTAGGTTCCGGTTTGGGCGGAAGCAGTTTTTCCGCCGGCGCCGCCTTGGGATGGCTTGGCGTTGGTGCCGCTGCCTTCCTCCACAACTTGTATCATAAACTTTCGCAGCATAGCCGCCGTTTGCCCGGACATAATGCGCTGCTGGGCCTGTGGAGGTGTTTCCACTGCCGTTCCATCCTCCGTCCAGCCCAAAACCAGACGGGGACTGACGCTGTATCCTCCGTTGGCGATGGAACTGACCATTGCGGCGATCTGTACCGGCGTCGCCAGCAGTTCCCCCTGTCCAAAGGACAGATTGGCCAGCCCCAGCGGGCTGCTGACCTCCTGGATTTCCGGCAGATTTCCCGCGGAAGAAACCATACCCTCCGCCAGCTGGCTGGCACGGCCAAAGCCCATGTTGGCTGCCATAGTCAAAATGCTTTCTGCCCCTGTCTTTTGCCCCAAAGAGATAAAATAAGGGTTGCAGGACTGTTCAATGGCCTTTTCCATGTCCGTTTCCCGATGTCCGGCCCGATTGTGGCAGTAGACCATACGGCCCGCAACCTCAATCCCACCCACACAGTCAATGGTGGTGCTGGGTGGGATCCCCTGTTCCAGCGCCGCCGCTGCCACCGCCAGCTTAAAGGTGGAGCCTACGTTATACGCGCTGAATGCCCGGTTGAGAAAAGGCGCATTTTCGTCGTCAAGGCTTTCCGCCACCGCAGTGGGAGAAAACTCCGGCTGTGAAACCACTGCTTTCAAATCCCCATTCTGCACATCCATCACCACCACCGCCCCTATGTCCAACATCTGGGAGGCAATCACCTGGGTAAGCTGCTGGATATCCTTGTCCAATGTCAGCATCACTCCCGCCTGCACCGGTTCCGAAGAACCGGTAACCACCGGTTCCACCGCCTGCAGAGGCTGCTGCTGGATATCCACCCCATAGCGGACCAATACCTGCTCTCCCGCGCTGCTCAGCTCCTCATCGAAAGCCGCTTCGATCCCCGCTACGCCTTTGTTTTCATAGTCCAGATAGCCCAGAATATGGGGGGCAATGGGGTGGGAACCGTAACGGTCATAGACCGAAAAAGCGGTAATGCCTTCCCCATAGAGCTGCCGCTGTCCCAGCTGACACAGGAAAGGTTTTCCCTTCCTCATCTGCTCCAGGACAGCGCTGCGCTGAGGCCCTGTAATATTTTCCGCAAGGACTGTCATGGCCTCCACCGACGGAGAAATGGAGGCAACCTGTTTCGATTCCGTTTCCGTCAGCCGCTGCCCGGAGCAGTCATAGATCGCGCCCCGGGTCGTGGTCACTTGCACCGTATAGGTGCTCTGAGTCGTTGCTGCCTGCGTCAGGTCGCTGCTGAAGCTAAGGCTGTACACCCGCATCAACAACAGCATATACAGCAGCACTACGGCCGAATACAAAAGGACAATATTTTTCTGCAAAAAAAGTACCCCCTTACCCGGAATTATGGGCAAGAGAGCATTTTTTATACCGTTTAACGGGAGTATTGTGCCAAACACATGTCATAAACCAGCGTAGTACGCTCATCCAGACAAATCAGACAGACTTTTTCCAGCGTCTGATCTTGTTTCAGAAAATCCAGAATCGTCTTTACGGCAACATTGGCCGCCAGATTAACAGGAAAATGGTAGGCTCCGGTACTGATAGAAGGAAAAGCAATGGTTTTCAGACCCAGTTCTACCGCCTTTTTCAGGCAGTTGCCGTAACAGTCGGCCAAAGCCTTCTCTTCTCCCTTTTCTCCGCCATGCCATCTGGGGTTCACCGTATGCAGGATCTTCTTTACCGGAAGCCCATGGCCTTCCGTTACGACAACGGAACCAGGCGGACAGCTTCCATAAGCCTCCAGCTCCCTGCGCAGGGATAGGGCAGCGGCGCGAAAGATCTCTTCACTGACGGCGCCTGCGCTTTCCAGCTGTTCCGTGATCGGATGAACCACTGCGTCAGCCTCGTACCGGGTAATGTCGCCTACTTCGATCACAAAGCGTTTCATAAAGCATCTCCTTCGCCTGTTATTCTATTCTAAGTATAACATAAATCTTCCCCGATGAAGCGCGAAAACGGAAGAATTTTCGCAGAAAATTCTTTTTCCCCTCACACAGAGTCCCAATCAGCGGGTCTTGCGGAAAAAACGGTAGCGCAACACATGCTCATAGGCCCAGCAGATCCTCCCCAGCGCAATGTCAAAGGCCACAAATACCGCGTTGCCCATCAGCCAGGTAACAAGCAGTGTGGCACTGCCGAACGCGCCCATCTCCTCCAGGATCTCGGTCAAGCCGAACAGGTTGATGATGATCCAGTAGCTGGCCACGATCGCCGCGTTAAAAACGCAGAATTTTGCCGCCATCCGCAGCGGCCGCAGACGGATTTGGTCCAACAAGCCTTTGAGAATGGGATAAAAGCCGAAGAAACCAATAAACATCATGGCTGCTTCCTTATCCGGACACATAAACAAGGACAGCAGAGAAACCGCCGCGTAAACCAGAAGCGCTGTGGAGCGCCCCATTTCCACAACCACGGCGATCAGAACAATGCCGGCCAACGCCGGCAGCGCAAAGGTAGCAAAGGGGATCATGCCGGTCATAAACATCAGCAGCAGGCAAAGTGCTGACGCCATGCCTCCAATGGCTACCTGGGTACTTTTTTTTGCTCTCATCATGTACCAAACTCCTAAAATCAAAGTCCACCGGCGATAATTAGCAGCAGCGGATCAAATCGCCACCCATACACTCGCAGCAGCAATCCGCGCAGATCAGCGTGCTGAAAATATCGCAGATATCGCTGCCGCCGCGGCTTGGATAAGCGCCGTAACCGTAACCCGCCGGTCTTCCATTGCCTCTCTGCCAGGAAAGCTGCTGCAAAGCCGTCTGAAACTCCCGGTTATTTGGCTCAAGCTGACAGGCTTTGCTGAAATAACGATAGGCTTCATCCAGCCAGCCCTTGTTATAAAGGATATTTCCCTTGAGGAAGTACCATTCGCCGCTGCGCCTTGCCGCCGGAACACCGTCCAGCAGTTCCTCCGCTTCCACCATGCGGTGCTGCATGATCAAACGGCGGATGTCGGCAAATTGGGAAGCGCTGCCCTGGCTGTACGATCCATATTGATACGATTGATAGGATGTGCCGGATTGATTTTGCTGATAAGCTCCGCCTGCCTGACGGCTCTGGGAAGCCTTCCGCTGCTTCTGGATCGTGTCATAAGCCTCGTTGATCTGCTTCATTTTCTCCTGTGCCAGGTCAGCCAAGGGGTTATTGGCATAGTTATCCGGATGATATTTGCGGGCAAGATCACGATATGCCGCTTTGATTTGTTCATCGGTAGCGTCCGGTGCAACACCCAGTACTTTATAAGGATCCATAAGTCCTCCTCCGGTCTGTTTTTATCAAGATTTTTTCTTTTTCTGCTGAAGCTGGTCCACACTGTGCCTAAGCCCCAGCTCAAACACATTGGAAAGGATTCCGTCGAAGTATTTGACCTCCAGCAGCCCATAGGCTTTGATCAGCTCGGCGATGGTCAAATACAGAGAGGCCACTGCCTGCTCCTGCGCCGACTCCCCGCTTTCAGGACAATAGCGGAAAGGGTTGTAATTGTCGTTTTTCATATCCTCTTCCAGGTCGTCCAGTGCATCCATCAGATACACCCAGCGTCCCAGCAGATAACCGATGCGTCCCAGAACCATTTTCTGCTTTGGGTCCTGGGTCAGACCCTCCAGAACCGCCTCCAGGATCTTCGCCGAGGGCTCGCTGGCCTGATCCACACAGGAGCAATGCTCCTTTTCCAAAGCAGACTGCCGGGCCATCTGCTCCTCCGCCACCTGCGCCAGATGGGGAACCTTTCTTGCGGCCTTATGATAAGCATTTTGCGCAAAAGGAAGCGCTGTCATACACAAAATCCGCTCGCCCAGTCCACCGTCCGCCAGATTATCCTTCAATTTATGATACAGCAGGATGGTCGCCGCTGCCGCGGACAAGTCCAGACTTTCATTTTCCTGGCAGATATTCCGCCTTTTCAGAGGATGAACGACGCAGCGTTCCTGCCGGAAGGTTGTGGGCTCCCCTTTGATGCCCATAGCCAGAATGGCCAGAAAAGCGAAATCATAGCTGAGAGTCAAACGGACAAACGGCCCGTAAACCCTTCCCAGCTGCTTGCACAAACCACAGTAAACGGCTCGGTATGCTTCCTGCTCCTTGACTTTCAGCTCCGGAGAGAGCGCTTTGATGTAGCCAAACATACCATCCCACCTTAGTTAATACAATAATAATTTCATTTTACAACAATTCCAAGGGCATTTCCTAAACATTCTGTAAATACAGGGACATTTTCTTCCAAAGCACAAAAAATCCCATGACTTTGGTGAAAGCCATGGGATTTTCAGACAGAAAACCATTGGATCTGCGCTGTTCGGATCCTATTCGATCACCTATCCGATCATGGAGAGGAGGACATAGATCCAGTGCGCGGATATACCAGCGCACAGGCCGCCGATGGTGTGACTGAGGATGGCCTTGCTGGTCATTTCCGGACATTTCAGGCTGTCCATCATCGCAACATGTGTGGACAGGTAGCCGCTCCAGCACATACACATAGCAGTGAAAACAGCAACATCGTTGCCGCCTGCCAGGCTTTCGGACACCATTTTCGGGATCAGACCAATGGCGGCGCCGGCTGCGCCCAAAGCCGTGATCGGAACCGCTACACCCTGAGAGCTGGTGAAGCCAAACAGCGGACGAAGGATAAAGTCAAGCTTTTCTCCCACCAGAGGCAGGAAGGAAACGCCTTCAAAGGCAGCGCCGGTATAAGTACCGTCCGCGGAAGGACCGTTGGTCAGCATCATAACAAC
Organism: uncultured Clostridia bacterium; assembly: GCA_945876435.1. Lineage (GTDB taxonomy): Bacteria > Bacillota > Clostridia > Oscillospirales > Ruminococcaceae > Negativibacillus. Next base: position 56,172 of record CAMCOD010000002.1, read on the forward strand.
GGAGCAGATGATCAGCACACCGGGAATAACGGCCATACCCATTTCAACACCGGATTTTCCGCCTTCCAGCATCGCTGTCATAAAACGGCCGCCCACACCGCCGGGACGAACCAGACGGTAATCCGTAAGAACCTGTGCGTCGCTGTGCTCCACTTCGCAATATGCCTCTGTACCATATTCCTTGGCGCTGAAATGCAGCATAATGCGCACGCTGACAATGGAACCGACCACAGCACCCAGGTTGCCTACCAAAGCGGCTTTCACAAAGCTTTCGCCGTTTGGAGACGGAATACCCATCATAAAGGTGGTAATGATCAGACCCATGCCAAAAGCGGTACCAATATTGGTGAGGGCCGGAAGCTGATAACGCTTGAAGTAACGTTTAAAGCCATGATCCTCCGCCAAAGTCAGAATAGCAGGGTTATCCGAAAGGTAAGTAGCGATAATACCGATAACACTGGCGCCTGGCAAGCCGTAAACCGGCTTCATCAACGGAGACAGGATCTTATTCACAATGGCCACAACACCGAATTCGGTGAACAGCGCCGCGATTGCCCCTGCCAGAACGGCAATGGCCATAATATAAAATACGGTGTCCATCAGCAGCTGATACGCTGTATTCATCAGGGTGTTGAGCATATTGACAACGCCCATACGGCTTCCCAGCGCGCCAAAGAATGCAAGGAACAGGCCGAAGAACACGAAGGTCTCCAGACTGACCACTTTTTTCATTTGGGGATGGCTGACAACATCTTTTTGTTCGATTTGTTCGATCTCCATACTGATCCTCCCAACAAAACAGTAAAAGTAATAAATTTGTGACTATCATAGCACGAAGTAACAGAATATTCAAATCTTTTTCTCAAATTTTTTTTACTCTTTGCGAATCCTGTAAAATTTGTCATTTTAAGCTCCCTGTTTTCAGCTAAAATAGCTTAGTATTGTCTAAAATATGACAAGAAAAATTCATATTTTTGATTGTTCCACCCTTCCAAATGTGATAAGATTAAAAAAACATTATATACAGGAGGCTTACTATGAAATCAAAACTGACCCGTCCGGAGTTGAGCTGGATTCTTTACGATGTTGCCAACTCCGCCTTTACCATGCTGGTGGCCACCACCATTCCCATCCTGTTTCGCAGCCTTGCGGAGGCCAATGGCGTGGACTCCGCCCATGCCAGCGGCATGTGGGGCCTGGTAACCTCTGCCGCTGTCCTGATCCTGGCGGTCATGTCCCCGATTCTGGGCGCTCTGGCTGACTACGAAAACATGAAAAAGCGGCTTTTTGTCCTCTTTCTCACCATCGGCGTCTGTGGTCTGCTGGGCCTTTGTGTCACACAGGACTGGATGGCCTATATGCTGCTCTTCGTGGTAGCAAGAGTCGGATACTCCGCCTGCAACGTGTTTTATGACTCCATGCTGACTGACATTACCACCGACGAGCGCATGGATCGTATCTCCTCCTATGGCTATGCCTGGGGCTACATTGGCAGCTGCGTTCCGTTTATCATCGGCATTCTGCTGATTTTTGTAAAACCCTTCGGCCTGGACACCCTGACCGCGACACAGCTTTCCTTCCTGATCACCGCCGTTTGGTGGGTGGGAATGACCATTCCTCTCCTGAAAAACGTAAAACAGGTACATTATCTGGAAAACCGGCAGGATAAGGTTTCCCACGCCTTCCGCCGCATCGGTATCACCCTAAAAAAAATCAGCAAAGACAAAAAACTTCTTTCCTTTATTATCGCCTACTTCTGCTACATTGACGGTGTTTACACGATCATCTCCATGGCCACAACCTATGGCGGCGAAGTCGGTATCGGGCAGACGGATATGATCCTGGCCCTGCTGCTTACCCAGTTTGTCGCTTTCCCCTGCGCCATTCTTTCCGGTGTTCTGGCTGAAAAAATCGGCTCGCTGAAGCTGATCCGCTTCTTTATCGCCGTTTATGCCTGCGTGTGTGTTTTCGCCTTCCAGATGAGCCACGCCTGGGAATTCTGGGTCATGGCGGTTGTGGTCGGCATGGCACAGGGCGGCATCCAATCCCTGTCCCGCGCCTACTTCGGCAAGCTGATCCCTAAGGAAGAATCCAACGAATACTTCGGTTTCTTTGATATTTTCGGAAAATTCGCCGATTTCTTCGGGCCTCTGATCGTTTCGTTCTGCGCCTTTGCCCTGGGTTCTTCCCGCTACGGCGTTCTGGCGCTGATTCTTCTGTTCATTATCGGCTTTGTCCTGCTGAGCAAGATCTCCGTTAACGGCAGTCAGGAGGAACAGGCATGAATCACTACCCATGGATACACGAGGAATTGATGGCCAAACCCGGCGCAACCAGAGATTTTAAAGAGGAATGGAACTGGATCCGCTATCAGGTGGGCGGAAAGCTTTATGCCGCTGTCTGCCGCAATGAGGCCAACGAGGAAGTGTTGCTGACGCTGAAGCTGGAACCTTTGGAGGGTGATCTTCTTCGCCGGCAGTATGCGGATATTATTCCCGGCTATTATATGAATAAGGTGCACTGGAATTCCATCAAGCTGGACGGAACGATTCCCGATGCCCTGATCCGGCACATGATGGAGGAATCCTATCGCCTGATCGTCAAATCCCTGCCCCAAAAAGTGCAGAAAGAGTTAAACTTAATGTAAATTTCATGGAGGAAAATACGATATGTCCATCTTAAAAGTCAAGCTTGTCCGCCCAGACGCTCAACTTCCCAAACGGGAAACCAGCGGCAGCGCCGGTCATGACCTGCGGGCCTGCATCAGTGAGGATGTTATTCTTCCTGCCGGCGGCAGTCTTCGTCTGCCCACCGGTATCGCCATCGAAATGGAAAGCGCAGACTACGTGGCCATCATTGCCGCCCGCAGTTCCATGGCGGCAAAGTATGGCGTTACCATGGCCAACGGCATCGGCGTCATCGACTCGGATTACCGGGGCGAGATCAGCGTTCTGCTGTATAACCATTCTCAGAAAGATTTTGTGATCCATCCCGGCGACCGGGTAGCCCAGCTTCTTCTGCTCCCTGTTGATCTGCCGGACATTGTGGAGGTGGAGGAGCTGTCCCAGACCCAAAGGGGTGAAGGCGGTTTTGGGTCCACCGGACGGGCTTAAGCGGAAAGAAGGGATAACATGAAACTGATTTTAGCCTCCCAGTCTCCCCGCCGCGTGGAGCTGCTCAAACAGATTTACCCGGATTTTTTGATAAAACCGGCCTGCGGCCCCGAAATCATTCCGGAAAACGCCGCACCTTGGGAAGTGGTTCAGCAGCTTGCCAAAGGCAAGGCGGAGGAAATCGCCGCCCAATATCCGCAGGATCTGGTGATCGGCGCGGACACCGTTGTTGCGGTGGAGCAGCAGATCCTGGGCAAGCCAAAAAATCATGAACAGTGCGTGGAAATGCTCCGTCTGCTGTCCGGCCGCTGTCATCAGGTTTATACCGGCGTGGCCTTGGCTCTCGGTGGCAAAACAGAAACCTTTTACGATGTGACGCAAGTGGAATTTTACCCTCTCCGCGAGGAGGAGATCCAATGGTATGCCTCTTTGGATGAGCCTTACGACAAAGCCGGCGGTTACGGTATTCAGGGCAAGGGCAGCCTGCTGATAAAAGGGATTCAGGGCGACTATTTTAATGTAATGGGCTTCCCTGTGGCTATTGCCGCGAGAAAGCTTCTTCCTTACTTCCCTTTTTCCAAAATTACTGCGAAAAAATCTGAATAAAAAAAGCAAAAACGGCACACAGAAAGGATACTGCGTGCCGTCTTTGTTTACTATGCTGAATATTAGATCAAAAAATTAAATAAATCATGAATTTTTCATCTTGATTTATTGAAAAATCCGTCTATAATGTTTTTGGGTATTCCCAAAATATTATTGTGAGAAGAGGAAAAATTATGGAATCACTGTTTTGTTTGAGCATCGCCACAATTGCGGGCCTTCTGCTGTCCCGTGTGGCGAAAAAATTGCAGCTTCCGGCCGTCACCGCTTACCTGATCGCCGGTATTCTGATCGGCCCTTATGTACTGGGACAGCTCCAGGTCCCCGGTTTGGGCTTTGTAAGCACCGAACATGTAAAAACCTTCTCTGTATTCTGTGACGTGGCTCTGGGCTTCATCGCCTTTGATATCGGTAACGAGTTCCGGCTCTCTCAGCTGAAACGCATCGGTTTCCAAGCTACTGTTATTTCCTTCGTACAGGCTCTTATGGCTGCCTTTTTGGTGGATGTTGTAATGGTGGTGCTTCACTTCCTGATGCCGGATATCATCACCGTTCCAATGGCCATCGTGCTTGGCGCCATCGCAACCGCTACCGCTCCGGCAGCTACCCTGATGGTTGTAAAACAGTACAAAGCCAAAGGTCCTCTCACCACCATCCTGCTGCCTATCGTCGCTTTGGATGACGCCATCGGCCTGGTTGTCTTCGCGGTTTCCACCGGTATTGCCAGAGCCCTGATGAGCGGTTCTGTCAGCATCGTTTCCGTTTTGGTAGAACCATTGATTGAAGTACTGGCTTCCTTGATCCTGGGTTCTGTTATGGGCTTTATCCTGACCTGTCTGGAAAAATATTTCGATTCCAACAGCCGCCGTCTGTCCATCATCATTGCCTTTGTTATGCTCACCGTCGCGCTCTCCATGCTCAGCTTCAACCTGGGCGGCATCACCTTCAGCTTCTCCTCTCTGCTTGTCTGCATGATGACAGGCACCATTTTCTGCAACATCTGTAACTTCTCTGAGGATATGATGAACAGAGCGGATAAATGGACAGCCCCTCTGTATGTTTTGTTCTTCGTTCTCAGCGGCGCTGAACTGGAGCTCAGTGTATTCTCCAGTCTGGCTATTGTGGGCATTGGCCTGACCTACATTCTCTTCCGCTCCGCGGGCAAGATCTTCGGCGCCTTCATCAGCGCGAAACTGACCAAATGCAGCCCAATGATCTGCAAGTATCTGGGTATTACCCTGCTGCCGCAGGCCGGTGTTGCCTTGGGTATGTCCATGAAAGTAACCCAGACTATGGGCGAACAGGGTCAATTGATTCGAAATATCACCCTCTTTGCCGTGCTGGTTTATGAACTGATCGGCCCAATGCTGACTAAGATCGCTCTGACCAAAGCCGGAGAAATCAGCCCAAGACCGGAGATCATCAAACAACCCAACGTCAAAGCTTAGTTCGGAACGAACTTTATATTCCAATATCCCAACAAATGTGAAAAGCCCCTTCTGCCGTTTGGCAGAAGGGGCTTTTTTTAAGCATTGTTACGAAATCAGGAAAAGAACCGCGCTGTGATGCTCCAGTTTTCCATCCGCGCCATAAGAGCCGCAAAGCTCCAACGGCTTTACCTGCCGGAATTCCTCTGGCAGCGGAAGATAGCGGGCGTTTTCGCTGCGGTTGATGGCAACCAGGAGCTGATGCTCCTGATCTTTCCGCCGAACATAGGAGCAGATGTTATTGTTGACGCACAGAGGCGTAAAATCGCTGTCTTTCAGGAAGCAGGCCTTTTTCCGAAGCTGCCCCAGCCCACGGAACCAATCCACCAGCTCCTCATTTTCATAACCCCAAGGATAGCAACAGCGGTTAAAGGGGTCCCGATAGCCGGAAAGACCGGCTTCGTCGCCATAATACAGACAAGGAATACCCGGAAGGAAATACTGGAGCGTAGTGGCCAGCTTCAGGCAGCGCACCCCTCTCTGGTACTCATCTTCCATAAGATAATGATGGTCCGCCTGCCAGATGCGATCCCGTCCATTGGCTGGCTCACCAGCCAAAACCGTCAGTGCCCGCTCCGTATCATGGGTAGACAGCGAGTTCATGGCGCAGTTCAGCGCCGGCAGCGGATAGTTCTCCACAATACTGTTGACCGTGGTTAAAAAGCGCCGTCCATTTCCGTTTCGGACATAGTCCAGCACACACTCCCGGAAAGGGTAGTTCATCACGCTGTCCAACTGGCCGCCCAGCAGATAGCGGCGACGGCGGCTGTAAGAGATTTTATTGGAGGCATCCTCCCATACTTCGCCGACGATGCAGCAGTCCTCTCCATGGCTTTTAATGGCCCGGTGCAGTTCGTCGATGATCACATCCGGCAGCTCATCGGCCACATCCAGACGAAAACCGGAAGCGCCCGCGTCCATCCAGTGATGGATCACAGAATCCTCTCCCCGGCAGATGAAATCCATATAGTCCGGATTGTCCTCGTTCACATTGGGCAACGTTTTGAAGCCCCACCAGCATTCATAGTCCTTGGAATCTCCCTTGAACTGATACCAGGGATAGTAGGGACTGTTTTTATCCCGGTAAGCGCCGCTGTGTTTGCCGTAACGACCCTCTTTGTTGAAGTAGATGCTGTCGCTGCCGGTGTGATTGAACACACCATCCAGAATAACCGACATGCCCCGCTTCTTGGCCGCTTCGCAAAGCTCCCTAAAGTCCTGTTCCGTACCCAACAGAGGGTCGATCTTCCGATAGTCCGCCACGTTATAGCGGTGGTTGGAATGGGCTTCAAAGATCGGATTCAAATAAATACAAGTTACACCCAGGCTTTCCAGGTAGTCCAGCTTGCTTTCGATCCCCTTCAGGTCCCCGCCAAAGTAGTCGTTGCACTCAAAAACGCCCTTTTTATTCTCTCGATAAACCGGAAGCTCGCCCCAATCCTGGCGGAGAACCCGGTCTTTTGGCACATTGTCTTTTGGAACACCGGAATTGCAGAAACGATCCGGGAAAATCTGATACAAAATGCCGTCACCGAAGCAGCCTGGCGTTTTCATGTTTTCATCATAGACCGTAAGCTGCCAGCTTCCCCCATTTCCGTCGATCTGGGCACATTTATAGTCATCCGGCGTCAGGATATGGACCTCCTGTTCCTCGGCGTAGGCAAAATTATAAAAATACAGCTTTGGTTCCTTGGGCTCAAACGTGCAGCGGTATATATTTTCATCGGCAGTAAACCGAACCATCTCCATCGGGACCCGCTGATCCGGCATATAGTCCGCATGAATCACCAGCGATACCTCATCCGGAGCGATAGATTTGGGTAAATAAACGTGAAATACCACCGGGTGGCCGGATGGTACCGCTCCGAAGGGGTCTTTATACTGAATCATTTTGCTGTCAAAAATACAGGTGTCCACAACGATTCCGCTCCTCTTTTTTGGAATAAGTTAAAATCAACGGCAAAGAAACGGGACAGTCTCTGACTGTCCCGTTCTGCCGCTTGTATCAGAATTACAGTCCCCAAATATTCTTGGCATATTCCTGAATCGCCCGGTCGGCACAGAAATAGCCGGACTGCGCCGTGTTATTTAAGGCCATTTTCTGCCAACGGAGCGTGTCGCCGTAGGTCTTAAATGCAAGACGGCGAACCTGGTCATAGCTGTCGAAATCTTTCAGCACCATATAAGGGTCACGGAATTTCAGGCTGTCTGCCAGCGGCTCAAAGCGGTCGCCGCCGATGGCACCGGAGGTCAGCATATTGATGGCCTGATTGAGCTGCGGATGCTTGGAGTAGATCTCAAAGGGATTGTAACCGATCTGCTTGCAGCGGTTGACTTCCGGCGTATCCATACCAAAGACAAAGATGTTATCCTTACCGACATGCTCACCGATCTCCACATTGGCGCCGTCCCAAGTACCCAGCGTAACCGCGCCGTTGAGCATCAGCTTCATATTGCCGGTACCGGAGGCCTCTGTGCCAGCCAGAGAAATCTGTTCCGATATCTCACTGGCAGGCATCAGCAGCTCCGACAGAGTAACCCGGTAATCCTCCAGATAAACAATATTAAGAATATCCTTTACCTGCGGGTCATTCTGAATCATTTTGCCCAAGCTGCAAATAAACTTGATGATCTGTTTCGCCAAATAATAACCGGGAGCCGCTTTCGCGCCGAAAATAAAGGTGACGGGCTGGTAATCCTTATTGGGGTTCGCCTTGATTTCGTTGTACATGGTCAGGATCTGCATAGCATTCAGATGTTGCCGTTTGTATTCATGGAGGCGCTTCACCTGTACGTCAAAAATAGAGTCCGGATTGATCACCTGACCGGTATGTTTCGCGATATAGGCGGCAAAGTCCGCTTTGTTGGCCCGTTTGATGGCGGCAAATTCCTCCAGAACATCTTTTTTATCCTGATACTTCAGCAGCTCATCCAGTTTGCTCATATCCTTCATGAAGCCATCGCCAATCAGGTCGATGATCATGTTGTTGAGGCGTGGATTGGACTGGTAAAGCCAGCGTCTGGAGGCAATACCATTGGTCACGTTGTTGAATTTGTACGGCGTCACCCGATAGAAATCGGAAAGAACATCGTCTTTCAGAATCTGGCTGTGAAGGGCGGAAACACCGTTGGTGCTGTGAGAACCTACGACCGACAAATTGGCCATATGAATCACATGGTTTTCGATAATTGCCATACGGGATACGGTGTAACCGTCCAGATGGGCCTCCCGATAAAGCTGATCCTTCCAGCGTCTGTCGATCTCCTTGATGATCTGGTAAATTCGGGGCAGCAAGCTGCGGAACATATCCTCGTTCCAGCACTCCAGCGCTTCGCTCATTACCGTATGGTTGGTATAGGCGAAGGTGCGGGTCACAATATTCCAGGCCTGCTCCCAGCCATAGTTGAACTCATCCAGCAGCATACGCATCAATTCCGGAATTGCCAGAGTGGGATGGGTATCGTTGATGTGGATGGCATTTTTCTCCGCAAAGTTATCCATATTGCCGTAGGTGGTCACATGGCGGCGGATAATATCATGAATGGAAGCGGAAACCAGAAAATACTGCTGCTTCAGGCGCAGAGCCTTGCCCTGGGGATGATTGTCGTTGGGATAGAGGATCTTACTGATGATCTCCGCGGAGGAGTTCTGTCCCAAAGCGGAGGCGTAGTCACCCCGGTTAAAGGATTCCATGTCGAAGACCGTATTTTTAGCCGTCCACAGACGCAGCACACTGACACCTTTGGTGTCGTAGCCGGAGATCATAATGTCGTAAGGAATGGCTTTTACCACAGAATAATCCTTATGCTGAATATGGTGGTAACCGTAGTCCCAGTATTCCTCGATCTCGCCGCCGAAACGCACCTCTACCGCATGATCCGGAATCTCCTCCAGCCATACCTGACCGCCGGGGAGCCAGTTATCCGGCAGCTCAGACTGCCAGCCGTCAATAATTTTCTGTTTAAAAATACCGTATTCATACAAAATGGAATATCCCATGGCAGGAAACTCCTGGGTAGCCAAAGCGTCCATAAAGCAGGCAGCCAAGCGGCCCAAGCCGCCGTTGCCCAAACCGGCATCCGGTTCCAGCTCAAAGAGATTTTCCATTTTTACGTTATATTTGTTTAATGTCTCACTGACCACATCTTGCATCTTCAGGTTGTAGATGGAGTTTTTCAGGGAGCGGCCCAGCAGGAACTCCATACACATATAATAAACCTGTTTGCGGCCTCTGGCCTGGTAATCAGCGCGGAAGTGAGCCCGTTTTTCTTTCAGAATCCGACGCATAATGGTGGCGGTTGCCTGATAGAACTGTTCATCGGTGGCGTTGAGCGGCGTGCGTCCTACCACGGCAAGCTCTTTGGACAGGGCTTCTTCAAACTGTTCGCGGTTCATTGGTAAATCCATAAAAGGTTCTCCTTTTCCATATCAAACATATGCGGCCGATTCCCAGGAATGTCCGCATGAAACATCGCTCTTTTCTGTTAAATTATAGCCGATTTTCGCCGTATTAGCAAGTTAGGCCAGTAAAATTTGGCATATTGTTACGGAATCCATACTTTTGTTTATGGAAACGAATGAATTTGTTGTTTCTTTTCTTATTTATTTTCCCCTTGTGGGAGATAACCAGCTCTCGTAAATTTGCTTTCGCACTTGCCTGTCGGCTTCCCGAAGCAGCATGACAGCACCAGAAAACTGCGGCCTGAAGCCATATTCTTAAGCTGTTTGATAGGAGGATTTTCTCCCAATATCCATAAAAGGCGAAAGCAGCCGCCCGAATGGGCGGCTGCTTTTTTACTCAAACTTCATGCAGTCAGATTTCATTTCGTTGACGCCTCGCTCTGCAGCGAAAAACCGCTGCGCTGGAAGGACTTCCGTTTATATCCCGTTTTCATAAAGCATCACAAACAGCAGATCAAGTCGAATTTCCCACAAGAATATTTGGCTTATCCGGGTGAAGCAGACGCTCATTTCGGTTGTAGGCGCTGACAAAAATATCGTAAAGCTGCTGGTAACCGTCCACAGGAGATAGGTATTGCTGAGAGCTGTCCTCTTTGACTACCGTTTGACCCATGTTAGATGGGTCAAACATATAAGTTCCGTTCCATTTCTGAGAGCGGATGCTCACGCTGAGGGCTGGGGAATCCAACGCTGACGGATTCACCGGCGTTTTCCGTTTGACCATGCTGTCCAGAATGGAGTAAACCGCCTTCTTTTCTTCCAGATCGCTGATTTTTACACGGTGGGACCCATCTGACAACTGGACAGACATGGTGTTAAAGTCCTCCGAAAGCACCGTGTTCCAAAAATCCTTGCCATAGGTTTCCATGGTCAGTTTCCGGGCCACTTCCGCAGCAATATCGTAACAGTCGGAGCCCAGCTCATAGTAAGCCACTTTGCCATCGGCGGCGTAATATTTTACCTGGCTCTTTCCCTCATAGATCGCCAGCTTCTGACCGTCTTTATTCTCGATCAGCACGAAGGTGCCATGCTCCAGATCCAGTTTTTCCTTCTTTTCCGCCCGGACAAAATAGCCGGTGGGAATGTTGGCCATCATACGGAAGCTACGCTCCCGATTCAGCGCCGCCACTTCCGGCTCCTGATTGGCCGTATCGTCATGAAGGCTGACGGAAACTTGGGTAAATTCCTGGAGAAAGCGGTTTTCGGTGGCGCTTGTACCCGGCGTTTGGTACAAACGATAGGTATTCAGCAGCTTGTAGACCCGCTCATAGGTGCTGGCAGGAACCGTGTAATACGTTTCAAAGCCGTAACCGGTGTAATAAACGGCCTGATTGTAGTCTTTGTAGATGTACAGCATCCGTCCGGTGTCGGTACTGATGCGAATATAGTGGCCATCGCTGAGATCCACGCCGCTGAGGTAGTCCTCAGTAACCAGTCTTTGGGCCGTTTGCTCCCAATTCAGGTCGTCGATGAGCATTTCGCAGAAGGTGCGGATGCTCAGGGTATAGGTCATGGTCTCCGGCGACTGGGTAGCGTAAATATCCAGGGTGTTATAGTCATCATGAAAGGGGCTGTAGCGGTCACCGGAAATCGGGTTCTGTTTCCAGTTCTGCACTTCCTTGATCCGGGTAAACACTTTCTCGTAGGTACTGCTGTCCACATCGTAGTAGGTGCTGTTTCCGACGAAATCCCGGTACAAAGCCTGATGGTGATCCTTAAACAGGTAGAACTGCTCCATATTGTCGGTGACAAGGCGGATAAAATGGCCGCTCTGCTTCACGTCATAGGTCACCAGAACCTGTTTGGGTTTGGCCTCTTTCATGCTGTCCCCATCCAGTGCGTCCAGAATGGACTTGATGACCTTCTGATCCACGGTATAGTAGCTGACTGTCTGGTAAGCTTCGGTGGAATGAACGTCCAGACCCTGGAAGGCCTGCTGAAAGGGCTTTCCGCTGTTGGAGGCCGGAGCAGTGTTCACGGTCGAGGTAGGATTCTGGTTTGCCGGAACCATTGGCTGAGATTGAACAGTCTCTTCCGGGGTTTTCTCAGGTTCCAACTGCAAATAATCTTCAAAGAACGCCGTCAGCTGGGATTCCGACATATTCAGCTCATAGCCCGCATCCTCATTGACCGCAACAAAAATTTTGCCTGTTTCTACTTCACCCAGGAAGTGATATTGGGTTTCTTTTCCTTCCGCGCTGATGGAAACCGTATAGCCTCCCCCTGTGGGCGGATTTCCGCTGTACGCGGAAGGCTCCACCTGCTGGCAAAGCCCGTAAAAGACCTCTTTATCCGCATCTTTCTCGATGGAACGCTGGTGCTCTCCGGTAGCTTTAACCCAAATTGTCAGATCCCGCATCATGGGTCTGCCATCCCGTTCGCTGTCCCAGTAGGAATCCTGGAGAAGCTCATTCAACTGCCCTCCATCAGCGAAAATATCCCCAATCTCATCAGGAGTCAGCGCGCTCAGGTATTCTTTCGTCCGCTGGATGGAATAAAGGGTAGCATCCGGATAATTTTCCAGCGTCAAGGAGGAAAGCAGCACATCAAGCAGCGGATTGTTTTCCTCCGCCAGCACTTCCTCGTCTGGCTGCGGCTCTTGTTTCTCGCCAACCAGCTCGCAGGCCACAAAGGTACCGCAAATCAGCACCAAAGCCAGCGACAAAGCGCCTAACGCAACGCCTTTATGGGCTTTGTCGTTGAGAACCGCCGCAAAACGCCGCTGCAGCACCTTTTTTCCGCCGTTAAATCCGGTGGAAAGCAGGGTACAACCACCCTTTCCCCGGCACATGATCCGAAGAATGGCCTCACAGTATTGGCAGCGGGCCTCCTGACTGCTGTTTTCCACCACCTCTTCGTCGCAGCTTATCTCCAAATCATTATCCGCCGCCCGCAGCATCCCATAGACCAGAGGATTGAACCAGTGAATACAACGCGCCGCGATCAGCAGCAGCTTATACCACAGGTCATGGCGTTTGTAATGGTTCAGTTCATGACTTAAAATCACTAGATAATCGTCCTGGCTGTAATCCTGTTCCGGCAGCAGGATTGCCGGCTGGAACAAACCAATCATCATGGGACTTTGAAGCCGGCGGTTCTGCAAAAGCTGCGGCAGTTTGCTGACGTTCATCTCCTGACACAAGCTTTGATAGAGATCCAGAAGTTCCGGATCGTTCACCGGACGGCTCCAGGGATCGATGCTTCTCCGGTAATTGCCATAGGATAAAAGCTGCCAAATCATGGAACCTGCCGCACCGGCCAGCCAAATTACAGCCAGTACCGTCCAAAGAGAAATGCTCCGGACCGTGGTTGCCTGGGCAGAACGGCCGCTTTCTTCTTCCCATGAGGATAGGGGCAATTCTTTTTCCGGAAGGGTCACAGTAGGCAGGGAGTAGTCCTCCAGCGGCTGCTCTTCCGCAAAAGTCAGCTCCTGTTCCGGCATCTGCACCTGAATAGGAGCCGGAGTCAGATGAATGTTAAAAGGCAGCAGAAGCCGCAGTACCAACGCCAGCCAAATCCAGTACCGCCACTTTGCGGTAAAATGCTTTCCAGCCAGCCGAGCAAGCAGCAGCATAAAAGCTATCACCAGTGCCGCTCCCAAAGAAACTTCCAAACAGCTCAACAAGAGACCTTCCATCAGCGCTCCCTCCTTCTGGTTTCGTCAATAAAGGCTTGCAGTTCATCCAGCTGCGTATCGTCGATGGACTGGTTCCTGTACAGGTTCGCCACTAAACTGGTCATAGAACGGCCGCAGAGCCGCCCGATAACGGATTTACTTTCCTCAGACAAGTATTCCTCCTCGCTGATCAGGGCAGTATAGCGGTTCATTTGCCGCCGTCCCTGGGATTCACAGGAGACAAAGCCCTTTTCCACCAGCCTGGACAGGAATTTCAGAACAGTCGTTGGTCCCCATTTTGTTGGGTCTTCCAGCTTTGCTTCAATATCCGCCCGGGTCACCGGCCCATCCGCCTCCCAGATGATCAGCATCAGTTCCAGCTCGGAATTGGGCAGGTGGACAATCTCTCTTTCCTTCATATTTTCCCTCCATTTCGTCTCTTCTTTACCACTATTTGATTAGACAAATGACTAATTTGATTTTATTATACATCTGTCTAATATATCTGTTAATCTATTCCTTTAATATTTTACAAAATTATCCTTGCTTTTTCTGAAAGCTTTGCTGCGGATGCAACAGCACGAAAAAAATCATAAAAAAAGAGGCGGCTTTCCGGGAAAACCGCCTCTTTTTTGTCTGTTTCATTTTTGGGGAGCCTGGATGGCTCAAAAGCATTGAGCGTTTATTCGGCTATCTTGCGGCAGCCAACCATAATCCGATTCTGGTTGGTGTAATCGCAGGTGTAAAGCACCAGCTCATAGGCACTGTCCGCCACCAGACTTACATCCGTAGGGGCAATCATGGAAATTTCCGCCACCTGATAAACATGAACATTGCCGTCCATGTCAGTAAAAGTCACCTGATCGCCGTAGCTGAGCTGGGACAGGCGTCCAAAATGCCTGCGATAATTGTGCGCGGCGATCACCAAATCATCGGTAGCCAGATCGCCGAAATCCCGGCAGGGCGCAACTTTCAGCAAAGCCTCGTCACAATCACTGAGTACCGGCAGCTCCAGGTTCAGCGTGGGCAAATTCAGTACACCAATGTAATTATAGCCGTTGATCATGGAAATTTTGGTTTCTTCCGGCTCCATCTCTTCCCTTTCCGCCGATTCTTCCTTCTCCGGCTGAGCGGGAGAGGACTCGATCTGCTGTGTAATCGCTGTCTGCACATCGGCAAGCATTTTCTCGGCGCTTTCGCCGGCCTTTTGATCTTCCCATTGGTTATAGACAAACAAAAGCAGTGCTGAAAGAATCAGCACTGCTCCCAAGCTTATCATACCAATGCCTAATTTCTTACGCATTGTTCTTTCTGCCTTTCCGCAGCAGTGTCGCGCCGCCTGCAATCAGAGCAAGACCAATTCCCGCCAACAGCGGAATCGGCCAATTTAATTGACCGGTCTGTTCCAGATTACCGGTGTTGGTGATGGTAAATACCCGGCCCACACTGTCATAAGACACTTTGTAGCCCTTTGGAACATTCACTTCTTCCACTTCCCAACCGCTCGCTTTGGTCAGGTCGCGCCAAGTGTATCTCCAGTTGTTTTTCGCGCTGAGGGTGACAGTATCGTAGGTTTTGCCGTTGCGGGTCAGACGGACCTTGATGCTTTCCGGTCTGGACGCGGAATTGCCGTCTTTCCAGACTTTCTTAACGGTCACTTTGTAGGTCTCGTCGTCCTTGTCGTCAGTCTCGTGGGAATAGTTCAATTTCTCCACACTAAACTGCCAGTCGATCTCGCCGATGCGGTCAGCAAAATCGTTATCGAGTTCGTTCGGAACCGTCAATTTAACGATCAGTGTGGCTGCGTCGCCATGGTCGAAGGTTCCCAGCAGAACAGGGTTTTTCAGACCGTCCAGCTCACCTGCTGGACCACTAAAGATTTCTTTTCCGTTATTCTCCACAATCAAGGTCATTTGATTGAGGAATTTGGTCATTTTTTCTAAATCTACATTTTCCAAGCCTTTAGCAACCGGTTTATTCTCCGCATCATGTGGAAGCGCCTGCAGGTAGATCTTTACATAATCGCAGCTTGTGCAGCTATTGATGATGGTGATTTCCTGTTCCAGCGTATCCCCAGGCATTACGTCTTTGAAGCTGCTGAAAAGGTCGGTTTTGGTCATTTGTGTGCCGTCATCCACCGTAAATTCGAATCCGTCTTTGTAGGTGACTCTGGATGTTCCATCAGCGGCCAGCGCCGGCACAGCCATGGACAGCACCATGACCAGCGCAAGCAGGAGGACGGATATCTGTTTCAATGTTTTTTTCATATCAGTACCTCCTTACTTTCTAATCGTGCCGTCAGCGTTTACGATTACGCCCCAAGCACCTTTAACAGCGTCTGCTGGTTCAGCCTGAATGGCCTCAGAGAGGATCTCTACACAAAGCTCGTAGCCGTCTGCCGGTGCTTTTCCTTCTACAGGACTACAGTTCGTGAATAACACTCCAGTATAATCCTGAGCCGTTACCGGTTTTGTGTAGTAGTAGAAGCCATCAGAACCAGCAATCCAGTCCGCTTTTGTCTCAGAAATGTTATAATTAATGTTATAACTGTCTGAAGCAGCAGGCATAACATTATAACCATTTCGCCAAGTTACCACCACAGCCGCGCGGATATAGGCTATCACGTTGCTGTCGTTTTGGATTCTTACGTCCTTTTTAACACCGGGAGTATTTAAATTTTCGTCAACTTTGCTGTCCACACGGGCGGGAGTGAAGGTGTTGACAACCGGGTCGGGGCTGCTGACCAGATAGGCCATGGTAGTTCCGATGACGGTGGAAACAACCAGCACCAGAGAGAGCAACAATACGATTGCTCTTTTGCTCATATTTGATTTTTTGCGTCTCATATTTGCTGCCTCCTCTCTTAGTTATCGGCCGGAGTCGAGCCATTGATGGTTGCACCCTTATTACTCCACTGGTTCTTGCAGTAGCCGCTGCCGGAAAGCCACTGATTTTTGGTGAGGGTGTTGGTGAAGGTAACACTTGCGGCACTTTCCCCTGTTCCTCTAGCCGGTACAGTTGCAGATTGGGCCGTTCCTTCTTTCGGCGTATATCTCCAGGACCACTTGGTGTCCTCCTCAACCGTATATGTGCCTACCGGCAGACCTGTGATGGTGATCTTGCCTGCGCCTTTGATCACAACTTCCATATCATCAATACCGTTGTCACTGGTAATCTTGAATACAAAGGTCTGATTTGGGTCGACTGTATGACCATTTTCATCAATGGTTTTCACAATTGTCAGCTGGCAGGTCTTGACATGGAGCAGGAAGGCAGGGCTTCCGTTGTTGGTATTGGGCGTTGTCCAGCCACAGCCGGAATCCTGAGCACAATCCTGATGCTTAAAGGTGATGTAGTCATTCAGGCTTACATTCCCAAGATTCACGGTCACGGTCACAGCCACAGGAATGTCCTCTTTGGAGTTAATCTTGTCGCCGCTGATTTTGCTCGCATCCGGGGTGTAGGTCAAACTCAGAATCGGGGCTGTGCCAACCATATTAGCAGGAACTGCTTCGGCAGCCCCATGCTTCCACACGGTTGCCGCAGAAACATAATTCTCGGTGAAGTCAGGGGCATCAGCGCCGTAGTAAACCTCGCTATCCTTAAAGGTCAGCTCTGGTTTGAAGACGTAGATGTTAGCAGGATCGTTTACATCAGATTTGCTTTCTGCAGGAGTGCCTTTAGAGTTTGAGTTAGCTACCTCTTTTGGAGCAACAGTTACAGAAATTGTGTAGGTGGTGTCTTCTGTCAGATCGCTCAGATCTGTAATCACATTACCATTTTTATCCTTGATCTCAACGGTGATGTCAACATATTCGTTCTGCCAAGACTGGAGCCCGTAGTTGTTTTCGCCTAATTTGAGTTCAACATTGCCAACTTTGACCTCAGCTCCGGAGATAAGCTGTTTTTTGGTGAGACCACCAAGCAGATACACATTTTTGTCCTGTGCGGTCACGGTTACGTCTTTGATTGGGACGTTAACC
Source organism: uncultured Clostridia bacterium (assembly GCA_945876435.1). Classification (GTDB taxonomy): domain Bacteria; phylum Bacillota; class Clostridia; order Oscillospirales; family Ruminococcaceae; genus Negativibacillus. The sequence continues at coordinate 73,436 of CAMCOD010000002.1, forward strand.
TGCGGACGTTCAAAGGTAAAGACAGGGGTTTCAGCATTCTCGTTCTCATAAACGCCGGCGCTGGTGTTGGTGTAGACATTGTTACCGCCCAAGAAGCCAGCCTTCGGCTGAACCGTAAATTCAATGATCAGCTTCTTGCCGTCGTGGAAGGTCTCTTGACCGTTGTTGGTTTGCTTGCCGCACCAGTTATCCTTGAAGGAGAAGCCGGAAACGGAAACGGAATTATCGTTCGTGCCAAGTGACACCGATCCGGCAAATGTCTCTCTGTTCTTCCAATTGTTCACACTGCCATTTGATTCAGCGGTATAGAGCTTAATGCTTTCAGTGGTCGTGGCTGGCAGTTCAAACTGCGGGGCAATAATATCCCGAATCACAGCTTTGGCATCCAAGGTGGTGGAGGAACCGCCGGATTCGATATTATTGCTGATCTGCTGGAAAATGTTATTCAATGCAGTAGCATCGCTTGCCGTCAGATAGTAGCCCTCACCGCTGGAAAGGCCGCGCATGAACGTGTTCGTTTTGTCTGTACCATTCACGTTTGCGCCCTCGAAGATACCCACGGTATATACTGTAGCACCGTATGTATTCTTCGTGGTTTCCGCCTGATCAGTAGCTTTTTTGGCGATGGCCGAATCATAGCCGGACCATCCCGGCTGACCGTCCGTAAAGACGACAACGACACGGTTTCTCTTTTCCCCAGCAGAAACCGGGTTTGCTTCGAATATTCCGTTGGCCATTTCAACGCCGAGATTTGTCAAGGTACCGCCATTCGCATCCAGTGCGCCGATGGACGCTGTGACATTTGCAACGTCTTTAGAGTCGTTCATATCCATAAACGCAGTGGAATACACGCCTTTGGCAGCAGAACCATAGAGATACCCGTTCGCCCCCACGAAAACTTCGGTATTGTTGTAATTATAGTTTTGGCCATTCCATTTTTCGCCGGAAGCAAAGCCAACAACAGCGATCCGATGATTAACGCCTGTTGCTGTCGCTTTCTTCGCCACCGACTCGGAAAACTGCGAGACAGCATCTTTTAGCGCCTGCAGCTTGGTACGGTCTTTGGACGTAGTCGTCAGGGAATAATATGTCTCGGTGGGCTTTGTATCGTCACCGGTGCTGGTCTCGATTGGGACTTCGTTCCCGTCTGCATCCACATAGAAATAATCGTAAATATTCGTCACGCCGGAAGGTGCATAAAAGAACCGGCTTTTATCCACCTGAGTCGGGTTTTTACCTACGTTAACGTGTTCAGAGGTTCCGTCCGCATAAGTATAAGTATAACCTCCGGATAAGATACCTCCGGTAACATAGCATCGAGCATAGGTACCATCATCCAAAAGCTGATACAGCACACCCTTGTCTGACCACTCGACCATATCACTGTTCCAAAGGCAATATCCAAAACCAGGATGCCACGTGATACAGCTCTTCCACTCAATGTTTTTTGTGTCCTGCTTAATCCGCATACTGACGCGGACAAAACTGCCGTCGGAAAGCTTATACCAGATATTATCCGAGCCGCCGTTCTGCCGATACGGATAATTCTCCATGTTGGAATTGTTCCGGACAGAATAGCTGTCGCTCGTTACCGTATCAAACGCATCCTTCATCGAGCCAGATTGGTCGAGAACGAGAATGATATCCGTGGGCACATCTTCCGTGACCTCGGAAATGAATTTTTCGCCGGTGGCATAAGCTTCCAGCGTGATGGTATAAGAGCCGTCAGCGTTCGCCTTTGCGGTCTTGCTGATCTTCATGCCGTTGTCAACCGCCGCTGCATAGGCGACCGTACCGGGTGTGACCACGGTGCTCAGCAGGACAAGGCTCAGCATGAGTGAGATGATTTTCTTTTTCATATGAGCCTCCTTAGTTTCCACCCTCAACAGGATCCATAAATGGAGCCGCATCGGTAAAGTCATAGGTGAGATAACGGACCTCGCTGGAGCCGACTACGGTTTCATCACCGGGCGTCATGGTGTCGCCCGAGACAGCATCCGTTGTAGACAGGCTGTCATAATGTGCTTCGATCGCCGCGGCTTGCTCGTACGTGAACTCAGCGATGGTCTCAGGGCTGAGTTCCATGAGCACAAGGACGATTTCCTCTTGCGTTTGCATTGCCATAATCCGGTCAAAGAGGCTTGGCGCGTGGCAAGAACATGGGCAGTTTTCGCCGTTGCAGCCCTCAACGCAGGTTTCAATATGCGCGGGAGCCTCTGGAGCTGCCGGATTTTCCGGATTTTCCGGGTCCACAGGATCTACAGGAGCTTCCGGATCTGCTGGATTTTCCGAATCTACAGGCTCTGCCGGATTTTCGGGATTTTCTGGATCAACAGGGTCAACAGGCTCTGCCGGAGTTTCAGGGGTTTCCGGCGTTTGGGAAGCATCAGAGTCTTCCTGATCTTCTTCCGAGTCAACAACGTCTGCGACTACAGGAGTTTCCTCCTGATTTTCGCCGTTTTCCAAGCCGGAATTTGCGTAAACCGGCATACAGGTGCCGATCAGCAGCGCCGCACTCAGCAAAGCAGCCAAAAATCTCTTTTTCATGCGTCATTTCCCTCCTTATTCTTCATGCTGTGTTGGCCAGATAGCTGGATCTACATCAATTGCGCTTGTAACAGGATTGTCGTTTTTACTAGGAGCGTTAGCGGCCTGTACGGCTTCGGCGGATATATTGATCTCAACGGTTGCTCCCTGATACTCGTTACCCATGTTGGGACCGCTGAACTGGACTTCGCTGAACAGAGGTGCGGTGACCCCGCCCTTTTCTACAGGATCGCTGTAGTAGTACCAGCCGTCTGTACCCTTTGCCCACGCTTCATTAGTGTCGATAGTGATTACGCCGCCTTCTATGTCGATTGGGCTTTGTTCTTTATCAACAAGCTTATATGCTACAACTTCAAATTTCGCGCGGATGTAGGCAGGTTCGTCGTTATTTTTTACCGTAACGATTTTGGACACCGTCTGGCCAGGCATGGCAGAAATCGCAACAGGGTTACCTTTCTCATCGACTGGATAGTCAACTAGACTTCCGTCCGCCTTTCTCTGCTGTTCTACAACCTTAATATCAATATTACCGGATGTAATGACGTTGTGGGCGACGGCGGAATCGGTGAAGTAGGCCATGGTACCCATCGCCGCGATGGAAACCAGCGACAAAATCACTGCCACTGCCGCAATTTTCTTTTTCATAGCGTCGAACTCCTTTCTGAATTTGCCAATATCTGACCATTTTGCAGGTCAAACAGGAATATCCGAAGCCTTTTCCGGCCAAAAAAGGCCGCCAGCCTCGGGTACTCCTATATGACCTGCCCAAAAGGGCAGATCATGTGATATGTAGGTTTGTGTGGGGTTAAGCAGTGAATGCAGAGCTTGCACCAGTCCAAGCGTCTGCTGCAGTGGTGAAGCCTTCAGCCTGAATAGCGTAAGCGGTAACTTTAATAGTTGCATCTTTAACGGCAGTCAGAGCTGCTTCATTAGCATCACCTTTAACTTTAAAGCCATTGAAGACAACAATATTATCGTTAGCATTTGCAATGCTACGATAAGCATAGATATTGGTCTGACCGCTAACCAAGGTCCAACCGTTAGTAGACATCTGAGATGCGATGGTGTTATTACTGTCTTCAATACCAGCAATACCATTTTCAACTTTTACGAACAGCCAGCAACCCTCGCTCTTTGCATCTACATGAATAGTTGGGTCTTTAACGTAGGATTTGCCAGGAAGCAGATGGTATTCGTTTGCTGTGTCTCTGTCTTTGCCTGTAGTGCTATTATCCACGTCTTGCTCGTCCAGAGTAATTGTTACATTACCAACAGTAAAGGTGTTTTCAACCGATTTTGTGTCAGTCAGGTAAGCGTAGGTGCCGAATACGGAACCAAATACCAGAGCTGCAGCGCACAGTACGGTCAACAGTGCTTTCTTTTTCGTTTTCATAGAGAAAACCCTCCCTAAAATTAAAATTATTTTATTTTGGCCGCCCGAAGGCGTTTCCAACTACGGTTTGGAGGACGCTTTGTCCTCTTTTTTGCCGGATTTTGGCTCGTCGTCAAACAGATCCGGAATAAAAATCAGCGCCAGCAGCACAGCTCCCGCGGCGATGGCCATATAGGTCCCCGGCGGATGCTGAATATAATTGGCAAGATAGCCCAGCTTGGGAATGGTGAACACCGGCGTACCAATGACGTTCTTATAGTGAACCAAGGAACCGTCCACCGTGTCGTTGGCGTCGCCTTTCGTCCGGAAGCGGATGACGCTTTCATCCTCCTCGTCGGGAACCACCTCCACCACCCGGTGTGTGGCTACTGTATCCTCGCTGAGCAGGAAGGTGATGACCTGTCCGGGCTGAATTTCGTAAGGGTCCACTTCCTTCACATAGATCAGAGAGCCGGTATGGTAGGTCGGCTCCATGGAACCGGACAGCACCGTAAATACATGCAGCCCAACCAGCCTTGCTCCCACCAGCAGCACTGCCAGAACCACCACTGCGGCCACCAACAGGGTCGTAACGGCGTTCCAAAGCTTTTTCAACGTCTTCATTTTCCTTTTTTCTTCCCCTCTCAGGCCTCGCAGAACAGCGCAGCACATCCATACGGCTTGTTTCTGCCTTTGCTTCAAGTTTAATACTTCGATTCAGGAAAGTCAATAGCCTTTTTGCAATATCTTGGAATTGCTTCCAGTAACAATCGGGGCAATTTTTACAAAAATTCATGTATAATCTTTGTCCCGTTCCTGTATACAAAAGGATCCCGGCCCTTTTCACGGAAAAACCCCCGCTGTAAAAGCAACAGCGGGGGTTCCAGTTTTGGTGTTATTTTGTTCTTCTACAGCCAGGCGCAAAGCAGAAAATCCGTGCCGTAGTCGGCCGCGTGGAACTGTCCGCCCAAAGCCTGAATATAGTCGCAGACCTGCTTCTTCGGCAGGTTTTTCACGTACAGATCCACCTGTTTTCCCTCTTTTAGCGGAGCAGCCAGCATGGTTTCCAGCTCCTCCTCCCGCTCCAAAATGGCGTTATTGGCCCGGTAATACCAGAGGGTATCGTCATCGGCCTTGGGATAGCGGCTTTCATCCCAGCTATGGGTCTTTCGCATCTGCCCGTCGGAGGCAAAGAGATAGACCTTGGCGGAAGTACCGTCATCACCGAATTTATCATCCTGGGTGCAGTCCACATGATACCACTTGCCGTCCAGGCGGATCATATTCCAGTTGTGGGGTTCTCCGCTGCCTGTGCCGTAAATCTGGATACAGTCCATGCCCAGCATGGTGGTCAGCATGCGGAAGGCGTCCGCATAACCCTGACAGATGCTCTCATGGTCAATCATAGCTCCGTACGCTGTAATTCCCCAATCAAAGGTAAAGCTGCTGTTGAGTTCTTCCAGAAGTTGATTGCTGTAGCGGACCGTTCCGGAGAGATAGTTATGAATCGCGACACATTTTTCGTAGTCGCTCATAGCATCGCTGATATTCTCCTGGAGCCACTGCACCGCCGCATCATACAGCTCCGGCTCCTTCTTCTCCAAAGAGGAGGTATCGTGATTGTTATAAGCCCAGGCCACATTATCCCCGGGATAATAGGTCACGCGGATAATGTAGTGTTTCCCATAGTCCCCCGGCTCCATTTTCACATTGCTCCATACCGTCAGATAATCCTCACAGAAACGGTTGCTGTTCAGATTCAGCGACAGCTTGCGGTCACAGGTAAAAACAATGCTTCGGCAGCGTTTTTCCACACAGTCCCGGAAGTATTCATCCAGGCCTTCTTTGCTTTGGAAGGCCGGCTGTTTGCTGAAATCCACTTCGCTGAACTTCAGATTAGGGTTGCTGCTGTCCACATCCTGCATATCCTCGGCAGTATAAAGCTGGACAGCCTCCGGGGATTGTTCCGGCTCTGCTGACGGCTCCTGTGTTTCCGCAGTCTCCGCCGGAAGGACATTTGTCTCCTCTACGCCCGGCTTTGCCGTGCAGCCACTAAAACAAAGCAGTGCTGTCAGCAGAAGCGCGATCCATTTTTTCTTCATGAGTCCAACTCCTCGCCGGAAATCATCAGTTTTTCTACCAACAATGCTGGGCAGAATACACAGCCTTTGCCGCCATCCATGGCTTCCAGTTCGCTTCCCAAAGCCTTAACATGGCACAACAGGTCAAAGAAGTTTCCTGCTACGGTAATTTGGGTAACACCTTTGACAACGCAGCCGTTTTCTACCCGGTAGCCCTTAGCGATCAGGGAAAAATCACCGGAAACCGGATTGGCGCCGGCGAATACACCACTGACGTCATCAATCAGCAGACCGTTTCCCAGCTCTTTTTGCAGCTCGTCCTGGGTTTTCGTTCCAGGCTGCAGTACAATGTTGGTGTATCCGGTATCCGCTTCGTCTGAGAAGCTGGCTTTAAAACCGTTTCCTCCGGAAGAAATGCCTTCTGACGCCGCGCTTTGCCGGTTATAGAGACAAGTTCGGAATTTTCCCTGTTGGATCAGCGTTTTCTCCGTCGTTAGAACCCCTTCGTCATCAAAGCGGCGCTGAACCAGACCTTCTGCGAGTTGCGGAGCCTCATAAAGACAAATATTCTCTCCGCAAATCATCTGTCCTGTTTTCCCTTCCAGAACACTCATATGATTCTGGATATTTTTCGCGAAGAAAGTCGGCATAAACGCGTCCAAAAGCTGGCAGACAACGGAAGGTTCCAGAAGAACCGGACAATTCCCGGTTCGGTAGGAGCCGGAACCCAGCTTACTTACCGCTCGTTCAGCACCCTGTTCCGCCAGTTTGCTGAAATCCGGATATTCCTTATTTAAAAGGAAGGCTTTGCCTTTACCACCCAGTTGAACTTGATCTTCTTGTTTTGCACTGACCCCAAGGAAGAAATTTCCTCCGGCCCAATGGTCGGAAACAGAATGTCCCTGATGGTCCAGAAGCGTTACCTTCTGCTTTCTCTCGTGGCAAACACAGCGCTGGACCGTTGTGATCTGTTTGTCCAGTTCATAGGCTGTTTTTTCCGCAGCGGCCAATTTCTCCAGCATTTGATCCAGCGGGAGCCATTCTGTTTCTCCTTCTGTCTCCGGACAAAGGGGATACTCATAAGGAACAAAGAGCTTTTTCCGCGCGATAGCGGTTTCTTTTATCGTATCCACCTGCTCCCGCATAAGAGACTCATCAAAGTTTTCGACAAACACGCTGCCGCAGAAGCCTTCGTATTCCCCTTCCACAAAAAGCTGTGCCTGCTGGAAATATTCCAGCTTGTCGCAGCTTCCCTGATAAACGCTGACGCTGCGCCCTTCTTTTTCCTCCAGATAGAAGGCCAGCCTGCTCAGGCCCTGTTCCATAGCAAATCGGGTAAATTTACGGATGTATGCTTGTACCATCAGCGCAGACCTCCTACTAGAATGTTTTTTACCCGCAGCGTGGGCTGACCGGCGTTAATATACAGCGCGCCGCTGTTGTTGTAGCAGTAGCCCTGCCCCAGCTTCAGATTGCTGCCGACCATATCCACCTGCTTCAGCACCTGCCCACCGCTGCCGATCAAGGTAGCCCCGTACACCGGACGGGTCAGTTTTCCGTTTTCGATCAGCCAGGTTTCTGTTACATTAAAGTTAAAATCTCCAGTAGCCGGATTCACCGATCCGCCATTGATGTTGCCTACAAAAAGCCCACGCTCCGTATTGGCAATGATCTCCTCCCGACTGCTGTTTCCAGGAGCAATAAAGGTATTGGTCATACGGGCTTCCGGAGCAAACTTATAGCTCTGCCTCCGGGCGGAGCCGGTGGCCGCCATCCCCATTCGCCGGCCTTCCAGCCGGTCAATCAGATAGCCTTTCAGTATTCCGTTTTCTATCAGAACATTGCGTTGGCCCGGATTGCCTTCATCGTCCATCGGCACCGATCCCCATTCGTCCGGCAAGGAACCGTCATCAATAAGAGTCACCAAAGGAGAAGCCACCTGCTGCCCCAGCTTTCCGCTGAATTCCGAATTGCCTCTGGCAACCGAGCTGGCTTCCAGGCTGTGTCCGCAGGCCTCGTGAAACATGAGTCCGCCGAAACCATTGTCCACAACCACTGTCATCATACCGCTGGGACACTTTTCCGCATGAACTGCGGTTTTTGCCGCCTGTGCCGCGTGTTTGGCGCAGGCCTCAAGATCAATTTCATCGTAAAAATCCAATCCCCGCATTGCGCCGGGACCGATATAGCCGCTGCGGACATTGCCTCCATGCTGGGCATAAGCAGTGATCAGCATGCGAGTCTTGAGCTGACGGTCAGCGCCAAGAAAACCTTCGCTGTTGGCGATGAGAATGTGCCGGTCGGAGTCCAAATAGCGGACATTCATCTGCGAGATCTCGCTGTCAAAGTCCATTCCGGCATGAATGGCACGTTCCACCAGGCGAATTTTCTCTTTATAGCTTCGGGAAGAGAAGGAAAGATTCTCTTTTCCCCGGCCGTAATCCACCAGCTTTCTCAACGGAGCCGGCTGAACAGCGCCTCCTTTGCAGGCAGCGCAAAGTTCCTTGGTCAAGCGGAGCAAAGTTTCTTCCCTGCCGTCGTTGCTGTAGGCGTAGTAAGCGTTCAAGCCGGAAAAAACGCGGATACCCACACCGCTTTCTCTTCCGCAGGAGCTGCCATCCACGCCGCTGTTCCGGACATTGATGGTATTCCGCTGCGTTTCCTCACAGAAAACTTCCGCAAAGTCTACCCCGCCTGCACAGGCGCAGTCCAAAATTCGTTCCAGAGTTTTTGGAGAGAGGATCATCGTTAACCCTCCCTATTTACCACACACATCACAGTGGTGGCAAGCAACAAAGTGATCCGGCTCCAGCTCAACCAGCTTGGGCATTTCCTGGCGGCAAATATCAGTAGCATACTTGCAGCGCGCCGCAAAACGGCAGCCGGCCGGTGGATTGATTGGGCTGGGAACCTCGCCCTGCAAACGCTCAATGGTCTTTTTCCCTTCACCATCAAAGTCCACCTCTGGGATCGCGGCCATCAACGCCTGGGTATACGGATGCTTCGGATGGCTGAAAATCTCCTTGCTGGATGCCATCTCCACCATGCTGCCCAGATACATAACGCCGACACGGTCAGAAATATGCTTTACCATGGACAGGTCATGGGAAATAAACAGATATGTCAGGCCTCTTTCTCTCTGCAAACGGATCAGAAGGTTGACGATCTGTGCCTGAATGGACACATCCAGCGCAGAAATCGGCTCATCGCAGACAATAAAGTCCGGATCAACCGCCAAAGCGCGGGCAATACCCACACGCTGACGCTGACCGCCGGATAATTCATGTGCAAAGCGGCTTGCGAACTGCTCGGTCAGACCAACAGCAGCCAGAAGCTCCGCAATACGCTGCTGTCTTTCCTTGCCGCTGAGTTTCACATGAACATCCATACCCTCCGCAATGATCTCTCCAATGGTCATACGAGGGTCCAGAGAGGAATAAGGGTCCTGAAAGACCATCTGGGCTCTGTGTTTAAACTGCATCAGCTCTTTTCCGTGCAGCTTGCTGATGTCTTTGCCGTCGAAAAGGATCTCACCGGAGGTCGCTTCATACAAGCGAAGCAGCGTACGGCCGCAGGTGGTTTTTCCGCAGCCGGATTCCCCTACCAGACCCAGGGTTTCTCCTTTTCGGATCGCGATGTTAACGCCGTCAACCGCCTTCAAAGTGTGATGGCGGTCAACCTGGAAATACTTACACAAATTTTTGGCTTCTACCAGATATTCGCCCATTATTTCTTCCTCCTGTCGTAAAAGGACTCGACCTTTGGCGCATCGGGGTGCTGCAGCCAACAGGACACCTTGTGGGTTCCAGTCAGTTCTGTCTCCATGGGATTCTGTTCCTTACAAATCTGCATGCAATACTCGCAGCGGGCGGCAAACGGACAGTGATTCAGCGGCAGCAGCAGATCCGGAGGGGTGCCTTTCAGGGCATAAAGCTCCTGTTTATTCTCTTTTGCCAATGCAGGTACCGAACTAAGCAAAGCCCAGGTATAAGGGTGTTTGGCTTCTGTGAAAATTTCCTGCGTGGTACCGCGTTCCACGATTTGACCGGCATACATAACCTGCACCCGGTCGGCAAAATTGGCGATAACGCCCAGATCATGCGTAACCAGAATAATGGCTGTGTTCATTTCCTTTTTCAGGTTGGACAGCAAATCCAGAATCTGCGCCTGAATGGTAACATCCAGAGCAGTTGTTGGCTCGTCAGCAATCAGAATCGATGGCTCGCAGGCCAAAGCGATAGCGATCATCACCCTCTGCCGCATACCGCCGGACAACTGGTGGGGATAAGCATCCAGATTCTTCTCCGGATCCGGGATCTTCACCATTCTCAGCATATTGAGCGCTTCTTTTCGGGCTTCTTCCTTATTTAAATGGCGGTGAAGCATCAAACCCTCCATAATCTGTTTGCCTACCGTCATGGTTGGGTTCAGAGAAGTCATCGGGTCCTGGAAGATCATCGAAATTTCGTTGCCTCGCAGCGCCTGAAGGCGTTTTTTATCCATATCCATGATCTCTTCCCCGTTATATTTCATGGAGGAGCAATCCTTGATCTCAACAAAAGGCGGATTCCACAGACGCATAATCGCCTTGGAGGTTGCTGTCTTGCCGCAGCCGGACTCTCCTACAAAGGCCAGCGTTTCGCCCCGGTTCACATGGAAGTTTACATTTCTGACCGCCTTAACTTCACCGGCATAAGTATGGAAGGAAACGCAGAGGTTTTCGACTTCTAAGATTTTTTCTTTGTTTTCCATAGTCATTCTCCTTTCCTCCCTTTACTTTCTTGCTTTCGGGTCAAGCGCATCCCGCAGGCCATCGCCGATCAGGGTGAAGCAGAGCATGGTCAGCGCAATCATCAGCACCGGGAAGAACAGCAGGTAAGGATAGAAGGTGAACTGAGACTGAGCCGCCGAAGCAAGGGCGCCCCAGGAAGTCCCAGGAGGCTGAATACCCAAACCCATATAACTCAGGAAAGCCTCAGAGAAAATATAACCCGGAATGCTAAATGTAATATTAACGATAATAATACCCATAGTATTTGGAATGAAGTGGCGGGTAACGATCTTCCAGGGACTTACGCCTAAAAGCTGCGCCGCCAGCGTATACTCTTCATTCTTGATCCGCAGCATTTCGGAACGCACAAAACGCGCTGTGCCGCACCAACCGGTGATGGTCATGGCCAAAAGCAGAGTACCAATGTTGGAATCTTCCAGCACGACTGACATGAGAATGACTACGATCAGGTAAGGCACCGCAATCAGCACCTCAACAATGCGCATCATAATGTTGTCGACGATGCCGCCGAAGTAAGCGGCAATACCGCCGTAGATACAGCCGACAGTCATAGAAATCAGGGCGCCGGCAATACCGATGATAATGGATACCCTGCCGCCGATCCACACACGGGTGAACATATCCCGGCCCAATTTATCCGTGCCAAACCAGTGCGCGGCACAAGGACCTACATTTCTGGCTTCTTTGTCAATGGTTTCATACTCATAAGGGCTGAAAATCGGCGCGAAAATGCACATAAAAACCAGTAAAAGCAGAACAATGAGGGCAATAACAGCAATTTTATTCTGCTTGAAACGGCGCCATGCGTCCTTCCAGTAATTGATGGGAGGGCGGGCGATGATATCCGCGGAGTCAGGCTCTACGCCTACGATGGTAAATTTATCTTTTGGAATCGTCTGCATATTTGTCCCTCCTTATTTCTTGCCGCTTACTCTGATTCGTGGGTCGATCAGGGTATATACAATATCCAAAACCAACTGCATGACAATAAACAGTACAGCATAAAATACGGTAGTGCCCAGAACCATAGTATAGTCGTTATTGTTGATGGAACTAATGTAGTAGAAACCGATACCGGGAATAGCGAACATTCGCTCGGTGACGAAAGCACCGGTAAATACACCAACAACGCTGCCTGCAAAGATCGTAACAGAAGGCATCAGAGAGTTGCGGAGCACATGACGGGTGATAACCTGGAAATCCGACAGGCCTTTGGCTTTCGCGGTCAGCACATAGTCCTGATCCAGTGTATCCAGCATGGATGCTTTTACATAACGGGCATAAGTAGCGACGGAACCGAAGGCGGATACAGCGATAGGCAGGATCATATGTTTTAACTCGCCCCATCCGGATGGCGGCAGCCAGCCCAATTTTACACCAAAGACCCACTGCGCCAGGGAAATCAGCACAAAGACCGGCAGCGTGGTGCCTAAAATCGCGATAAACATAACAATATAGTCCGGCCAGCGGTTTTTATTCAATGCGGCCACAATGCCCAGAATCACACCGGTCAGCGTACCAAGCACCAAAGCGATACCACCGTACAAACCGGAAATTGGTGAGGTCTCCGCAATGGTCTTCATTACCGGACGGCCGGCATAACGGATGCTTTCCCCCAGATCCCCGTGGAAAAGTCCCTTCATATAAATCAAGTACTGCTCAAACAAAGGCTTATCCAGACCGTACTTGGCATAAAAGGCCTGTTTGGTTTCCTCCGGCAAGGCTCTTGCCATGCCGGCCAGAGGATCACCAGGAATACTGCGCATCAGGAAAAAAGTTATGGTAACAACAGCGATCAACGTAAGAAACGCAAAAAAGGTTCGCTTGATGATGTATTTTCCCATGAAAGGCGCTCCTTTCTGAATCAATCGTAATATCCAAGAAGGGCGCAGGCTGAGCTGCGCCCTTCTTTATTTGGAAATAGGAGGAATATTAGCGGCCGCCGGTGCTCATGCCTTTATAACCAGTGTTGGTGAAAGCAAGATAGGAGTAGCCGGTTACATAGTTTTTATAGAAGCTGTTGCTGGTTGGGAACATCATTGGGTTCACAACACATTCATCTTTCAGCAGGATGTCTTCGGCTGCTTTGTACAGCTCCAGACGTTTTGCTTCATCCAGTGTGGACTGAGCTTCTGTAACCAGTTTGTCAAATTCAGCGTTGGACCAGCCGGTCTCGATGGCGTCGTTGGTGGACATGAACAGGGACAGAACATCATATGGATCATTGTAGTATGCGCTCCAGGCCATGTAACCGATCTGGTAGTTGCCGTTCTGTACGTTGTCGTAGAAAATACCCCAGTCATTGAAGTCGATCTTCAGGTTAACGCCCAGTTCCGCATTGTAAACCTGCTGCAGATATTCGCCGTAGGTACGGAACCATTCACTGGTGCCTGCCAGAGAGAAGGTGACATCCAAAGTCGAAGGATCGGAGCCAAGATTCAGTTCCTCCATACCTTTCAGCAGATAATCTTTTGGTGTCATGTTTTCCGCATTCATTGCGTCGTACATTTCCTGAATTGCATCGCCTGCATATTCACGATAGTTGGTGGAGCCAACTGCCATAGCCGGCGTTACCCAACCGGTAGCTGCCACGTTTTTGCCGCCGAAGCACATTTCGTTGACATCTTCACGGTCGATGGCCAGCGTGAAGGCTTTGCGGATGTTCGCGTTGGAGAACAGCTCGTCCTGCGCGTTATAGAAGGAATAGTAAACAGCTGCGGTAGCGAACTGTACATAAGTTGTATCATCGCGGGAGGAGAATTTCTCGACCCATTCCGATTCAGAGGTACCTACATAGTCCAGATCGCCGGCTTCAAACATGGTGTAAGCCGTATTGCCGTCCTGGAGAATGGTCAGATTTACGGTTTCGATCTGAACATTGTCCGCGTTCCAGTAGTTTGGATTCTTTTTCAGAACAATAGAGCTGTTGTGTACCCAGGATTCCAGGGTGTATGGACCATTGGCCATGGTATATTCCTGCTCGGAACCGTACTGATCGCCGTACTGTTCAACAATATCCTGACGCTGTGGATAGTAGATGGTGCCGGAGCACATTTCCAGGAAGGAAGGTACTGGGTAAGCCAAGGTGATCTCCAGTGTTTTCTCGTCAAGTGCTTTTACACCCAGAGAGGAAACGTCAGCACCGTCACGAACTTCGTTGTAGCCAACCAGCGGAACCAGGAAGTATTCATTTGGACAACCGGTGGCCGGATCTGCGCTTCTCTGCAAAGAGTAAACGTAATCCTGCGCGCTTACTTCCTGACCGTCCTGCCATTTGTTGTTGCCCAGATGGAAGGTCCAAACCGTACCGTCTTCGTTGGATTCCCAAGTCTGCGCATCACCGGGAGCGATCACATACTCGCCGTCTTTCTCTTCCAGGCGAACCAGACCTTCCATGATCTGGTTGGTCACGGTGCTGGAGTAGGAGTCAGAAACACGGGAAATGTCCATAGAAGTTGGGTCCGCACTCAGGTAAGTATTATAATACTGAGGACCGGATGAAGTACTCTCGCTTGGAGTGGTTGTATTTTCTGTGCTTGGATTGGTGCTTTCCGGCGCTTTGTTTTCTTCATTTGTTTTGCCGCTGCAGGCAGCCATAGAAGCCAGCATCATCGCAGCCAGAAATACGCTGAGAAACTTTTTCATGGTCAAATCTCCTTTTGGTTTAAATTTAGAGCGGATACAGCAAAATAGAGCAAATTTCACGCTCTTACTTCGCCAAAAGTATAGCATTTACCATAAAGTATTGCAAGTTTTTTCCCTTAATTTGTGAACAATTTTCTGTTTCTATCAATTTTTACTCTAAAAAGCAGCACTTTGCATAATTTTTAACAGAGTTATCTTTTGTCCGGCTTGATCGGCAGTCCTGTTGGAATAAAAAAAGCCTCCACAAGGAGGCTTTTTTTATTCCATCTTTTCTCAAAATTACAGATTCATATCACTATAGCGATTGCAGGGGTCTGCAAAGGTTCTATCCTTTTGCTCCGGACTCAAACGCAGGTTCATAGCCGTCGCCAAAAGATTGATCAGCTCCATGGGCATACTGATATTATTGAGGAACACCCGGTTCTGGGTAGGGCAGAACAGATTAAAATCACTGAATTCACAAATGGGAGAACGCTCATTATCGGTAATGGCCAAAACCTTGGCGCCCTGCTTCTGAGCGGTTTCCGCCACCTTCACCGTTGTCAGATAGTAGTCCGGAAAAGCAACTACGATCACCAAAGTCTTTTCATCCAGAAGCGGCAAAACCCCATACACATCGTCATAAAGCTCCGTATTGACCGCAACTGTTCCTTTCCCAATGGAAGAAAACAGAGACGCTGCATAGTGACAGATGCAGGTGGATACGCCACGTCCAAACAAAAGAATTTTATCCGCGGCCAAAATCAGATCCGCAGTATGAAAAATTGTTGTGGGATCCAACTGTTCCAAATAGGCCACAGCGATCTTTGCCTCCTCCTGGCAGATCTCCCGCAGCAACCGTCCGTCATCATCCCGCTCCGACTGGGACACCGCTGAAATCTGGTTTCCAGAGTTTTGGGAACGGAACTGCTCCAGCTGCATGGCAGCATATTTCCGGAACTCATACTTCATATTGCTGAAACTGGAAAATCCCAGGAGCGTGCAGGTCTTTAAAATGGTCATCTCTGTGATATCCGTATCCCGGCTCATTTCCTTCAGCGTAACATAGGACATCCGCTCTGGGTCTTCCAGCATATAATTTGCCACTTCCCGCTGCTTTCTAGTAAGAAAGGGAAGCTTTTCTTCAATCTGCTCAATTACTGTCATTGGGAGGCTCCTTGAAAAGTTAATGGGATAATTATAACACCTGCCTCTTTGTTTGACAAGCAAAATGCCATTTTTGCCGATAAATCCAACCCTTTTGTCCGCCGTCTGCTCTTGGTTTTATGGATATCTTTACAAAATAATGCAAATCAGCCCGTTGCAGCCGTCGTTGATAATGCGCTCGATGGTTTCCTGCAGGCGCATCCGGGCATCGGAAGGCATCCGGTACAGCTTGTTATGCATCCCTTCGTTGACCAGTTCGTGGAGAGATTTGCCGAAAATATTGGAATCCCAGATTTTCACCGGATCCTCCTCAAATTCGTTAAGCAGATATTTTACCAGCTCCTCCGACTGCTTCTCGCTGCCCACGATTGGCGACACTTCTGTGGTAATATCGGCCCGCATCATGTGGATTGAAGGCGCTGAAGCCCGCAGGCGGACACCGTAACGGCCGCCCTGCTTGACGATTTCCGGCTCCTCCAGCCGCAGCTCCTCCAGAGCAGGCATTACAATGCCGTAACCGGTCGCCTGCACCTCCTCCATAGCACCTTTGATTTTCTCATATTCCCGGCGAATGTGGGCCAGTTCCGCCATACAGGGCATCAGCTGCTCCTCGCTTTCGATCTGCAGGCCGGTGGTTTCACCCAGCACCTGATAAAACAGCATAGGTTCCATTTGAACGACTGCTTTTACACTTCCCCTGCCTAAATCAATACCATCCACATCCACATGCCGGATCTGCGGACAGTCCTCCAGCCGTTTCAGCTGCTCTTTCACATGGCTCAAGCGACGGATCGGCCGGCAAACCTCCATAAGACACTGAAAAATCGCCTGTTTCAGCCAATGATTTTTCTCCAGGGCGACGATCCAGCGGGGAAGATCAACACAGATCTCTTTAATAGGAAATTCTTTCAGCACCTGAGACAGGATCTCCCGAATGCTGCTTTCGCTCAGGTCCAGACAGTTCACTGCCATAACCGGCACACCATATTTCTCCTGCAAACGCTCCGCCAGCTCCTGAGAAGCGCGGCTGTCCGGCTCTGCGCAGTTCAGCAGCACCGTAAAGGGTTTGTCGATCTGCTTCAGTTCCTCAATGACCCGCTCCTCCGCCTCCTCGTATTCCTCCCGGGGAATGTCGCTGATGCTACCGTCCGTGGTGATAACCAGCCCGATGGTGGAATGTTCATTGATGACCTTCTGCGTCCCGATCTCCGCCGCCATATTAAAGGGGATCGCATCTTCAAACCATGGCGTGCGCACCATTCTGGGCTGCTCGTTTTCCACATAGCCCAGTGAACTTGGTACAATATAGCCCACACAGTCGATCATACGGACGTTCATCTGCACCCCGCCGTCCATCTCCACCTTTACGGCATCCTCCGGGATGAATTTCGGTTCCGTGGTCATAATGGTTTTTCCCGCTGCCGACTGGGGCAGTTCGTCAATGGCTCTGTCCCGCCGGAAATCATTATCCATATGAGGGATAACGATGGTTTCCATAAAGCGCTTGATAAAACTGGATTTGCCGGTACGAACCGGCCCCACCACTCCGATGTAAATATCCCCATCGGTACGCTCCACAATGTTCTGATAAATATTCGCCTCCATAGTGACTCTCCTTCCATTCAGATTAGAACATTGGGATCAAAAGCATCGTTCGCTGGGAAAGAATGTCATGATCCAGTCCGTTTTCCTCCATGACCGCTGCCACGGAGCTATTATATTTTTTGGCAATATCCCACACGCTTTCCTGTTGGTCCGCGTAGTAAATGCACAAAGCGCTATCCTCCCGGCGTTTCTTCTGCCGTTTTTCATCGGGAGTAATGGCGCAGACGGCGGATTGCCGTTCCATCGAATAGACGGAGCCGTTCAGCTCGAGCTGACAGGTAAAGTCCAGCTTGCCGCTGCCGTTAACCGTGGCTTCCGCAGAAACCGGCAGCAAGCGCAGACCAAACAGCAGGGCGTTTTGTCCCCGGTCCAGAGGAACCGTATGTTCGACCTGAACCACTTCCTCGCAAAACTGCGGGATCCCCTCCTCATCCAGCACCAGGGCCAAAAGGGCAATATTGGCACTGAGAATGATGCCTTCTTCGGAATAACGGGTCTGCTGTTCCTTCACACGGCTCCAGGCACTGAGTACCGACTGTGCATTCTTTCCGGTAGCAAAGCTCTCTCGGATCCGATGGCTTTCTTTCAGGCCGGAAAGATAATGCAGAAACGGCAGTTGTTTTTCCTCAAAGCCCAGCTCGCAGTCTGTACTGTAGCAGTCCTGCACCAAAGAGAGGGTTTTAGGCTGGTGAACCGCGGCGCTCGCCCGCACCTGCGCCTCCACAGACAGAACCTTCATCTCCCCGTCCATATCCGTCTTGGGCTGCAGCTCCCAGCCGCCGATCTCATAAGTCACACAGCAATCGCTGTCTTCTCCGGCTCCTTCCGCGTTCAAGATCTGGCTGATGGACAGGGTATATTCCAGCTCCTGAGGAGGTTCTTTTTCGTCAGAGGACAGAGGAAGATAAAGCATTTTCAGCTTCAAATCCCCTTTGGTGACGATTTTGCCGGAAATCACCTTATAATCCGTCAGCACAGCCTGCATTTGACTGAATAAAATCTGGGAGATGGGAGGACGGCCGCCCAGTTCCAGCTCCTCCCGCAGCACAAAACAGTTTTCACTGCCGGAAACGCAGGCATTGATATCCATGCTTTTTGTTTTCAGCTGAATACCCATACTGCCGCAATCGCGGATGGCCTCGCAGCCGCTGCAGTTCATAGCCCGAACCTTCAGCGTAACCGCGCCGCGGACTTCCAGCCTTCGGCTGCTGATCGCTCGGCAGTTAACATAATCCACCTTGCAAAGCACCTCGGTGATTGGATTTTCCAATGGAGTTTTGCTGTCCAGATGGCGGACAAAGGGTTGTTTCTGGTCGATGCTGCGGAGCATCCCGCTGTCGCTGACGTAGAGAACCGTTAGGCGTAGCTCCCCTTCTATGGTCAGGCGCTGCTGGGCGGCGTGCGTCTCACGGATCAGACAGCATACGTCACAGTTCAGGATTCTCTGAATATCCGGGCAGTAGTCCGGCAGCAGCACATCACATTCAAGCGGCTGCTCCGTCTGGCTGTCAAGGACAATTTCGTTGACGGGCAGCGTTTGTTTTTTGATCTGCAGTTCCATATATTTCGCTCCTTACCGTTTCAGACTATGGGTTCTGTCCAATCTATATGTAAAGGGAGCTTCTGATATGCTTTTCATCCCAAAAGCTTATTGCATTTGTACTGAAAAGTGTTAAAATGGTAGACGTGTAAAGAGAGGAGAGGTTATCATGTCCACCCATGCCAACTTATTGGAAAAAAACATAATGAAAAACATGATTCAGATGGCGCTTCCGCTGATGTTTCTGAATCTGATCAATTCCCTGTACAGTGTGGTTGACACCTTTTTCGTCGGTCGGATCGGCGAATTGCAGGTTGGTGCCGTCACACTGGTCAGCCCGGTCAGCAACTGCGCTGTCGCCTTCACTGCCGGCCTGAGCGCTGCCGCTCTTGCCTTGATCTCGCAGGCCATCGGCGCCGAAAAGTATGAAAAATCCAACGAAACCGCCACCCACCTGATGCTTCTGTCGCTGATCACCGGCGCTCTGATGACCGTTGTGCTGTTTTTCGGCACAGATCTGGTGCTGCAGTGGCTGGATACCCCGGAAAATATTCTCAATGACAGTCGCCTGTATCTGAAAGGCATTTCCTTCGACTTTATCGGTATGTTTCTGCTGTCCCTATTCCATGCCATCCATCAGGCCAATGGTGACAGCAAAAGCGGTGTGCGCCTAAATTCCATCGCGGCGCTGCTGAATATCATTCTGGACCCGATTTTTATTTTTGTTCTGGACATGGGCGTCCTTGGCGCGGCACTGGCTACCTCTCTGTCCAAATTCGTGTTGGTCCCGGTGGTCCTCCGCAAGCTTTATGAGAACGAGCAGCATGGAATGACCACGATTGCCTTCCGCAAGTATCCGCTGAACATGGCGTCCTTGAAGGAGATCATGACCGTTACGATTCCGGCATCAGTGGGACAGTTTTTCACCTCCTTCGGCTTCGTAATGATGAACAAAGCGATCATTTATTATGGCGCTATCGCCATGTCCGCCTATGGTCTGGGCAGCCGCATTGCTAATCTGTTCTATATTCCGGTCAATTCCATCGGCGGCGCGCTTTCCGCTTTCATCGGCCAGAGTCTGGGCGCCGGAGATCCCCAGCACGCCAAGGAATGTTTCCGAAAAGCTATGCTGCTGTGCGCGGGCATTTCCGCCGTTATCACAGTATTCGGCTGGATCGCCGCTCCTTATATTCTTCCTCTCTTTGTCAAGGATGCCAGTGAAGAATTGCTGACCCTTGCCAATGAATACGCTTTTTATTCTATAGCTACTGCCTTTTTCATGGGTTGGTATCAGATCCTCACCGGTGTATTCAATGGTTCCGGCCATACCCGCAGTACCCTTTTTCTGTCCGTATTTCGTCTCTGGGGCTGCCGTCTGCCCATGATCTACTTCTTCAAAGCATTGGGCTTTGGCCCTACAGGCATCTGGTGGTCCATGATCCTCAGTAATATCTGCTGCTGCGCCGCCGGACAGATCCTCTATGGTACCGGCCGCTGGCAGAAAACCAGAGCGATCCGAAAATAAGACATTTTCCCTGTTGCCCTGTACCTGACATCAAAAAAAGCCACCCTACCGGGTGGCTTTTTTCATTCGTCATACAATTAAGACAGGGTAATGAAGTCTACGTTGGCATCCTCTGGATGGAATTCTGCCTTCAGGTCGTAGTCATTGTGCATGGTGTAGTCGCGGAGAACACGGCCTTTGCGGGTGTAGGTACGGATGTATTTTCTTGGGCCGGTGCAGCTCCAGTGTTCTACGTCCCAGGTCAGGTAGCCAACATCGTCGGTGATTTCTTTTTTCAGGTGCAGGTCAACCTGACGGCCTTCTTTATCCATTAGTCTCAGCAGGTCGTTATAGCTGTATTCGGCTTCTCCGCCTTTTACGGTATCTTTTACAATCCAGGTCATGGTATATCTTCCTTTCAATAAAACGATATTCAGAACTTTATTTTATTATAATGTATTTTTGCTGATAACACAAACAGAAACTTTCACAAATCAGAGAGTTTTTTTCGTGCAAAACACCTATTTTTAGAAAATTATGCAAAAACTCTCCCAAGGAAGCCCTTGAGAGAGTTTTTAATCACAACCATTACTTTTTCACTTTCAAAACCCGGACCGCATTGAGAACCGTCAAAATCGACACGCCCACATCGGCAAAAACAGCTAAAGACATAGGCGCAATACCCAAAAGGCCAAGAATCAGAACCGCTGCTTTGGACAAAAGAATGAACCAGATATTCACTTTTACAATGGAAACGGTTCGGCGGGCAGTGGTGATCACCTTGGGCAGAGAGGAAAGGCTGTCAGACATGAGCACCGCGTCGGCGGATTCAATGGCCGCGTCTGTACCCATCCCCATGGCAAAGCCGATATCCGCGGCAGCCAAAACCGGGGCATCGTTGATGCCGTCGCCAACAAAAATCGTCTTTTTCCCGTTTTTCTTCAGCTCTTTCATCAGATCCGCCTTGTCTTTGGGCAGCAGGCCACAGTGCATTTCATCAATGCCTACCTGTTCCTTAACAACAGAGGCAGAAACGGCGCTGTCGCCGGTGAGCATAACTGTGCGTTCCACGCCCAAAGCTTTCAGCTTCTTCATCGTGTCCGCGGCATCGCTTCTTGGCATATCGGACAGCATAACGCAGCCCAGCAGTACACCGTCAACCGCCGTATAAACATTGGCTTCCGGCACATGTTCCATAGGGATACCCTGTTCCTTCATCAGACGGGCAGAGCCACAGAGAACTTTTTTGCCATCCATTTGCAGGGATACGCCCTTTCCGGCGATCTCCTCCACATTTTTTACTTCCGCATTTTCAGGACCAGTGCCAAAGGCCCGGCAGATGGCCTGGGCAACCGGATGGCTGCTGTATTTTTCAGCAAGAGCCGTCACTTCGCGCATATCGGCAGCATCGCTGAATTGTTCCACTTTGGAAACCTGAAGCTCTCCGGTGGTAATGGTGCCGGTTTTGTCGCAGACCACATTTTTTACATGGGCCAGCGGCTCGATGAACTTGGTTCCTTTCAGCAAAACACCCTGTTTGGACATGGCACCCACACCGGAGAAGAAGGCCAGGGGCACCGAGATCACCAGCGCGCAGGGGCAGGATGCAACCAGGAACACCAATGACCGGTTCAGCCACATGGTAAAGGAACCCCAACCCAGCAATGGCGGTAGAATCGTGGTCAAAATCGCCATCACAACCACTGCCGGCGTGTAATATTTAGCGAAACGGGTGATAAATTTCTCCGTTTCTCCCTTTTGCGCGGAGGATTCCTCCACCATCTGAATGATTTTGCTGGCGGTGGAGTTATCAAAAGTAGTCTCACAGCGGCAGGTCAGCACACCGGACAGGTTCACTTCGCCGGAGAGGATCCGGTCGCCCACCTGAACACCCACAGCCACTGATTCACCGGTAATGGCGGAACGGTCCATGGTGGACTGTCCTTCCAGAATCAGCGCGTCCACCGGTACCCGCTCGCCGGCTTTGATTTGGATCTTGTCGCCAATGTTCAGCTTACGGGAAGGGATCACCTGCACCTGACCGTCGGAAAGAACCAGGTTTGCCCGCTGGGGACGGATATTGACCACCTGCGCAATGTCCTTCCGGCTGCGCTGAACCGCCTTTAGTTCCAGCCAGTCGCCCACCGCAAAGAGAGCGGCAACCATCAGCGCTTCAAAATACTCTCCAATCAGAAAGGCTGCGATAATGGCGATGGACATGAGCACATTTTCATCCAGACTGCGGCGTTTGGCGGATTTCCAGCCTTTTTGGAACAGCGGTGCGCTCCAAAGCAGGATCATAAGCAGGTACAAAAGGGGCTTCAATGGAGAAACAAGGGGGATCAGACTGAACAGAAGCAGAACAGCGGTGATCAAAGCCTTGACCGGCAGGGAAAGCTCCAGAAGATTGAAAGAGGAAGCTGTTTTGGGGGAAGAAGCCGGCTCAGCTTCTTCCTCAACAAGGTGATGATTCTCCAGCTGGCACATAGCACAGCCGCAGCTTTCGCCCTTTTGCTCGCTTTTATGGTCGTGAGCATGTTCGTGATGGTGTTCGCAGCCGCAAGAGCAGGACTCATGCTCGGAACAGCAGCATTCTTCCTCGCTGTCTTCCGCAAGTCTGCTCAGATTCTCCAGCTGGCACATGGCGCAGCCGCAGCTTTCCTTTTGCTCGCTTTTATGGTCGTGAGCATATTCGTGATGGTGTTCGCAGCCGCAAGAGCAGGATTCATGCTTGGAACAGCAGCATTCTTCCTCGCTGTCTTCCGCAAGGCCGCTCAGATTCTCCAGCTGGCACATAGCACAGCCACAGCTTTCGCCCTTTTGCTCGCTTTTATGGTCATGAGCATGTTCGTGACGGTGCTCACAGCCGCATTTACACTCTTTTTCCTTACTCATCGTTTTACAGCTCCTTTCGGGTTCCGTTGTTATCCTGTCCGTGACGGATATGCTCCAAACCCTGGGCAATAATGGTTGCTACATGCGTATCATCCAGGGAATAATAAATGGATTTGCCTTCCCGGCGATTTTTGACCAGACGGCTGTTCCGCAGCAGCCGGAGCTGATGGGAGATGGCCGATTGGGTCATCCCCAACAGGTCGCTGATATCGCAAACACACATCTCCTGAGCAAACAAAGCGGTCAGGATCTGCATTCTGGTGGGATCTCCAAACACTTTAAACAGTTCCGCAGTCCGCTCCAGCTCTTCCGCCGTAGGCATCTGTTTTCTCATGCTTTCGACCAAAGCGGTGTGGTGATGACATTCCGCGCAGATTTCATCATTGCCCTCATACGGACAAGTACAATTCTCATTCATGATTTCCTCCAAACATTTGAACAATCATTCATATATTCTTCCATGAAAAGCCTTCCCAAATAGGAAGGCTTCCTGCTTTCAATTTAATATATGAGCATTTGCTCATATATTTCACTTTTATTATAGCAAATAACCTGAGCTTGTCAAGAACACTTTCGTCTTTTTTTGATAAAATTCGTCTTACCACTGACATAACTGGGAGCCTGTATAATAGTAGGCCAGAATTTCATCGTAGCTGCTGCCCTGGCGAGCCATGAAATCAGCCCCATATTGGCTCAGGCCCGCCCCATGGCCGTAGCCTCTGGTGGTAATGGTAAAACCCGCATCCGTATGGGTTATGGTGAAACAGCTGGAACGCAGGCCCAGTGCCGTACGGAAATCCAGTCCGCTCATCTGAATATCCCCCACCTGGATCAGCGTCACATAACCCGAAGGGGAACGCTCCAGAATCTCCAACCAGCCGGATGGCTCGCCTTCAAAATCGACGGCGCTCATAATTTGCTTCATCTCTCCGTCTGTGAACGAAACACTTTCCTCATACCCAGGCGCCAGCTCATCGCCCCGACTGTCCACCGCCTGCAAGTAAGGGAGAAAACTGCCCCAAACATACTCGGCCGACTCGGTTTTTCCCGCGCTGATGGCATGATATGCCGCCGCGATCGGCTCTCCCTCATAGCAGAGGATCTGCCCTTTGGTTTCCTCCACCGCCTGGGTCAGCAGCGCCCAATAAGCCTCAAAGGATTCGCCAAAGCGCTCCTGCGCCTGTTCCTTGGTCACATATCCCTTCCAGTGTTCCGGGTCAGACTGAAAATCCGCTCCGTTCAGCTCCGGCGAAGGATGCTCCTGCTGCCACAGCTTTTGGTAAACCGCCCAGGTACGGGCGCTGACTGCCTGTGCCTTCAGCGCTTCCAGATGAAAAGAGGCCGGCATTTCGCTGCAAACCGCCCCCAGCACAAAATCCTCCACCGCTACCGTATCCACTGCCTGGGTTGCAGCGTTTTTGATTTGAAAACTGGCGATTTTATCCTCCAACACCATAACAGGGATGTCCGTTTTTTCCTCTTTTTCCTCTTTTTCCTCCGGCACAGCCTTGTTGATCTCATCGACTACCGCCACCAACGGCTCTTCCGGGACGGTTTCTTCCATTTTTCCCAGCCCTCCCGGCAGCAACGGAATAATCAGCAGCAAAACAGCCATTACACAGAGACAAATTCCATAAAAGCGCATATATCCATCCTCCCGTCTGCTTCATTTTATGGGATTGTCCCTTTCCTTATTCCCAACATTTCACCAGATAGCTATACAAAGCCGTAATTTCGTGTTATAATTTCTTTGTATTCCTTTGGATATCTTAACTATAACAGGAGATTGATTATGAATTGGAGTAAGCTGTTCTTTGCTGTCGGCGGATTGATCTGTCTTGCACTTCGTATTTTTTTGATTTTCACAAATGTGGATCCGAATACCGGTTTTTACCTGTCCGGAGGTTTTGCTGTTTCCTTTTATAACACACTGCTGGGGCTTTCTTTGGCCATTATTGTCGGCTATGGACTTTTCGTTATGAAGCCCAAAGGGTTCAGGGTCAAACATCCACTGTTGCTGACACTGGTGTCCGCCGTTTGCGGCCTGATGGTTCTGGTGATCAGCGGGCTGGATTTTTGGAGTTCCCTGTCTGACCTTTTCCGCTGGAGCGACCCTCTGCGGCAGATCCTGGACAACAAGCTGTTCGTGGTTCTCCAAATCATCCGCCTGTTTATCGGACTCAGTGCAGGCGCGGCCTTCCTCTCCTACGCCATTACCGGCGGAAAGATGTTCCGTCGCTCCGGCGTTCTGCTGACACCGGCACTTTGGACCATGCTGTATCTTGTGGAGCAGTTTATGGCCTATCCCCAGATTGCGGATATGTCCGACCGGGTGCTGTGGATCCTCACCCTGCTGTTCTTCGCCCTGGCCATGATCGGCCAAGCCAGGATCATTCGCAATGTTAATCCGGAAAAAGGCGCCAAATACCTTTGCGCTTATGGTTATGCCTGCGCTCTCTGCGGATTGATCTTAGGCATCAGCCAGCTTGTTACACTACAAAAGGTTTGTACCATCAATACCATCCAGTGGGTATTGACCACCTGCATGGCTTTGCACGCTTTGGTTATGGCGGAAAGCTGCCACATTGCGGAAGAAAAATAACAAAAATAAGGTCCGGACACTTTCGTGTCCGGACCTTATTTTTATTTGGAATTTATTTAGAACATTGTGCCGCTTGTCCTACGGCATCTGGGGCAAACCCAGCAGCTCTATGCCGGCGTAGGTATCCGGGCAGACCTCCAAAATCTTATTTCGCAATCCCAACATATCCTCAAAGGCCAGAGGCTTGTTGTTGGGGTTCCGAAGCAGAGCCGCCGGATGGAAGGTCCCCATCATCCAGATACCATCCTTCTGTATCCATTGCCCGTGCTGCTTTGTTACCTTGAAGTTTTTATCCAGCATATAGCAGGCGGCAATGCGGCCCAGACATACAATGATTTTGGGCTGGATCAGCCGGATCTGCTCCTGGAGATAGCCGATACACTGTTCAACCTCGGCCGGTTCCGGGTCCCGATTCTTAGGCGGACGGCATTTTACCATATTGCCAATATAAATATTGCGGCTCCGGTCCAGATCCACCGCCGCTAAAAAGCGGTCCAGAAGCTGTCCGCCCCTTCCCACAAAGGGCTCGCCCTGCAAATCCTCGTTTTCTCCCGGCCCTTCGCCGATGAACATCACATCCGCCTGTGGATTTCCTACGCCAAAGACTACATGGTGACGAGTTGCCGCCAGCGGGCAGTTTTGACAGCTCAGGCAGGCCGTGCGCAGCTCCTCATAGCTTCTATTCATGGAAATCTTCCTTTCTCCTGTTAACTTGTTCCGGATATCCCCGCAAACACTGCTTTTTCAGCTATTGTAACACAGAATCCCATAGAAGAAAATAGCCGCCCCCTTTCTCTTTTCCCGGAAAAAAAGCGAAAGGTATTGAAAAAAACGGTTATTTATACTATCATAAGAGTGAACAAAATTGTTCTGCCCCAAGAACAAAAATGAAAAAGTGAAAGGGAGATTAACCATGGACAACAAAGTTTTAGTTGAAACCTCTGCACGTCACCTGCATCTGACCAAAGAACATTTTGAAATTCTGTTCGGCGCTGGCGCTGAACTTACCAAGAAAAAAGACCTTTCCCAGCCTGGCCAGTACGCCTGCGCTGAAAAAGTAACCGTTGTAGGCCCGAAAAAAGAGCAGCCTGGCGTTTCTATCCTTGGCCCATTCCGCAAAGAAACTCAGGTTGAGCTTTCCGCTTCTGACGCCCGTTCTCTGGGCATTGCTGCTCCAGTTCGTCAGTCCGGTGAACTGGCTGGCTCCGGCGCCTGCAAACTGGTTGGTCCTTGCGGCGAAGTTGAGCTGAAGGAAGGCGTTATCGTTGCAAAACGCCACATCCACATGACCACCGCGGAAGCAAAAGAGCTTGGCATCGTTGACAACCAGATCGTAAATGTTAAACTGGACTGCGAAGGCAGAAGACTGGTATTCGGCGACGTTGTTGTTCGTGTAAGCGACAGCTACGCTCTGGCTATGCACATCGACACCGACGAATCCAACGCTGCTGGCTGCGCTGGTGTGGTTTACGGCGAGATCATCAAATAATTTTTGCTGATTTTTAAGCTCCGCTCCCATGAGCGGAGCTTTTTTTGCGCTGAAAACCATCATTCTGCCGGATATTCTGCCGGATTTGAACAAACTTTCAGCAAAATGAAGAACAAAAAGCCGTATTTTATTCTTTCTTTTTTGAATTATTCAAAGCGTTGAATTCCTGAATCAAGCTCAGGATCAGCTGCGTCTGCCCATCCGTCAGATTGGAAATATTAACATCCATATTATCCGATAAACCCAGCAGATAGTCCGCCGAAACATCAAAAATCGTGGCAATCCGGATCAGCACCTCCACAGACGGATACTTCGCTGAGTTTTCATAAGCTGAAACGCTGGATTTGGTCAACTCCAGCTTATCCGCAAGCTGCTGCTGCGTCATCTTTCTGGCTTCCCGAAGCTGCTTTAATTTCGCGCCAAAGTAAATCATACACGCACCACCCTTTATGCTAAAAGAGTAATACAGATATAATGTACTTTAAATTTATAAATACACTTTAAGTTGACTTATTCCTTTCAATATGTTATGATTCCTGTAATCAACAGAACAAAAAGAGGCCTGCCGGAGCAGACCTCTTGCTTTTTTGTTTGGGTATCAACTATTGAGCGTCAACGGAAGCCATGTGTGCGATCAGGTCGAGAACTTTGTTGGAGTAACCCATCTCGTTGTCGTACCAGGAAACCAGTTTAACAAAGGTGTCGTTGAGCATAATGCCAGCTTTTGCGTCAAAGATAGAGGTTCTGGTGTCGCCGATGAAGTCAGAGGATACAACCATATCTTCGGTGTAGCCCAGAATGCCCTTCAGGCTGGTCTCGGAAGCCTCTTTCACTTTTGCGCAGATCTCTTCGTAAGTAGTTGGTTTTGCCAGTTTTACAGTCAGGTCAACAACCGATACATCCAGAGTTGGAACACGGAATGCCATACCGGTCAGTTTGCCCTTCATCTCCGGGATAACCAAAGCGCAGGCTTTTGCAGCGCCGGTAGAAGATGGAATAATGTTGCCTGCTGCGGCACGACCGCCTCTCCAGTCTTTTGCGGAAGGACCGTCAACGGTTTTCTGGGTAGCAGTGGTAGCATGTACCGTGGACATCAGACCTTCAACGATACCAAAGTTATCATTGATAACCTTTACCAGCGGAGCCAGACAGTTGGTGGTGCAGGATGCGTTGGATACAACAACCATATCTTTGGTGTATTT
Source organism: uncultured Clostridia bacterium (assembly GCA_945876435.1). Taxonomy (GTDB): domain Bacteria; phylum Bacillota; class Clostridia; order Oscillospirales; family Ruminococcaceae; genus Negativibacillus. The sequence continues at coordinate 101,856 of CAMCOD010000002.1, forward strand.
ATCCTGGTTTACACCCATAACGAAGGTGGGAGTCTCTTTGTCTTTTGCAGGAGCGGAGATAACAACCTTTTTCGCGCCGCCTTTCAGATGAGCGGAAGCTTTTTCGGTGGTGGTGAACACGCCGGTGGATTCAACAACGTATTCAGCCCCGCAGGAAGACCAAGCGATTTCAGCAGGGTCTTTGCAGGCGAAAACAGCGATCTCTTTGCCGTTTACAACCAGTTTGCCGTCTCTTGCTTCGATCTCGCCTTTAAAATGACCGTGGATGCTGTCATATTTGGTCATATAGACCATATAATCCAAATCAACGAATGGATCGTTGATGCCTACAATTTCAAATTTCTCCGGCTGAGCCACTGCCGCACGGAACACAAGTCTGCCGATACGGCCAAAGCCGTTGATACCAATTTTAATTGCCATTGTAACCAACCTCCAATGTTTTAGTATATCTATATATTATACCAAATCGGCAGAAGAAACAAGCCGAAAGTAGAGAGCCTTATAAAATTGTATCTTTTCTCCAAAAAACCACTTGTTTTTTGTTCAAGATAATTCCATTTTCTTTTCCTCCGCTTTCTTTGCTGTCCCCTGTTATAAAATCGTAAGTCAATTTTGAATATTCTCCTTTCTGCGTTCCTGAATCTATGCTATAATGGAAATGCAAAATGTCGAAACCTGTCGAAGTTTGTCGAATTTAAACATTTTGTATATAAAATCCATTTTTTCCTAAGAGTAAACCGCTTTGATCGGAGCAACTTAAACCTGAAACGGAATCTGCCTCCGGCAGAGAGATAGGGAGAAACTTCATGAACACAAGCGATATCTGCCAGGCTTTGGAACAGCTTCATATTCCTTATCTGATCACTGACATGGATTTTGTGATCCAATGGAGCAACAACTGCCTGAAAAAACATTATTCCTACCTGGAAAGACTGCACTCACTGAACAGTTTGCTGTTCGGTTATGATACCGCTGTGCTTCAGCACCGCTTAAGCGAAGAGGATGCTTCCATCACGCTGGCCTGCAAATTGCCATTGGTCGCCCTGACCCTCACCCTATCCCCCTTGAAGAATCCCGCCAGCCAGCAAACCGAGGCCATTGTGGTGGCCTTCACCGGCTGTCCTTCTGTATCCAACCAAGGGGATCCCCCGTTGACCTCATTTGGGAAACAGCTCCGCGCCCCCATATCCGGCCTTTTTGGAAGCATCGACCTGCTTAGGCGCCATTTGGAAGAAGCATTTCAGCCGGAATTGCAGTCTATGGTCAAAGATTGTTATCAGATGCTCCGTGCCTGCGTCAGCATCACCGAATACACCGAATATATCAACGGCAGCGCCGTTTTAAACCACCAATACGGCGACCTTTGCGCCTATCTGAGGGAACAGCTGGAGCCGGCCGTCCCCACTCTGAAGCGGCTGGGGATCACGCTGCGCTATGAACTGCCGCCAGAGCCCCTTTATTTGCTCTTTGACCCGGAAAAACTGTCGGTGGTTCTTTTTTCTCTGCTGTCCAACAGCTGTATGTATGGGGAAGAAAATAATTCCATCACCGTAACATTGACGAAAACAGAAACGCATGCTAAAATCACCATATCCGACTCCGGCTACGGCATTCCGGCGGAGATCTTACCAAATGTGATGGAGCCATATTTCTCCAGAGGTCTGGACAACGATGCGCAGCCAGGTATCGGTCTGGGATTGCCGCTGTCCAGAGCCATCATCGAACAGCATGGAGGTACTCTGGCTCTGCAGTCTGTACAAGATCAGGGAACCACCGTTGCCTTTTCCCTTCCACTGAAAGCGCGATTGGACGCAGGAAATCTTCCTCTGCGGACTCCCGCAGGCTCCTATAACACCCTTCGCTATTCGACACGGGACATTTTCTTGTCTGCCGTTCTGCCGCCGTCGGAACTGAACTAAAATATGCAGAAAGGATCTGACCCTATGAAACAATATTCCCTGTGGAAACGGGCAGGCGTCCTGCTTTTGGCACTGCTGATGGCGCTGACGCTGTTTACCGGCTGTGACGCGGAAGATGTGGAGTTGGCCGTTGACCTTGCCGATGCTTTGCTGGAGGCCTCTGTGGAAGAAGATGAGCCGGCTGAACTTCCGCAGCAGGAAAGCAAAACGCCGGAAAGCTCCCAGGCTCCTCCCACCGCTGAAGAATCTTTGCCTGAGAGCAATGAAAACAACAGCGAAAACCCTTTGGATGAAAACGGCAGATATACCTCTCCCGAGGATGTGTCCTTGTATATTCATCAATACAATAAACTACCTGTAAATTTCATCACCAAAAATGAGGCAAAAAAACTGGGCTGGGACAATCAAAAAGGCAACTTATGGGATGTGACCGACCAGATGAGCATCGGCGGAGACCGCTTCGGCAACTACGAAGGCGTCCTTCCCGAAGCCGAAGGACGCACATGGAAGGAGTGCGACGTCAACTACCAAGGTGGTTATCGCGGAAGCGAGCGTCTGCTCTATTCCAGCGACGGCCTGATTTTCTATACTGCTGACCATTATCAAACCTTCACGCAGCTTTATTAACCATCCTTACAAAAATTATGTGCAATATTGAGGTACTTTTATGCAGGTACAATTCCTTTATGGCAGTCAAATCCAAACAAAAGAACAGCTTCACAGGGTTCTTGCAGAGTCGCTCCCCTTTCCAGACTGGTACGGGCAGAATCTTGACGCCCTTTGGGATTGCCTCACCAGTCTTTCCGCCCCGGTCCAGCTGATCGTTGCGGAAAAAGAAGCGCTCTGCCGAAATCTTCCCGATTACGGAGAGAAATTTATACGCCTGTTGGAGGATAGCGCCAGAGAAAATCCAATGATTCATGTAAAATTCCGCTGATAAGAAAGCCGCGTTAAACACGCGGCTTTTCCTTTTTTTCTTTTTATGTTATACTATTTTCCAGACTGATAAACCGAGGAAGGGACTTGACCATGAGCGAGACAGAAAACATTTCCCGTCACAGCCAACTGAAATACCGCCTGAAAACACGGATTTGTGAAGACGTATTCAACGCCATGCCGGAAGAAATCCAGGATTTCCTGCTGGAAATGCCGCAGGAGGAGATCAAGGAAGCCTATCTGAATGTGATGCTGAAAATTCCCTGGCAGCAAGCCGCTTCCCCAGTGCCGCCAGTGGATTTGCGGATGGCCAAGCGCATGCTGGATCGTTCCCACTATGCTATGAACAGCGTTAAGGAAAAGGTGCTGCGTTATATGGCCTGTCAAAAACATCTGGGAAAAAATTATGGCGCGGTTTTGCTGCTGGCCGGAGCGCCTGGTGTGGGAAAAACCTCTATCGCCGCTTCCGTTGCTGCGGCTATGGGCCGTCCCTGCGTAAAAATATCCTTGGCGGGCGTATCGGACGCTTTGTTTCTTCGTGGTGTGCAAACGGTTTTTCATAATGCCCGTCCAGGCCGCATTGTTGAAGCCCTGATCCGCTCCAAAAGCTTCTGTCCGGTGATCCTTCTGGACGAAATTGATAAAATGGGAAGTTCCCAGGAGCATGGCTGCCCGGAGAACGTGCTGCTGGATCTGTTGGACAGCGACCGCTCCAATTTTGTGGATAACTATCTTAATTTTCCTCTTGATCTTTCAAACGTGATTTTTATCGCGACCGCCAACAGCCTGTCCCCTCTGTCTCCCGTGCTGAAAGACCGTTTGGATATTGTCGAATTGCCCTCCTACAATCCCAAAGACAAAGAGCATATCGTTTTGGGCTATATCTGGCCAAAGCTGATTCGGGAATATCAGTTGGATTCTCTGGACAAGCTCCATGACCCCTGCAACGATTTCATCGTCTGTACCCAGAGTTTGGAGCTGGGGGATGATGCCGTTGGGGAGTTGATCAAGCTTTGCCCGGAGGAAGGGGTTCGGGATTTGGAACGCACCTGCCGCCTGCTTTGCGAATCCGTGATCAGTACCTACTACGCGGAAGGGATCCTGATCCGTAAAATCGACGCAAATAATCTTACAAAATTACTGGGACCTGTTTTTTATCAAGAATAAATTGGAAAAAAGGCTGCGTGCTGCAGCCTTTTTTATTTTATATTACTATTTTTGCTTATATTTTTTGTCAAAATCACAGAAAATATGCTTTTCGGTTGCGTTTGCAACTATTTTATGCTATCCTTAACCTGTTAATTGCGATTGCAACTATTTCGTATCGAAACCATTTACGAAAAAGGAGGAATTTCATGGACTCTCTGATGCGCTCCATCAACCATACCCACCGTTGTTCCAACCGCTACCAGAGCGAGAAGCTGAAGGCGGACGGTATCAGCGGCAACCAGCAGATCTACATCTTCCAAATCTGCCGCCATCCGGGTATTTCACAGGAGCAGCTGGCCCAAAGAATCGCGGTCAATAAAAGCAACATAACCCGGCAGCTCTGCGCTCTGGAGCAAAACGGCTTTATTACCCGCCAGCCTTCTCCGGAGGATAAGAGGATCCTGCAAGTTTTCCCAACGGAAAAAGCGCAAGCCCTGTATCCAAAAGTGGTTGAACTGATGCGGAACTGGAACCAGCTCCTGTTGGAGGATTTTAGCGAAGAAGAGCGGGAACAGCTCCTTTCCATGATGCAGCGGGTGCAGGAGAAGGCCCGTATGCTGGCAGAAAAGGAGGAGGCAAAGCGATGAGACATCTGTACAATTATCTCAAGCCCTATATTCCCCGGATGACGCTGGGGCTGGTGATCAAATTTACCGGAACAATCATGGATCTGCTTCTGCCCTGGATCCTGTCCTACATGATCGACACCGTTGCCCCACAGCAGAACGTCAGCTTGATCGTAAAATGGGGCATTGTTATGGTTCTCTGTGCGGTTGTGGCCGTTATCACCAATATTGTGGCCAACCGTATGGCCTCCTGGGTGGCCACACAGTGCACCCGAAAGATCCGCCACGACCTGTTCCGGAAGATTTCTTACCTGTCCTGCGCCCAGGTGGACTACTATACCATTCCTTCTCTGGAATCCCGCTTGACCTCGGACACTTACAATGTCCATAACTTTATCAGCCGCATTCAGCGCCTGGGTATTCGGGCGCCTATCCTGCTTACCGGCGGCATTATTATCACCCTGATTCTGGAGCCAGTGCTGGCATCTGTTCTGATCTGCATCCTTCCCTTTATTGCCATTCTGGTTTACAAGGTATCCAAAAAAGGTATTCCGCTGTACACCAATTTGCAAAAAGGCGTGGATTCCATGGTACGCACCGTCCGTGAAAACATCACCGGCATCCGTGTCATCAAAGCGTTGTCCAAAACCGACCGGGAGCAGGAACGCTTCCGGGAGATTAATGCCGAGGTCGCCCGCCGGGAAACTACCGCCGGCGTAACAATGTCTCTGACAAACCCGATGATGAATCTGTTCCTGAATCTGGGTTTGACCATGGTCATTGTGGTCGGCGCTTACCGGGTCAACGCGGGACTCACCGAAACCGGTAAAATCATTGCCTTCCTCACCTATTTTACCATCATTCTCAACGCCATGCTGTCCATCACCCGCATGTTTGTGCTGATGAGCCGCGGCGCTGCTTCCGCCAACCGTATCGCAGAAATTCTGGACACACCGGCAGACCTGAAACTGGCTCCGGAAGACCGGATCGAAAGCGAAAACCATATTGAATTTGATCATGTCTCCTTCGCCTATGAGAAGAGCCGGGATCATCACATCAAGGATATCAGCTTTACTCTCAAACGGGGGGAGAGCCTTGGCATAATCGGAGCCACCGGCTGCGGAAAAAGCACCATCATCAACCTGCTTATGCGTCTGTATGACAACGATGAAGGCAGTATCCGCATTGACGGCCGGAAGGTTTCCTCCATTCCGGACGAGGAATTGCATCAGAAATTCGGTCTGGTGTTCCAAAATGACGTTCTTTTTGCCGATACCATCGCATCCAACATTGATTTTGGCCGTGGCCTGTCTATGGAGGAAATCGAAAAGGCCGCCGAGGATGCCCAGGCCATGGAATTTATCCGCAGCCTGCCCGATGGATTCCAGCACATGCTTACCTCCAAGGGTACCAACCTGAGTGGCGGACAAAAACAGCGTGTTCTGCTGTCCCGAGCTTTGGCTGGAAAACCGGAGATCCTGATCCTGGACGACTCCTCCAGCGCCTTGGACTATAAGACTGACTCGCTGCTTCGTCAAGCCCTGCGAAAAAACCATTCCGACACCACTGCAATTATTATCGCGCAGCGTATCAGCTCCATTTACCACTGTGACAAAATCCTGGTGCTGGAGGAAGGCCGCACCATCGGCTACGGCACCCATGAGGAACTGATGAAGAACTGCCCGGTTTATCAGGAAATCAGCCAATCTCAGATGGGAGGTATGATTGATGGCTAAAGGACCCCGCGGCCCAGTGGAAAAGCCGCAAAACCGCAAACAGGTACTGCTCCGCCTGGGAAAATATCTGTATCAGCACAAATGGATGCTGTTGGCAGCCTTTGTTCTTACTATCAGCAGTAACGTGCTGGCTCTGATCGGCCCGACCTTGGCCGGATGGGCCATTGACGCCATCGGCACCCAAGCCGGGCAAGTTGATTTTCATCGTGTTTTCTATTACTGCGGCCTGATGCTGCTGTTCTATGTGGTATCTTCCGCCCTCTCCTATGTGCTGTCTGTACTGATGATTCACCTGAGTCAGAAAGTTGTCTTCCGTATGCGTCAGGATGTGTTTGACAAATTGAGCATCCTGCCGGTGAAGTACTTTGACGGGCACCAGACTGGCGATATTGTCAGCCGTATCTCCTACGATATCGACACTGTAAACGCGTCCCTGTCCACTGACCTTCTGCAAATCGCCACCAGCGTCATCACGGTTCTCGGTTCCTTCATTATGATGCTTCGCATTTCCCCGCAGCTTATTATCATCTTCCTGTTCACCATCCCCATCTCTATCCTCTTTACCCGTTACATGACCCGGAAGGTGCGTCCGCTGTTCCGTAAGCGCTCCAAAGCCTTGGGCGAAATGAACGGCTATGTGGAAGAGATCATTTCCGGCCAAAAAACCACCAAATCCTATCATCAGGAAGAAACAATGATCGCCCGTTTTGATGTGAAAAACGAGGAAGCGGTAAGCGCTTACTACCGCGCCGACTATTACGGCAGTATGACCGGCCCATCCGTCAATTTCATCAACAATCTGTCTTTGGCTCTGGTCAGCATGTTTGGCGCCCTGCTCTTCCTGTTTGGAAATCTGACGCTGGGCAACTTGTCCTCCTTTGTTCTGTATTCCCGCAAATTTTCCGGCCCGATCAACGAGGTTGCCAACATCATCAGCGAGCTGCAGTCCGCCTGCGCCGCTGCGGAACGAGTTTTCCGCCTGATCGACGAAGAACCCGAACCGGAGGATGATCCGGACGCTGTGGAGCTTAGCGACCCGCAAGGACATATTGTTATTGACCACCTCCGCTTCGGCTATGATCCGGAGAAACCTATTATCCATGACCTGTCCCTGGAGGCCAAACCGGGCAGCCTGGTTGCAATCGTAGGCCCCACCGGCGCCGGAAAAACCACCATTATCAACCTGCTCATGCGCTTCTATGACCCTCAGGCGGGAACCATCACCGTGGATGGATACGATTCCCGGAAACTGACCCGCCGAAGCCTGCGAAAAGCCTACTCCATGGTGCTTCAGGATACTTGGCTCTTCCACGGAACCATCGCCGAAAACATCGCCTATGGCCGTCCGGATGCTACACAGGAGGAAATCGAGGCTGCCGCCAAGGCCGCTCATATCCACTACTTCATCACCAGACTGCCCAAAGGCTACGACACGGTGCTTAACGAGGATGGTGTCAACATTTCTCAAGGGCAGAAACAGCTTCTCACCATTGCGAGAGCCATGCTGATGAACTCCCACATGCTGATTTTGGATGAGGCCACTTCCAACGTAGACACCCGTACGGAAATTCAAATCCAGTCCGCCATGCGGGAGCTGATGAAGGGCAAAACCTGCTTCGTCATCGCTCACCGCCTGTCTACCATCCAGAATGCCGATACGATTCTGGTGGTACAGCACGGCGACATTGTGGAAAAGGGCAGCCACGAGGAGCTGTTAGCCAAAAATGGTGTGTACGCAAGCTTGTACAAGTCCCAGTTCAATTAAATATACCTGCAAAAAAGGAGCCACCCAAAAGGTGGCTCCTTTTATCCGCGCAATTTTACTCTTTCGGTTCGATACCCAGCGGATCCGCGTACTTGCGCATCCCACGGATGCAGATATCCATGACCTCCGTCATGTCCATACCCAGCATTTCGCAGCCCTCTCGGATCACTTCCCGGTCGATTTTGGCGGCAAACTTCTTGTCCTTGTATTTTTTCTTCAAGCTGGACACTTCCAGGTCCAAAATCCCCTGGGGGCGCATTTTTGCCGCGGCGGAAATCAGGCCGGTCAAGCTGTCCACGGTGAAAATGCTTTTCTCCAGATTGGTGGATGGCTCCACCTCGTTGCAGCATCGGTTCCAACCATGAGCCAGAACCGCCCGGATGTCCTCTTCTTCCACGCCTGCCGCCTCCAAAATCGGCCTTGCGTGTTGCAAATGCTCCTCCGGATACTCCTCATAGTCCACATCATGAACATAACCTACCGCAGCCCAGTGAGCCGCATCCTCGCCGAAGTGTTCCGCCATCGCCTCCATTGCGGCGCTGACGGCCAGCGCGTGCTCCAGCAGATGAGGCTGTTTGGTATGTGCAGAAACCAGTTCTTTCGCCAGTTCCATTGTTAACTTAGCCATTTTTCTCTCTCCTTAAGCAAAAAGAGGCATCCTGACGGATGCCTCTTTACGGTTTGCGGATTATTTACCAAAGTATCTGTTCAGCAGACCCTGGAAAGCGCAGCCATGACGAGCTTCGTCTTTTGCCATTTCATGAACGGTGTCATGGATAGCGTCCAGACCCAGCTGTTTTGCTTTGGTTGCGATATCTTTTTTACCAGCGCAGGCGCCGTTTTCAGCGGCAACACGCAGCTCCAGATTCTTTTTGGTATCAGCGAATACAACTTCGCCCAGCAGTTCAGCAAATTTTGCAGCATGTTCTGCTTCTTCGAAAGCAGCGGTCTTGTAGTATTCCGCAATTTCCGGATAGCCTTCTCTTGCAGCCTGACGGGACATAGCCAGATACATACCAACCTCGGTGCATTCACCGGTGAAGTTCTGACGGAGACCTTCTACGATTTCAGGATCAACGTCTTTGGCAACACCGATGCGATGTTCATCAGCCCATACCAATTCGGTTTCTTTCTGTTCCTCAAATTTAGAGGCAGGTGCTTTGCACTGTGGGCAGAATTCCGGAGCTTCCTCGCCAACATGAACATAACCACAAATTTTGCAGATCCATTTTCTATTCATCAATATAACCTCCAAAGCACAAGATGTGCGTAATTTTGTTTACTTGATTATAATATCACAACATATAGTAGCTTTGCAAGGAAAATTTTGTACGAAATTATTAATTTTTTATGTCTCTCCGCCTGCTGTATATTTTCTTAAAAACTTCCCACACTATAAGCGAACAGGACAGGTTCCTGTACCTTTTTAAAAGGATGATGAAACGATGAACAAGAAAAAAAATAACGATCAGCCACAGACTTCCATGGAGAACAAACGCAACAATCCGACCAACTGCAAGCACGAGCACGACGATAAAAACAAACAGGAAAGATCCTTCCAGTAAGACATCCTCTGTTCAAACTCCTGAACTCCTGAAAAAAGGGCCTCCAATCCAAGGATTGGAGGCCCTTTTTATGTAAATTACTGATCCAGCTCAATGGGACGGAAACCGGTACCCAGAATTTCGCGGGCTTCGTTGACAATGATAAAGGCGTTGGGATCAATATCATGAACCACCTTTTTCACCATTGGATATTGGTTATCCCGAACCGCGCAGAGAACGACCTTGCGCTCCTTTTCCGAATAAGCGCCCTGACCGGAAAGCAGCGTTACACCGCGGCGAACATCCGTATTGATTGCTTTGGCAATTTCAATGGGTTTATCCGAGATAATCAGGATTGCCTTGCCTTTATCGCCGCCGTACATCAGAGCATCGATCATTTTGGAGCAGGTGAAGATAGAGATCAGGCCGTACAAACCGCTTTCAATGTTGCCGTAAACCAGAACGGATACGGAAAGGACGCAGAAGTCCGCCATAAACAGCAGACGTCCCATGGATATGTGCGGATAAGCTCGTTTCAGCAGACGGCTCACAATATCCAAACCGCCCGTGGTGGAGCCCCGCAGGAAGACCATGGCCAAAGCACAGCCTGTAAGCACACCGCTCATCAAGCCAGCCAGAATGGTGTCGCCCGCATAACCGGAAATCCCCAGCTTGGACATGACCAAAGCCACAATATCCACTGAGAAGGATATGATGGTCATGGATTTCAGCGTATTAACGCTGAACAGAAAGCCCAATACTTTAAAGGCTATGATCATCAGCGGGACATTGATCAGAAAGGACGCTGTACCGATTGGAAAACCGGTCAGGTAATTGATCAGTGTGGCAATACCGGTGATGCCGCCGGGCGCAATATGGTTCGGCGCTGTAAAGAAGTTAACGGAAATACCGTAAATTATACCTGCCAGAACATCAACCAGAACATCAATGGTCAATGTTTTCATGTTTTTACTGTTCATGTTTGAAATTTACTCCCTTTCTGCAGCGGAAGAAGTCATAATCAAATCGAATAATTCCTCCAGCCGCTCCATTTTTCCCTGAAGGAACAAATAACCGAACAAGGCCTCCAGCCCGGTCGCCCGGCGGTATTCCACTGGGTCCGCGTGCTTAGGAGGCTTGACGCCATTGGCGTTTCTGCCTCTTTTCCAAATATTTTTCTCCTCTTCGCTAAGCTGAGCTTCTATAACAGAGTAGGCGTTGCTTTGAAAAGATGCCCGAACCTGTTCCACAGCCAGAAGATGCAGCTTATTCACCGGCATATTGGCCGTTTCCACCAATCTCTGCCGGACGAACAGCTCATATACTGCATCTCCTAGAAAGGCCAAGGTGCCCGGGCTGAACAGTTTCGGGTCACAACCCTGCAAATTCCATTCCTGCATACGCGCCTCCGCTTAACGAATATAGTCAAACTCGAAGTTCAGGATGCTTACAGTATCGCCTTCCTGGATGCCCATCTCCTCCAAGCGGTCGATAATGCCGCTGCTGCGGAGAATACGCTGGAAGTAGCCCAGATCCTCTTCGTCATCCAGGCTGATCATGCCGAATACCTTAACCAGCCAGTCTGCTTCCACAATATAGACCCCATCCTCCACTTTGATGTCGAACTTCCATTTATCCGCACCGCTGAGGTCCACGGTTTTCGGCACATAATCCGCCTCAAAGCGTTTGATTGGAGGCAGACGATCCAGTTTTTCCGCGATCTCCTGTACCAAAGCCTCTACACCCTGATGGGTTGCGGCAGACAGCCGGAAGAAACGAAGCCCTTTTTCCTCAATGTAGCGGCGGAATTCCTCCACCTGCTCGTCAGAGGCCATATCTGCCTTGTTTCCCACAACAATCTGCTCCTGAGCGGCCAGTTCCGCGTTAAAATTGGCCAGTTCCCGGTTGATGGTTTCGAAATCTTCTTTGGGATCCCGTCCTTCGCTGCCGGAAACATCCACCACATGAACGATCAGGCGGCAGCGCTCCACATGGCGAAGAAACTCATGACCCAAACCGATGCCTTCGCTGGCTCCCTCGATCAGGCCGGGAATATCGGCCATAACAAAGGACTTGCCTTCCGCCACTTTTACCACACCCAAAACCGGTGTCAGGGTCGTGAAGTGGTAGTTGGCGATTTTTGGTTTCGCCGCGCTGACAACAGAGATCAAAGTGGATTTTCCCACATTTGGGAAGCCAACCAAACCGACATCCGCCAATAGCTTCAGTTCAAGCTGAAGGTCAAACTTCTCGCCGGGGATCCCCGGTTTGGCAAAGCGGGGGATCTGCCGGGTCGGAGTGGCAAAATGACTGTTGCCCCAACCGCCGTTTCCTCCTTTGGCAATGATAACCGGCTCTTCGCCGGAGATATCGGCCATGATCTGTCCGCTCTCTCCATCACGGACAATGGTACCCATTGGCACCTTGATAACCAGATCCTGTCCGCCCTTGCCGCTGCAGCGTTTTGGGCCGCCTTTTTGGCCATTTTCAGCGATAAAATTTTTCTTGTATTTAAAGTCAATCAGCGTATTCATATCCGGGCTGCCCACAAAGACGATGTCGCCGCCCTTGCCGCCGTCGCCGCCGTCAGGTCCTCCCGCCGCGACAAACTTCTCCCGGTGGAAGGAAACGGCTCCGTTGCCGCCGTCGCCTGCCTTCACGCGGATAACCGCTTTATCAATAAACATGGCATTTTCCTTTCTTTGACGGAATTCGGGTCTAAACGATCCTACTTCCTGAATTATAACACAAATGAGAAACTTTACAATTCTCTTTTACCATTATTCTCCCCAACAAAGCAAAAATCCCGAGAAAGTCTCGGGATTTTATGTGAAAAGGTTAAATTACTGAACGGGAACGACGCTTACTTTTTTGCGGTCGCGGCCGAAACGCTCATATTTAACTTTACCATCGCAAAGAGCGAACAGGGTATCATCGGAACCGATGCCTACGTTTTCACCTGGATGGATATGGGTGCCTCTCTGACGGTACAGGATATTGCCTGCAACTACAAACTGGCCATCAGCACGTTTAGCGCCAAGGCGTTTGGATTCAGAATCACGGCCGTTCTTAGTAGAACCTACACCTTTTTTATGAGCAAAGAACTGCATGCTAAGTCTAAGCATTGTGGTTACACCTCCGAAACTTTTACTTTGATGGTGCCTTCAAAATCCTCCGCAAGGATCTCCAGATGGAGCAGCAGCGCGTCCATAAAGGCAAACGCTTCCTGCGGACAGTTTTTTGGCAGCTTCAGTCGAATTTGATTATCAAGCGCCTGCACCTCCGCCCGCACCTTTAACACCTCTGTGATGGCATTAGCGGTCAGTTGAACAGCGGATGTGACCGAAGCACAGGCAATATCCCTGCCGAACTCGTCGTAGCCGGCGTGTCCCCGCAGAGAAAAGGCTGTGAGCTTGCCTCCGGTTTTCGTAAAATTGGCCTGGATCATTGCAACAAACGATTAAGCGTTGATGGAAACGATCTCAACTTTCGTGTAAGGCTGTCTGTGGCCGATTTTGCGTTTGCTGTCTTTCTTAGGTCTGTAAGTGAAGACATGGATCTTTTTGCCTTTGCCGTTTTTCAGGACTTTGGCAACAACTTTGGCACCTTCTACAACAGGAGTGCCAACAACCATGCCGTCTTCTTTGCCAACAGCGATAACTTCGTCAAAGTTTACGGTTTCTTCTGGCTGAACGTTCAGTTTTTCGATGTAAACGACATCGCCTTCAGATACGCGGTACTGTTTACCGCCGGTTTTGATAATAGCGTACATATCAATAACCTCTTTCTTAATGAACTCGCTGCTTCACAAGGCGGTGCTTCGCAGTCTGCGTTTACGCACAGTGCGCGGGAGCACACTTATAGCCCGGAACATGCGGCAAGTATGATTTTATCATAGCTTCTGCTGATTGTCAAGTCTAAAAAAGCCCATGATCATCGCAAAAATGGGCTTTTTCAACCGGTTTTGCACTTTTTGGAGACTTGCTGCAAAATGCCGATTTTCTTTTTTAGGATTTGTGCGGAATAGCAGCTATTCCTTTTCACCGCTGTCAGGCTGTTCCTCTTCTTTTTTCCCTTTGCTTTCGTTTTTCGGGGTTTCAAGGAGAGCTTTGGATTCCTCTGTTGTCACATAAAGAGGGAAGGACTCCGGATTTTTCTTCTGTTTGGCTCTGAGAACCAGCCAGATGCTTACCGCCGCCGCTACAGCCACAGCCGCTACCAGCTGGGAGACACGGATTCCGCTGTTTCCCAGCATCAGGCTGTCTGTCCGCAGCCCCTCGATAACCATGCGTCCCGCGCCATACCAGCCGATATAGAACAGGAACAGCTCACCGTCAAATTTCCGGCGTTTGATCAGCAGCTGCATCAGTCCAAAGCCCAGCAAACACCAGAGAGATTCATAGAAAAAGGTCGGGTGAACCGGCATATTGGGGTCAATGGAAAAGCCCAAAGCCTCCAGCTCTGCCTGATGGCTGCTGAGATAGCTGACAATACTTGGGCTGGTCATGCCCCAGGGCAGGCTGGTATTGGAGCCGAAGGCTTCTACATTGACAAAGTTGCCCCAGCGGCCCACGGCCTGAGCGATCAGGAAACCGCCGCTTGCCAAATCCGCGGCCGGAAGAAAGCGGACCTTTTTCCATTTTGCCAGCAGCCAGCCGGACAGAAAACCAAAAATGATCCCGCCGTAAATGGCAAGGCCGCCGCTTCGTACATCAAAAATCTTTGTCCAATCCCCGCTGTAATCTTCCCAGCGAAAGACAACATAATACAGCCGGGCGCCGGTGACACCGATGATCGTGGCAAGAAAAACAACATCCAGCAGCCTATCGGCGTTCAGGCCAAAGGTTTTGCTGCGCTTCATGGCGTAGGTGATGGCCAGAAGAAAACCCAGTCCGATCAAAACACCATACCAGTAAAAATCAATTCCAAACAGGCTGAATGCCACCCGATCTATGGAAAAACTCCAGCCCAGACCTGGAAAACTTATCGTCTGTACCATCGCTTATCCCTCCATTGGCTGGGCGCTGACTACAGACAGCGCGCTGTGCTCTTCCACCAGGTTCTCCCGCATACGCTGTTCCAACTGTTCCTTCGTAATGCCGGCTACCAGATCCAACAGCTCATACAGGGTCATATCAGCAAAATAGGTATTGGTCATCACGCTGGCAATGGAGTCCGGCTTGCTGTACAGGCCGATATAGCGGCCATAGGTAGCCTTTTTGCAGCGTTCAAACATATCCGCATCCAGACCGGATTCTTTCCGTTTTTGGATCTCAGCCAACAGCCGGCGGTAAACCTCTTTCGGATTCCGGGATTCTCCTTCGATGATGGAGCAAATATAATCTCTGCTTGCCATAACTTCTCCATCCAGACCGTTGTTGATCAGCCCATCCTCATAGAGAGAACGATACAGAGGGGTCATTTCTCCGCAGATCAGGTCAATAAGCATTTCATCCAGGATCATATTTTCGAAGTTTTTCCGCTCGCCCTCATCCTTGCTCTTAAAGCCGATGCAGAACAGGGGTGTAGCAACCGGAAGATTCTGTTCCACATAGGATTTGACGATCTGTTCCGGTTCCTCCGTTGTTTTGCGGAAAATTTCAATATCCGCGCCCTTTTTCAGTACCCTATCCGCAACTTCCAGCACATCCTCGATGGCGAAATTGCCGGCAACGGTGAGGACCATATTGCTTAAATGATAGAAAACGTCGTAGGCACGATAAAGGGTCTGGTCCGTGATCCGGGAAATACTCTCCATGGTACCGGCAATGTCGATCTTAACCGGATGCTTCACATACAGGGCCTCCAGCAGATTAAACAGAACTCTCCAGTCCGGGGCATCCTCGTACATCCGGATCTCCTGCCCGATGATCCCCTGCTCCTTGGCCACTGTTTCCGGTGTAAAGTAGGGTGTGGTTACTACATCCAGCAGGATCTCCAGAGATTCCTTGAAGTTGTCGGAGCAGGCGAACAGATAGGAGGTTTTATCAAAGGAAGTAAAGGCGTTGGCTGAGGCACCGGTCTGGGCGTAGCGGGCAAAAGCGTCTCCTTCTTCGCTTTCAAACATTTTATGTTCCAGATAGTGGGCAGTCCCGGCGGGAATTTCCATAAATTCGCTCTGCTGATTGGTCCGGAAACAGGTATCCACCGATCCATAACGGGTGGAAAACATAGCGAAGGAGGTTGAATATCCCTCCATAGGACACAGCAGCATGGTCAAACCGGACGGATGCTGGATTTTGACATATTCCTCGCCCAGTTTCTCGGAGCGAATGATCTCCTTATTCAATTTCCTCCACTCCTTTCCCGGCTGCCTTCGGCAGCAGGCGATATACGGTATCCAACTGCAGTTTTGAGGCGGCGGCGATGATTTCTTCTCTGGTCACAGCCTGTAAGCAGGCCATGGTTTCCTCCGGAGATTCGGCCGTACCGCAGAGAATCTGGGTCAGATACCAGCTTTCCAGAGAACCCAGGGAATCCCCGGTAGCCCGAAAGGCCGTTTTCATAAACAGCTTGGCCTCCTGAAGGCTGCTCTGGGTAAACTCGCCTTTCTGCATATTATGAAGCTGATGTAGGATCTCTTCCTGAGCTTTGTCGCAGTTTTCTGCTTCCACGCCGCTGTCCGCCAGCATAATGCCGGTCACAGTGTCCAAACGGGCCGCGCAGTAATAGCAAAGGCTCAGTTTTTCACGAACATTCAGGAAAAGCAGTGAGGTAGGGATTCCGCCCAGCAAAGCCACTGCCAAACGGGCAGCATTCCGTTCCTCCCGGCTGACTTCCATATCGGTACGGAAGCCTAAAACCAGTTTTCCCTGTTTCACATCCAGTGTATCGGTGATGTCCTTTTCCTCTTTTACCGGCTGCTTGCGGCAGTCAGACAGATTCACCAGGATAGGCTGACGTTTCCGGTCAGAAAAACGCCGCTGAAACTCCTGACAGGCGGTTTCCGGATCGCCGCATCCGGTCATCAGGATCTCAATCTGCGCTCGATCCAACAGTTCTTCATAGGCATGATAGGCTGATTCGGCTGTCACCGCCTCAACTTCCTCCACCGTTCCCAGTTTGGGAAGTGCCAGCGTTTCCCCCTGACACATAATCGTCTTGCAGCGAAGCAGCGCATAGTTGCGCTTATCGTTGATCTCTGCCTCGATGGAATCCTTCAGGTATTCTTTTTCCAAATCTGTTTCTTTGGCACTGAAAGCACCCTGCTCCAGGTAAGGATCCAGTACAATATCGGCCAGAAGCTTTGCCTGCTCCCGCACCATATCTTCGCCCTCCAGAGCAAAGCGGCTGTCAATCCCTACCATACTCAGGCTCATCACCTGGTAAGATCCGAATTTATCCACAGAGGCCTCCAAAGACGCGCCGTACAGGTCGCTGAGGCGTTCATTCAGCCGGGTAAAATCCGGATACCGTCTGGTTCCCTGACGGAGAATATAGGGCACAATGGCTCTCTGCGCCAGTTTTCCTTCCTCCAAAGGCAGAATCATGCACACAGACAGGCGGTTATGTTTAAATTTAGGGTCCTGCACAGCAGAAAAGGATACACCTTCCGCAATCGCTGTGCGTTGAAATGGAGCACCCATTGATTCATCTCCTTAACACTACAAGAATAAATGAATTTTACAGTCAGAACCGTTCTGAGGACAGTCTGACTCTGATACTTTATAAGTATACCATATTATAGGCAGCGCTGCCACTGCTCAATCGGGAAGCTTTTGTTAATTTTCCACACTGCCATGGCCCAAAAGAACAATAAATATCCCCCGGCGAAGCCGGGGGTTTTTCATATGCGGGCGTAGCCCTCTA
>CAMCOD010000003.1 GCA_945876435.1 uncultured Clostridia bacterium
ATCTGGTGGAGTATAGCTTGAAAAAATAAAAAAGACCGCCTCCGGGCTCCTACCCTCGAAAGCGGTCAATGTGCGGAAAATATTGTGCGACAATATCCTCCTGTAAAACATTATACAATATTGTAACATATTGTCAACTTAGGAGGAACAAAAAAATGAAATGTCCAAAATGCGGAACTGAACACGAAAGTAACTTCTGCCCAAACTGTGGAGCCCCTGCTCATCCAGTAGCACCAGAGGCCCCTCAGCCACCTGTTGCAAAAAAGAAAAAGAAGAAAAATGGTTGTCTGACTGTCATTGCTTCCTTTGCTGTTATCATGGTGATTTTGGCTGCAATCGGCTCAATGAATAGCGATAAGTCATCTGCCCCTGCTTCTACACCTTCCAATCCAGTTTCCCAGAATACTCCTCAGAAAGAAGAAACCTCAACTCCCGCTCCTGTTGAGGAAGAAAAATCCGACTGGATTAAGTCTGGTATGTACAAAGTAGGCACTGATATTGAAGCCGGTGAGTATGTTGTTGTGTCTGATTCTATTTCATGCTACATTGAAGTTGCCAAAGACAGCTCTGGAACCATCGACAGCATCGTAACCAACGATAATATCTCTACCCATACCTATGTTTCTTTGTCTGATGGTCAATACTTCACCGTAAAAGGCGGAAAATTTATTCCAGAAGAAAAAATGGATGCTTTTGAAGCCGAAAATGGCCAACTTGGTGAGGGAAAATACAAGGTTGGTAAAGATATTCCGGCTGGTGAATATAAAGTTAAGGCGACCGGAAGCTGCTATATCGAAGTTAGCACTGGGTCTAAGGGTGTACTCAATGAAATTGTAACCAATGATAATATCGAATCTGGCGCTGAGAAGTATATCACGATCAGCGATGGTCAGTATGTCACTGTTAAGCGCGGTGTTATTGTAGTTGGTTAATTTGTAAATAAAAAAGCCCCCATTCCTGCGCCAACAGGAATGAGAGCCTTTTATCAATGCTTGCCCCAAAGATGGAACAATCACGTCGCACTTGTATTTTACCATCTTTCGGACGAGCTTGCAACCGCACACGCAAAAATTTCCGAAAGGTGGTTATTTTTATGATCTGTAAAGCAAAACGCTGCGGAAAAGAAATCCCAGACGACGCCTATTTTTGCCCTTACTGCGGTAAGCAGCAGCGACCTACCAAGAAATCGACCCGCTCCGATGGTCTGATGGAAAAGCGTGTCACCATCGATGGCAAACGCATCTCCTTCTACGGAAAAACGGAGAAAGAAATTCAGAAAAAGATGCTCGAATACTCCCACAAGGAGGAATCCAGAAAGATTCGAGGTCAGCAGTTCGATTCCGTGCTTGAAGAATGGTGGGATATACACAGTGGCAGTCTGGCCTACACAACCGAAAAGTCTTACAAAGCCATCAGCAAGAGAATCAAGGAACACTTTGGGCAGGAAGCAGTCACAGAGATCAGCCCAATGGACTGCCAGGCATTCATTGCGCAGCTGGGCAAAAGAGGGTTCGCGTACAAAACGGTCAGCAATCATCTGATCGTTTTGAGGATGGTATTTGATTATGCTGTCCTTAATGGCATGATTCAACATAATCCCACCTCTTCGGTGAAAATTCCAAAAGGATTGAAAGTAACAGAACGGTTGCCGGTATCAGCTGATATCTGCAAACTGATTGACAGCTCTGTGGATAAGCCTTTTGGTCTGCTGGCTTACCTTGTTCGCTACACCGGCCTGCGGCGTGGCGAAGCGCTCGCTTTGCAGGGCAAGCATTTCCTCTTTGATAAGAAGATGATTCTGGTAGAGCGTTCTGTCTATTGGGAGAACAATCGTCCAATCATCAAACTGCCGAAAACCAGAGCCGGTCTGCGCTATGCTCCGCTTCCGGACAATGTGGCTGCGAAAATCAAAGCGTTAAAGCTGAAGGATGACCAGTTGCTTTTCGCCGATCAAGATGGTAACCTGCTGACAGACTCAAAGCAGCGGGATTTGTGGTATCAATATCTGCTGTCTATCGGTCAGGCTCATTATGATCAAGATGCCCATGAATATAAGAGTAACTTTCAGCTTCACCAGCTCCGGCACAACTATGCTTCTGATCTGTATGATCTGCGTATTGGTGAAAAGGAGATGGAGGCCTTTCTTGGTCATACAAACGCTGCATTCACACGCAAGCAATATGTTGCCCTTCGCGATCCTGCGATGCAGTCCGCTATCTCCAAGATCAATGATTTCTATACCGCCACATAATGGATTTACTACGACACTTTTACGACACTTAATCGTAAAAAACAGTGAAAAACAGTTACTTTCAAACATTAGCTTAAAACGCGAAAAAACCGCATGAACATGGGATTTTCCCTCATTCATGCGGCTTTTTCATTTTACATATTCTGGTGGAGGCGGCGGGAATTGAACCCGCGTCCGAAAACCAGTCCATACAAGCTTCTCCGAGTGCAGTTTGTCTATCCGCCTTTCGGCCATTCCCTCCTCACAGCGCCGGCAAACAGGCTCTGTGGTTTAGTAGCTTCTGGTACAATCCTACCTGCGAAGCTGCTCAGCAGGATCGTTCACCACTAATCGACGCCTGATCCCGGCTCGTGGTCCTTCCGGGTCAGACGGCTGCTTTAATTAAGCAGCAAGTGCAACTTTATTGTTAGCGTTTAATTTTAAAATGTTGGGGTTTAAAGAGGTCCCACACCTCTACTCGCTTCTCATACTTCCCGATCCCCGTCGAAAACCTTTACGCCCCCTTATTTAATGGGAACGTTCCTTCAGGGAACGCTCAATGGTACGCTTTGCGTCTTTTTTCGCCATATCGTTGCGCTTATCGTAAAGTTTTTTACCTCTGCACAAGCCAACTTCCACCTTCACGCGGGAGTTTTTAAAGTACAGAGACAGGGGTATCAAGGTTAAGCCCTCCTGCTTCAGCGTTCCGAACA
This sequence comes from uncultured Clostridia bacterium, assembly GCA_945876435.1. Taxonomy (GTDB): domain Bacteria; phylum Bacillota; class Clostridia; order Oscillospirales; family Ruminococcaceae; genus Negativibacillus. Next base: position 2,944 of record CAMCOD010000003.1, read on the forward strand.
GCTTCATGATCTCTTTTTTATGCATCAGCAGACGTCGGGGCCGGATCGGATCCCGGTTGAAGATGTTTCCCTTCTCATAGGGGCTGATGTGCATCTGCTTCACATACAATTCGCCGTTTTCGATATCGCACCAGCTGTCCTTCAGGTTGACCGTACCCTGGCGCAGACTTTTTACCTCTGTGCCGAACAGCTCGATTCCTGCCTCATAGCGTTCTTCAATGAAGTAGTCATGGAATGCTTTTCGATTGCTGGCAATTTGTTTGGTTCCCGGCTGTTTCACGGCCAATCCCCCTTTCTGCTTCTTGTTTTTACCGATTCATCGTTTATCGTAGGGGCAGCGCAAGGACTAATATTCCCGGCAGCCGCCCTATCTGTTTCCTGTTTCTATTTTTTACCCAATTTCCCGTCTGCCTTCGATGGCACGGTACAACGTCACCTCATCGGCATACTCCAGATTTCCTCCTACAGGGATCCCATAGGCCAACCTGGTCACCCGGACTCCCATTGGCTTGATCAGTCGGGCAAGGTAGGTTGCGGTTGCTTCCCCCTCCACCGTCGGATTGGTAGCCATAATGACCTCCCGTACGCCGCTGTCACTGAGACGGCTCAACAGTTCCCGGATGCTCAGCTGATCGGGACCGATGCCGTTCATGGGGCTTAACAAGCCATGAAGCACATGATACAAACCGTTGTATTCCTGTGTACGCTCAATGGCCAAAACATCCTTTGGGCCCTCAACCACACAGATGATGCTACGATCCCGTTTATCATCACTGCAAATCTGGCAGGTAGGCTGATCCGTCAGGTTCTGGCACACGGCACAGCGATGGATCTTTTCATGAGCCTCCAAAATCGTCTGCGCCAATTGTTTTGCCTTTTCCTGAGGCATATCCAGAACATAGAACGCAAGGCGCTGGGCGGATTTTTTGCCAATTCCCGGCATACGTTCAAACTGTTCGATCAACCGGGTCAAGGGTAAAACATCGTACTTCATTGGTTCGATTAGAACATTCCCGGGATATTCAGTCCACCGGTGATTTTCTCCATCTCAGAGGAATTAATACCGTCAACCTTTGCGATTGCTTCGTTGATCAGCGCTTTGATCATATCCTCCAGCATCTCCACATCATCTGGGTCAACTGCTTCCGGTTTAATTTTTACAGAGAGGATCTCCCGTTTGCCGTTAATCTGGCACTCTACCATGCCGCCGGCTGCGGAAACCGTATATTCTTTGGCATTCAGCTCTTCCTGAGCCTTTTCCATCTCTTCCTGCATTTTCTGGGCCTGACGGATCATGCTCTGCATATTGCCGGCGCCGCCGCCCATACCCTGTGGAAGTCTTGCTTTCATAATCTTTTCCTCCTAAAGTTTTTACGAACTGAATTTTTGTATTTATCTGTACAGGCTGCACGCCTGCTGCAAGCGTTATTGTGTTTCAACCGCCACTCCTGCCCGTTCCATTTGACCCAGAAGCGCTGCCATTGGATCCTTTTGTTCCTCTTTTACCGCATATTTTTCCTTGTTGAAAGGCCCCATGCGGAAATCCCGCCCACATGCCTGCTGAAAAGCCTGATGAATGGCTTTTTTTGCCTGTTCATCGCTGCGAATCAGGCTGAGGAAAAACTTGCTTTCACAGTCAATAAGCACCAAATCACCCAATTGATAAGCTTTAGAATCCGCCAGAGCGCCGCAAAGCGGACGGTTGATCCCGGAAAGCTGCTCCAGCACCTGAGCCCACGGACGGAAGGGTTCCACCTTTTCCCGTGGAATATCGGAAAGATCCACATCCATGGAAACCGGCTTTTGTTTTTCCACCGATTTTTCCTTTGGCTGTGGAGAAATCGCTTCTTCCCTGTCCGGCATTTGATTGTTTTGGCTCGCAGGCGCTTTCAACGCCAGTCCGGAAGCAAGAGCCTTCTCCAAACGATCCAGTCTGGCTTCAATGGCCTGCGCGGAACGGTCCATTTCCGGGCTACCCATACGGATCAGCGCCATTTCCAGTTCCGTTCTCGGCTGCGAAGTCCTATTCATTCGGGACAGACAGTCCTGTAAAGCAGTCAGACAGTACAATATCTGCGGCAGACTGTAGTGGGAGGCCTGTTCTTTCAGCTTCTCCATGTCCTGTGGCAGATTCGGCACCACATCCTCAGGATTTTTCAGTGCTTTGGCCATCATCAATCCCCGATAGTGCCCGATCAGCTGTGTACACATCTTCTCGAAATCAACGGATGCCTGATGCATGGTTTCCATAACTTCCAGCATTTTTGCCGGATTCTGCTCCAACACCGCGGCAGCTAAGTCAAACAAACAATCCTGCATGGCAAGACCGGCTGCCTGTGTTACAACAGCCGCGCTGACATGAGCTGCCGTACTGCGGCAAACATCCAGCAGAGACAAAGCGTCGCGCATCCCCCCGTCTGCAAGGCGGGCAATCAGCAAAGCTGCGTCCTCATCCAACTGGATTTCCTCCTGCCGGCTGACCGACAGAAGATGACTCTTGATCACCTCCGGCTGGATCCGCTTAAAATCAAAGCGTTGGCAGCGGGAGAGAATGGTAGCGGGCACCTTATGCACCTCAGTGGTCGCAAGAATAAAGATCACATGCTCCGGAGGTTCCTCCAAAATCTTCAGCAGAGCGTTAAACGCCGCTGTACTGAGCATATGAGTCTCATCAATGATGTAAACCCGGTATTTGGCTTGGGAGGGGGTAAAAGCGGCCTCTTCCCGAAGCTGGCGAATATCGTCCACACCATTGTTCGAGGCGGCGTCGATCTCCACCACATCCAAAACGGAACCTTCATCAATCCCCCGGCACAGCTCACAGACGCCGCAGGGGTTTCCGTCCTTCTGATTGGGACAGTTGACCGCCTTCGCGATAATACGGGAGCAGGTCGTCTTGCCGGTACCGCGGGAACCAGTAAACAGAAAGGCGTGACCAATGCGTCCGCTGGCAATCTCGTTTTTCAGCGTTACCGTAACCTGTTCCTGTCCAACCACCTCATCAAAGGTTTTGGAACGGTATTTTCGGTACAGGGCCTGATACACACTTCCTCACTCCCACTGGTTTTCAAGTAAAAAGCGAATAAAACAGATGGTAAGAAAAGAGCAGGACCACCTTTCGGTGACGCATCTGCTTGATCATACAGCCATACAGGTTGAACTGGGGCGCACAGAACGATCCGCTTAATGCTGCTCGGTTCCCCGCCTGACATGATTCACGGTGACCTGTCGCCCAGGACCCGTATAGCTGCATGGTGAAGCATACGCTGCCCTGCCCCTGCTGTCTTACCATACTCTGATATTATAATATAAGTTTATGCAAAAGGCAAGGTCTTATTAGAAAATTTACAAGTTTGTCCGTTTTCTTCTCGGATTTTCCCTGAAAACATCTCCAAAACAGCGCAGGAAAGCCCTGTCCTTCTTTAAAACCGTATTTTCTCCCGCTCTGTCAGAAGCATCTGAATCGGCACATCGTAGCGGCCATGGTGTATCTGTTCCCGTACACATTCCGAGTAGTTGATGCCCACGGTTGTTCCTTTATATTGGGAAAGAAAGCGGTCATAATAACCGCCGCCATAGCCCAACCGGTAGCCCTTTCTGTCGTTGCAGAAAGCAGGCACCACGCAGAGGCTTCCTTTCCAGTTTTTGCAGGATTCAGCGGAAGCATTCGGCTCCAAAATTCCGTACGAGCCCGGCTCCAGCTCATCCATGGAATGGATATAGAACATTTCCATCCGGTGAGTTCCCGGCACACAGCGGGGGACCACCACTTTCTTTCCATCCGCCCAGGCTCGTTCCATCAAGCGGCGCGTATCCACCTCCTGCGCTGTGGATACATAAGTGATGATGGTATGAGCCTGATGATACTGAGGCAAACGAATCAGCCGATGGAAGATCAGCCGGTCTTTTTCCCCTCTCAAAGCAGGAGACATGGCGGCACGGATGGCACGCATCTCGCTGCGAAGCTGTTTTTTGTATATGCGGAGATCTATACGCATTGGAGGGACTCCCGCAGTTCTTTTGCCGCCGCCTCACCTTTCAGTTCCGCCACCAAAGCCAGCGCAAATTCCAGCGCAACCCCGGCACCCCTGGCGGTTATGATCCGTCCATCCTTTTCTACCGCTTTTCCGGTAAATTCCGCTCCCATCTGTTCTTCTTCAAACCCTGGGAAGCAAGTGGCTTTTTTGCTTTTCAGCAGACCCTTGTGCCCCAATACGGACGGAGCCGCGCAGATTGCCCCAATCACTCCATTTTTTTCCGCGGCAGCACGCAGACCCTGTTCCACCAAGGGAGACCTGTCCAGATTGGTGGTTCCCGGCATACCACCCGGCAGAATTACCGCCTCCGCGTCAGAAAAATCCAAGCCTTCCCCGCAGGAATCTGCCTGTATTCCAACACCGTGGGCGCCTCGGATCAGCCTTCCTCCCACTCCTACGGTCAACACTTCAACGCCAGCCCGGCGCAAAAGGTCGATTGGAGCCAAAGCCTCCATCTCCTCAAAGCCTTCTGCTAAAAAAACGTATACCATAACGATCCTCCCTTGTCTGTAACTTTCTTTCAATTCTCACTGGCTTATCACTGGCTTATCAATCGGCCGTCGATCTCTCCTTAATCTGCCACCAGGGACAGATAACTGTCCTTTAAGACGATTTTTCTCTCCTCATTGAGCCAGAAAATCATGGCGCTGTTCACTTTTTCTCCATTTTCCACACTTTCCCAGGTTGGCAAACAAAGGGTTATGGATTTTTCTCCCGCAAACTCCGCCAGGAGAGACAGCGCACCTTCCCGATGTTCTTCATCACAGAGAAATTCCTTCAGAATCACACTGCCCTGCTCCCAAGGGCTTCCGCCGCCCATGGGCCAGCAGCCCGCAATAGCCACCGGTTCACCGTCCGCTGTGATTTTGCAGAGTCCGCCGCCGTAGTAAGCAGCCTCCCGGTGGTTAAAAGCATAGTGTTCCGCTGTCCAAAGGAAGTAACCTTCGCCTTTTTTCTCCCGACAACCTTTTTCCAGCAAAGCATGGCGGATCTCCTCGTATTCTTCGCCGCTTTCCACAGGCTCCAGCTCCCAGCCGGCATCCGTATAGTCATCGACAATATCCAGCCACTGTTCCTGTTGTTCTTCCTCCACCTGAGCCTCCAGTTGGGTACAGCAGGGTTCAAAGCCCTGTTTGGCGTAGAAATCACAAAGGCTCTCTTCCGCTGGATATAATACGGCAAAGTCCTTTCCCTGCTCCCGCAGATCGGTCAAAGCCTCCCGCATCAGACGGCTGCTGTAGCCCTTTCCCCTGTATTGCGGCAGAGTGGCCACGCCATAAATATAGCTTCCTTCCCTGCACTGCTCACCATTCTGCCACCGGATCGGCAGCAAAGTCAAAACGGACACGATCTGTCCTTTCGCTTCATAAACATAGGTATCCTTCAGCGGATATTCCTCAGCCGTCAGAATATTCTGATAGCGCTGATCAGCCCCAAAGCACTGGGACCAGATATTCAGCAGACTGTCCTTATCGGCTTTTTGCGCTTGTCTCATCATCATACCTCCTGATTTGCAACCATGCCCTACCTGGCCAGTGTCGCGTCGTATTTTACCAGCATCTCGTCCGGAAAATAGGACTCTTTGGCTTTTCGCAGGCTTTCCGAGCCCATATCATCCTCGCGGTTGATTCGGCTGTAGTTCTGGCAGCTTTTTTCCACAAACTGCTGATTAATCATAGGATAGCAACCCGGATAAGTCAGGTTGGCTTTCTCAAAATGAACCACAACGGTGTCCTTGTTGACCGCCGACGCAAGAGTAAAGGCCTCTACCTTTTCACCGACCCGCAGCAAACCTCCCATAAGTTCTTCCTCTTTAAAGTGGTCCATTGCGGTATAAAGTGCCTTTTGCTCCTCCTCCAGCTTTTCGCCTGTGGTTTCTTCCCGGTTTTTGTACCAGTCCACACTCATGGCACGGCACTCCGGCAGATTTTCTTCCGTAATCGGTTCGTAGCTCCAATCCGGACAGGAAACCAGAAAATGCTTGATGTGATTGCGTTTGGCAGCCAGCTTTCTGCCCTTCAGCTCCGCCAGTTTTTCTCTAGTGTAGCAGTAATCGAAGTCAACCCGATCCTCCTCAAAGAGGAATTTCCCCGGCATTTGTTCCTCCAGGCGCTGGCGCTCCGGTTCAAGAATGCTGTGGAGCCGCAGAGGCACACCTTCTTTTGCCGCTTCCTCCTCCAGCGCCTGAATCAGCTTCAGCCGGTCCCCCGCGCCAAAGTAACCAAAAGTTACCCCATCAAAGCGGCTGCGGATCACCGCAAAGCCCTCAAACTTGGCAATCTCATTGTGGTAAAAATCCTGCCAGTTGAATATGGTGGAAAAACAGTACTCCGCTCCGTAAAACTGATCCACCGCCAGCCGGTCTTTAATCCATTCTTTATCTTCTATTGTGATTTTGCGAAAATCCACAAAGACATCTTCTTTCTCGTTCTTCTTAACCTTTACTCAAAATACTCTTTTACTCTATCCCAAATTTCCTCGGAAATATCTTCTACCCCGCGCATTTTTCCATTCCGGCTGCAATGGACCATCTGCCAGCCAAATTTCTCCGCCGCGTAGAGAGCTGTCTCCCGGCAGCGGAGCAAATAAGTAAAGTTGGCCTCATGAATATCCTTTTTGCTTTCGTCGCCCTCATAGCGCTTGGCCAGTAAAGTCCGGGAAAGCTCCGGTTCCACATCCAGATACAGCACCTTGGTTGGACGAGGAAGGCCAACCTTTTCATATTCCAGCTCTTCCAGCCAGTTCAAATAGCTGTCCCAGCGTTCCTTCGGTTCTTTGGTACACTGATGGACCATGTTAGAGGTGGTATAGCGGTCCGCTACGATGGTATAGCCTTGCTCCCAGTATTTTCGATAAGCTTTTTGAAACGTGGCATAGCGATCCACCGTATAAAAGAGGGAGGCTGCATAGGCATTCACCTGATCGGCCTGTCCCAAATCTCCCCGCAGGTACATTTTTACCAGCGCGGAACTGTCATCCTCATAATTGGGGAAGGACACCTTTACCGCCGGCCTGTTCAGCCGCTCCAGCCGTTCCATCAGTTTTTGTGTCTGCGTGGCTTTACCGCTGCCGTCCAATCCCTCGATCACCAGCATGACCTGTTTCATTGTTCCCCATCCTCTCCGCTTGGATTACAGATTCTGAAAATACTCCCGGACCTGAGCCGCTTTGCCGCAGCACATTTTTCCTTCCGGGCAGGGACCGCTGACACAGCCTGGCCCGCAGTTGCGGAACAGGGTGGGAGAAACTTGTTTCACCAAGCGCAGCATTTCGGTAGCCACTTCCCGAATTTCCCACTGGGCACGGTTGCAACAGCGGAGATGGAAGAAGTTATAGAGGCTTCTGGCATTCATCGTCACGATCATTTTGGTCTCGCAGGCATTGGGCAGAACAAAACGGGCGTCCTCAATGGCCTTTTTTTCTGCAGCGGAACGGGCAGCCTTCTCCGTCATCCCACTGGCCAGCATGGTTTCCATGTGTTTCGCCATCAGAATATCGGTCAACTGATGATAGGCCTGTTCCGCGTCAGCCATAGCCTGCTGGTAACGCTGGGCAGCTTCCGGGATCGCCGCGATCTCTGGCGGTGTCACATATTTCATGTCCGTTTCCACCACATAGCGCTGGCTCTGAACGCTGAAGGAGGCGATACGGTGTCTGGTGATCTGGGCCAGCAGGGAACGGCTGACACCCTCGATGCCGAAGGTGAACGTTACATGCTCAATGGGACTTTGGTGACCCATATCAGTAAGTTTCTGCAGGAAAGCCTCTGTTTTTTCCGGGGTCAGGTTGTCCAGCAGGGTGGAAATATCAGAATTGCTGTAGCACAGCCGGGCTGCCGCCGCGATATACAGCTCCGGATTCGGCGAATGAGACAGCAAGGTTACGGTTGCCATAGAAAAACCTCCTGTTGAAATGAACTTTTCTCTCGAAGGAGAACATACGAATATAGTATAGCATAAAACCATTGTTGTGTACACAAAAGCGGTCGCGAAAATATGGGTAAGCCACAGTTTTTTCAAAAAGAGGACCCTCTGTTTTTAAAACAGAGGGTCCTCTTTAATCCATATAATCGCCGCAGTCATGCTGATTATACTGCTTTTTGATTCGAATCAGGATGGAACCATCCTCCAGACGTTTTTCCTCCACGATTTGGTATTTCGTGTGATTCCGCTCCATCTGGGCCTTATATAAGGCATATTCTTCTACGGCACGGACGGCGTTCTCATGAGCAACGTCCTCCTTCAGCATAAAATGGATACACTGTTCCAAACAGGCAAATTGAATTCGTTTCATCGGGATTCTCCTTTGAAGTTAATAGGTTTTGTTTTATTTTATCATATAAAAAACGCTGTTCTCAAAGGGATTTTCCCCATTATAACGCCATTTTTGTGAATTCTGCCGCAGCAATACCGGGAACTACTTTGTGAAAGATTTCAAATCCGCCACAAAGTTGTGGCACTGGTTCAGATCGGTAGCCCAACTGGTCACCATACGGACACAGCGGGAGCAATTTTCCATGTCCATATAATCCAGAACCATGTATTTCTCCTTAATTTTCTCCAAAACATCCATAGGGAAAATGGGGAAAATCTGATTGGAGGGACTGTCGCAAAGGAAGGAGTAACCCAACTGCCGGATCCCATCCCGGAGAACATCCATGCAGGTGTTAGCGTGCTGCGCCAGTTCCAAAAACAGGTTATCCCGGAAGAGTGTTTCGAACTGTACACCCAGAACTTTGCCTTTGGCCAGCATTGCTCCCCGCTGCTTCATGTGACGGCGGAAATCTTCTTTCAGCTCATCCTTCACGATGACCATGGCTTCCCCCAGAAAGGCTCCGTTTTTGGTTCCGCCCACATAGAAAGCATCACAGAGTTTTGGGTAATCCTTCAGAGTCAGGTCGCTGCAAGCCAGCGCGGAGCCCATTCTCGCGCCGTCAATAAACAGGAGCAGATCATGCTCTTTGCAGTAGGCGTACAGCTCTTCCAGTTCTTTTTTGCTGTATACAGTGCCCAGCTCTGTGGTATTGGAGATATAAACCAGTTTGGGACGAGGGCAGTATTCCTCCAGATTCATTTTTATTGCGTGCTCCAGCTGCGCAATCGTCAGCTTGCCGTCTTCTGTCGGCTCCGTCAGGATCTTGTGTCCGGTCTCCTCAATGGAACCGCACTCATGGCCCTGGATGTGTCCCGTCTCCGCAGAGATCACCGCCTGAGTCGGGCGCAGAAAAGCAGCGATGGCCAAAGTGTTGGTTTGGGTTCCACCGGGAATAAAGTGGATGTCCACCTTCGCGCAGTCCATCTTTTCTTTCATGTAAGCAGCGGCCTGCCGGCAATGTTCATCCTCGCCGTAGCCGAGACACTGTTCCATATTGGTGTCTACCAAGGCTTGCAGCACCGCAGGATGGGCGGTTTCACTGTAATCATTCAGAAAGCTATACATAAATGACCCTCTTTCCGCTGTATTTCAGCAGTTTTTTGCTATTTTTCACTATACGCTTTTCCACCTGCTGTGTCAAGATACTTTAGCTCTGTAAAATATTAAACCATTTGTTAAATTCGAATACTTTTCGGTTATTTTTATTAAATCAGCTAAAAATTATTGAGTGATTCAGAGATTATTTATGGGTTTCGTTGACACTTTCTCCTTTATCTCCTATAATAAAATTGTAAGATTTCGGATTTGTCTTTTCTTTCCGCAGCAAACTTTGTCCGTCGGAAAAAGACAGTCGTAAGATTCATAAGTGACAGAAAGGCTGGTAAGCTGAAATGGAGAAAAACACAAAAAAAGCCACCCTGGACAGCGTCGTTATTGGTGCTGCCCTTTTCGCTATGTTTTTTGGCGCGGGAAACATGATTTTTCCGCCCTACCTGGGTTTGCAGGCCGGACGAGAGTGGCTCACCGCTTTCCTCGGTTACTACATCGCTGACATTGGCCTGGCGTTGGTTGCCATGTTCGCTTTGATCCGCGTGCAGGGCCGGGAACCGATTCTCCGTCCTCTGGGTACAAAGATCAGTACATTATTTATGTCCGCCATTGTCTTGTGCCTTGGCCCGTTTATCTGTATTCCCCGTACCGCCGCTACTACTTATGAATTATCCATTGTTCCCCTGTTCGAAAAATTTAATATGCCGCTGTTTTTTGTCCTGTTTTTCGCACTGGTGCTGATTTTATCCATCAATGAATCTGCCGTAGTTGATATTGTGGGAAAGATCCTGACACCAGTGCTGTTTTTAGGACTCATATTCCTCATTGTTCTGGGTATTCTCTATCCTCTCGGCCCAACCGATACCGCTCCTGTGGTCGATTCGGTTGTCGCCACCGGCGTCCAATCCGGATATCAAACCATGGATGTTCTCGCTACTACCCTTTTCGGCGCCTTGATCCTGAACAGTGTGGCCAACAAGGGCCATACTCAGCCAAAACAGCAAATCCGTGTTGCCCTTGGCGCCAGCATTGTAGCGGGAATCGGTCTATTGATCGTATATCTTGGCCTGACCTATCTGGGCGCTACCGTATCGACGGTTTATAACGCATCCATGGACCGGACCCAGCTATTGATTCTTCTGATTCAGGACCTGATGCCGGGACGTTTGGGTATTCTCTTCTTCGGAGTGGTGGTTTGTCTGGCCTGCCTGACTACCGCCATCGCTTTGACCAGCTCTGCCGCAGAATATTTCACGACTCTCTCCCGCGTGCGGCTCCAATATAAAGGCTTGGTCACTTTGATTTGTGTATTCAGTGCCGTCATTTCCTGCGTGGGTACCGAAACCATCATTGCTTTGGCCTCTCCAATCCTCAGCATCGTGTATCCGCCGATTCTGGTTCTGGTATTTCTCAGTTTCCTTCGCAAATATGTAAACGCCTGGGGCTGCCGTTTGGGTGCCTTAACGGCAACCGCCTGCGGCATGATTGAGGTCCTTGCCAGCTTCGGTGTTTGCAGCAATTTCCTTACTTTGCTTCCTTTCGGCAGTATGGGCTTTGGTTGGTTATTGCCGGCCGTCGCCGCGATTATAATCGGCTGCCTCATTCCGGATAAAAAGTAAGCTTTTGCAATTGTTTTGCTTGTTTTTCCTTATTTTGTCCAGCTGAAACAAAAGTCAAAAGCCCTGAGACGGACCGTCTCAGGGCTTTTATGATGAAACAACGATTTTCAAATGCTCTCATTTAGAAAGCAATGGAGCGCTTTTTTGCCAGCCAGCTGAAGAAATGCCCTCCAACATATCCGGCAATCAAACCGCCAACGGCCCCCAGGGCCAAAGCCAGCACCACTTTTCCTGGAGGATTAAAGCCGAAGGGGGCAATCATGCCTGGGATTGGGGAAGCCGTGCCAGGCGCGTTATTCACAATACCCAATGCTGCCGCCGCTAAACCCGCAAAGCCGCCGCCAAAAAAGTTGGAGGCAAAAATCGGAATTGGATGCTTGGTAATGATATGCGCCTGCGTCAACGGCTCCATCATAACGGCAATCACATTGCTGCGGTCGCCATATTTCATCTTGTGGAAAACCATACCGTTGGTGAAGGAACCGCCAAAGCAGGCAATGGATGCGATGCCCATGGGCAGACCGGTCAATCCCAGCATAGCCGTCAAAGCCATGGAACTGAGCGGAGAGGTGCAGATCATCTTCATCAAACCGCCCAGCAGGAAGCCCATGACCAATGGAGATTGATCCGCTGCAGCGGAAATTGTGCTGCCAATCAGGTTCAGTACCGAATTGACCGCCGGATCAACAGCGAAGGCGATCAGTCTCGCCAAAGGTGCCACAGTCAGCGCTCCCAGGATTACATCCAATCCAGTGGGCAGGTGTTTTTCAATCCACGGCGCAATCAAACCAATCAGATATCCTGCAATAAAACCAGGGAGAATACCATATCCGCCGCAGGCCAAACCGCCTACCAATGCAAATACCGGATTCACACCCATAGCCAGAGGCACCATAATTCCCGCAGCCACGCCGGCCAGACTGCCGGAGGTAGCGCCGACTTCCGCCAGAAATTGGATGCCCAGCAGATCACCGGTAATATATTTGTGAACTGCTTCTACCAGGAAAGAAGCCACAGCCGCATTGGCCATGCCGGACATCGCTTCGGAACCCTTCGGAAACTTCATACTGAATAAAGAGAACAGCCCCAGCGTCAACAGGAGTAAGGCCATTCCGGATAAAATAGTCATCATAAAAAAACCTCCACATTATTATGTCTCATTACAGCTTTATTATAGGAGGCAGTTTCAGAAAAATACAAAAAACTACAACTTCCTTTTTCGGAAAAATACCAAAAGTTACAACTTTGTCAAAGTTCGTTATTCTCTCTTGCAAAAACAAACAAATTGCACAAGGATTTTCCCGATTTTTTCGGGAACATTTTTCATTTTTCCGGTTTTTTTGCAATTTTCACACTTTAAATATACAAAAATATTGATTGGCCTATCTCTTTTGAAGTTTTCTGTAACAAAAAAGCCCGCCGAACGGATTCGGCGGGCAGCGTTTATTCTGGTTTTACCGCTCTGGTTGCCCAGAAGCTTTCTATTCCATATTCATGGAGGCGACCCTGTCCATTGGTATCCCCGTAGACTGCCGTCAGACGGAAGCCTGCCTGAAGCTGGCCGCCGATCTGCTCCCCGATGGTGTGGGAAAACTGGATTCCCCAATCCAAGCGGAGGGACTCCTCATACAGTGCCGGATCCTTCAATGGATTAAATGGCAGTTTATAACGCAGTTGACTTTCGCTGTCATCATAAACATAGTTGATCCCCGCATCCAACCCAGCCAGAAGAATCCCGCCCGGTTTCAGCACCCGGTAACACTCCTTCCAAATTGGAAGAACATTCTCCACATAACAGTTGGACACTGGATGGAAGATCAAATCAAAACTCTCATCTTCAAAGGGCAGAGGACTGCTCATATCCGCCCGAACGGTTTCAATGGTGTAACCTTCCCGCTCCGCTACCTTTCTCTCACTTTCCAGTTGGGCAGAAGAGTAGTCCAAAACGGTACATTTGGCTCCCAGCACAGAAAAGATAGGCATCTGTTGTCCGCCTCCAGAGGCGAGACCCAGGATTTTTGCCCCATTTAATTCACAAAACCAATCCTTCGGAACAGCCTTTGTCGGCGTCAGCAGCACAGACCAATCCCCTGCTTTGGCTTTTTCCACCGTCTCATGATCAATGGCCTGCCCCCATTTCCAGCCTTCACGGCACCAACGGTCAATACTTTGGGCGTTAACATCCGTGTACTTCATTTCTTTCCCCCCTTAATTATTGCAGGCAAAAGCCAGTGCATGCAGAAAATATTTCAAAGAGACTTTCCCTCGGGTTTCTGATTTTCCCCGGATAAAATCCATTTCCTTCCGAAGCTGCTCAAAGGTATACAGGCTGGCCAGACTCTGAAAAACATCACTGTCATAGCTTTCCAGGCCTAAATGAGCCAGATTGCTGAGCCCTGCCGCTGCTGCGCGGCGAAGCCTTTGTTCCATTGCTTTGGGATTTCCCGGGCTGAAACGGCTGCACAGCTCCGAAACGGTAACGCGTCCGGCCTCTCCCTCATTTTCGACCAAATATTCCACCAAGGAAATGATGTCGCTGCTTCCGCTCTCTCCGAGAATCCCCAGAGTCTGCAAGATGGAACGCAGCCGCTTCCCATAGGGCTTTTCATCCCGAACAGCCGGCTGCTCCTGCGCGACCGCCGCCCCGGTACCTCCCAGCAAAGACTGAACCTGATGAAACGTACGTTTCATGTTCAGGTTCTCGATCACGCCGGACAGCACCCGTTCCACCTCCACACCGTTAACCGGTTTTTGAATAAAGAAAGTAATGCCGCTTTCATAGGCCTGTGAAACCATAGCCTTATTGTCCACTTGCGACAGCATGATAAAACAGATATCCGGGTATTTTTCCCTCGCCTTTTCTACAAATGTGATTCCATCCATCAAGGGCATCAGCAGATCCACAATGCAAATATCCGGTGTCACATAGTCCAAATCCTCCAACGCATCCAATCCGTTGCCGGCAACCCCGCAGATCTCCCCCAGATTCTTCTTTTCAATCAAAATTTTTAAAATCCGGCAGACATTTTCATCATCGTCGATGAGATAAATTTTCATTTTTATACCTCCAAACGCTTTGCCGGGATTTGAATAATAAATTCCGTATGACCATCGTCAGACTGAACCGAAATGCTTCCCCCCAGCTCCTGCGTTACCATATCCTGTACCAGCGCCAAACCCAATCCACGGTTTACTTCGCCTGTTTCCTCGCTGAATTTTGTCGAAAAACTCGGCAAAAAAATAGCATCCAGGTATTCCTTTTCAATTCCGCCGCAATCATCCTTCACAGAAAAACAAATTTGTTCGCCTGTTTTATCAACCTCCAGCTCCAGATGAGCACAACCCTGCTCCAATGCCTCCAAGGCATTGGTCATCAGATTCCGCAGAATGGACATCAAATAATAGTGTTTATCCGTGTAGAAATCATATCGGCAAGACAGCTCCAGCTTTACTTCTTTTCCTTGCGTCTGTGCCAAATGGACACAACTTTCTTTTAAAATATCCAGAATATCGCCGATCCACATTCCTTTTTCTTCTACATCTTTGTTCAAGGCTTCCGATAGTCCCTTCATGATCAGGCGATATTCTTTTTTGATCTCGTGAACATCCTTCGCAACTGTCAAAGCCCTTTGGGCCAGCGGAGAATTTTCCTCCTTCAGCTGGTGGTAAAGCTGGTAGGAAACGGTCATGGTATCTTCGATGGCAACCGTGTTCTTCTCCATCCAGATCAGCTCTCCCTTCATGCGGGAAATCAACAAAAGCAGCTTCTTATAGCGCTCCCGTTCATCCTGCTGCAGGCTCAATTCGCCGTACAGAGACAAACCGCCCAGCAGCGCCGCCGCCAGAACGGACCGTCCAAGGGCAATAATTGCGATCTGCGCCAGAATTTGCCCGTTGAAAGGGTCGATCCCAGGCCGGACCAGTAATTCTCCCACATTGGAGAGCAGATCAATACCCGCCAGAAAGGGAAAATTACGCCAGTCAAAGTGATGAAAGTCTACTTTTTTCGTCAGCTGCCAGAAGAGCAGACCGTAAATCAAATAAAACACCGTCTCCGGCGCATAAGCAGCTAACGCCTGGTCAAGAGGCACCTGCCGCAGCAGTTCCGCAGCCGTCCGAAACAGCAATATCCCCGGCGCAACCAGAAGGGTGGTTCTGATAACCTGAAAATCTTCAATTAAGAAATAAAACAGAGGAAAAAGAATAACTGCCAGCGAAATTTTAAATTCGCTGACAAACAAATTAACATTCAGCTGTGCCGCCAACACCACCAACAGGCTGCAAAGCACCGTCATATTTCCCTGGGAGATCTGCTTTTGCTTTTTCACTGTTCCACTCTCTCCTTGTTCCATTGTTTGGTCCGTTAAAAACCAAGGAATACTATCATCCTGCCACAGCCGCAGGAAAATGTCAATAAAAAAGCCCTCTGTTTCAGAGGGCTTTTTGTTTCACAATGAAACTTTTTATAATTTGGGAAATCCGCTGCGCTTCCGATCAATCCTTAAGAGCAGAAAAATGGGATTCATCCACTTTATATTTCAGAGTTTCCGGCAGGGAAATCAGCAAAGGCAAGCGAATAATCCCTTCGCAGGCGATATAAAGAATGAAAACCCACTGCGGACCCAAGTTGTCATAAACCATACCGGCGATCGCTGCAACAAAAGCAGAAAATACAGACCCTACCAAGCTGTTGACCCCTGACCAGCGGCCCCGTGCCCATGAGGGCACCAGCTCATGCTGGATAGAACCGGCGAGAACGGTGCCGATTTCCTGGAAACCGGCAAGAATACCAACGAGAATAAGGGTTAGGTTGTTCTGCGCGGTGATCAGAAGAAGCAGTCCGCTGAGATACAAACAAATCGTGGCAGCCAGCATTTTCTTGCGTCCAATCCGATCCGATAAAACGCCGAAGAAATAGCCGCAAGCCACAGAAGTAAGCGCGGTCGCTGTTGTCATTGCCGCTAAGGTGGCAGCGTCAGCCCCCTTCACTTCGGCGGCAAAAAGCTGGAGATAAGGGATGATCATGGCAACAGGCATACGCCCCACGCCAACCATCATGATCCATTTCATACAGTTCTTATCCGCTTTTACCATTGTGACAGCATCCTTGATAACATTGCGTCTTCCCCTTGAAGCGCTGCCCCAGTTTTTTACGTTTAATTTAAAGAGAACCACAAGCAGGGAAAGCGCCGTAAGAATCAAGGTAAAGAAGAACAGGGGACGAATCTGTTCTGGATCTGTCGGTGTTCCATTGACCTTCATCACATTGACCAGGAACCAACCGGAGAACAGCGGACCAACCATCCCCAAAACACCGGCAGCCAGCGTTTCACAGATCAGCATACCTTTTGCCCGGTCGCAGTTGGCCAGACAGTTCCCGCAAATATTGGAACAGCTCTGTCCACCCAGCGTGGAACCCATCTGATGGAGGAACATTCCCAGCGCGGCAACCTGCCACACTTTTGCACCTGCAAAGGCTATGTAGCCGCCAATAAGAACACAGATGCCCAAAATGTACATTTTTTTCGGGCCATGACGGTCAATATGCTGACCCAGAACTGGGCCTAAAAGACCTGCAACGATCAAACCGGCTGAAGTGACCAAACCCAGCTGCGTCTTATTGGCGCCCAATAAAATAACAAACAGCGACAAATAGGGCAAAACCATTTTATAACCCAGACGTTCCAGAGAGCTTCGCACGACAGTTACCCTCCAGGCTTTTTGCTGCGCTTTCCAGAACGTGAAGATATTCAGTTCAGATGATGGACTGTTTTCATTGGATGACATCGTATTGATTCCCCTTTCTCAAGAATCCTTTTCTTACTGCAAAAATAGAACAGCTCTATTCTATAGCGATTCTCTGTCAGCGTCAAACCAAAATTTGCCTGAAAAGCCGAAACAAGTCTATGACATGACGTAAAAGGCATACCATTCTTTTTATTTTATTTTCTGATCATTTAATTTCTTCCCGATTTTGCATGATTTCCGTTTTTATTTTCCAATAGAAAGGCAATTATTTCGTTGTTTTTTATAAAAATATCCACCAGAAAAGTGAATAATAACAAAACATGCGCTATTTTTAATACGACCTTTCATTTTATTCCGCTTAACAACAAAAAAGCCCTCTGTCCAGAGGGCTTTTTTTAATTTTTCTGCTGATTTTGTTTGCGTTGACTGCGATCGGCCCAAGACTCGATAATTCGGATAAAATTCTCCACGGACTCCAGACCGAATTGGTTAATGGAACGTTCCAGCGCCGCCCCCATGTTTCGCTCATCAAAGGCTTTGTGACAGCGGCTCAGATAGGCTCCCGTTTCTGTCACATACAGACAGGCTTTCCGGGCATTTTGAGGATCTTTTTCTCTGCGGATCAGATTCTTAGCCTCCAATTTTGCCACGATCTGTGATACGGCCCCCTTGGTACGCGCTGTCTGCTCCGCAATTTCCGTGACTGTGATGCCGGGATTCTCCTCAATGCGGGTGACCGTATGAACCTCCACCGGTGTATAAAGCTCTCCTGTGCCGTAATCCGCCAACCGTTTGCTGGCCTCCAACTGCAGCTGACAATAATGGTAAATCAAATCCGCAACCTCATAAGGGCTTTTGCTTAGCTGTTCATGCATATTTTTCTTGTCCACGGCGATTCCTCCCAGCTTAGAGTTTGCTATCAGTTTTATTATCCCATCTTTTCCCTGCACTGTCAAGGAAGAGCGCAGAAAATCCTACCGCAGAAAAACCGTTCGAAAGCAGAAGTCCCGTACCCTACTTTACAAAAATTGTCCTCGGGGTATATACTATGCCTGTAAGGGGGGCTTTGCTTGAATAAACACCAAAAGAAACTGAAAACTCTGTTTTTCTCCACGTTCCGCCTCAGCGCCTGCACCTTTGGGGGAGGCTTTGTTATTATTCCGCTTCTCCGGAAAAAATTTGTCGAGGAGCTGCACTGGATCGAGGAACAGGAGATGATGGACCTGTGCGCCATTGCCCAATCTTCCCCGGGAGCGATTGCGGTCAACGCTTCCATCCTTGTGGGATATCATACAGCCGGCTTGGTGGGGGCTCTCATTGCTACTCTGGGAACCGTTCTGCCTCCTTTGTGCATCATTTCTCTGATTTCCCTGTTTTATCAAGCTTTCCGGGACAGTGTTGTCGTCAGCTTGGTCATGACCGGTATGCTGGCCGGCGTTGCCGCTGTGATTTTTGACGTGGTCATCACCATGATCCAGGGCATTTTCCAGCAGAAACGTCCGCTGCCCTTGCTGATGCTGCTGGTATCCTTCGCGGCTGCCCGCTATTTAAAAATCAATATTATCCTGATTCTGCTTCTCTGCGGCTGCGTTGGCGCCATCGACAGCCTGAGCCGGGAAAAAGCTCGAAAGGAGCGTGGCTGCTGATGATTTATCTGGAATTGCTTTGGAGTTTCATCCAAATTGGGCTGTTCAGCGTCGGCGGCGGCTATGCCGCTCTGCCTCTGATCCAGCAGCAGGTAGTGGATCTCCATCCCTGGCTGACTATGAACCAATTTGCGGATGTAATGGCCATCGCGGAAATGACACCGGGGCCAATCGCCATCAACTCGGCCACCTTTGTCGGTATTCAGGTTGCGGGACTGCCTGGAGCGATTGTAGCGACTGTGGGTTGTGTGCTTCCTTCTTGCGTGATCGTCCTTTCTCTGGCATATATTTATTACCGCTTTCGGGGATTGAGCATGGTGCAGGGCATTTTGCTGGGTCTGCGTCCGGCAGTGATCGCCATGATCGCTTCCGCAGGTCTTTCCCTTCTGATTTTGGCCCTTTACGGTCAGCGAACACTGCCTTCTGACCCCACGCAACTTGACTGGATCGCTGCCATTCTCTTCTGCGCTGCTCTGTTTGTTCTGAGAAAATGGAAAATCAGCCCCATACTGGTGATGGCCTGCTGCGGCCTTGCCGGTTTGATTCTTTACGGCCTGCCCATTCTTCTTTAATCTTGGCTTATTTCTGCGTCCTGCTTTTCGGCGGGGCGTTTTTCTTTATTTCCAGGCGGCGTCCATCTTTTTTCTTCTTATTCTTCTTATTCTCGGCTTCGATTCCCGCTGTCAAAGCCGAAAATCAAGCCAAAAGTACGACTGTGCAAACTTCGTTGTCCTTTGCTAACATATAGGAAAAGTTTATAGCATTTGGTACTTGCAATGATAATCTCCATATTCGTTGAAAAGCCTGATCCGTCATGCTATAATCGTCATAATGTGTCGAAAACACTTTCGACAACAAAATAACCTATTGGGGGATTACATTATGAAACAGAAAATCACAACCATCGGCACCATTCTAGTGGGTATTCTTCTCGCCGCAGGACCGCAGTTCCTTTTCCGTCCCTGCCCAACCACCGAAAAATTCATGAAATGCTTTTGGAGCTGTAAAGCTCTGATCGTTGTCGGCATTTTGATTGCTCTGGTGGGCGCTCTCCAGCTCCTGGCTAAGGAAAAAGAAAGCCGTAAGCTGTTGAGCATTGTCGGAATTGCCGCCTGCGTCTTTGCCATTCTGATCCCCACTGTTATCATCGGCGGTTGTGTAAAACCGGAGATGACCTGCAAGCTGCTTACCTTCCCTATCACTCACACCCTCTCTGTCATCGGCATCGTTCTTCAGGGCATCAGCCTTCTGGACAGTCGGAAATAAGCAGGTAGAGCCGTGAAAAAAACTGTTGTACAAACTATGGCGCTGAAAAACCTGCAGCGCCGTCCCGTCCGCAGCTGGTGCATGATTTTCTTCGTCTTTATGCTGGCAGCTTCCCTTTTTCTCAGCACGGTTCTGGTGGACAGCATGAAGGATGGGCTGGAGAAAACCGCAAACCGCATGGGAGCCGACATTATCGTTGTACCCAAAGAATATGAACGGGATATGGCGGATTCCCTGTTTCTTGGCGAGATGTGCAGCTTTACCTTTGACCGCAGCTGGATCGAACCGATTTCTTCTCTGGAAGGAGTCAAAGCCGCCTCTCCCCAGCTATATATGGAATCTCTGGCAGCCTCCTGCTGTTCCTCTGAAACACAGCTTATTGCTTTCGATCCGGAAACGGATTTTATTGTAAGTTCCTGGCTGTCGGACAATGGGATCAGCACCCCAAAACGGGGAGAGATGATCATCGGCAACCTGATCCGACCGGAAGTAGCCGGGGAAATCCGCTTCTTTGATCAGACCTACAAGGTTGTGGGACAGTTAGAAAAGACTGGGACAAACTATGATGTATGCGTCTTTATGACTTATGAAACGGCACAGGACATTATGAGCAGCCCACGGTGGCTTGAAACATTCGGATCCAATCCGGATGCCAGCCGGCTGGTTTCTTCTTTGATGATCCGCACCGAAGCCGGCGCCGATTTCAAAACCATTGCCCGCACCATCAACTATTCCTTGGCCGATGACTGCCCCGTGGCCGCCTACACCACCAATGGTATTATGACGGACGCAATGAAGACGGTCAACAGCATGAGCGGCTACAGTGTGATTCTGCTCAGTTTGATCTCGATCCTGGTCATTGCCGCTTTGGTCTGCATTTTTACCATTACCATCAACGAGCGCACCCGGGAATTTGGCGTCCTATCCTCTCTTGGAGCCGGCAGCGGCAAACTTTCCGGCATCGTCCTTACCGAAGGAATGTTGATTGGCCTTGCCGGCGGCCTGATCGGCTCTCTATTTGCGGCAGCGGTCGTTCTTATTTTTGGCAGCACCATCGTAACGCTGCTGGAGATCCCAAAACTGCACAGTGAACTGGGTTATCTGCTGCTTCTCACCGTAAAATGTCTTGGACTGTCCCTGCTGGTTTCCATTGCGGCTTCTCTCTACTCCGCGTGGAAAATTAACCGCAGCCATTTGGACGCTTTGATCAAAGGGGAGGAACTCTAATGCTGAAAACCAAAGAATTGACCAAAACCTTTTCCCGTCAGAGCCAGACTTTTGCGGCTGTTGACCATGTGGATTTTTCCATCAACGGCGGTGATTTCTGTGTTATTACTGGCCCTTCCGGCTGCGGCAAAAGCACCTTCTTCCATTTGATCTGCGGTATTACCAGAGGGGACGACGGAGAGATCCTTTTTGACCGGGAAGCGATTCATACTTACAGTGACAAGCAACTCGCCCAACTTCGAGCCACCAAAATCAGCTACATCATGCAGGGCGACAGTCTTCTGCCCAACTTTACGGTTCTGGAAAACATCTGCCTTCCTCATCAGCTGAGTGGCTTTGGTGACGAACTGGAGGAAAAGGCAATGGAGCTGCTGCGGGAGTTTGGGCTGGAAAACATGGCTCACGAGTATCCCTCCAATCTTTCCGGCGGTGAGCGTCGACGGGTGGCGATTGCCCGGGCTTTCGTCCATGAACCCAAGCTTGTGGTAGCGGATGAGCCTACCTCTGATCTGGATGAAGAAAACACAGCTATTATTCTTGATCATTTCCAGCGTCAGGCCAAATCCGGAAAAGCCATTTTGGTCAGCACCCACGATATGTCCTGTCTGCGCCCCGGAGTGATCCATTACGTTATGAGAAAAGGCGTTATCCGAAAAGCATAATGCAGGCACAAACAAGAGCCGTGCGCAGTTGCGCACGGCTCTTTCCGTTTTGTTATCCTTTTCGGCTTTTTATCCTTTTCAGCAGTTCCAGTTGATCTTTGCCGGATTCGGCTCGTTTTCAACCGCAGCTTTCTCCAGAGAGGATAATGCTCGCCGCAGTTCCTCCGCCGCCAAACGGTCATACTCCTCCGGCTTCGCTTCCAGACCCGCTTGGGCATAAGCTGCGGCCGCTGCTCCATACAGCAGGCAGCCAAAGGCATTGGTCGGCGTTTGTATTGCCGAACAAGCAGTTGAAATTGCCCTGGCTGCTGCCTGCGCTACTGGTTCCTGTTCTGCCGCCGCCATTTCCCTTGCCTTTTTCAGAAACGGTTTTAGTTCTGTCAACTTGATTTTTCCCGCCAGACAGCGCTCACAGGCGGCGATGCCGTCCTCCAGCACAGCGGATTCCGGATTCACGGCCTGAAACAGAGGCAAATATCTCTCCTTCGCGTAGGCGGAAGCCCATAAAGCCAATGTTTTTTTGCTTTGTGTTCCCATGAGAGCCATCAGCGCTCTGCACTCCGCAGATTGTATATCACCCAGCAT
Organism: uncultured Clostridia bacterium; assembly: GCA_945876435.1. GTDB lineage: Bacteria > Bacillota > Clostridia > Oscillospirales > Ruminococcaceae > Negativibacillus. The sequence goes on from CAMCOD010000003.1 coordinate 25,158, forward strand.
TTTTCTCCGTTTAGCCATGGTTTTCTCCACTCCTGTTGCCTGTTTTGCTCCAGTATAGCACAGGTTTCTTCTTTTTGTCCATGCACCGAACCAGCCCTTTGGCACATAGTATGGTAACAGTATTTTATTTTGAAAGGATGTTGCTCATGCTCTCGCCTGTTCTGCTTCTGGCTCTGTCTAATATGCTTTTTTTCGCCCTGCATATCACCACCATCGGATCTTTTCCTCGTCCCCTCTCCCGGGAGGAGGAGCTGGACTGCCTGAAACGGATGAAAGAAGGGGATCCGGAAGCCAAAAGCAAGCTGATTGAACACAACCTGCGGCTGGTGGCTCACATTATTAAAAAGGGATAATGCAAAAGGAAACTTTTTTCCGGTCAAGGACAGCCTCATAAGAAATTCCCAGCTTTAAATGAATATGCAGAACGATTTTATCCTTTGTACTGCTCCTTTTGACGAACACCCGGTCCAAAATTGTGGTCGCAAGCGCTGAATTTATGCCATTTTGGAAGGACAGCTCCTGTTCCAAAAAATGACGCAGCTCCTTTATCTGTTGGTCAGCAGTCCGGCTGTTTTCCTTTTCCTCCCATAAATCCTTTTTTCGCTGCTCCAGTTCAGAGATCCGATCCTTAAAACCCTTGTTGCGCAGCTTAAATTCGCGGATCGAAATCGCTCCGTCCAGGTTCAGCTCCAGCAAACGGTCCTTTTTAGCTTCAAGGGCCAGCAATTCTTCCTCCACTTTTCCAAGTTCATGACTGAAATCCTGTTTTCCGGTCACTGTTTGTATCACCTGCAAAACAGCATCGATCATGGCATCTTTGTTCTGGATGATCTGCCTGAAGATCTCTGCCATGATCTCGTCCAACTCACTGCTTCGCAGCTGCGGCATAGAACAGCCCGCCTTCCCTCTTTGACGATAGCACCGGCAGTTCCAAACCTCTTTTCCACTTTTCAATAAGCGCCTGTGAAAACCGCAGTTATGCTCCTCACAGATAAGCTTGCCGCTGTAAGGATAGCGATTGTGAAAGCTGGCAGCAGGAACGTGTTCCTTCATCTGCTTGCTTCGCTGCTTATAGAGGGTGTTGGCACGGTTCCAGAGATCCTCTGACACGATTGCCGGAATGGATGGATCCGGATACAGAATCCACTCACTTTCATCGAGAAAGATCCTACGCTTGCTGCGGTAGTCCACAGTTTGACTCTTGTTGGCACAGTACCAGCCCTTATATTTGGGGTTGCATAGGATATTTCGGATCGTCCGAACATTAAAGGAATTGCCTTTGCGGCTGGTATACCCTTCCTTTAAAAGAATCTGCGAGATTTTCCGCACGCCAACCTGCTGATTGGCGTAAAGCTCAAAGATCCTCCGAACCACTCTGGCCTCCTCCTCCTTGACAGTCAGCACACAATCCTTCTTGTCATACCCCCAAAGTTGATCATTCCCCAGCACATGACCATTGTGAATCGCCTGGCGGAAACCGAATTTCAAGCGTTCTGATAGCTTTCGTACCTCATCCTGTGCCACACCGGCCATAACAACCAGTCGAAATTCGCTGTCTGAATCCAAAGTATTGATATTATCATTCTGAAAAAAGACTCCCACATTGTACTCCAGCAGCTCCTGCGTATATTTGATGCTGTCCAGCGTACTTCGGGAGAAGCGGGAAATTTCCTTGGTGATAATGAAATCAAAGCAGCCTGCTTTGGCATCGGCGATCATACGATTGAAGCTATCCCGCTTTTTGGTGCTGGTACCGCTGATGCCTTCATCCACATAGCCTTCAACAAAAGTCCAGTTTGGCTTGCTCTGGATCAGCTCCCTGTAGTACTGCACCTGATTCTCCAGACTGTTTCGCTGTTCGTCCTTGTCGGTGGACACGCGGGCGTAGAATGTCACCCTCAACGGCAAATCAAAAAGGGACTTGCCTTTTTTCATTTCACTGCGGATCTTCAGAATATTCATTGCCGTCAGCCTCCCTGATCAACTTCTGCATCCCATGGGGCAGGGTATCGGAAAAACTCCGGCAAGTCTGTCATCGAATGTATCAAATCCACTGCTTTTTCGCAGGTATTTTTGGATAGAAACCCACTGCTGCAAAGCCGCTCCACCAAAATCTGCATAATTTCCTGTTCTATGCTCTCCATACCATCACCTCCTATTCAATTTATGTGGGAATAGGCTTCTCATAGAAGAAAACAGCTCTTGTTGCTTCACACTTTACTCTCTTTTTGCAAAATTGCATGTAGAAAAATCAATACAACAATATTTACAGGATATGCCCATGGCATGCCACACAGGCATAAGCTTCTGTCAAACCCCATCCACCAATCGCTTTTTCGATAAAAGCCTTCGCTTGATCCCATCAAAAATCGCAACGCACCTTCCGCAAAGTCAGTAAAAATAGCCTGTTTATTTAAAATAAATGAAAAAATATGCATATAATCATTGACTTTTTCCGATTAATCATGTATATTATCTTATATCATATACAAGTTACAGCGATCCTGTTCAGCTGTTCTGTTTCGAAATCTATTTTATTCTTCAAAGGAGAAACGAAAATGAAAAAAATACTTACACTGGTTCTCGCCGGCGTTATGGCCCTTTCGATGGCTGCCTGCGGCACAAAAGAAAGCAAAAAACTGACCCTTGCTACCTCGGCAGATTTCCCGCCCTATGAATATGTTGCGGACGACGGCTCCTATGCCGGTATTGATGTTGAGATCGCAAGCGCCGTCGCTGAAAAACTGGGCATGGAATTTGAAGTGGTAAACATGAACTTTAACTCCATTGTAACCTCTGTTTCCACCGGAAAATATGACATGGGCATGGCCGGTCTTACGGTCACGGAAGACCGGCTGAAATCGGTGGACTTCTCCCAGTCCTATGCCACCGGCGTTCAGGTGGTTATCGTGAAGGAAGACAGCCCTATCACATCGGTAGATGACCTGTATGCGGAAGGCGCCTCCTATGCCGTCGGCGCACAGATCTCCACCACCGGCGCCATTTACTTCGGCGACGATATCGCAGGTGGAGCTACCACCTGTACGCTTCAGGAATTTACCTCCGGCGCTGATGCCATCGCGGCTCTCACCGCAGGAAAAATTGACTGCGTGATCATCGACAACGAGCCAGCCAAAAGCTTTGTTGCCGCCAACGATGGCCTGAAGATCCTGGACACCGAATATACCGTTGAGGATTATGCCATCTGCGTAAAAAAAGGCAACAGCGAACTGCTGGAGAAAATCAATACCGCTCTGAATGAATTGACTGCTGACGGCACGATCCCATCCATCATCAGCAAATACATCCCGGCGGAATAATTGATGAAACAATCGGAAGAAAAACCTGAGGACAGGTGTAAATTCAGTGCCTGTCCTCCTGTTTTGTTTATGGAGGATTCATGAGCGCTTGGTTTGAAGATTTAAAAGAGCAGTTTATTCTTAATTTCATTGAGGGTGACCGCTGGAAATGGCTGCTGGACGGTTTAAAAATGACCTTGCACATCGCCTTCTTTGCCGTCATTCTTGGTATTGTGATCGGCGTGGCGGTAGCGGTCATCCGTTCCTCGTGGGACCAAAACAACCACAAGATGCACGGCCTTTCCCGGGCTGTTATGGCTGTGCTGAATTTTATCAGTAAAGTTTATCTCACCGTTATCCGCGGCACACCAGTTGTGGTGCAGCTGATGATTATGTACTATGTCATCTTTGCCTCCTCAACCAATGCCCGTATGGTGGCAACCCTGGCCTTCGGCATCAACAGCGGCGCTTATGTTGCGGAGATTTTCCGCAGCGGCATCATGTCCATTGACAAGGGCCAGTTCGAAGCCGGCCGTTCCCTGGGCTTCAACTATATCCAGACCATGTGGTACATTATTGTGCCTCAGGCTCTGAAAAATGTGTTGCCCGCCCTGTGCAACGAGTTTATTGCTCTGCTGAAAGAAACGTCCGTTGCCGGTTATGTGACCATCACCGACCTTACCCGGGCCGGTGACCTGATCCGTGGACGCACCTTCTCCGCGTTTATGCCGCTGATCGCCGTCGCTTTGATCTATCTTGCACTGGTCATGGCTCTTACCTGGCTGGTGGGCAAACTGGAAAGGAGACTGAGAACCAGTGACCACTAATAACGCAAATAACAATGTTCTGATTCAGGTTAAAGACCTGACCATGGATTTCGGGGACGTGCATGTTTTAAAAGGCATCTCCACCGAAATTAAAAAGGGAGAAGTTGTGGTCATTGTCGGCGCTTCCGGCAGCGGCAAAAGCACCTTCCTCCGTACACTGAACCTGCTGGAAGAACCCACCAGCGGCCAGATCCTCTTTGAAGGGGTCGATATCACCGACAAAAACGTGAATATCAACCTTCACCGTCAAAAAATGGGTACCGTATTTCAGCAGTTCAACCTGTTCCCCCACATGACGATCCTGAAAAACATGACCATCGGCCCTATGAAGCTGCTGAAAAAAAGCCAAGAAGAGGCAGAAGCTGAGGCAATGGAGCTGCTCGGACGGGTTGGCCTGGCGGATAGAGCCAACGCCTACCCCAGTCAGCTCTCCGGCGGCCAGAAACAGAGGGTTGCCATTGTCCGCGCCTTGGCTATGCACCCGGACGTGATGCTCTTTGACGAGCCAACCTCCGCCCTGGATCCGGAAATGGTCGGCGAAGTGCTGGAAGTTATGCAAAATCTGGCGAAAGAGGGCATGACTATGGTGGTCGTGACCCATGAGATGGGCTTTGCCCGAGAGGTCGCCGACCGAGTCATGTTTATCCACGACGGTATCATTGCGGAGGAAAATGATCCGCAATCGTTCTTCACCAATCCACAGCACCCCCGACTGAAGGAATTCCTGTCAAAAGTACTGTAAAAAAGAATCAAAAGGATGCCTCTGTTTTTTTATGGGTACCCCTATCAGCCCATCCGCCGCATACCTCTCTCCTGCATCTGCGGCGGATGGGTTTTCTTTTCCCTTTTTGCCGCGGGATTATGTTTTTTCGAATACCGGTTCCAACATTTGGGGAAAAGTATTTTCTTCCTGCTGGCAATATGATATGATTGTTTCAATATTTGACGAACAGGAGGATATTTTATGTCAAATCTTCGATCTCAGACAGTGGATATGGTCAACGGTCCATTGCTGAAAAACGTCTGGATATTTGCCGTTCCGTTGATGCTGACCAATCTTCTGCAAATGCTGTTCAATGCAGCGGATACAGTGGTTGTGGGAAGATTTGCGGGAGAACAGGCTCTGGCTGCTGTCGGAGCAACCGGTTCCATCTGTTTCCTGCTGATTTCCCTGTTTAACGGGCTCAGTATTGGAAGCAATGTTTTGATTGCCAGATATCTTGGGGCGAACGATCATGAAAAAATAGAAAAATCCGTTCATACCTCGATCACTATGGCAGCGGTCAGCGGTCTGTTTCTGGCTGTACTGGGCTTCTTCCTGTCCAAACCCCTGCTGAACATGATGTCAACTCCCAGTGATATCATCAATCTGAGTGAGTTATATATGCGTATCTACTTTGTGGGTACCTTTTTTGGCTTGATTTATAACTTTGGCGCCTCCATTCTGCGTGCCAAAGGCGATACCAAACGCCCTTTGTATTTTCTCTTTATCAGCGGCGTCACCAATATGGTATTGAATCTGCTTTTTGTGGTGGTTTTCAAGATGAGCGTTGCCGGCGTTGCCTTTGCAACCGTCATTTCTCAGGCACTTGCCGCGGTATTGGTGTGCATTACGCTGATCAAAGAAACGGATTCCACCCACTTGGATCTTCAAAAGCTGGGCATTGATCTTTCCATGGCTTGGAACATCATTAAAATCGGCGTACCGGCAGGAATCCAAGGTATGGCCTTTTCTCTGAGCAATGTTGTGGTGCAGTCCAGCATCAACTCCTTTAATTCTTCCATTATCGTTGCAGGAAACAGCGCCAGCTCCAATGTTGAAAACTTTGTTTACATCGGTATGTCGGCCTTTACGCAGGCATGTATCACCTTTACCAGCCAAAACATCGGTGCCAACAATCTGAAACGAGTGAAGGAAATATTTAAGACTACCATGCTTTTGACCATTATCAGCGCAGCGTCGATCGGCTTTATTGTGTGGTATTTTGGTGAATTTTTCCTGGTTCTTTATACCAGCGAAGCAGCGGTTATTGAAGCCGGCATGATCCGTCTGTTCTGGGTTTCTCTGTTTTTGGTGCTGAACGGTATTCTGGACGTTTTTGTCGCCTCCATGCGAGGCATGGGGTATTCCACACTGCCAACCATCGTCATGATCGCCGGAATTTGCGGCGTGCGTCTGACCTGGCTGTGGACCGTCTTCCCGATTTACCGGTCTCTTAAGGTTATTTATATGTGCTTCCCGCTCAGCTGGACGATCACCAGCATTATTCTGGGATTCATCTGGATCAAATGTCACCGTAAACTGATGAAAACAATGCAAGAGGCATAAAAAAACGTCCTGACTTTGGTCAGGACATTTTTTTATGTTAACAGACCGGTTCGCAAAATTTTTCCACAGTGCGAAAGCTTCGTTTCTCTATTGGAATTTGTAAGTGTTTTCCTTTTGCTTTCGCTGTTCAAAAAATACTACTCCACCTACCGGGATCAGGAGGATTTGATCTCAATTGGCACCATTGGTCTGATCAAAGCGGTTTCCAGCTTTGATTATACAAAAGGAACCAAATTCGCTACTTATGCTTGCAGATGTATTGAAAATGAAATCCTGATGTATTTTCGCAGCAAAAAGAAATCCGCTCATGACGTATACCTCAGCGATTTCATTGATGTTGATAAAGACGGAAACAGCATTACTCTCAACGATATCATCCCCGACGACGTAAACATTCTGGATGCCATTGATCTGCATTTTCAATCGGAACAGTTATACCGTTACATTCAAAGCCGGCTCAGCCCACGGGAACAAACCATCCTGAAGCTTCGCTATGGGCTTTATGGTACAAAACCTTTGACTCAAAGAGAGGTCGCGCAAAAACTGAACATTTCCCGTAGCTATGTATCCCGCATCGAGAAAAAAGCCTTGGAAACCTTGCGAACCTGTCTTTCGCAAGGCAAAAACAACTGAAAAAGGCATCACCTCAAAGAGGTGATGCCTTTTTCTCCGTTCATTTCGGTTATTTTGCTTTTGTCACAGAAGTAATATGCGGGTTTACACCCTCGTACCAGTAGAGGAAGCCTTCCATATCAATTTTTTCACCGATTTCCAAGGCTTTTACGGCTGCGTAAACATCTGTGGTTTTATCGCACAGATAGGATTCTACCGTGAAGGTATAAGTTTCACCATTCAAAGAAGCCTGGAAGTATAGGTCATCGCCATCCTGACCGGAACCATCCCAGTTGTACAGGAAAGCAACCTCATTGCCGTCCGCATCTTTGGAAGCTTCTACCGTCAGACCTTTGAAGGCAGCAAACTGGTTCTGATGATCAACCAGTTCTTCTTTTCCCAGCAGTGCAGTCACATCGGTGGCAGGAGCTACATAGCTGCCATCCATGATCTCGAAGCTTGCATCAATGATCTCAACTTCGCCAGCCCATTCTGATTTGTAGCCGGTAACCTTGATTTTGGTACCCTGGGTCAGTTTGCCGTAATCCGTCTCCGAGCAGGCCATATTGTACAGGAAATAAGCACCGTCCCCATCCTGGGCATAAACAGTCGCTTTATCCTCCCACCAGGACTGCTTTGCCTGAACGTACGCTTCGATGACAACTTCGCTGTCCAACTCAGCGGCAACATACTCTTTGTACGTCATAACGCCTTCGGATTTGGCAGAAGGATCATCTTTCTTTGTGGTGGAGCAGGCTGCCATAGAAAGAACCATGGTAAAAGCCAGCGCCAATGCTAAAATTTTTCTCATATTTATTCTCCTTTGCAACGTAATGTCCCTTGGGACAAGGATATTATACATCAAAAAACAAAGAAATCAATGTCTTGTCAGGTAATTTTACATTCTTTTCTTCCGAATCGCCTCAAAAAGAACATAGAAAAGGATCAAAATCCACGCAATTGCCAATATGGACAGCAAGGCCACCGATGCTGCGGGCAGTTCACCCAATTCTTCCCGGTCAACTGAAATAGAAGCCCTGCCGCCAATCTGATCCAAGCGGTAAAGAGAGCTCACATCCGCGAAAAGTTTTTCTATATAGCTGTTGTCCACTGTTTCCTTCCGTTTGACGGATTTGGTCACATTTTCAATCAGCTGTCCCGCCGCATCCCGCAGGGAGGCGGAACCATTAAACACCGGTGTGACGAAGGTATTCTCCACATGATCCAGCAAAAGCTGAGAGGCCTTGATTTTTACATCGTAAAATGTACTGTTATCGTCCCTGATGCGGGACAGGTAGGTCTGATAGGCAGCAGAATTTTGCGCTTTGAGGGTAACAGGCACATAACCCTCGGTTTGAGCGTAAGCGATCTGCAGCTCATTGGTCAGCAAATACTGGGCAAAAAGCCAGGAAGCCAAAACTTCCTGCGGATCCTCCCTGTTAAAGATACAAACCGATGGCCCTTGCGAGATCATCTGCGGCTGTTCCGGGTCAAACTGGGGCACCATCTTAACCTCTGTCTCAAATTCTATAAATTTATCTCTGCTGATATCTGACAGGGGTGCGTGGCTTCCCATCCAGGTCGCGCCGGCGGTGGAGTCAATGGCGAAAACACACTGGCCCGCGTTCAGGAAGTTGGCCGGGTAGCTGGAAATCTTGAAGGTGGAAAACGCACCGCTTTTGGCATGTTGAGCAATGGTATTCAACAGTTCTCTGGTCGTATCGTTGAACAGCAGGATCTCTCCCCTGTCGTTGGAATAGCCGGCCTCCTTTTGACACAGCATTTGGATCATCATGTTATCCGTAGACTTGTCAATAAAGGGGATCATGACGTTCTGACCGTTCAGGCGGTAAGTCCCGTCCACGTTTTTTGCAAGGGCCGCTTCCGAAACCTCCCAGATAAAATCCCAAGTCAATACCTCCGGCAGTTCATAGCCCAGCTTCTCCACATAGGTTTTATTGACATAACAAGCTTCGGTGGAACGCATAAATGGGATCGCGTAATGCTGTCCGTCAATCACACATTCTTCCAAAAAAGAAGGGATCATCTCCTCCTGCGTTGGGGAGTCGAACCGAAGCGAGCTGCCGCCCAGACCATATTTTTCATTTGCAAACAGCTCATCCAACGGCACCACCGTATTGGCTCCTGTTAAATAAGTGGCAATATGATCCGGATATGTTATGCACACATTGGGTGTGGTATTGGTGGAAATATTGGTGATCACATCGTTATAGATCTTTCCATAATCCGTATAAAGCCGCAGATTTACCGTAATATTGGGGTATAAAGCCTGAAAATCAGCAATTGCCTTCTCGTAGATTCGGGTCTGAGTCTTATTCGTATCGTTTTTGGCCCAAAAAGTGATTTCATAATCCCGGGATTCATCAAAATCTTCCGGAATCGCAAAGGCCTCCAGGCCTCTTGAGCCATGACAGCCACTGAACAGAAAGGAAAACAGCATTGCAAAGACCAAACAAAGCGAAATCTTTCTCATTATCCCTTGGTTCCTCCTCTCGATACGCCCTCCATGATTTTTTTGTGGAACAGCAGGAACAGCAGGATCAGCGGAATGGAAATAACCACGACCGCTGCCATCATAGCGGGAATATTTTCCCTGCCCATTCCGTTTTCCCGAATTTCCTGGATGCCATTGGAAACCAGATAGTAGGCCGGATCGTCAGTGATCAGCCGGGGCCACACATAGGAATTCCAGCACTCAATCACCTTCAAAATGGTGATGGTGATAATGGTCGGACGGCAGATAGGAAGCAAAACCTTCAGCAGATAGCCCAAATCGGAACAGCCGTCCACCTTCGCCGCATAGTACAGTTCGTCCGGGATCTGGGCGAAATTTTCTTTGAGCAGATAAATGTAAAATACAGAGGTCACCGAAGGCAGAATCAGTCCCAGAAAGCTATTTCGCAGATCAAGATTGGTGATCGTCACATAGTTTGTGATCACCACCAGTTCCCCCGGTATCATCATCAGAGAGAGGAACAGAGTAAACGCCAAATTTTTCCCCCTAAAGTCCAGTCTGGCAAAGGCGAAGGCCGCTAAAACCGTCACCACCAGCATGATCGCTGTGGTCACAACTGTGAATATCAGCGTATTCAGCAGATAATTGGTCAACGGTACGGTCGTAAAGACATCCACATAGTTCTGTAAGGTTGGCGAAAGGGTAAACAGCTTGGGAATATACTCCGAGTTATAGGAACTGTAGCTTTTTACTGAGCTGAGAAGCATCCAGTAAAAGGGAAACAGCACCATCAATGCCCAAAACGTCAGCAGAACATAAGTCAAGGTTTTCAGAGCTGTTTTTCTCAATCTTGCCTTCTGTTCCATTTTTGCAACATTCATCGCTTTTCCCTCCTAATAGTGCACATGCTTTTTGCTGATCAGCAGATTAATGCAGGTGATGGTCAATACAACCGCAAACAAAAGAATGGCTGCCGCCGACGCGAAGGAGGGATAACCACCGCTGTTGCCATAAAGCATATCATAAATATATCCCACTATGGTGTTCATTTCTGCCGCGTTCAAATCGGTACCAAAAAGGGCCACCGCATCGCTGTAAACCTTAAATGCACCAATAAAACCGGTGATGATCAAATAAAACAGGGTTGGTGAAATCATTGGGATGGTGATGCTGAAAAATGTCCGCAGCTTTGAAGTTCCATCCACCTTTGCCGCCCGGTAATAGTCCGGATTCACTGAGGCTAAAGCGCTGGTCAGGATCAAAATCTTGAAAGGCAGCACGACCCAAATCGTATAAAAACATAAAACAAACATTTTCGCCCAGTAGGGTCCGTCAATAAAATCAATCGGTGTCATACCGAAAAAGCTGAGAATCAGATTGACCAAGCCATCGGTATAGGCTGTCTTTTTAAAAAGGATCATGAACACCAGTCCCACCGCCAGAGTGTTGGTCACATAAGGCAGAAAATAGATGGTTTGGTACAGATCCCGCAGCTTCTCAATGGAGCTCAGGCCCACCGAAATCAGCAGCGCAAGGGCTGTTGACAGCGGAACCGTAATGAGAACCAAAATAAACGTGTTTTTCAGAGCCTGCAAAAAATATGGGTCCCGCAAAACATAAGAGTAATTGTAAAGCCCTATGCCAAAGAAAGTTTGAGAAGCGGAATTATATCCTTCCTCAACAGAATAAACAAACACGTCGATCAGCGGATAGACCATAAAAGCTCCCAGAAAGAGTATTGCCGGCAGCAAATAGAGCCAGCCCTTCCAGTCCTTTTTATCCATTTTCCTTCTCCTCCCGTTCATTCCATTTGAAAGGAAGTCTCTCCCCGCTTTCCCGGTCAAACAGGAACAGTTTATTGGGCTTAATATCGAAACGAACTGTCTCGGACGGGACTTTCTCCCGGTTTTCCGCGCTGATGATGGAGCGGATGGTGGGGTTTTCGGAAGCTTCATGGGTGGAAACGACGGTAATATCCCGTCCCATCACCTCCACAGCGTTGCGTTTGCAGCCAAGTGCGCCGTTTTCCCGCAGAAGAAAGCCTTCCGGTCGGATAGCCACCGATACTTCCTGATCCTTAACTCCCTCCACAGGGAAAATTGGATCCGGACCAAGATAGAGCACACTTTCTTTGACCTGACCACGGAACACATTGATGGGTGGCGTCCCCAAAAAAGTGGCCACAAAGAGATTGCTCGGATCGTCATAGACTTGCTGCGGTTTGCCGATCTGCTGAATAACGCCAGCTTTCATCACCACGATCAAATCCGAAATGCTCATGGCCTCCTCTTGATCGTGGGTCACAAAAACAGTGGTAATCTTCGTTTCCCTCTGGATACGGCGGATCTCCTCTCTGGTCTGCAGCCGCAGACGGGCATCCAGATTGGAAAGCGGTTCGTCCATCAGAAGAACTTTTGGCCTTTTTACCAGCGCTCGGGCAATGGCAACCCTTTGCTGCTGTCCACCGGAAAGCTCGCTGGGCTTACGCTCCATCAGCGAATCGATCTGCACCAGTTTGGCCGCTTCCTTTGCCTTTTCCAGCATTTCTTTCTTGGACAGTCTATCCTTCCCCTTCCGGTTTTGCAGCGGAAACAGGATATTTTGTTTTACCGTCAGATGCGGATACAGGGCATAATTCTGGAACACAAAGCCCACGCCTCGGTTTTCCGCGGGAAGATCCGTTACGTCGTCATCACCGAAGAAAATTTTGCCGCTGGTGGGCTTCAGTAAGCCGCAGAGCAGATTCAAAGCTGTGCTTTTGCCGCAGCCGGAAGGACCCAACAGACCAATCAGTTTGCCGTCCGGAATCTCCACATTAAAATGATTCACCGCAATCACGTCTTCATGGGTATTTTTATTGCGGCTGGGGAATGTTTTTGTCAGATTTTGTACTACAATTTTCATGTTATCCCTTTCCTTGTATCGTGGTTTGGATAAACGCTCATACTCAAGTTCATTTTATTCCAAGGGAACTGTCAAGTCAATGAATGTTTTTCGAAAAGCTCAGTTGCCGGAACTTTTTCTCCTACAGCAGGGTAAATGTGCTGCGGCTGCCGCTTAAAACGCCTTCCGCTTTTAAACGGCTGATCTCCATAGATAAACCGCTTCGATCTACCCCCAAATAATCCGCCAGCTCCTGCCGGTCAAAAGGAATCGTGAATTGACGGCTTCCCTGCTGTCTGGCTTGCTGAGCCAGATAAGTCAGCAGCTTTTCTCTGGTGGTACGCTTGCCAAGTACCTGTATTTTTTCGTGAAAGCGGACATTTTTATCCGCTAAGACTGTCAGCAGATTGCGCAGAAGCTGCTGATGAAAGGTACAGCCTTTTCCGCAGGGAGAAACGATCCGTTGGCAGTCCAGCAGCAGTACTTCGCTGTCCCTTGCAGCCGTCACACTGACCGGCAGAGCCTCCAGACCAGCGCAGGCAAAGGCTTCCCCAAATAGCTCTCCTTCTGTGACCTGAGCCACTATGCTCCGCTTTCCGTAATAATCGCTTTGCCAGATCCTTGCCTCCCCCCGCAGCAGAATTCCGACAGAACGAGGCGCGTCTCCCTCCCGGAAAATATTCTGCTCTTTGGGGAAATTCTGTATTTTTACATCCAAACAAGCCAGTAGGAACGGTAATTCTTCCTCCGAGATCCCCTGAAACAGGGGACAGTTCTTTAAAATTCCAGTATATCCTTTCATTTCATGCTCCTTTTGTTGAATTTTCAACATACAACAGGCTTTTACTATAGTATACTGAATTTGCAAAGTCAAGTAATCAATGGAGGTTTGCAAAATGAAACGAAAAATTATTAAAATAGAGGAAGAAAAATGCAACGGCTGCGGTCTCTGCGCCCAGGCCTGCCACGAAGGCGCCATCGGAATGGTGGATGGCAAAGCCAAACTGTTGCGTGAGGACTACTGCGATGGGCTGGGCGACTGTTTGCCTGTCTGTCCAACCGGTGCGATCTCCTTCGAAGATCGAGAGGCTCCCGCCTACAATGAGGCGGCTGTTCTTCAGGCAAAACAACAGAAGGATGCCTTTTCCCCTCCCTGCCATTGCCCCGGCAGTCAGTCTCATTCGATCCGTCGGCAATCTTCCCCTTCCTTATCTGCTCCTGTCTCCAGCCAACTTGGTCAGTGGCCGGTGCAGATCAAACTGGCTCCCCTCACCGCCTCTTACTTTGACGGGGCAGATCTGTTGGTCGCCGCTGATTGCAGTGCCTTTGCCTACGGAAATTTTCATAACGATCTTCTCCGGGGGCGAGTGCTGCTCATTGGCTGCCCAAAACTGGACGGCGTGAATTACCAGGAGAAACTTGAACCGATCATTCGCCTGAACAATATCCGCAGCCTTACCATTGTTCGCATGAATGTACCCTGCTGCGGCGGTTTGGAACAGGCTGCTAAGCAGGCTCTTCAAGCAAGCGGCAAGTTTCTTCCATGTCAGGTGATCACAATTTCAACCGATGGCCGCATCTTAGGCAAATCGTAATCTGTTTTTTTTAAAATTTATCCTTTTGCTGGACTTTTTTCTCTCTTTGGCGTATAATTAAGTTCATAAACATGAAATACTGCATCCCAAAGGAGAGAAAAAACATATGGATTATAATGGTTCCATCGGCGCTCGAATCAAATCGCTTCGTACCGAACAGAAAATGACTCTCAAACAGCTCAGCGAGTTGTCCGGCCTGTCAGCTGGTTTCCTTTCTCAGCTGGAACGAGGACTCTCCACGATCGCTATTGATTCTTTGGCAAATTTATCCAAAATTCTTAATGTCAGCCTCTCCTCCTTTTTCCAGGATCAGGAGGATCCAACTACGGATCCGGTGGTTCATAGCTTTGACCAGCACTTCAGCCAAGTGAATCCACAAATCATTCAGTATATTCTCAGCCATCATCCCTCTTCCTCTCATCTTCTTCCCCGTATTTTTACACTGCTGCCTATGGCAAACGCGCAGATGGACCATCTTGAGATCTACTGCCATGAAGGTGAGGAGTTTATCTATGTGCTGGAAGGTATTGTAACCGTTATGCTTGGTGATAATCAGTACACGCTTTACCCCGGTGACAGCATTATGGTGGACTCAACCGTTCCCCACAACTGGATCAACTACACCAATCATATTTCCAAAATTCTGACAATCAATTACCCCAACCCCTTTAATGAAAACCTCAATGTGGAAGGCGATGTGGAGGGTAACATTCAGTAAATATTTTAAGGCCTGAAGATATTTCGGGCCTTTTTGTCATTTTATAAATAACAAAGAAAGCATAAAACAAAAAGACAGCCCCGAAAACGGAGCTGTCTTTTTGTTATGTTAGCTTGATTGAAAAAAGAGGGTAGCAGGGATTATTCCTCGTCCATGAAAGGATAAGTGATTGCTTTGGTTGGCAGGAAGTTTTCCTTGATGGAACGTGGGCTGATCCAACGATACAGGTTCAGCATGGAACCAGCTTTGTCGTTGGTACCGGAAGCGCGGCTACCGCCGAATGGCTGCTGGCCGATAACTGCGCCGGTAGGTTTGTCGTTAATGTAGAAATTGCCGGCGCTATTGCGGAGGGCACGTTCCATTTCAACAATAGCCTGACGATCCTGTGCAAAGATAGCACCGGTGAGAGCATATGGAGAAGCCTGATCGCAAATCTTCAGGGTTTCTTCCAGTTTTTCATCTTGGTATACATAAACGGTCAGAACTGGGCCAAAGATCTCTTCTACCATGGTCTTGAAGTCTGGTTTCTTTGCCTGAATAACGGTTGGATATACGAACCAGCCCTTAGAATCGTCGTAGCTGCCGCAGAGAACGTCAGCGTCAGCGGATTCTTCTGCGTATTTAATGTAATTTACGATATTTCTGTAAGATTTTTCGTCGATAACAGCACCCATGAAGCTGGTGAAGTCCTGAACATCGCCAACTTTCAGTTCTGCTACGCGAGCCAGCAGTTTTTCTTTTACTTCATCCCAAAGGCTTGCAGGAATGAAAGCGCGGGAAGCTGCGGAGCATTTCTGACCCTGGAACTCGAAAGCACCGCGAGCCATTGCGGAAACCAGTTCATCCACTTTTGCGGTTGGGTGAGCGAAGATAAAGTCTTTACCACCGGTTTCACCAACCAGACGTGGGTAGCTGCGGTATTTGGAGATGTTCTGGCCAACCAGAGACCATACGCCGCTGAATACTGCGGTAGAACCAGTGAAGTGGAAGCCTGCCAGATTTTCATCAGACAGAACATATTTGCTCATGTCAGTACCGGAGCATGGAACGAAGTTGATAACGCCGGCTGGCAGACCTGCTTCAACCAGTACCTGATAGAAGTAGTAGTTGGAGAGAACAGCGGTAGAGGATGGTTTCCACAGTACGGTGTTGCCTACGATGGCAGGTGCGGTGCACAGGTTGCCGCCGATGGAAGTGAAGTTAAATGGAGAGATGGCAGCTACGAAACCATCCAGAGGACGGTACTCAGTGCGGTTCCATACAGCAGGGGTGTTGTTTGGCTGCTGCTGGTAGATCTGCTGTGCGAAGTATACGTTGAAGCGCAGGAAGTCAGCCAACTCGCAAGCGGAGTCGATTTCAGCCTGGTAAGCGGTTTTGCTCTGGCCCAGCATAGTAGCAGCGTTTACTTTGTCACGCCATGGACCGGTCAGCAGGTCAGCAGCTTTCAGGAAAATAGCAGCGCGATGCTCCCAAGGCAGCTCCTCCCAGGCTTTTTTGGCTTCCATAGCAGCTTTTACTGCTGCTTTCAGCTCTTCTTCACCAGCCATATGGAAAGTAGCCAGTACATGATGATGATCATGGGGCATCGTAACGGTTTTGGTGTTGCCGGTGTAGATTTCTTTGCCGCCAATAATAACCGGGATCTCAACCTGTACCGCAGACTGGCGTGCCAGCTCTGCTTTCAGGCTTTCTCTTTCGGCTGTGCCAACAGCATAGCTGTTAACCGGCTCGTTGTTTGGCATCGTTACCTGATAGTAAGCGTTGTTCATGGTAAATCACCTTTCTGAAATAAAATTTGACGTACTAACTTTGTTTTTTCTTCAAAAGGGAGCCTGCAGGGTCGTTTCGAGCAGCCCTGCAGGACCAAATCTTATGAATTAGAAGCTCTGTTCGGTACGGTTGATGATCTCATCCTGCAAAGCGCGGCTGAGGTTGTGGAAGTAGTCGCTGTAACCGGCTACACGAACGATCAGATCTTTGTAATCCTCTGGGTTTTTCTGTGCTTCCAGCAGAGTCTGGCGATCCACAACGTTGAACTGGATGTGGTGACCGTCCAGATTGAAGTAGCTGCGGATCAGATGAGCCATATTTTCCAATCCGTTGTCGCCGGCTACGTTGGATGGGGTAAATTTCTGGTTCAGCAGAGTACCGCCGGTGCTGATGTGGTCCATCTTCGCCGCAGAGCGAATAACTGCGGTCGGGCCTTTGCTGTCTCGGCCCTGAACCGGGGAAATACCCTCGGACAGAGGACGGCCGCACAGTCTGCCATCCGGGCTTGCCAGCATAACTTCACCGAAGTAAACATGGCAGGTCGTCGGAAGCATGTTGACCCGATACTGACCGCCGCGCATATTTGGACGACCGGTAACACATTTCTGGTAAGCGGAGAATACTTCACGCATGATGTTGTCTGCTTCATCGTCATCGTTGCCGTATTTCGGGCTGCGATCCAGCAGCATATTGCGGACAGACTCATAGCCTTCAAAGTTTGCGTGGAGAGCATCCATCAGTTCCTTCATGGACAGATCTTTCTTGTCATAAACATGGGTCTTAATGGCAGCCAGAGAGTCTGTGATAGTACCGATACCCACACCCTGAATGTAGCTGGTGTTGTATCTTGCGCCGCCTGCGTTGTAGTCCTTGCCGCGGCTGATGCAGTCGTTGGTGATGATGGACAGGAATGGAGCCGGCATATATTTGGCGTAAATCGCCTCGATGCGGTTAGAACCTTCCACTTTGATGTCAACAAAGTGTTTGATCTGTTTCTTGTAAGCGTCCATCAGTTCTTCATAGGTCTTGAAGTCCTCTGCGGAGCCAAGTTTCAGACCGAGCTGTTTTCCGGAAACCGGATCAAAGCCGTTGTGCAGAGTAATTTCGAAAACTTTCGGCAGGTTAAAGTAACCGGTCAGGATGTAAGCTTCATTACCGAAGGCACCGGTCTCAACGCAGCCGCTGGTACCGCCTTTTCTGGCGTCCTCGATGGATTTACCAGCGTTCATCAGCTCCTGAATGATCTCTTCGGTGTTGTAGAAGGCCGGCTGTCCCCAACCTTTACGGGAGATCTCGCAGGCACGTTTCAGGAAGCGGTGCGGAGTTTTACGGCTGATCTGTACGTTGGAGCTTGGCTGAAGCAGACGCATCTCATCCATGCAGTCCAGGATCAGGTAGCTTACCGGGTTAACGCCGTCCTCACCATCCGGGGTGATACCGCCGGTATTGATGTTGGCAAAGTCGGTATAGGTGCTGCTCTCCTTCAGGGTGATACCTACTTTTGGAGGAGCTGGCTGGTTATTGAATTTTACCCAGAGGCATTCCAACAGTTCCAGAGCTTTTTCGTCATCCAGAATACCGTCTGCCACGTCTTTCTGATAGTAAGGATTCAGATGCTGATCCAGACGGCCAGGGCTGTAAGCATCCCAAGGGTTCAGCTCGGTGGTTACGCACAGATGAACAAACCAGTACATCTGAATTGCCTGCCAGAAAGTCTGGGGTTTATGAGCAGGAACCACGTCGCAGTTTGCCGCGATCTGGAGCAGTTCTTTTTTCCGCTGTTCATCGGTTTCCTGTTCTGCTTTTTCTCTTGCAAAAGCAGCATAGCGGCGGCCAAGGATCATAATTGCGTCGCAGCAGATGCTCATAGCGTTCAGCTGTTCTTTTTTGGCCATCGCTTCCGGATCATGCTGGAAGTCCAAAGCTGCGATGGCATCCTGAATCTCCTTCTGATAGTCCAGGAAGCCTTTGCGGAACAGGTTTTCAGAACCAACCGTGTGGCCTGGGCCGCGCTGTTCCATAAATTCGGTGAAAATACCGCTTTCATAGCAGTCTTTCCACTCTGGTGTTACGGCTTTCAGAATCTTGCTGCGGATCGAACGTTTCTCCCAGAATGGGATGATCTTATTTTTTTGCAGTTCCAGATCCGCGTCTGTAACTTTAAAGGAGATCAGATCGCGATCGTTCATAACGTGCATATCTTCCAGTGTATGGCAGCACAGTTCCGGGAAGGTTGGTGCAGCCTGTGGACCATCGCCCTTTTCGCCAACGATCAGCTCACCGTCGTTGATGCAGAGGGTTTTGTTCTCCATCACTTTTTTCAAAGACAAAGCACGCAGCTCTGGGATCGAAACGGTGCCTTCATATTCCAGATAGGCGTCTGTTTCCAGATTGGCTCGCTCCAAGCTGAGTCTTGGCTGGGTGGTGACGCTCTGCTGACGCAGCTTACGAATACGTTCGTTCATTCCTCGTAATTCCATAATCGATACCTCCTGATTTATCCTCCAATATATACCGGGGCGATTCCTGCCGACTGCCAAAGTTGCTTCAGCTGTTCCATACGCTCCGCAGTAGGTGGGCAGAATACTTTCCGGTTCTCCATGCCCAGTCTCTCCCACTTGTCGGAACCAGCCTTGTGATAGGGCAGCAGGTTCACCTGGGTTACATGGATATTTTCCTTGATAAAGTTGAGCATTTTGCTCATTTCCTCGTCGCCGCCATTGACTTCAATGATAACGGGAATACGCAGATTGATCTTCGCGCCCGCCTGGCTGAGGCGTTTCATATTTTCCAAAATCCGCTGATTGCTCCTGCCGGTGTAGAGCCGGTGGATTCCTTCGGAATAGGCCTTCATATCGTAAAGGAAGGTATCCACATAGGGCAGAATTTTCTCAAAACGTTCAAATTCACACTCGCCGCAGGTATCAATATTAACGGAAATTTCTTCTTTCTTCAATTTTTGCAGCAGCTCCAGCAGGTAATCCATATCCTGCACCATCACTTCGCCGCCGGAAAGAGTGACGCCGCCGCCGGACTCCTCATAGAAGTTCCGGTCACGGAGCAATTCCTTGATCAGTTCCTTTACCGGAATCTGTTTACCGGAGCGGAAGCGGGCTTCATGAATACAAGCCTCTTCACAGCGGAAACCGCAGGCTTCTCCACGGCATCTCTGCCAGTCAACCAAAATTTTTCCGTTTTGATAAGACAGCGCTTTCTTGTCGCAGGCCTGCAAACAGGCTCCGCAGCCGCAGCATTTGTTGCTATCGAAGAGAATCTGGGGCGTAAAATCCTGACTTTCCGGGTTATGACACCAGGCGCAGGCCAGCGGACAGCCTTTAAAGAACACCGTTGTACGAATGCCTTTGCCATCGTGGATGGAAAAACGCTGTACATTGATGATATTTGGAATTGGCATCCTGCTCGCCCTCCTTTCATTAATGTGGATATTGTTGTATCTCAAACAAGATATTTTCATTTTTATGAATTGATGCTTTTCAGCTCTCTATTCGTCCTCATTTTAGCAGGATTTTATTTTCATGTCAATGAATTTTTAGAAATTCTTTAAATTGAACATATCTAACGGACTTTTTTTGTTTTTTCTACTATTTTACCGTTTTTTGTCGGTTTTTTAACCAATTATTCTGCAATAATCCTCTGTGCAATATCCATTCTATTCCATATATGATTCATATTTGTGAATTTATTGCAAAAAAACTTGCTGTCCTTCTGTGGGCAGCAAGTTTTTTTGCGTTTCTGTTATCTATTTCCCGATGGAAAAAGCATACGCTGTCATGTGCTGGTACAGCTCCCCTGCCCGGAGCACCACCGTTGGGAAATTTTTATGGGCCATTGCGTTTGGCCAATGCTGAGCCTCCAGACAGAAACCTTCCCGCCTTCCATAAAATACACCATGTTTTCCCTTCGCCTGGCCATCCTGCAGAAAGTTGGCAGTGTAAAGCTGAACGCCGGGCTGGGTGGTGTACATGCTCATATGGATTCCGGTTTTGGGTGAAAATGCCTCCGCGCAAAGGCTGAATTCTCCCTCCAAGTCCAAAATAAAGTTGTGGTCATAACCGGAACCGTTTTTCAAATTCGGGTCGACAGCATTGATATCCTGACCAATGGCTTTCCACTGCCGGAAATCAAAGGGCGTCCCCTCCACCAGAATGATTTTTCCTGTAGGCAGACAGCCTGCATCATTTTCCGTAAAGGAATCGCTGTAAATTTTCAATTCCTGCTCCAAAACGCTTCCGCTGTCATGGCCGTTCAAATTAAAGTAGCTGTGGTTGGTCAGATTCACCACAGTATCTTCATCGGACAGCGCGCAGTACTCCATAAGCAGCTGATTTTCTTCATCCAGCGAGTAGGCCACCGAACAAAGCAGATTGCCGGGATAACCTTCCTCTCCATCCGGACTCAGGCGGGAAAATACCACTCGTTCCCCCTGAACAGAGTGATTCCAAAGCTTTTTGTCAAAACCCTCTTTGCCGCCGTGCAGGTGGTTCTCCCCATTATTCTTGCACAGCTGGTAGTGCTTTTCGTTCAGTATAAATTCTCCTTTGCCGATCCGATTGGCGTGCCGGCCGGGAGTCGCCCCCAGAGAAGCGGTCTGGCGCTCCTGATCCGCCGCCGTTTCACAGCCTAATACCACATCTACCAGCTTTCCTTCCCGGTCAGGAACCTTCAAGGCAGTTACCGCCGCACCGTAGTTGGTTAAGGATACGCTGGCTCCCGCTTGGTTGGTAATGGTATATAAAACTGCCTCCCTGCCATCGGAAAGCTTTCCAAAGGGCCGCATTGTAATCTTCATCATAACGCCTCCTTGTGAAGTAAATTGAACCGTTTGTTACTGCCCTCATTATAAAGCAAAAGAAAGCAAAAGAAAAGCGTTCCATCCAATGGAACGCTTTCAGCTTAATTTTTTTCTTTGGCGGCAGCCCGTTCAAGGTCAGCCTGCTCTTTGAGACGGCGCTGTTCGGCTTCGATTTTCTGCTCCTTCGCCTTAGTGGTCTTCCCCCGGAGGCGCTGAATCTGGGGAACAACTTTCGTAAAGCCGGTATAGAAGAAACGATTATAAACCCGGTCAAACTCGCCGATAAATTCGGTGGCTCCTTCCTGACGGCAGAAGCCTTCTTTAAATTTAAAGAGGCCGTTGGTCTTTTCCAGAATGAATACTCCACCGAAATCATAAATTTCAGAGCCGTTTTCCAGACCCCAGCGGATCATCTCCGCCTGCATGGCGTAATTGGGCATGAGATTGCGCTTCTCGTTGGAACTTGCGCCGTAAATATACCAGGTTTTCTTGCCGTAATGGATGCAGATGGCACCGGAAAGGCCTTCTCCCTCATGTTCGGCAATGTAAATCCGAATCTGCTCCGGTTTGTAGGCGTGGAGCATACGTTGGAAATATTCATAAGGACGATAGCCGATCTTATCCCGCACCGCGGTGATCTTATACAGCTCGTAGAAAGTCTTTAAATCCTCTTCATCGTGGCTCCAGCGGACAGTGACGCCTTTCCGCGCAGCCAGACGGATGTTGTAGCGAGTTTTTTCGCTGAAATGTGTCATCAATTCATCAAAGGTATAGCCGCCGATGTTGAGAATCATGTTGTAGCGCGGCTGGATCAGGTCAAATTTGTCGCACTGCTCATTGCGGACAAGGTAGCCCAGCTTGGCGTAGGCTTCCTCCAGTTCTTTGTTTCGGGGCAGTTCCGGGTCCATGCGGAAAAGGAAGGCATGATGCTTCTTCGCCACCTGATCCACACTTTCCATCAGCTCCTGCACCAGAGCCGTATCCGAAAAATCACAGATAGGGCCGCGGGGAGCGTAGATCATGGAGGCTTTTCCAAAGACTTTCCGGATCAGCAGAGACATGGCGGCAACGATTTTTCCTTCCCGCTCCACATAGACCTGCTCATTTTCCCACTCTGCCTTGACCTTGCTCCAGGCAAGATCCTGGGTAGCATTGGCCCAAGGGCTTTCCTCCATGTATTTTGTGTATTCCGCCACCTTGGCGGCATTGTTAAGATCAAGAATCGCCATGATTGCACCTCAGTATTATTGGTATTATTGAATATTTAAGCAGCGTTTCGCGATGGCAAGGTCCGATTCATAGGGTTCGAAACCGCCCCGAACTTTCTGGTAAACTTCCTCACCCTTCGCCGCCAGAATGATCACATCGCCTTTTTTCGCTTGCAGAATGGACTTCTCCACTGCCGTTTTTCGATCCTCGATGATCTCGTAGGGCGTATGATAGGGCTCCAGATAGGAGGCAATTTCCCGGCAGATTTCTCCAACATCCTCAAACTGAGGGTCCTCAGCGGTCAGATACAGGTAATCCGCGTTCTGGCCGGAAAGAGTGCCAATATCCCGGCGGCGCAGGTAGTTTTTCCCACCTGGACAACCAACCACCACTACGATTCTTCTGCCCGGATAATCGGCTTTCAGAGACTCATAAAGCTTGGAAAAGCTGAGATAGTTGTGGGCATAGTCCACAATAACTGTGATTCCATCCTTCTCAAACAGGTTCATTCTTCCCCGAACCTGACTGACGTAGAGGCCTTTGGCAATGCTTTCATCATCCACACCCAAAGCTTTGGCCGCACAGAACGCCGCCAGCGCATTTTCCACGTTGAAACGTCCCGCCATAGAGATCGCAAAGCGTTTTTCATAACCCTGCTGCCCATGAATGGTGAAGGAGAAGCCTAATTCTTCCTTCTGAATATCACTGATCCAGTAATCGCAGCTTTCATCCGTACCGAAAAGCAGTACCTTCTGGGCGTGTTCCTTGGCCGTATTGTAGATCTCTTCAAAATGGTCGCTGTTTTTGTTGATCACGGCCGTTTTGCAGTGCTTCATCAGCTGCAACTTGCAGCGGAGGTAATCCTCCTCATTCTCATGCTCCATAGGACCAATATGGTCCACACCGATGTTTAAAAACAGACCTACATCAAAGTCCATACCATATACCCGCTCCATTTTATAGGCTTGGGAAGAAACCTCCATGGTCAGGTAAGGGATGCCGCTGTCCCGGCATTGGCTGAAGTATTTTTGCAGATCCGGGGACTCCGGCGTGGTCAGGTGGGCATCATGATCCTCCACACCGGTGTAAACCTCCACGGTGGAAAGGACGCCGCTGCGTTTGCCGCAGAACTGATCCAGAATATTTTTCACAAAGTAAGTCGTCGTTGTCTTTCCCTTGGTACCGGTAAGGCCGACCACTTTCATGTCCTGGTAGGCCTGTCCGTAAAACAGGATGGACACCAGAGACATGGCTTTGCGGATATCCGTCACCTGGATGTAAGGCGCATCCACCTCTTCAAAACGATTCTGGGACAAGTAGGCGCCAGCGCCTTTTGTGAGAGCATCGCGCAGATACTGCTCTTTAAAGGTCGCACCCTTGCAAATAAAGAATGTATTGTCCCGCACATCGGCGGAATTATAGGAAAGATAGGTAAATTCGTGGTCATACAGTTCCCTTGGACAGCAAAAATCGGCCAGCAGACCTTCTTTTTCCAAGACATCCACCATGCAGTGGATGGAAATTTTATTTTTTGGGTTCATCTATTTTGTGCCGCCTTTCTTAAAACGGAAGACTCCGGCATTTTTCCGAATATTTGATTTCTTTTTGTATCTCACCGGATACAGCATAATACATTATAACACGATACGGTCACTTTTTCACCCGAAATGCCTGAATTTTCTCAAAGAAAAGCCTGATCCTGCCTGTTTTTCTGGGAAATGTACAGAAAGAGGAGCTTTTCAAGGCTCCTCTTTGGGTTTATAACAGAATCGGCTGCAGCTGTATTCCCTCCAAAGCCGCTTCTGCCGCCGGGATCAGCAAATCAAAGTCTGCCACCACGGAACGAGGCTTTCCGGCAGGATCATCCTGCTTCATGGGTACAAAGAAAATATTCCTCTGATTCATCAGCTGGCCAATATTCCGGGCAGCGGCAGCAAGAGCGTCATTGGTGCTGACTGCCAGCAATACCGGTCGATTGTTGCGGATATGGGACTTGACAGCCATGGTCACCGGCGTATCATTAATACCGTTGGCAACTTTTGCCAGAGTGTTGCTGGTGCAGGGAGCAACCATCAGAATATCCAGCAGTTTTTTCGGACCAATGGGTTCGGCCTGCGGGATCGTATGTATCACTTCTCGCCCGCTCAGATCCTCCATGGTTTGAATGGTGGATTGAGCTGTTCCGAATCGGGTGTCCATGGTGTAGGCGTTCTCACTGAGAATCGGAAAAATGTCCCATTTTCCCTGTTCCGATAAACGACGCAGCTGCTCCAATGCCTTGGCAAAGGTGCAGAAGGAACCGGTCATAGCAAAACCAATGCGTACATTATTCATTTTTCTTCCCTCCGATACAGTTGATCAACGGTTTTTGCGATCAGGATCCCTGCGGATTTTGGGCTGTGTTTTCCCGGCAGTCCGGAGGCCAGGATCCCCTTTCGCCCAAGAGTCTGGGCCGCCTCAAGGTCAATGCCGTAAGGCTTGGAGGCGAGTTCAATCAGCAGCACATCTGGAGCGGTCTGCCGGATCTCCTCCAGCCCCAGAATCCGATTGGGAACCGTGTTGAAAATAACCTGCTGATAGCCCAGAATCGAGGGCAGGCAGCCAAAGTCCACTGCCCGAACTCCCTCAGCCTGAGCCCAGCTTCGCTGCTCCGGGCTGCGCGCCGCCGCTGTTACTCTGGCTCCGAATCCTGTTAGGCGTGATGCCAAGGCTCGGCCGATCCTTCCATACCCACAGATCAGGCCGCGGCTCTGCCACAGGCTGACCGGCAGCTCACGCATAGCGATCTCCAGCGCCGCTTCCGCCGTCAGAACTGCATTGGCCACGGTCAAATCTTCTTCCCGGAAAAAATCGGACAGTTTTAAGCCCAAATTCTCCGCCTGTTTCCTCTCTTCCATTGTCAGATTTCCACCGAAGACGGCGCATGTGGGAGAAAGGGCTTTCAGGCAGGTGGATAAGGAAAGCTCCCCCTCATACAAGGGGGTGTTTAAGTTTTCTCCACGGCTCATTCCCAGCGGAAAAAGCGCCAGATCAGCGCGGTTCAGAACCTCCGGGCTGTTTGTCACCTGGATCCCTTCTTCAAAGGGCAGATTCTGCCCAAAACCAACTGCGGCAACAGCATAACCCCGGCGCTGTAATTCGTTGGCCGCATACACCTGCCGCAGGTCTCCGCCGACTACGACAGCAGGTATCCCTTTTGTTTCCATTGGATCTCCTCCCCTTGTTTTCTCGCTTCTATCCTATGCGAAAATCAGGAAATCCTTGCCTGTACCCTTAAAACTTAAGGCTGCATCTCTCCCATCGCTTTCTGCTCCTCATAAGCCTGCAAAACAGCTTCCTCCAAATGATCCCGTGCCTCCTTGGTAATAGGATGGATAATATCCCGAAACATACCATTCTCGTCCTTTCGGCTGGGCATGGCCACAAAAAGCCGCTGGGGGCCTTGAATGACTTTGATATCGTGGATCGCCAGCTCCTGTTCCAAAGTCACCGAAACCAGAGCCTTTAAACGGGTTTCGTCATACAGTTTCCGAATACGAATGTTGGTGATTTCCATACTGTCTCTCCTTTTGGATGAAATGTCCCTGTTAGTCTTTGTGTTTCCTACCAAAGATATGCGCAAATAGGATAAAAAAATAAGGCGCAGTGATAATTTTTCCCGCAGACTGTTTATTTTCAGACGATTTTGCAATATACTATAAAAAGACAACATGGAGCAGTCTGCCCTTCCGCAGGGGCAGGCAGCTCTTTTGTATAAATTTTTTGAATTTTTCTACAAAACCAATGCGGAGAAACGGCGGTATTAGCATGACAAACAACTGTGAACTGTTAAAAGATAAAAAACACATCCACTTTATCGGCATCGGCGGCAGCGGTATGTTCCCTCTGGTGCAGATCCTGCACAAAATGGGCTACACCATCACCGGTTCCGACAACAATCCCGGCGACACCATCGACTTCGAGCGTAATGTTCTGGGCATTCCTGTTGTCATGGGACAAAAAGCGGAAAACATTGAGGGCGCAGACCTGATCGTTCACACCGCCGCCATTATGGCGGATAATCCGGAGCTGATCGCGGCGAAGGCCAGCGGCATACCCACCATTGAGCGCAGTATTTTGCTGGGTGAGGTGACCCGCTGGTTTGATAACTGCGTCTGCATCAGCGGCACCCATGGCAAAACCACCACCACTGCCATGCTGACTCAGATCCTTCTGGAAAGCGGCATGGATCCCTCCGCTGTTATCGGCGGAAAGCTGGAAGCCATCGGCGGCAGCGGCCGTTTGGGCAGCAGCGAGGCCATGGTCTGTGAAGCCTGTGAGTTTGTGGATACCTTCCTGAAGCTGTATCCGGACGTAGCGGTGATCCTGAACATTGACGCTGACCACCTGGATTACTTTAAAACTCTGGACAATATCATCGCCTCCTTCCGAAAATTTGCCGCGAAAGCGACAAAATGCGTTATCGCCAACGGAGATGACAAAAATGTTCGCAAAGCTCTTGACGATCTTGCGCTTCCGAAGCTGATCACCTACGGCTCGGCGGAAAGCAACGACTATTACCCGCTGAATATTCAGCATCACGAGGGCGGACGCTGCAGCTACGATCTGATGCATCACGGCCAGTTGATCGATCATGTACAGCTTTCCATTCCCGGCAGCCACAATGTGCTCAATTCCATCGCCGCCATTGTCGCCGCCATCGAGATCGGCGCGGAAACAGGCAAAGCAATCGCCGCGGCGGATTCCTTCCGGGGGGCCCACAGACGCTTTGAAATTCTGGGCAGGGTAAACGGCATCACCATCGCTGACGACTATGCCCATCATCCGGCGGAGATCGAAGCCACCCTTCTGGCAGCAAAAGAAATGAACTTCCGCCAGATCTGGGCCGTACACCAGCCCTTCACCTATTCCCGCACAGCCATGCTGCTGGATGATTTTGCCCGCGTGCTGTCTATCGCGGACCATGTAGTCCTGTCGGAGATCATGGGCAGCCGAGAAAAAAACACCTACGACATCTACGCTAGGGATCTGGCGGAAAAAATCAACGGCTGCGTTTGGTTCTCCACCTTTGAGGAAATGGCTTCCTATGTGATGGCCAACGCCAAAGCCGGCGATTTGGTGCTGACAATGGGTTGCGGAGATGTATACAAATGTGCTAAAATGATGTTGGGAAAATAATTTTCCAAATTAACACAAAGGAACGTGAGTAACATGAAAAACATCATCGCAACCGAAAAAGCTCCAGGCGCAATCGGTCCATACTCTCAGGGCGTAAAAGCAGGCAACTATGTTTTTGTATCCGGCCAGCTTCCTATTGATCCAGCTACCGGCGCTTTTCCTGGCGACTGCATTAAATGCCAGACCAAACAGTCTCTGCTGAACATCCAGGCTATTCTGGAAGCACAGGGCCTGTCCATGAAAAATGTGGTGAAAACAACCGTTCTGCTGAAAAACATGGACGATTTCGCCGATATGAACGGTGTTTATGCTGAATTCTTCACCGAGGACTGCCCAGCCCGCGCCGCTTTCCAGGTTGCAAAACTGCCAAAGGACGCTCTTGTTGAAATCGAAGCAATCGCTTACGCTGAATAAGAATTCCTTTTCAAGGCTCTCATTATGAGAGCCTTTTTTCTTTTTTTGGCTATTTTTTCATTAAAATGTGGATAAAAATTCGAAAAAACAACCTTGCATTCTCGCATCTTTGTTGTTACAATAGGTCTTAAATGTGCTATGTTACCCACAGAGTGAAAGATGAAAGAATAGAGGGAAAATACATGAATATACAACTGATCGGTGTTCCCCTTTGGTACGGCTGCGACAATCCCGGCACAGAACAAGCCTATTCCCTGTTCTGCCAAGCCGGTATCGAAGAGCTGGCAGCCTCCTGCGGACACAAAATAACGAAAAAACATGTGGTTCTTGTGCCTGAAGACAAGGAAAAGCATTTTGACCCTTCCATGGAATACTTAACGGGAACCGTTGAGACTTGCCGTAATTTGGAGAAATCGGTTTCTTCCGCAATGGCAGCTGGGGATTTCCCCCTGATTCTGGGTGGAGATCACTCTCTGGGCATTGGCTCCATCTCCGGCATCAATCATCATATTCCAAAGGAAGATCTGACCGTGATCTGGGTGGATGCTCATACGGACATCAATACCAATGATACATCCGATTCTCATCATATCCACGGCATGCCTTTGGCCGCCTGTCTTGAACTCGGCAGCAAAAAGCTGATCCACGGCTTTGGCCGGGAGGAACAAAAGCTGCTGCCGGAAAATCTGTTCTACATCGGCTCCCGCTCAGTGGATGACGGCGAATGGGAGATCCTGCGGGAACACAACATTCGGGCTTTTACAATGGAAGAAGTAAAGGAAAAAGGAATGGAGAGCGCGGTAAAAGAGCTGCTGTCTCTGGTAAAAACACCTTATATCCATTTAAGTTTTGACGTAGACTTTATGGACGCGGCGGAATACCATGCCACCGGCTTGCCAATTCCCGATGGTCCATCCGTAGCGGATACTCACAAATGTCTGTCTCTGCTGCTGCAAAGCGGCAAAGTTGGCTCTATGGATTTTGTGGAGTACAGCCCCAAACATGATCAGGATGGCAGCGGTTTAAAAATCTGTATGGAACTGCTGAAAACCTGTTTTGAAACGATTTCATAGCAAAAAGCCACTGACTTAAGAAAGTCAATGGCTTTTTTATTTTATCCATCGCTTATTTTACCCAAACATGGGCGCAGACCAGCCTGCTTTCCCCGGCAAGCTGTGCATGAACAGGTTCCGCAGGTGAAAGAAACAGGGCGTCCTCTTTCTTCAGGAAGATTTTTTCTCCGCCTATACAGAGTTCCGCTTGTCCCTCGCTGCAGAAAAGCAACAGATAGCCCGCATTTTCTGGTGCGATCTCCCCGCTTTCCGCGCACACGGACAGTCTGCCTTCGCTGTTTTCCCGGCACATCAGATTGAAATCCCGCACCTTTCCTTTGGCGCAGCTTTCCCAGCCGCCGTCAAAGGTATCAATTTCCTTGTAAGGTGTCATATTCAGGCTATAGTGGCCTTTATGCTCCACCTGGGCAGTTCCCTCCAGCATCAGAAGATACCGGATAACACCGGGCAGACTGGTGTAAGGGGAAAGTTCATCGCTGTCCGCTGTTGCTGTACTGACGCGGAAGAGAAAATCCCGCCTACTGTAGTCCGCGTTCTCTGGCCAGATGCAGATCTGAGAACTGCTTCCACCTGCCCAATGACTGATCTTTCGCTGGCTTCCGGGAATAATGATCCGGCTCATTACAGGCTCTCCAGAACGCTGTTGTAGATGTGATCCGCTAGAGGCAGCGCTTCTTTCAGAATGGCTTCGCCCTTGCTTCTGTATTCGGCTACAAAAGCTTCATCCTTAATACCGCCCAGATTGATGAGCACATTGAGCCATGCGCCCTGTATGGCGGATTTCAGGTTCAGCGCAGCCACACCAAGGTCGCTGGCGGCAGAGGTATTGGTCTTACCCAGACCTTTTTCCACGACTTTCAGGGATTCCACGCAAAGCTCCATCACGCTGTACGGCGCCAAAGTAGCCTCCTTCAGCGCTTTCTGCATGGCTTCTTTTCTTGCGGCCTTGTCTTCCTCGGTCTCCTTTGGCATGGCGAATACAGCAGACACCCCATCAAAGGCCTCAGTATCCTTATCAATGCTGACGATCATTTCTTCACAAAGTTTTGCGGACTTTTCTTTTATTTCAACGGCATTTTCCTCAAATTCCGCATATTTTTTCTTGCCAATGGTGAGATTTGCCACCATTTCCGCAAGGCCGATACCCATTGCGCCCGCCAGAGCGGAAGCAGAACCGCCGCCGGGAGCCGGTGCGTCGGAGGCCAGCAGTTCGCAGAAAGCTCTTACCTGCATTTCGGTCAGTTTCATTGGAAAATTCATCCTTTCTTCCTGTCTATTTGAAAGTTGAGCCTTCACCGCTGGGTGAAGGCTCAATATGCTATTTGCTTTTAACAATACGGCCTTTTTTGATGACGGTATCCACCTGATTGTTGCCGTAACGATAGAAGATGTAGTTCAGGTTTGGTGCGTTCCAGATCAGCAAATCAGCCTGTTTGCCGCATTCCACTGTTCCCACCTTGTCAGCGCAGCCGATAGCGGCGGCAGCATTCAAGGTTGCCGCGGTCAGAACCTCCTCCGGTGTCATCCGATATTTGAAGCAGGCAATGTTCATTGCCAGCTGCAAAGACAGATTTGGTGTGGAGCCTGGATTAAAGTCACTGGCAACCGCCACAGGAACACCCGCGTTGATCATATCTCTGGCTGGTGCGAAGGTGGCTCCCAGATAGAAGGAAGTTGCCGGCAACAGGCAGGCAATGGTTCCACCCTTAGCCATAGAGGCAATGCCCTCCGGCGGGCAGACGATCAGATGTTCCGCGGAAACTGCAGAAATCTCCCCGGCCAGCACCGAACCGCCGATGGGGTCGATCTCATCGGCATGGATCTTTGCTTCCAGACCCAGCTCTTTGGCCGCCAAAAGGATCCGTTTGGATTCCTCCGTGGAGAATACACCGGTTTCACAGAACACATCACAGTATTTTGCCAGCTTATGCTCCGCCACATAAGGCAGCATCTGGTTGATAATTTGGTCAATGTAAGCTTCTCGATTGTTTTTGTATTCCTCCGGAACCGCGTGAGCCGCCATAAAGGTCGATACCAATTCCACTGGCTGGCTTTCGTTCAGTCTCTGTACCACACGAAGCTGCTTGCATTCATTCTCCAGATTCAGGCCATAACCACTTTTCGCTTCGCAAGTGGTAGTGCCCAACGCCAGCATTTCGTCCAAGGCCGCTGCGGTTTTTTCCCGAAGCTCTTCCTCGCTGGCAGCTCTGGTGCTGCGGACAGTGGACAGAATGCCGCCGCCCTGGGCCAGAATATCCAGATAAGGCACACCATGGAGCTTCAGCGCCAGCTCGTTTTCCCGCCAGCCGCCGAACACCAGATGGGTGTGAGCATCCACCAGACCGGCTGTTACCAAGCGCTTCTGTGCGTCAATGACCTGCTCCGCTTCCATGTTTTCCGGCTCGCCTTGGCCGATCTGGGCAATTTTTCCGTCATCAACGGCGATCCACACATTTTCCTGGATGGAGATCTCACCTTGCTCCTGTCCGGATTTTGCCGCATTGCCGCAGGCAGTAGCCAGCATACCTATATTTTTGATTAAAAGTTGTGCTTTCATCGCAAACACTCCTTTTTCCGCTTTGTTTTGGGCTTACAGGAGATGTTTCTCCATGATCTGGTTCTCTTTATCGAAGTTTTCCACCTTCAGGTAGTATTCCGCCGCGTCGATCATAGCGTTCATTGGCAGCAGACCGATGATTTCGGAACCAATGATATGAACGCCGTAACGCTCCGCCTCAAAACGGACGTTTTCAAACACCCGGTACATTGGGGTTTTGGTGTAGTTGATCATATTGATGGAAACCTGTGCCACATTGCGTTCTTCCAGCATGACGCCGATGGCCTTGATCCACTTCATGCCACCAGAGGATTCCCGGATGGTTTTCGCGATCTTGTTGGCGATCTCCAGATCGGAGGTGGAAAGGTTGATGTTGAAAGCTACCAGTGGGAAACGGGCGCCAACGGCTACGATACCGGCAGTTGGATGGATCTCATGGTTGCCGTAGTCTGGGTACCACTGAGGATCTTTCAGTTTTTCCGGCATAGCCTCAAACTGTCCTTTGCGGATAGCAGCCAGATTTCTGCGGTGGGGTGCGGTTGCGGATTCTTCGTAGAGAGTTACTGGCATGCCCAGCTCGTTCCAGATGCGCTCCGCTACCTTCTTCGAAAGCTCAATGCATTCCTCCATCTCCACATCTTTTACAGGAGTAAAGGGGATAACGTCAACAGCGCCCATTCTTGGGTGGGCACCTTCGTGTTTGGTCATGTCAATTTTTTCTACACAGGCTTTTGCGAAACGGAAAGCGGCTTCCGCCATCTGATCCGGGTCGCCAACCATGGTGAAAACGCTGCGGTTATGGCTCTCGTCCGAGGAATAGTCCATCAGAGTAACGCCTGGAACAGAGCGTACAGCGTCTGCAATATATTCGATAACTTCCTTGTTTCTGCCTTCGGAGCAGTTGGGAACACATTCGATGATTCTTGCCATTGTTTTTAATCTCCTTTTTATTTTGTGAAAGCACAGGGAAACAAGCTCCTCTGACGAGGAGCTTGTGCACTTTTTACTTTTTCTGAACACTTTCCAGAGCGGCTTTTACCACTGCGTCATCTGCGATATAAGGCAGAGTAATGTGGTAATCGCCCTGATGAGACTGATTAAACTCGATGCAGGTCTCAATGGAGTGCTCATTTCTTGCCCAGGAACGACGGGCTACACCGCCGATAACGTCCCAGGTCATGGACAGGCGAAGAATATTATCAACCCGTTCGGAGCCATCCAGCACCATACCAAAACCGCCGTTAATGGCTTTGCCGATACCGGTGCCGCCGCCGTTGTGCAGAGCAACCAGGCTCATACCGCGAGCGCAGTTACCGGCGAAGCACTGAACCGC
This sequence comes from uncultured Clostridia bacterium, assembly GCA_945876435.1. Taxonomy (GTDB): domain Bacteria; phylum Bacillota; class Clostridia; order Oscillospirales; family Ruminococcaceae; genus Negativibacillus. The sequence goes on from CAMCOD010000003.1 coordinate 58,244, forward strand.
CATATCCGCCATAATATTGGAACCGTCTTTAATGTTGGAGGTTTCGCGGAAGGTGGAGTCGGTGCCGGCAGTGTCGTGGTGGTCACGACCCAGCATAACCGGGCCGATCTTGCCTTCCCGAACCATCTGGTTGAATTTCAGAGCGATATTGGTTCTGCCATAAGCATCCTGATAGAGAATACGGCACTGAGTACCAACCACCAGTTTATTTTTCTTAGCGTCACGAACCCAGATCCAGTTATCCCGGTCCTGATAACGGGCATTGGGATTGATGCACTCCATAGCGGCAGCGTCAGTGGCGTCCAGATCCTCCGGTTTGCCGGAGAGGCAGCACCAGCGGAACGGGCCGTAGCCGTAGTCAAAGAGACAAGGACCCAGAATGTCCTCAACGTAGGATGGGAAGACGAAGCCGTCTACTTCATCATGGCCGTTGCGGCAAATTTCCGGAACGCCAGCGTCATAAATAGCCTTCAGGAAGCTGTTGCCGTAGTCAAAGAAGTAGGTTCCTTTGTCATGGAGCTTGCAGATCAACTCATAGTGGTGGCGCAGGGTCTTGTTCACCAACTCTTTGAAGCCTTCCGGATCGGTAGCAAGCATTTCGGTGCGCTGTTCAAAGGTCAGACCCTGTGGGCAGTAGCCGCCGTCGTATGGAACATGGCAGGAGGTCTGGTCAGAGAGCAGGTCTACATGAATATCCTTCTCCAGCAGGTACTCCAGCAGGTCAACCACATTGCCGTGGTAAGCGACAGCGCAGGGAACCTTGGCTTCCTGTGCTTCTCTTGCCCATTTTACGGCTTCTTCCAGGCTGTCGGTGTATTTATCGACCCAACCCTGGGTGTAGCGGGTCATGAGACGGGACATATCCACTTCGGCAATGATGGACGCAGCGCCGGCAATATCGGCTGCTTTGCCCTGTGCGCCGGACATACCGCCCAGACCGGAGCTGACAAAGAGCTTGCCGGCCAGGTTTCCTTCCTTCGGAACGCCCAGGAACAGACGGCCTGCGTTGAGCAGAGTGTTGAAGGTACCGTGAACAATGCCCTGTGGGCCGATGTACATCCAGCCGCCGGCGGTCATCTGGCCATAGTTGGCAACACCCAAAGCGGCAGCACGGTTAAACTGTTGCTGATTATCAAACATACCGATCATCAAACCGTTGGTGATGATGACTCTTGGGGAAGTTTTATGGGATTTGAACAGGCCCAGCGGATGACCGGACTCCATAACCAGTGTTTGTTCATCGGTCATGACTTCCAGGTATTTTTTGATCAGGCGGTACTGCATCCAGTTCTGGCAAACCTGACCGGTCTCGCCGTAGGTGGTCAGTTCATACGGATAAAGAGCAACATCAAAGTCCAGGTTATTGTCGATCATTACCTGGCAGGCTTTGCCTTCAATGCAGTTGCCTTTGTATTCGTCGATAGGCTTGCCGTGCAGTTCGCCCTCCGGACGGAAACGGTAGCCGTAAATACGGCCGTATGTCTCCAGTTCTTCCGCAAACTCCTTGGCCATCTGCTCGTGATGGTCAGGATGAATGTAGCGCAGGGCATTTTTAATGGCCAGTTCTTTGTCGGCCTGGCTCAAATGCGATTCTCTCTTCGGCGCGCGACGGATTCCTTCTCGGATCGGGGGATATTCCGGCAGGTCGTAATCCAGTTTTATGGTCATAGCGTCGTCAATATTGAAATCCATACAAATTCCTCCTTATGTTCATGTTGATATTTTTCAGTTAGTCAAAGTCAGGAACCATCTCGTCCACGATCTGCAGCAGCTTCTCATCCCGAATGATCTTCTCCACTGCTTCAATATCCGGACGGATCTCCCGGTCAATCTCATAGAAGTCCACTTTTTCACGAACCAGCTCATAAACCTTCTGGTGAACCGGGGAGATGCCCTGTCCATGGGTGTTCAAGCGGCGGCGAATGTCAATGGCCTGGCAGGCAGTCAGCAGCTCGTCCGCCAGAACAGACAGGGTATTCTGTAAAATCCAGCCGGATTTTCTGGCTGCGGTGGTACCCATGGAAACCATATCCTCCTGGTTCGCGGAAGATGGGATGGAGTCAACGGAAGCAGGATGAGCCAGAACCTTGTTTTCCGATACCATAGAAGCCGCAGAGTACTGTACGATCATAAATCCAGAGTTTACGCCGCCCTGGGTGGTCAGGAACGGGGTCAGGCCGTTGGACAGAGCCGCATTCACCATGCGCTCGGTGCGGCGCTCGGAAATATCAGCGATCTCAGAGCAGGCGATGCCCAGAAAATCGAAAGCCAGAGCCATTGGTTCGCCGTGGAAATTGCCGCCGGAGATAACAGCCTCGTCATCCAGGAACATCAGCGGGTTATCGGTTACGGCGTTCAGCTCGATCTCCACCTTGGAGCGCACATATTCGATGGCATCACGGATCGCGCCGTGAACCTGCGGGATGCAGCGCAGGGAGTAAGCGTCCTGTACACGGTCATTCTGGCACTTGGACAGGATTTCGGAGCCTTCGGTAAGCAGGAGGATGTTTTTTGCAACCTGCATCTGGCCTTTATGGCCGCGAACCTGATGAACGCGGGGATCAAAGGCATTTTTCAGACCGGTGAGGGCTTCCATGCTCAGGGAAGCAACTACATCGGCGGTTTTTGCGGCGCGGATGGTGTCATACAAAGCCAAAGTACCTACGGAAGTCATGGCGCAGGTACCATTGGTCAGTCCCAGACCCTCTTTGCAGACCAGAGTGTCAACCGTCTGGATGCCGGCTTTCGCCATTGCTTCACCGCCGTCCATTTCCACGCCTTCATAAACAGCGCGTCCTTTGCCCAGCAGCGGCAGACACATATGCGCCAGTGGGGTCAGGTCGCCGGAAGCACCCAGAGAACCCTTCTGGGGAACCACAGGAACCACATTTTTATTGAGCATTTCTACCATCATTTCTACCAGCAGCGGACGAACGCCGGAAACACCGCCGCAGAGGGCATTGGCACGCAGCAGCAGCATACCGCGGACAACTTCCTGGCTGTAAGGATCGCCGGTAGCCGTGCAGTGGCTGAGGATCAGATTGGTGGAAAGCTGGTTGGACATTTCTTCCGGTACGGCAACGGTGGCGAAGTCACCGAAACCGGTGGTGATGCCGTAAGCGACACGCTTTTCTGCGGCAATTTTTTCAGCCAAGGCACGGGATTCTTTCATGGCCTCCATGGCTTTGGGAGCGAGAGAAACTTTTGCGCCGTAACGGGCTACTGCAACGAAGGTCTCGATGGTCAGGCTATGGCCGTCGATAACGATTTCTTTTACAGCAGATGGTTTCATCAACATGCGGAACACTCACTTTCTTATAGAAAATAAACAGGGCAAAATTGCGCCTTTTGTCATAATTCCATCCTAACAGATTGCCCCACCAGCGTCAATTCCAAATCCCCCTTTCTTCCCCAAGAATCTCTGTATTTTATAGTTTAGTCCGCGAAAATTTTAGCACTATGTAGCATGGTAAAGTAGCATGATAACAGGCTAAAGCGCAGCAAAAAATCCACCCGTCACCGGATGGATTTTCCTCCCTAACATTTCCCCTTAAAATATTCCACCAGAAGATCCACACACTGTCCATAACTCTGTATGCCGGCCTCCTGCTGGTTGTGTTTCAGGTAGCTGTCGTACACCGTAGTCGCCGCAGTCTCCACCGGGGACTCAAATTTCGCCCAGTAAGCACTGTTATCCCGCCAATCCTGCAAAACTTCCTCCGGCAAAGTCTCCCGGATGGCAAGCCACGCCTCCCGATCCACCCCGGACAGGGCATTGCCCAGATGGGTCAGGCCGGAAAGATAGCCGGAATACGCATAAACTGTTTTCCCGGAAGTAACACAAGCGGTGATTCCTACAAAATTCGCCTCTGCTTCACTGTTCACCCGCCGCTGATGGGCCATTTCGTGGGCAATGGTCTCCGGCTGAAGAGCTGGCGGGAAGTCCACATTCACGTTTGCTTCCCCTGTAAATGGAAAATAAAAACCGGTAAAACCGATGAGACTCATAAATTTGGAAAAAAGCATGGGTTTGGGCCGCAGCATTTTCTGCTTCAGCAGAGGAAATTCCTCCTCTATTGCGTCATACAGCCCCTGGGTATCCTGGAAAAAGCCGTTTTCCGCAAAATGCCCCTCCCCATCCCTGGCAACCTTTTGGGAATAGTCCCCTGCCTGCTCCGCAAAATATTGGGTCACCTTGATCAGTTCCTCCACAGACACACCTGTTGAGACAAGGCCACTTTTTTCTCCAAAGCTGCTGCCGTAATAGCCGATGGCCCAAAGCCAGTTGTAGCCTGACCAAATTATTGCCGGGATCAGGGCCATCGCCGCTACGCGCATCATAAAAATTTGGACTTTTTTCTTCCAACCAGAGGTTTTTATCACTTCTCTGATCAAACGCAGCAACAGCCAAAGGAAAAGGATAACAACCAAGACGTAAAAAAACTCTGCCAGAGAGAAGGGGAAAACACTAGTCACCCGCCCCAAGCTTTCCCGGATCGGGGCGGAAATGTGATTTACCACCCAATCCGCCGCATCCTGATATGGCCGAAGCAAATAAAACAATCCTGTCAGTACAGCAAGCATCACCCAGCCCGTCAGAAGGGCTTTTTCTTTCTTCTTCATGTTTTCTCTTCCTTTTTTTGATTGATTGGACGAAAAAACGCTTCGCAGAGAACTGCGAAGCGTTTTTTGGAGCGGGTTACGAGGCTCGAACTCGCTACCTCCACCTTGGCAAGGTGGCGCTCTACCAGATGAGCTAAACCCGCAAACAACTGTCTTTTATGGAGCAGGTGACGAGAATCGAACTCGCAACCTCAGCTTGGGAAGCTGATGTTTTACCACTAAACTACACCTGCATATCCGGCTGAACCCAAAGATTCAGCCGGTATTGTTGGTCTGAGTGGCGGGACTTGAACCCACGGCCTCTACCACCCCAAGGTAGCACGCTACCAGCTGCGCCACACCCAGATCTACTGACGATTATTATATCACATCCTATGGAAAAATCAAGTACAAAATTACTTCGCTCTTTAAAAAATCCATCGACTCTTTTCGCCGCCCCCTATTTCCCACTGAGTGAGCGCAAAACAAAGCTTTCTTCCTCCAACTGGGCTTTCAGTTCCATGATCAGACGGCACTGCTGGCGGATATCGGCAGCTCTTTCTTCGCATTGTTCCCGTATTCTCTCCAGCCGACCGATGTAAAGGGCCACGCTGCGGTTGGACGGATCCTTTTCCCGAAGCATTTGCTGCTCCAGACAGGCCTTTTCATCCATTTTTTCAACGGTTTCCAACTGTTTCAGCAGCTCCGGGATCTTCCGCAGATACTCGCTGTAAACCTCCATGCGGCAGCGTTCTTCCTGTGTATTCAGCAAACGTTCCATAAAGCACCTCCAGCATAATTTTCTGCTTTCAGTATAACGCAGCCACAGCAAAAAGTCCATGACTAAGCTGTAAACATCGAAGCCATTCCCTTGTCTTTTCCATTTTTCCATGTTAGAATGAGGGAAAAAGGAAAGGAGACTGGCCATGCTGGACTATCGCTTTGACACGCAGCTTTTGATTGAGGGAGAACAGCTTTCGGAAGACAGCATCCACGAACATATTCTTCAAACCATTCCCGGTGACTGTCTGCTGGTGGTGGGGGATGATACCCTGATCAAAGTTCATTACCACACGAACCTTCCCTGGAAAGTTTTGGAGTATGCCGCCTCTTTGGGCGACATCCATGATATTATCGTGGAAAATATGGAGCGTCAAACCAATGACCTTCACGGATAAGTCGACAAAAAGAGCCAGCCGCAGATGCGGCTGGCTCTTTTTCGCTTATTTTTAAGACATTAAGCTTTGTTGAACATGGATTTCGGCACACCGCAGATGGGGCATTTGTAATCCTCCGGCTCATCGGCAATATCCCCTTCGTGGACATAGCCGCAGATGGAGCAGACATACTTCACTTCCTCTTTTTCCGCCGGTTTTTCTGCTTCCTCCGGCACATAGGTAGGAGCGTTTTTCGGTGCTCCGCCCTTGATCACTTCATGATAGTAACGATAGGTCATTGGAGGCAGAGAATTTCCTTCCGTTGCTTCCTTTACTGCCGCCAAAATGATCATATGGGTACCCGCGTCGGTCATGGAAACCACATCACAGGTAAAACCGCCGCAGCAGTTTTCCTCCAACACCGGCAAACCATCCACCATGGTATAGTTCAGCTCTGTCAGCTTGTCATGGTCACGGCCGCTGGTAAAGCCCAGGTTGGTAATAACCTTACGAGGGCTTTCTTCCGACAGGATGGACACGCTGAAACGTCCGCTGTTTTTGATGACCTCATAGGTATAATTGTCCTTGTTCATGCTGATGGCAACCATAGCCGGCTGGCTGGTGATCTGGAAAACAGTATTGACAATACAGCCGGTAGGACGCTGGCCGTCCATGGCAAGAATGCTGTATACGCCATAGGACAATTTTCTCATTGTGCTGCTGATTAAACTCATAATGTGCCTCCTTCATCAACTTCTGCAGGGTTTCATTCCCTACAGCTCTTTTACCCAAAGCCCGTGGAGATTGCAGTAGCTGTAAACCGCTTTGGCTTTGTCATCATCAGACACCAGGAATCGAGCTTTCGGCTCATCCTCCGGATTCAGGTAGCGGAATTGTCCGCCTTTTTCTGTTTCCAGATAGATCCATCCAATGTGATGCTCCGCACTCATGGGATGAATGACGCTGCCTACAACAGCGGTAACACAGTTTCCTTCTGCGGTTACTTCCGGAATATGTTTTTCAACCGCGGCTTCCGTGGCGTTGGCTTTCAGTTCCTCCATTGGCTTGCCGCAGCAGAACAGCTTACCGAAAGCTTCCGTATTCTCCTGGACGATTTTTCCACAGATTGGGCATTTATAGAATTTTTTCATAAAAATTATCCTCCCTTTATTTATTGAGAATCATTCCTGATTCTTTTTCTTTATTATAAAATAAACAGGAATGATTGTCAATAATAAAAATAGGAATAATTCTTATTTTAACTTTAAAATCCCCGGTACTCCTGCATCTTGACAATATTGCAGACGATGTTTTTACCATTTATGTCGATGATACCGTAAGTGGGATAGAGCGAATCCCGCGGACAGGAAATGCTGCCGGGATTCATAATGTATAAACCGTCGTCATACTCTACATGGGATACATGCGTATGTCCGTAAAGGACGACACGGGCTTCTTTTTCCCTTGCTCCCAATTTCAGCTCGTCCAAATCGAATTTAACCTGCCAATGGTGACCATGGGTCATCATGATCTTTACTTCTTTTACCCAGGAATAAGCGGTGGATTCCTCGCTTGCGCTATAGTCACAGTTGCCCCGAACACACCAATACTCCTTATTGGGGTATTTGCTCATGAGACGTTTAAATTCTTCCAGTCCATCGCCCAGATGGATGAACAGCTTGGCAGACTTTTGCTGCTCCACTGCCGCTTCCATCGCCGGCGTGATACCGTGGGAATCGGAAAAAACAACAATTCGCATGGAATTCCTCCTGTTAGTTCTGCTTACGGACAATTTTATATTCGTCGTACAGTTGATAATATGGACAATCATAACAGGAGCCGGACAAAAAACGGTACATCTCGTCCTCATCCAGATTGACCTCACAGCAGTAACAATCCCATTCATCATCATAAGCATAATGAACACAGGTTTCACAGCTGGTTTGCTTTCCTGCCATAACCGTACCTCCTTTTGTTTTTTACTTATTTTGCTTTACAGGAATAGTATACCATGAAATCGCCTTCCATGAACATTTCTACAAAAATTATTCTTTCTGCAACTTTTTCTGTTTTCCTGAATAAAATGAAACTGTACTTTCCCATTTATCCATCATTATCAATACACAATCAATACACAGGCGGTGATTTTATGCCAAATCCCATCCACTTGACCCCGGCCCAAACGGAAGCACTGATCCAATCCCTGGCTCAACAGCTTCACTGTGACCCCAATACTCTGCGGCAACAGCTGCAAAGCGGCAATATCAGCGGTATTGCCAACTCCATGGGCGGCGATGCTGCCCGGCAGGTACAACAGCTGCTGAAAAACCCCCAACAGCTTCAGCAGGCTATGAATTCCCCGGAGATGAAGGAGCTTCTCCGGCGTATTCAAGGTCAAAAATAGAAAAAGGAAACCATCCGGAAAGGAGGAAGCATGGAAGACCTTACCAGCCGCATCAATCAAATTCTCAACGATCCCCAAAGCATGCAGCTTATCCAAAATATGGCGCAAAATCTGGGTCTAAATCCGGCAGCTCCCCCTGCTGAGGCGCAGTCCATGGTTCCTGCACCGGCTTCCTCCCAAGCTCCGGCAGCCGCCAAAGCACCAGAAAACGGCGGCATTGATATCAATCAGTTGGTGGGAATGCTGGGGCAGCTGGGGCTGGGCCAGCAGAATCAGTCCCAGCCTCCTGCTCCTCCTCCCATCGACCTGAACACCATGATGCAGATTCAAAAAGCCATGCAGCTGTTCACCAACGGCAATAAAAGTGTGGATCTGCTGCGCTCCCTGCGCCCCCTTCTCTCCCAAAGGCGACAGCGGAAGGTGGATGATGCCATTCGGATCATGCAGTTGATCCAAATGCTGCCCATGCTGAAAGAATCCGGCCTGTTCGGTTCAGGAGGTGGTCTGTTATGAAGTGGCAGAACGGCAATTACTCCCGGGACGACCTGAAGGCCATGCAGAAGGATGCCATGGACCGGGTCAGGGAGATGCAGCGGCGGGCAGACGAGACCTTACGCCGCAGCAACAGCGCCATGGCTTCCGCTTCCCCTGCATCCAAACCGGCTCCACCCCCTTCCCCAGCGCCAAAAGCACCTGCGGAGCCGACCCCTGTGCCTCCGCCCGCCTCTCCAGCCGCTGCGGCTCCGTCTGGAATACATGCGGCAAAGCCCAGCGGCGGACGATTGTCTCAAATTCTGTCGGCAGCCGGTATGGATCAGGACCGACTGATCATTCTGGGGCTGTTGTTTGTTCTGTACAACGACGAGGAAGCCGATCGACTGTTGCTTTTGGCTCTGTTGTACCTGCTTTTATGACTTCCGCCGGAGATTTTCTTTCGGTGGAGGTCTTTTTTTGATTAAAGACCCTTCGAACCTCCAAGGCTCTTTTTGGATATAATGAAATGAATCCTGTTTTTACCGCAAACCCAACAAAGGAGGTACCATTTATGTCCGAACGGAAGCCCTGCCACTTTTTTCTTGGAGCCAACAGTCCCCAGGGATTTTATTCTCTGTTTGATGAGCTGGAGTTCAGCCGCCAACCATGGCACATTTTCCTGATCAAAGGCGGCCCAGGCTGCGGAAAATCCACTTTTTTAAAGCATGTCGCCGCTTCTTATGAAGCCTCTTGTCCCCAAATGGAGTTGATTCCCTGTTCTTCGGATCCAGACTCTTTAGATGCTGTCATCCTACCGGAGCTGCACCTGTCCCTTATGGACGCTACCGCTCCCCACGCCAAAGAAGCCGCTGTTCCGGCGGTCCGCCACACGATTTTATCCTTTGGGGATTATTTGGACGGTCTGGCTCTGCAGGAATACCGACGGGAGATCGAATCCATCTGCGCCTCCACACCGGAATACTATAAGCTGGCCGTATCCTATCTAACGGCGGCCCAGGCTTTCCTGCGAAACTCCTACCATATTGCCTCCTGCGCAGTGGATGAGGAAAAAATCGAAGGCTACGCCCAGCGCTTTGCCGCCAAGAGCTTCCGGCCAAGAGAAGGATTCGGCAGTGAAAAACGCCGCTTTTTGACTACTATCTGCTCCGAAGGTCTGGTCACTTTGGAAGAAACTCCGGCACAGCTTTGCCGCAAACTGTATCTGATTGACGACGACTGCGGCGCAGTGGCGCACAGCCTGCTTTCTGCTCTTCGACGCTGCGCTTTGAAGGCTGGTCATGAAGTGATCACCTGCACCTGTCCCATGGATCCAGAGCGGAAAATTGAGCATCTGCTGATCCCAACGGCTGGCATTGGCTTCTTGACCAGCAACCACTTCCACCCTATGGAAGGCTGCGGTGCTGTCCGGAAGATCCATGCCCGCCGTTTCCAGGATCAAGAGCTGATGACCTGTAAAAAGAACCGTTTTGCCTATAACCGCAAAGCTGCCCAGACCCTGATCCAGCAAGCTGTTCTGCTTCTGGAAGAATCCCGTCAGCTTCACGACCATCTCGAGCGGCGATACACCGCTGCCATGGATTTTGACGGCCTGAACAAACACTATCCCCAGCTCATGAAGCTGATCGGCGATTATTCTTCTGCCAACTGACAAACAGCGAGCGAACCGTTTTTCCCGGTTCGCTCGCTGTACATTCAGGTTTATTTTACTTTCTCACTTTCTTCAAAGGCCTGCTTCAAATCGGCGATCAGACTGTCCACATTTTCCAGACCAACATGAATGCGGATCAGATTGGCGGGCATTCCCAGAGAGCCTGCTTCTTCCTCACTCATTCCCACTGTGGGCATAACAACAAGACTCTCAAAACCGCCCCAGCTAACACCAAACTGGAACATTTTCAGGGAATATACAAATTCTCTGGCCTGTTCCGGACTTCCGTTGTAAACAAAACTGATCAATCCATTGGTTCCCCGTAGATATTTGTCCACCAGATCCTTCTGCGGATGGCTGTCCAGACCCGGATAAAAGACCTGCTTAACCTGCGGCTGCTGTTCCAGCCATTTTGCCACCGTCAAACCGCTTTCACCGTGGACTTTCAGCCGAACCGGCAGGGTACGCAAGCCCCGAAGCAGCAGCCAAGCCTGATGCGGATCCATGCAGGCCCCCAGCAGCTCCCGCTCCTGCTGACAAATGCTTTCAATTCGCTCTTTGGAACCGGCAACGACGCCGGCAACAATGTCACTGTGACCACCCATATATTTGGAAGCCGTGTGACAAACCAGATCAATCCCATACTCCAGCGGATTCTGGTGCAGAGGGGTGGCGTAAGTATTGTCGATGGCCGTTCCGACGCCATGCTCCTTGGCAAGATCCGCAATCGCTTTCAGATCCTGCATGTACATCACCAGGCTGGACGGACTTTCCAGGTAAATCAAACTGGTGTTGGGGCGGAGCGCCTGACGAATCTCCTCCACATCGCTGCCATGAACAAAGGTCACGGTTACGCCGAACTTATCCGCCAGATATTTGGTCAAAAAAGTTCGGGTCGGACCGTAGATCGTGTGGGGGGCGATCACATGGCTGTCCTTTCTGACAAAATGAAGAATAGCCGCGGAGATGGCTGCCATACCGGAGGAAAAGCAAGCTGCCGCCTGAGCACCCTCCAAGGCAGCAATCTTTCTTTCCGCGACATCGACCGTCGGATTTGATACGCGGGTATAAACAAAACCGCTGTCTTTGATTCCGTTTTTCGGTGTTGGTTTCAGGAAAAGGGAATTCTGGAAGATTGGCGGCACGATAGCACCCATAAACTGGGCATATTCATCGCCCAAATGAGTACAAATATCTTCTTTGGTTTTATATTGCGCGTCCTGTGGTTTTAAAACAGCCATAATAACACCCTTTCTGAAGGTTTTATATCTTGAATCCCCGATTCAAAAAGCCTACAAGCTTATTATAAGTACTCCTTTGGGTCGATGCTGCCAACCCAGTCGATCAGATCCCATGGCACATGACAGTAGCCATTTGGGTTCTTGTCCAAATACTTCTGATGATATTCCTCGGCCGGCCAGAACTGTTCCAGCGGACAAACCTCTACTGCGATCGGTTTATCATAGTTCTTCTGCAGTTCATCGATGGAGGTCCGGATCACTTCTCTGTCTTCCGGACAGCAGTAGTACACGCCAGTGCGGTACTGGCGGCCGATATCCTCGCCCTGCTGGTTGATCGATGTAGGGTCAATGATTTTCCAGAACAGACTGAGCAGTGTTTTCAGCGGCAGAGCGTCTGCGTCATAGGTGACATGCACAGTTTCCGCATGATCCGTATTTTCCTTACATACCTGCTGGTAAGTGGGATGTTCCGTTTTGCCATTGGCAAAGCCAACTTCTGTCTTCAGCACCCCTTTCACGGAAGACATATATTTTTCTGTGCCCCAGTAACAGCCTCCGGCCAGATAAATTTCCCGTTGATTCATAAAGAAAACCTCCTGCGATTTTGATTTTATTCTTTTCTTTCCTGTAGCATATTTCGTTTTTCTTCAATCACAGAGCGCAGGCGTTCGCCCAGCGCTTTGATCTCTTCCCGGGACAGTTCTGCTGTTTCCACCGATGGAAGAACATGGACTTCAACCTTCGCCGGCTTAATCCAGTAATTGTTCTTTTCCATCAGCTTGTAGGTCCCTTCAATACAAACCGGAACGATCGGCACAGCGGCCCGGGTGGCCAGACGGATGGTTCCGCCTTTGAATTCACCGATATCGCCGCCTTTGCTGCGGGTACCTTCCGGGAAGATGATAACAGAATAGCCTTGCGCCAACAGTTCTCCAGCCTTTTTCAGGCAATCCATAGCCTGACGGGCATTCTCCCGGTCGATGAACAGGCAGTTCAGTTCCTCCATCCAGTCCCGCACCAACGGAATCTTCCGGATTTCCTTCTTCGCAATCATTGGATGCGGCTGATTCAGCTGGGACAGCAGCAGAGGAATGTCAAAATAGCCCTGATGGTTTGCCGCGAAAACACAGGGTCCATCCGGGATGTTCTCCAAACCGCTCACATGGATCTCCGCCCCTGCCAGTTTCAACAGCCGGCTGGCCCATTTTTTCACCTGACGGCGAACAAGAGCATCGTGCCCAGCGATATCTCCCCGCTTTTTCAGGCGGCGGGCTTTATACAGCTCCGGCAGGGCACAAAGCAGATATAACCAAAAATAAATAAACCAGATAAGGGTACGCATTGGTCCCACTCCTTTCTTTTCGGTTCATTATAGCACAAAATCAGAGAAAAGCAAAAGTTCATCTGAAAGCAAGTGTAGAAATCACCGGCAAAAAATTGGTGATTCTGCTTTTTGAAGCATGAACAGAGGCGTAGTATAATACAAGAGAACAAGCAAATACCTTTCCAAGGAATTAACAAGCAAAGAATTGATAAGGAGGACAACCGATATGGATAACCTGAGACTTAAGGATTTTCTGGATTACCGCTACCTTTCCGCATTGGAAATGGCTCCCGACGGTGAACACGCCGTCTTTACTGTCAGCACAGCGGATCTTGAAAACAACACATACCACAGCAATCTCTGGCTTTACACACGGGAAAACGGCAGAGTCAGCCGTCTGACTACAATGGATCAGGAAAAATTCCCGGTATGGCTGGACAACAGCACCATTCTTTTCCCCTCCATGCGGGATACCGCTTGCCGCGCAAAAATGGAGAAAGGGGAACGCTGGACCATTTACTATTCCATCCGGATTGACGGCGGCGAGGCGGAGGAATATTTGCGTCTGCCTCATGAAGTATCTTCTTTGATCCCTCTGGGCGGTGACAAATTCCTGCTTACAGTCAAACAGCATAACGACAGCATGGACCTTCACGCTTTTTCTGCTGCGGAAAAAGCAGAAAAAGAGAAGGAATGGAAGCAAAACCGGGATTACGAGGTACTGACGGAAATTCCCTACTGGTCCAACGGTGTCGGCTTCGTCAACGGACAGCGCAACCGCCTTTATCTCTACGATAAAACCAACGATTCCATGACTCCTATCACCGGAGAGTGGGAGAACGCCCGCTACTGCTCCAAAAAAGAGGGAAAAATTCTCTTCCTGTCCCACCTCTTCCAGGATAAACAGGAGAGAACGTATGGACTTTTTGAATATGATCTGCTGTCCGGACAAACCTGCACACGGATTCCGGACGGTACATACAGCTTTGGCATGGCGGACTATCTGGACGGTGGCATTGTCTGCACCGCCTCCGACATGAGCCGCTACGGCATCAATGAAAACAGGGATTTCTACTGGGTAAAAGAAGGAAAACTGTGTCCACTGGCTGTCCATGATCTGGGCTTTGGCTCCAGCATTGGCTCTGACTGCCGCTTCGGTGGCGGAGACAGCTATCAAGTGGCAAACAACGCCCTTTACTTTCTCTCCACTGAAGGAAGCAGTTCCTTCATTAAAAAACTATCTCCCGACGGCTCCATCCAGACCTTAACAGCAGCCAACGGCTCCGCAGACTGTCTTGCTGTCAGCGAAAAGGAGCTGCTTTTCGTGGGTATGAGAGGGCAGAAACTACAGGAACTTTACCGTCTGGAAACTCCCGGCGAGGTTTCGCTTACTCACTTCAATGAAAAAGCCCTTGAAAACAAGTATGTCGCTGTTCCTGAATCTGTTCCCTTTGAAAATGACGGCGTTGCTTTGGAGGGCTGGGTGCTCAAACCGAAGGACTTCAATCCTCAGCAGAGCTACCCGGCGATTTTGGACATTCACGGTGGCCCCAAAACCGCTTACGGGGAAGTATTCTTCCATGAGATGCAGCTTTGGGCTAACATGGGTTATTTTGTATTCTTTTGTAATCCCCGCGGCGGCGATGGCCGAGGCAATGAGTTTGCTGACATCCGGGGCAAATACGGTACCATTGATTACGAAGATCTGATGAAATTTACGGATGTAATTCTGGAGCAGTACCCGCAAATCGACTCCAAGCGGGTCGGCGTCACCGGCGGCAGCTATGGTGGTTATATGACCAACTGGATCATCGGCCATACGAACCGCTTCGCCTGTGCCGCATCCCAGCGCAGCATCTCCAATTGGATCTCTATGTTCTGCACCACCGATATCGGCTATTACTTTGCAGACGACCAATGCGCTTCCACTCCTTGGGTACAACAGGAGAAGCTGTGGTGGCATTCCCCATTGAAATACGCCGATCAGGTAAGCACTCCGACTCTGTTCATCCACTCTGAGCAGGATTACCGCTGCTGGCTCACAGAGGGTCTGCAAATGTTCACTGCCTTAAAATATCATGGTGTGGAAGCAAGGCTCTGCATGTTCCGGGGCGAAAACCACGAACTTTCCCGCAGCGGCAAGCCCCGTCATCGGGTAAGACGTCTGGAGGAGATCACCAACTGGTTCGAGGAGCATTTGAAATAACATAGGAAGAAAAAAGGCCACTCCCTATAGGGAGTGGCCTTTTTTCTGAATTATTTCTGATGAGCCGCCGCTTCACAGTATTCGCAGCGGTAGCTGCCGCTTTCCTCGTCCAGATGGAAGATTTGTGGCAGCCCCTGTTCAATGGTGGTGATACAATGGGGGTTCTCACAGGTGAATTTGCCCCGTACCGCCGGACCCAGTTTCTTTTTCTCCGGCTGTTTGTTCAAATCCAGTGTTCCCATTCCCAGCAGGTTCAGGATCAGGCTCATGCGGATCACTTTGCCAAAGAACACCTGTTTAAAGTAGCAGGCTCTCGGATCCTCGTTGACTCTGGGCAGCGGATGAAGAATGCACAGATCTTTTTTTGCGGGAACCAGTTTCTCCTTGTCCAGAATATAGCAGCCTTTCAGCCGTTGATACTCTTCCTCGCTGGCAAAACGCTCCCGCTGGATGCGGGTCATGTAGAGAATATCCAGTTCCGGCATTTTTTCATCCAAACTTTCCACTTCCACATAGGGGATGTGGTTTTTATCCAGGAATTCTTCCTTTACATAAGCCGGCAGGCGCAGTTCCTCCGGTGCGATGAGAACAAAACGAATCCCGCTGTAGCGGCTCATGGCGGCAATCAGGGAGTGAACCGTGCGGCCAAACTTCAAATCACCGCAGAGACCGATACACAGGTTGTCCAGATGGCCCTTGATCCGGTGAATACTCATCAGATCGGTGAGAGTCTGGGTCGGGTGTTGATGGCCGCCGTCGCCGGCGTTGATGATCGGGACAGGAGAATACTTGGAGGCAACCCCCGGCGCGCCCTCTTTCGGGTGACGCATTGCGATAATATCCGCGTAGCAGCCCACTGTGCGGGCAGTATCAGCAACGCTTTCACCTTTGGCGGCGGAGCTGGAGCTTGCGGAGGAGAAGCCCAGAACCTTTCCGCCCAGACTCAGCATGGCGGACTCAAAGCTCAGGCGGGTACGGGTGCTTGGCTCATAAAACAGAGTCGCCAGAATCTTTCCGTCGCACTTGTGAGCGTATTTTTCCGGATGGTCGATGATGTCGTCACCGGTTTTTAGCAGTTCGTCGATCTCCTCGACAGTCAGGTCCATTGGTTCGATCAAATGTCTCATCATAGCTTCCTCCAATCCAAAAATAAAGGCCCTTCTGCACGCAGAAAGGCCCAAAAACTCCATAATTCACCCAAGGTGTACGGTTAAGTTTCCTTTCCAGCCTCTCTGTGCATAGTTAAAAGTAAACTTCTTTCCGTTAAGGATACACCATAGGGCAGAAAATGTCAATAAAAATCGCCAGGAAATATCGTTGACGGAAGCTTTTGCATTGGTTATACTAAAATTCGGAAAAGGAGGATATTTGGATGATCAAACGGATTATTTTTGACTTTGACGGCACCTTGGCCAATACCGTTCCCTTGTGCATGACCTGTTTTCATGATGCCTGGGAGCCTTTTGTGGGCCATCCTTTAACGGATCAGGAGATCTTCGCCACCTTCGGCTATTCGGAGGAGGGCATGATCCAGCAGTTGATGCCGCCCCCGTGGGAGAAAGCCCTTGCCGAGCTTTATCAGATGTATGAGCGGCTGCACCCTGTTCTCTGCCCGGCTCTTTTTGACGGCATTGTGGAATTGCTGAACAGCTTGAAGGCCAAAGGTATACCTCTTGATCTGCTCACTGGCAAAGGAGAACGCTGCTGCGACATTTCTCTGGCTTATTTTCATTTGAAAAACACTTTCGATATCATCATTCCGGGAGATCCGGAAAAACGTCACAAAACGGATGCTCTCTGTGCCATCATGGCCCGCACCTGCACGCGTCCGGAGGAACTGCTTTACATCGGCGATGCCCCTTCCGATGTAAAAGCCTGTCAGGCTGCCGGCGTCCGCTGCCTTTCTGCCGCATGGACGCCTGACGCCAACCAAGCGGAACTGGAACAACTGAATCCAGGTCTTGTTTTTTCCTCAGTAGGGGCATTGGATGCCTATCTTCAAAATCTTTTAACGTAAAAGTTAACGTAAAAAGGCTGCACTGTGTGCAGCCTTTCCTTCATTTATCGCTCACGTTTAGAGCAAAACTTTATTTTCCTTATCCGGCTTACCAAAGCGTTCCAAACAACCTCTGCCGCCGGCCGGTACACCGGATTCCTCGGAAAAGTCAATGGCTCCTTCCGGACAGAACTTGGCGCAGGCCCGGCAGACAATGCACTTGGAAGCATCAATATCCTTAATATTGCTCGGGTTGATAGCCCCGGTAGGACAAGCAGCAGCACAGGTACCGCAGTTAACACATTTTTCGCTGACAACAGGTGCCACACCCTTCTTCCCGGCTGGAGTTTTCAACAGGTCAAAAATCTTCAGCGCTTCTTCTCCTCTTTGGATTTTTTCCATGACGGAGCGGCCAAAATCCTCCGCCTGTGCCAAATCCGCTTCATTGGGACGGCCTTGGGCTACCTGACTGTTGTAGCTGTGCTCGCCGATAAACATGCCGCAGGCCATAGGCAAAAAGCCATTGGGACGAAGTCGTGCATAAAGCTCGATCAGCGCATGGTCATAATCTCGGTTTCCGTAAACCGCCAGCAGCACACAGGGGGTGTTCTGCCCTCTGAGACCGTCGATGTAATCCACACAAAGGGCAGGAATCCGTCCGGCGTAAACCGGAACGCCTACAATCACCAGCGTATTTTCATCAAAGCAAGGGCTATTCCCCCGCTGTCTGGGTGTGGTAAAATCATATTCCGCGCCCAGAGGCAAACCACTGCCTTTTGCGATCGCCCTGGCAACTCGCTGTGTGGTATGGGTTGGGCTGAAATAAACCAGAGAAACGGAATTTACCTTCATAGCTAAGACCTCCAATTTATTTAAAGTACATATACACCTGACATTTGATCATACCGTTGTACAGCTTGCGGCGCTTGTCCGCCTTTCGCCCAAAGTAAGTTTCAAAATCTTCGTCCGGACTGATGATGTAGAAGCGATCCTTTTCTCTTGGATCAAAGACCTTACCCATGGTACGGTAGATTTTTCGGGCCTCCTGCACATCCAGCAGACGCTCGCCGTAAGGCGGGTTGCAGATGAGAACGCCCTTCCCCTCGTTCATGGCAAAATCCTTCACATCCCGCTGTTCCACATGAATGCGGCTGCTCACACCGGCCTGTTTGGCATTGTGCTGGGTCAATTCCACCGCCTCCGGGTCGATATCGCTGCCGTAGGCTGCAAAGCTTGCGCTCCGGTCGATCAGGTCGAAGGCTCTCTGCCGTTCCTGCTGCCAGATTTTCGCCGGGATAAAGTCCCATTTCTCTGCGGCAAAGGGGCGGCGCAGTCCCGGAGCGATCTTCATTGCGTGCAAAGTGCCCTCGATCAACAGGGTACCGGAACCGCAGAAGGGATCATAAAGGGCTGAATCCGGATACACTCTCGCCAGGTCGATGATCCCCGCAGCCAATGTTTCCTTGATTGGCGCAATAACAGAATTTCTTCGGTATCCCCGCTTATGCAGGCCAACACCGGAGGTATCCAGCATAATGAGGCAATGATTTTTATGGATACCGAACTCGATCTGATGGACCGGCCCGCTTTCCTCGAACCAACTAATACCGTAAACCTCCGAAAGTCGGTTTACCATAGCCTTTTTGATGATTTTCTGACAGTCCGGGATGCTGTGAAGCTGGGAATTTAAGGACCAGCCCTTTACGGGGAAGGCATCCTTTTTGCCAATGTAGTCCTCCAGCGGAAGCTTTTTGACCCCCTGGAACAAATCCTCAAAAGAAAAGGCATCAAATTCGCCCAGCAGAATCTGGACTCTCTCCGCCGTACGCAGGCAGATATTCGCCCGAGCCAAAATAGACTCATCGCCGGAAAAAGTCACTCGTCCGTCGCTGACACGGACATCCTCGCCGCCAATGCGGCGGATTTCAGAAGAAAGTACGCTCTCCAGTCCGAAGTGGCAGGGAGCCGTTAGTTGAAATTTCAAAGTTGTTCCTCCGTTATCTCACAAGGTTTATTCGTCTGTTTCCAGTTTAGCAGAGGACCGATACAAATGCAAGCGAAAGGCTCTTCTGCAAGAAAAAAGCTCCGGAGAGCTTGTCCCCGGAGCCTGTATTTGCTTTTATTCTTCATCTTCTACAGCTTCAATAACACCGTAAGCGCCATTGTTGCGTTTATAAACCACATTGATCTCGCCAGTGCTGCCATTGCGGTATACAAAGAAGCTGTGTCCCAGCATATTCATCTGGAGAATAGCCTCTTCCACATCCATTGGCTTAACTGGGAAACGTTTGGTGCGGACAACCTGATACTCTTCCGGCTGATAAGGAGCATCATCATACTCGGCATTAAAGGCAGACGCTTTCAGGCGATGTTCCAATTTATTTTTATTTTTTACGATTTGACGGAACAGCAGGTCACACACGCTTTCCAGAGAATCAATGCGGTCGGAAGTCGTTTTCTCAGCTCTGAACACAAGCTTTTCTGCTTTGATCGTAACCTCGACCGTCTCCCTTTCACCCTCATTGGTTACGGTAACAAAAGCCTTTGCATCATCGAAGAAGCGATCGAATTTTCTGAGCTTTTTCTCAACACGCTCTTTGAAGGAGTCTTTCACAACAGTGTTACGAGCAGAAATAGTAATATTCATAGATCCAACTCCTTTGGTTCAGAACTCTCTTTGGGAAGCAGATCCCTTGGATAAGTTCACTATATTTTGTGATTATATTATAGTACAAATTATCGAAATCGTCAATAGGTTTTGTCCACTTTCTCCACAGTCTTTTCCATTTCTTATTTTTCTCTTAAAAACAACGAAAAAAAGAGCGACCGCTCCTGTGAAACAGCCGCTCTTTTTCTTATTCTTCGCAAAGTCCGTATTCGTTGATCAACGCCTGCATATGCTCCGGTCCTTCGATCAGGATCACCTTATCGTCGATAACGATCATTGGGATTCCGGCACGATGGTTCTGACGGATCTCGGCATATTCCTCCGCCGTATCCCGAATTGTCAGGAATTTTTTCAGAGAACCAACGCTTTCGCAGATGTCCACATAGGCATATTTTACCTTGTTCTGGGAAAGAACCTCTTTCACCGGTGGACAGCCGCCTCAGGTTTGGGTACCATACATTACGATTTTACGCATAGATTCGATCTCTTCCTTTCTTTTCTTCTCGATAAAACCAACAAATAAAACAAAACAGCGGGGATCTCTCCCCACTGTATCAGTATAAAATAAGAAAGAGGAATTGTCAAATTCTCATAAGCAAATCTGGCCGCTTACTCTTCCAAAAGCTTATATTTTTCCACCAAATCTCTGGCGTGATCCGGCCCATTGACCAAGATCACTTCCTCGTCAATCACAAGAGTCGGGATTCCAACGCTGTGCTTTTCTCTTACTTGCGCATAAGCATCGGAGGTATCCCTGAGCTTCAGAAATTTTTTCAAAGAGCCGACGCTCTCGCAAACATCCACAAAGGCAAATTTCACGCCAGCTTGGGTAAGGGCTTCTTTGACCGGAGGGCAATCGCCGCAGGTTGGAGTACCGTACAAAATCACTTTACGCATAACAGACACAGCCTTTCATCCATAAAATTCAGAGAATCTTCTCCTTTTTCAGTATATTCCATCTGTTTTTCCCTGTCAATCAATCATCAGAAAAGGCTCTGCCTGTTACAGCAAAGCCTTTTTCTGATCAATGAGAATCACGAGCGGAATATCTGCTCCCGCTGTTCTTTTTCATACTGATTTTGATACAGCGTATAGTAGTAGCCTCGTTTGTTCAGCAGCTCCTGATGGGTACCCTGCTCCACAATTTTACCGTCGCGAACCACCAAGATCACATCCGCCTGCCGAATCGTGGACAGACGATGAGCAATCAGGAAGGAAGTTCGGTTTTTCAGCAGGTGGGAGATGGCATTTTGGATCAATTGCTCCGTTTTGGTATCGATGGAAGAAGTGGCTTCATCCAGTACAAAGATCCGCGGGTCGGCCAGGACCGCTCTGGCGAAGGAAATCAATTGTTTTTCGCCGGTAGAAAGCCGGTCGCCGCCTTCGCCAACGTCGGTATCATAGCCCTTCTCCATGGACCGGATAATGGAATCCACAGAAACAATGCGGGCAGCCTCCTCAATCTCCTCATCACTGGCATCCAGCTTGCCGTAGCGGATATTTTCCCGGATCGTACCGCTGAACAGGTGCGGATTCTGAAGCACATAACCCAGATTCCTGTGAAGCCAAAGCTGGCTACGCTCCCGGTAATCCACACCGTCAATAAGGATCTGGCCCTTGGTAGGTTCAAAGAAGCGGCAGGCCAGATTTACCAGTGTGGATTTGCCTGCGCCGGTTTCTCCCACGATCGCTACGGTGGAACCAGCCTTCACCTTCAGGTTAAAGTTCTGCAGAATATCCTCTTTGCCGTCCGGATAGCGGAACCAGACGTTGCGGAACTCAATGTCTCCTTTGATCGGCTCCCAATTCTCCTTTTTGGGATGGAAGGTATCGCCGTATTTCTCGATCACATCGGGCCGGTCGGTGATGGACGGCTCGGTTTCCAGCAGGTCGGTGATTCGCTCGATGTTGGCCTGGTTGGAAACAAAGTCGGCGATAATGCCGGCGGCCTGCTGAATTGGATCATAGATGTTCAGCGCATAGGAAATGAAGGCTGACAAGGTACCGATCTGCATAGCGCCCAACATTACATTGCTGCCGCCTCTTGTGAGAACGATGGCCACGGAAATGGAGCTCATAAAGAGCACAATGGGCACATACAGACTGCGCATACGAACCGCCGCGACGGTAGTTGTCCGCATATCATGCGTGATTTCATTAAAATCCCGGTCATTTTTATCCTCGATCACCAACGTTTTGGACGTTCTCGCGCCGGTAATGCCTTCGTTGAAGGCTCCGGTCATTTTGGAGTTGATGGCTCGCACCTTCCGGTTCAGATGCAGGATACGCTTCTGGAAGTAGATGGTCGCCAGCACGATAAAAGGCATAACAGCAATGACCCAAAGAGCCATTTTCCAGTCCAGCAGCAGCATACTGCCCAATGCACCCAGCACATAAGCTGCCGCCCAGAGCAGGTCACTTAAGCACCAGGCGAACAGCCAGCCGATTTTACCGGTATCGCTCATAACCCGAGCCAGCATAAAGCCGACCGGAGTCGTATTATAGTAGCTGAAGGACAGCTTCTGCAGGTGGACGAAAGCCGCCCGCTTCATGTCCCGTCCAATCAGCATCTCCACCCGTCCGGCCAAAATGCCCATGACCATAATATTCAGAAGCTGCAGCAGAATGACTCCAATATAAACAGCGGCAAATTTGCCGATTCCTGCAGTGGTTCCCGCTGTTATAAAGTTGTCGATGGCGAATTTTTGCAGCAGGGGCAGCACAATATCCACAAAGGCGCAGCCCAAATTAAAAAGTATGATAACCGCCAGCAGCTTCCAGTATGGTTTAATATAGGGCCAGAGCTTTTTCCAGACCTTTAAGTTAAAAGGCCGTTTTACATGTTCTTCATAAGGATTCATCTCTGCACACCTCCCATCTCAGCGCTGGATGGTTCTTGGGCATCCTCTCCGTCAGCTCCCTGAATCTCGTAGATCTGCCGGTAAATTCCATCCTGCCGGATCAATTCTTCATGGGTGCCCTGCTGGACCAGCCTTCCTTTGTCCAAAACAATGATCTTATCCGCCCTCATCAAAGTTGCAATACGATGCGAGATCAGGATCACCGTGCTGCTGCCGGTATTTTCCCGCAGAGCCTGGCGGATCTTGGCATCGGTTTCCGTATCCACCGCGGAAAGAGAATCGTCAAAGATCATGATAGGCGCCTGCTGCATCAACATTCGGGCAATTGCCACACGCTGTTTCTGACCGCCGGAGAGAGTCACGCCACGCTCGCCTACAACAGTGTCGTAGCCTTCGGAAAACTCCTCAATGGCTTCATCTACCGCAGCAACCGAAGCTGCCCGACGGATTCTTTCCATATCCTCTCCGTCACAGAGAACGGCGCCGATATTTTCTTTAATGGTTTTGGAAAACAGGAAGGGTTCCTGCAGTACCAAACCAATATTCTTTCGCAGCCAAGACAGCTTAATGGCCTGAATGTCCACGCCGCCGATGGTGATTCTGCCATGACCTTCCGGCAAATCGTAAAGACGGTCCAGCAAATAGGTCAGGGTAGATTTGCCGCTACCGGTGCCGCCTAAAACGCCTAAAGTGCTTCCCGCTTTGATGGTAAAGGATACGTCATTCAACACGGGGGCATTGCCTTCGTAATCGAAAGAAACATGGTCAAAAACAATGTCTCCATTCATATCCGCTTCAACGCCGGCAGGGTCGTCTTTTTCCTCCTCAGCGTCCAGAATCTCCGCGATACGCTCCAGAGAAACGCTGGTCTTGCCCATTTCGGACAAAATTCGGCCCAAGGCGCGGACCGGCCATACCAACATGGAGTTATAAGTAATGAAAACAAGAAATTCACCCAGTGTAATGGCTCCCGCCACGGCCTCAAAGGTGCCGGCTATGATGATCACCATAACCTGCAGCATACAAAGCAGGTTTCCGGAACCCCAGTAGAAAGCCATCAGGTAGCTCAGGCGGATCCAATAGTTGGCAAACTCCTCGTTTTTCTCGTCAAAACGATCGATTTCGTAACGCTGCCGGCCAAAAGCCCGAATCACCCGAACTCCGGTCAGATTTTCCTGCACGGCGGCACTGAGCCGGCCTTCGGATTCGTCCGCAATGCGGAAGCGTTTGGAAATCTGTGAGTAAAACAGTGCGGTGATGGTCATCGTCACCGGGATAAAAGCCAGCGCGATCAGAGACAGCTTAACATTCATGGCAAACATCAGCACCATAGAGACTGCAATCAGCACAACCGTGCGAACCACGTCAATAAGCTGTGTGGACAGAAAATTACGGACAACCTCCACATCCGAGGTGCAGCGCTGAATGGTGTCGCCGGTTTGATTATCAATGTGCCAGCGATAGGGCAGACGCTGAATATGGGCGAACAACTGGTTTCGCAGACGGCAAATCATCCCTTCGGACGCCATTGCCATCGTCGTTCTACGAACAAAGTTGCAGATAGCGGAAGACACGGATGCCGCCATTGCCACCGCCGCGCAAAGCAGCAGGTGTTCCCGCAAATATTCCCGTCCGCCGATGCTGCTGATCCAATTTACCGCGAATGCAGGCAGATCAAAGGGTTTATTGTCCAAAACAGAGTCAACGATCACTCGAACTACTTGTGGCATCATATAGTCCAGCAGAACAGCCAACACGGTCATTGCAGTCGCAAGGACAATCAGTCCCCGGAATCCTCGGGAAAACTTCCAGAGCAAAGCCGCTTTGCCCTTGTTTTTGGTTTGCATGGTTCCAAACCTCCTCTTCTTCTTTTTCATTTTTGTTTTTCGCAGACTTTGAGCAAATTCATCTCATTTGCCGCTTACATCGCAATCACCCTTACTTTCCTTAACATATATTTAAGTTCCGGTAAACCGGAAAGAGAGGTCTAAATCATTTTTGGAATATTTCCTGACAGCACTTTTTCTGTATTGCCGCAATATCGGTTTCATTTTAACACAGTATTAGTATTATTGCAATATTTTTTCCACCTGAAGTTAACTCCTTTGGTCAAAATTACAGAAGTTGTTCTTTATCGGAAGAAAAAGTATTTGAAATATGGAATATTTTTTGAAAAGGCGTAGCGGTTTTTGGGCTTGTGCGCTATAATAAAGGTAGTTTTTCGCGCTTTTATTGAAAAAACATGAAACATCCGGAGGTTGACTGTATGAAAGAAATCCCGATTTGGAAAGAGATGAGTCCCGGTTTTCGCAGCCTGATCAAGTGGGTGCCCATTACGATCCTGACTGGTTCCTTGCTGGGGCTTGTGGGTTCAGCCTTTCACCATGTTATTGACTTGGCAACCAGGCTCCGCGGACAGCACCCTTGGTTCATCTGGTTTTTACCAGCCGCCGGCGGCCTGATCCCACTTCTCTATAAAAAATTGGGTCTGGAAAAGGACCCAGGAACCAATGTTGTTATCCGATCTGTATATACAGATGATAATATTCCCTTTCGTCTGGCTCCAGCCATCTTCCTTGGCGCTATGCTCAGTCATTTTTCCGGTGCTTCCTGCGGACGGGAGGGTGCTGCTCTGCAGCTGGGCGGAAGCATTGCCAGCAGCTTGGGCAAGCTTCTGCATTTATCCAAAAAAGATCTGGTGATCATCACCATGTGCGGCATGAGCGCAACTTTCTCTGCCCTGTTTGGAACACCGCTCACTGCCGCTCTTTTCCCCATAGAGGTCGTTTCCGTGGGTGTTGTTCACCCATCGGCGCTGCTGCCCTGTCTGCTGTCCTCTTTGACTGGATTTGCTGTCGCAGGCTTGTGTCATATAAAACCGACTGCCTTTTCCCTCTCCCTGGTGCCGGAACTGTCTCTTTTGACCCTTCTGCAAGCCATGGTGCTGGGAATCCTCTGTGCCGCTGTCGCGATTCTGTTCTGCACAACTATGCACAGCGCCGCCAGCCTATATCAGAAATATCTGCCTCATCCCCTTCTGCGAGGAATGGTCGGCGGAGCTTTGGTACTGGCTCTGACTCTCCTTGTGGGAAATCAAAACTATAACGGTGCGGGAATGTTTATGGTTGAAGCCGCTATCGCCGGCTCTATTTTTACCGGAGCCTTTCTGCTGAAGCTGCTTTTCACCGCTCTTTCTCTCGGCGCAGGCTTTAAAGGCGGCGAAATTGTGCCGGTTTTCTTTGTCGGTGCTGCTTTTGGCTGTGTTGCTGCGCCTCTGATCGGTCTTCCCGCCTCTTTTGGTGCGGCTGCTGGACTGATTGCTGTTTTTTGCGGTGTGGTCAACTGCCCAATGGCCTCCTTCCTTCTGGCTTTGGAGCTTTTTGGCGGACAGGGAATGATTCTTTTTGCCGTGACAGTGACTACCAGCCACCTGATGTCCGGCTACATCGGCCTCTACCATGACCAACGCATGCCTTATTCCAAGTATCTGCCTGAATTTATCAACCAGACAGCCAAATAATCTTCCGTTTCTTTTCACTAACAGAAAAAGCGACGGATCCAGTCAAAATATATTAACAGCGAGGTGTTTGCCATGTTAAAAACCAAAGCTTCCCCTTTTGAGGCGGAGTACGAAAATCCCATTATCAGCGGCCCTATCTGGCGTCAGCTTCTTTATTTCTTCTTCCCCATTTTATTTGGAAGCTTCTTTCAGCAAATGTACAATACGGTTGACGCCATCATTGTTGGCCAGTTTGTGGGAAAAGCGGCTTTAGCCGCTGTAGGCGGTTCCACAAACGTACTGATCAGCTTTCTGGTCAATCTGTTTGTCGGCATCTCTTCCGGCGCGACTGTTATCATTGCCCAACTTTATGGTGCCCAGCGTTATGACGACGTACGAAAAACGGTTCATACCTCCATGGCTCTGACGCTGATCGCCGGCGCAGCCATTACGGTGCTGGGCTTCGTGCTCTCCAAACCGGCTTTGCTCCTTATGGGAACTCCGGCGGACATTCTGGATTACGCCACAACCTATATGCAGATCTACTTCTTGGGCAGCATTGCTTCCTTCCTCTATAACATTGGCTCTGGTATTCTGCGGGCAGTAGGAGACACCAAACGTCCGCTGTATTTTCTGATTGCTGCCTGTATGACTAACATTGTACTGGACATTATTTTGGTGGTCGGTTTGCGAATGGGGGTCACCGGTGTTGCTCTGGCTACGATTTTATCACAGATCGTCGCCGCCATTCTGGTCATGCTGACCCTGACCCGTACCTCCGCCCCGCATCAGGTGCAATGGAAGGCTATCCGCATGGACGTTGGTTCCCTGCGAGATATCCTTCGGGTCGGTATCCCCACCGGCCTTCAATCCAACATGTATACAATTTCTAATATTCTTCTTCAGGCCAGCGTCAACTCCTTCGGCACCAATACTGTTGCTGCCTGGACCGCCTTCGGCAAGGTTGACGGTTTCTATTGGATGGTCTGCAACGCCTTCGGCATTGCGATCACTACCTTTGTCGGACAAAATTATGGCGCAGGGAAATACCATCGTGTCCGCAAGGCGACCCGCCTCTGCCTGATTATGACGTTTGCGGCTAGTGCTTTGATCGGCGGTTTCTTCTGCCTCTTCGCCCATCCTCTGCTTGGTATGTTTACTACGGACAGCGAGGTTTTGACGCAAGGCATGCGGATTCTGTACCTAACTTCTCCTTTCTATGTATGTTTTGTCTGCATTGAGATCCTTTCCGGCGCCATCCGCGGCACCGGAAACTCTCTGGTCCCTATGATTCTTACATGTTTTGGCGTTTGTGTCCTTCGTATCGCTTGGGTATTCCTTGTGCTGCCAATCTATCATGTTTTCGATATGATCACCATCAGCTATCCAGTCAGCTGGACCATTTGTTCCATCATGTTCATCATTTACTATTTAAAAGGAAATTGGATGAAAGTCAATTACTCATTGGATACTGATGCATAAAAATATCTTTTTGTAAAAAATTTTATTTTGATAAAGGGTGCAATACTTGTGATTCGAACAATCAACAGCAATAAAAAGCAGTTTCTTCCCCTTTTGCTTCTGGCGGATAAACAAGAATCCATGATCGACCGCTATCTGGAACGTGGAGAATTGTTTGTCCTGGAGGATGGCGGTTCTATCCGTACTGTAGCTGTAGTCACAGATGAAGGCGGAGGGCTTTGTGAGCTGAAAAATCTGGCTACGACCCCCGCTGATCAGCGAAAGGGCTATGGCCGGGCTATGGTGGACTTTCTTTGCCGCCATTACAGCTCCCGTTTTCACACGATGCAGGTCGGGACAGGCGACAGCCCTCTCACCCTACCTTTCTATGAGTCCTGCGGCTTTCGTCGTAGCCACTGTATCCCCAACTTTTTTACGGAGCACTACGATCATCCCATTTTTGAAGCTGGCAAACAGCTTCGAGATATGATCTACTTAAAAAAACCGCTCTTGAATTTGGAGGATTCAAAATGATAAAGGCCTTGTGACGTACAATCAAAGCCCCTCAGGTATCGAAAAACGAGGACAGTTCCGACCCTGTCCTCGTTTTTTCAAAAATGTCTGAATTTATACTTGACACCTACCTGATTCAGTGATATAATAAATTTCGTTGAGTCAGTTCAACAAAATTGAATACGCGGTAGTGCTGGAATTGGCAGACAGGCACGTTTGAGGGGCGTGTGTCTCTGACGTATGGGTTCAAGTCCCATCTACCGCACCAGAAAAGTCTTGAAAATGTGCATTATAATGCGGATTTCAGGACTTTTTCTTTTTGTCTTATATGTTTTATCCAGATAGATCCTGAAAAATCCACACACGGATCATTTCAATTGCTGAAAAATACAATTTCACTCTCACCGACCCATTTTCCAAAAATTTTGTGAATTCTTCCTTCTTCACTTGAAAAGAATTCTTCTTGTAGTATAATTATCTTTGTCACAGACAAAATGATACCTTGAACCATTTGGACAGGATCAGACTGCCCAACAGCCAAAGGAGAGTAATCGTGTTGCGAAAAAGAAAACGAAGCTATTATACACGCCGCAATTCCTACATGATGCCGACGCTGTTCATTCTTGCCGTGTCCATGGCAGCGGCATTCGGCGGAGCCATATACTGGGATAAGCTGCAGAATAATGACCATAAGCAGGATATCACCTATGAGGATAACCGTACTACTGAGGGGGAAGAAATCTCCCTGCCTGACCTGGAAGATCCGGATTCCTCTTCTCTTTCCGAGGAAAACACAGAAACCGATCCGGTTAAAACTGAAGAAGAGCCCGTCCCAGAACCAATCCCAGTTGTTGTGGAGGAATGTCCCGAGGTGGACTCGTCCTATTTCACGGATGCTGCCTTTATTGGCGATTCTCTGACCCAGGGCTTGCAGCTCTATGATATTTTGGATACCAATGTAGTAGCCAACAAGGGAATCAACCTGCAGTCCGTTTATCAGGAAGATAAGATCCGAGTGGCGGAAGGTTATACCAGCGTGATGAAGGAGCTTGACCGGATCCAACCTGCA
Organism: uncultured Clostridia bacterium; assembly: GCA_945876435.1. Classification (GTDB taxonomy): domain Bacteria; phylum Bacillota; class Clostridia; order Oscillospirales; family Ruminococcaceae; genus Negativibacillus. Next base: position 87,388 of record CAMCOD010000003.1, read on the forward strand.
AAAATTTATATTCTGCTGGGTGCCAATGACATCGGCTGGCGGGAAGAAAGCGCTTTTAAAGATCTTTACGCCAAGTTGGTGGACACGATTCAGGCACAGCACCCGGATGCGGTCCTTTATTTGCAGTCTATGTTCCCGGTCACACAGGGCTATTCCAATGAGGATAACGGCATCACCAACGAAAAGTTGACCCGCTACAATCAGGAAATCATTGCTGTGGCTGAGGAAAAAGGTGCTTATTATCTGGATATTGCCTCTGCCCTCAAGGACGAGACAGGCGCTCTGCCGGACGAAGTCAGCCCGGATGGCATGCACTTGAACGCACCCTATTACCAGATCTGGTTCGACTATCTGAAAACCCATGTTGTACCGGAAGCATAATTATCATTTAAATGAAAAGAATAGGAGGAACCACCCCATGAAAAAAATCGTGAAAATTCTGGCACTGAGCTTGTGCCTGCTGCTGGCGCTGAGTGCCTGCGGAAAATCCAGCTACATCTCCTTCGATGATGTTTACGCCGATCTGATAGAAAACATTGATTTTGGCAGCAACATGGCCGAAATGAGCGAGATTGCCGCAGAAAATTTCTATTTCATCTATGATACCGATATTCTGGAGGACTATGTGATCTACATGGATGAGTCCAACTCCACCCCAAATGAGATCGCACTGTTCCGTCTGGCCAAAGAAAGTGACCGCACCACAGTGGAAACCATCGTAAAGAACCGGATCAACGACCTGAAAATCGGCTTTGAGGATTATAACCCGGATGAAATGTACAAGCTGGAAAACGCCGTTGTAAAAGCCAAAGGAAAATATGTTATGATGGTCATCAGCAGCGACAACAGCAAAGCTTCCGACATTCTGAATAAATACTTAGGCTAATTTCTTCTGCCCCGCATTCTTTGATGCGGGGTATTTTGCTGCCCAAACACAAAAAAAGCGAAAAAAACCGGTCCCGACTGAAGTCGGGACCGGTTTTTTATAAAATCAGTCTTTCATAATGCGTTCGTAAGCAGCAATGTACTCTTTCGCGGATTTCCCCCAGCTAAAGTCACAGCTCATAGCGGAACGCATAGCAGCTTTCCATGCGGCTTTGTCTTGATACAGCTTCTCCGCGCGCTGAATCGCGCCCAGCATATCATGCGCGTTGTAGGTCTGGAAGGTAAAGCCGTTGCCGTTTTCGCCGCCCATATCATGAATGGTGTCCTTCAGACCGCCTGTTTCACGAACAATAGGCAGGGTGCCGTAACGAGCTGCCACCATTTGAGCCAAGCCGCAAGGCTCGCTCTTAGACGGCATCAGGAACACATCCGCACCGGCATAGATTTTGCGGGACAGCTCTGGAACAAAGCCCAGCCGCAGCCCAACACGTCCGGGATATCTGGCATGAACTTCTTTAAAGAAGTCCTCGTATTCCCTTTCGCCGGAACCCAGCACAACAACGGAAACATTGTCCTGCATCAGCGTATCAAAGATGTAGCGAACCAGATCCAAGCCCTTGTGGGAAGCAAAGCGGGTCACCATACCGATCAGCAGGGTATCTTTTTTGTATTCGATACCCATTTCAGCACAGAGAGCCTTCCGGTTGTCCTCTTTTTTATCAAGGGAGTCGGCGCTGTAATTTACATAAATGTCCTTGTCGGAAGATGGATCATAGGAAACTACATCAATGCCGTTAAGGATGCCGATCACCCGGTCGCCTTTATTGTACAGAGCGCCGTCCAGCCCGTGGGAGAACCATGGGTCATGGATTTCCCGCGCATAGCTTGGGCTTACGGTTGTGACAATGTTGCTTTCCTGGATAGCTGCTTTCATCATATTGAGACAGCCGTCATATTCCAGCACATTCTGGTGATACTCCGGAATACCCAGCACATCCCAGGCAATGTTCATACCAAACTGCCCCTGATACTGGATATTGTGGATCGTGAACATGGTACGGATACCTTTGAACAGAGGAATGTGACGATAGAATTTGTTCAGATAAACCGAAGCCATCGCTGTTTCCCAGTCATTCGCGTGCAGAACATCCGGAATGTAGTCGATGTGGTTGATCAGTTCCACAGCCGCTTTGGAGAAGAAAGCAAAGCGTTCCGCATCATCGTAATAACCGTAGAGTCCGCTTCTCTTAAAGTAATATTCGTTATCCAACAGATAGTAAGTAACACCGTTGTAACAAATCGTATATACACCGCAGTATTGATTCCGCCAAGCCAAAGCCACATTAAAGTTGCACAGGAAGGTCATTTTTTCCCGCCATTCCGGCTTAACATCGCTGTACAGAGGCAGAACCACACGGCATTCATGGCCCAAATCACAGAGAGCCTTGGGCAGGGAGCCAGCCACATCTGCCAAGCCGCCGGAAGCGATAAATGGTCTTGCTTCGCTGGTTAAGTACAAAATTTTCATAGGCAATCCCTCTTTCTATCGTGAAAAAATCACAGAAATTATACCGAACGGCCTTTGCCGATCACAATCGGATAGGTTTCACAGCCAACCAAAGTGCGGGAATTGCGGATAATTACATTTTTATCCGCAATGACGTAGCTCAGATCGGCGTTGTCGCCTACAATAGTGCCCTGCATCAGGATGCAGTTGCGGACTTTGGCACCTTTGCCCACTTTTACGCCGCGGAAAATAACGGAATTTTCCACCTCGCCGTCAATGATACAGCCGTCTGCAATCAAAGAATGACCCACTTTTGCGTCAACACCGTAGCGAACCGGAACCTCGTCCCGAACCTTGGTATAAACCGGACGGTGTGCCGGGAACAGGTGACGGCGGATATCCGGGTTGAGCAGGTCCATGGAGCAGTTATAGTAAGCTTCAATGGATTTGATATCGCCGATATAGCCCTTGAAGTCATAGCCGAAAATACGCAGCTTATCCTTCTGACCCTGTAGGACTTCTTCCGTAAAGCTTACTTTGCCACGGGCGTTGCTCTCAACAACGATGCGCTCCAGCAGAGACTTTCTCATGACGATAATATCCAGGAACACATTGCCTTCGTCCTCCGCATGATCCTTCATCACATCATAAACCCGGTGATTCTCGTCCAGCTTAATAACGGTGGTGTTGTTTCTCTGGGCTTTGGAAACCTGTTTATGCTGATAAACGATGGTAATATCCGCGTCTTTGGACTGGTGATATTTCAGAATATCGTCATAGTCAACGGTAGCCACCGTATCACAGTCGGTCATTACCACATACTCGGCATTGGATTCCTTGATGTACTGAATGATGCCGGCTAAGGCCTCAATTCTTCCCCGGAATACGCCGGCTTCGGAGCGGCCGTACGGAGGCAAAATGGACAGGCCGCCATTTTTACGGGACAGATCCCACTCTTTACCGGTCCCCACATGGGTCATCAAGGTCTGGTAGTTGTTTTTAGCAATAATACCAACATCATGAATACCGGAATTTACCAGATTCGACAAGGTAAAGTCGATCAGACGGTAACGACCTCCAAACGGTACCGAAGCCATGGTGCGGTTTTCTGTCAAATCGCCCATGGACGTTTCGTGCATATTGGAAAATACAATTCCCAGAACTTTACTCATGGTCACACACCTCCGGAACATTCTGCTCAATCATGGATTTTGCGGCCACACAAGCATTTCTGCCCACATGAACGCCGGCGCCGATTACAGCAACTCCCCATTCGCCCTCGCTTTCAGTTGGGCGGCAGCCTACTTTTGCATTTTCATCGATCACCGTATTCTCCGCCACGATGGCATATTCGATCACAGCGCCTTTTTTCACTACACTGCCTGGCATAATGATGCTGTCATGGACTTTTGCCCCCTCCTCAACAGTAACGCCGGGGAACAGAATGGAGAAATCGATCTCGCCATGTACTTCACAGCCCTCACTGATCATGGAGTTTTTCACGATTGCTGTGTCAGCAACATACTGCGGCGGCATAACCGGGTTGCGGGAGTAAATTTTCCAGGAATCATCGTACAGATCCAGAGGGATGTTTGGATTCAGCAGGTCCATGTTGGCCTCCCAGAGACTGTCGATGGTACCAACATCCTTCCAGTAACCCTCAAATGGCCAAGCGTACAGACGCTGCTCGTCCTGCAGCATATTCGGGATGATGTTTTTGCCGAAGTCGTTTTCCGATTCCGGATTTGCCTCATCTTCCACCAGGTATTTTCTCAGCTTGCTCCAGGTAAAGATGTAGATACCCATGGAAGCCAGATTGCTCTTTGGTTCCTTTGGCTTCTCCTGGAATTCATAAACTCTGCCATCCTCATTGGTGGCCATAATACCGAAGCGGGAGGCTTCCTCTTTTGGAACCTCCAGCACAGCAATGGTGCAGTCGGCGTTTTTTTCCTTGTGATAAGCCAGCATCTTGGAGTAATCCATCTTATAGATATGGTCGCCGGAGAGGATTACCACATATTCCGGCTGATAGCGGTCAATAAAGTTGATATTCTGGTAAATGGCGTTCGCCGTTCCGGTATACCAGTCCGAATTGGAGCTTTTTTGATATGGAGGAAGCACATAAACGCCGCCATGTACGCGGTCCAAATCCCATGGCTGTCCGTTGCCGATGTATTCATTGAGCAGCAGAGGCTGGTACTGGGTCAGGACACCAACGGTATCAATGCCGGAATTGACACAGTTGGAAAGCGGGAAATCAATGATGCGGTACTTTCCGCCATAGGGTACGGCTGGTTTGGCAAGATTACGGGTCAGCGCGTAAAGACGGCTTCCCTGACCGCCTGCCAACAGCATTGCGATCCATTCCTTCTTGGAAATCATACAAATCCTTCCTCTCAATATCTCATTTTTTTCACAGGGGTATGTTCTGTATGTATCTATTGTCCAGAGTTCTTACTCTGTGATCACAGCGTCAATGGCGGAACCCTTCTCATACGCCTTTTTCTCTTCCCGCCGCGGTGGTGCAAGGAAAAGGACACTCATAGCTGGAATATCCAGCCGGATGGAATAAGGTTTGCCATGCATCGGGGTATATTCTGCCGAAATTTTCTCCGGATGGGGCAGCCCACTGCCGCCATAGCGGACCTCGTCGGAATTCATCACGATCTCATAATCCTGGAACTGAGGGATGCCGATTCGATAGTTGTCCCGCTGTACCGGGGCGAAGTTGCAGATAGCGATGATGTCTCTGCCATCTTCATCTGTGCGGCGGAAAGCCGCAACGCATTGGCTCTGATCGTCATGAACCAGCCACTGGAACCCGTCCCAGGAGTTGTCGATCTCCCACAGAGGTGGATTGTCCCGGTAAAAATAATTCAAGTCCCTGACATATTGTTTCAGTTTTCGGTGGCTGTCGTAGTCCAGCAGATGCCAATCCAAAGGCTGGCTGTCATTCCACTCAACAAACTGGCCAAACTCATTGCCCATAAACTGCAGCTTTTTGCCCGGATGGGCCATCATATAACCCAGTAAAGTGCGAACACCGGCAAATTTCTGGTTATGCTCACCGGGCATTTTACTGAGCAGAGAACCTTTTCCATTGCTTACCTCATCATGGGATAGCGGCAGCACAAAGTTCTCCGAAAAGGCATACATCAGGCTGAAGGTGATCTTGTCATGGTTATAAGAGCGGTAGGTTGGATCCAAAGACATGTAATGAAGAATATCGTGGCTCCACCCGCTGTTCCACTTAAAGCTGAAGCCCAAGCCGCCGGCATAAGGGGGTTTTGTGACCATGGGCCACGCGCTGGACTCCTCCGCGATCATCAGCACATCCGGATGATCACTGAGAACCGCGGTATTCATCCGTTTGAGGAAGTCCACTGCCTCCCGGGTTTCCCGGGTGTGCAGCCTCTGTTCCTGCCCGCTGCCCAGATAAAGCATAGCAGACACGGAATCAACCCGCAGTCCGTCAATATGGTATTTTTCCAGCCAGTACATGGCGTTGGAAATGAGGAAGCAGCTTACTTCCGGCCTGCTGAGGTCGAAAAAGCAGCTTTCCCACGGGGTATTCTCATATTCATAGCAGGCACTGCCGTCAAAGAGAGCCATGCCCTGCTCGTCCTTTGGAAAATGACCCGGCACCCAGTCCACAATAATGCCTATGCCCTGCTCATGGCATTTATTCACCAGGTACATAAAGTCCTTCGGTGTGCCGTAGCGGGAATCCGGAGCATAGTAGCCCGTTACTTCATAGCCCCAGCTTCCCTGTTTATGTTCCATAACCGGCAGAAGCTGCAAGTGCGTATAGCCCATATCGGCCACATAGGGCACCAGTTCATCCGCAAGCTTGCGGAAATTGAGAACAGAACCATCCTCGTTTCGTTTCCAGGAGCCGGCGTGGACCTCATAGATATTGATGGCCTCGCCAAGGTGCTTATGAAGCTTACGCTGTTCCATCCACTCCCCATCCTTCCAGTTGAAACGGGAAAGATCGTAATAAGCGGATTTTCCTTCTGCTCTGTAATAAGCATAAGGATCGGACTTAAGAAACAGCATCCCATCTGTTCCTTCCACGCTGTATTGGTAAGGCTCCCCCTGCTTGATTCCGGGGAGGAACGCCTCCCACAGCCCCTCTTCATTGATCCTGTCCATCGGATTTTGCGCTCTGTTCCAAAGGTTAAAGTCACCTACCACAGAAACGCTTTTTGCATGAGGCGCCCATACACGGAAAACCACTCCGGAGACACCTTTGCGCTTGCTGCTTCTGCTTCCCAACAGCTCATAAGCGTGAAAATTACTGCCCTGATGGAAGCAGGAAATCGGCATTTCATTCCGTTTTGCGAAAGCGTTCATTGATATCGACCTCCTATAATTCTTATGATAGCACTTTCCATCTGCTTTTTCAAGCAATTCGTAGTATATTGTCATAAATACCCGCACATTTTTTTCAACTGTTTTGTATATTTTTGATATAGATGGGCACAAAGCAACAGAATTTCGTAAAGTTTTTGTCAATCAATCCACAGAATATCATTTTACCTCATCTTTTCGGTCATATTTTGCCGAAAAAGAATGATAAGAAAATTATATGGAAAAACAGGCTTCCGAATCCTTGCTCCCCTTTTTCCAACGTGTTATAGTAGACAGGTATCAAAACGGAAGGAGCACATCTCTTATGAAGATTTTAAGCCTGAGCGCCCAAAAGCCGGACAGCACCGGCAGCGGAGTTTATCTGTCGGAGCTGGTGAAGGGCTTTGACAAGGCCGGTCACCGGCAGGCAGTCATCTGCGGCGTTACTGCTGAAGACGAGATCCACTTACCGGACGCTATAACTTGCTATCCGGTTTTTTACCAATCGGAAGAACTGCCTTTCCCCATCTGCGGGATGTCCGATGAAATGCCCTATAAGAGCACTCGTTACTGCGATTTGACACCCGTCATGACCGAACAGCTTTTCACCGCGTTCCGCCGCAGAATCCAAGAGGCTGTTGCCCAGTTCCATCCGGATGTGATCCTTTGCCATCACCTGTATTTTCTCTGCGCATTGGCGCGAGAAATCTGCCCTGATCTGCCGGTTTACGGACAGTGCCACGGTTCTGACTTGCGTCAATACCGGAAAAACCCCTGGCAGCGGGATTTCATCCGCAGCCAGATCCAGCAGCTGAACGGAATTTTTGCTCTTCATGAGGAGCAGAAAAAGCAAATCTGTCAGACCTTTGCTGTCCCTGAGTCTTTGGTTGTCGTCAGCGGCAGCGGATACAACAGCGATATCTTTTCCATTGACCAGACCATCCGTTCAAAGCGTTCTCCTGACCGGCTGCGCCTGATATTTGCTGGGAAGCTTTCCGAAAAAAAGGGGATCATGAGCCTGATTCGCTCCCTCAGCCTGCTGAAACAGCCGGAAAATGTGGAGTTGGCTCTTGCAGGGGGTTATGGCAACGCGGAAGAATACAAGCAAATTCAACTTTTAGCAGCAGCCGCTCCCAGCAAAGTCACTTTCTTGGGCAAATTAAGCCAGCAGCAGTTGGCAAAAGAGCTAAACGCCAGTGATGTCTTTATCCTTCCTTCTTTCTTCGAGGGGCTGCCTTTGGTTCTTATGGAGGCTATGGCCTGCGGTCTGCGTGTGATATGCAGCGATCTGCCTGGTATTAAACCCTGGCTTGATCAAGCAATTCCCCAAAACGGCGCTATTTTCGTTGAACCGCCCCAGATGCGGAACGAAGACGAGCCTTTAGCCGCTTCCTTGCCCGCTTTCGAACAGCGTCTGGCTTCTGCGATCCAATCCGCCTGGAAAAGTCCCCTTCCTTGTCCGGAACAGGTGCAAGCCCTCTCCTGGGACAGCCTGTGCAGACGACTGTGTGAAACCTGGAAACAATAAAACAGGAATCCCAATAGGGGATATTTTAAAGACACAGACTGAAAAAGAATTAGGCAGACCGTGCAAATGCACGGTCTGCCTTTTCTGTTGTTTCCCGATAAAGAGAATCCATTATAAAGAGAATAAAGCCGCCTGATCAGCCAAGTGCAGGAAGCAGAATGAAACCGATTCGAGCGACAAAGGGATCAAGAACTTACTGCTGCAGTGTGACCAGAACCGTCAGAACGTTTGTTTCGGGGCTGTCAGCCCGGATTTTTCCCTTGTGGGCGTCAACAATGCTTTGGGCAATGGACATTCCCAGCCCGTAGCCACTAATCGAGGAATTACGGGACTGATCCACGCGGTAAAACCGGTCAAACAGGAGGTTGAGCTTGTCCTTTTCCACGGGTTGAGCCGTAGTATTGGAAACAGTCAGCTTCAGGAAACGGCTCTCCTTTTCCAATTTTACTGAGATCGTTTCTCCCTCCGGAGAATACTTGACAGCATTGTCCAACAGAATGGAAACCAGCTGCCGGATGGCTTTTTCATCACCAGTATAGGACAACAGCGGCTGAATATCCATGCGCAATTCTTTGCCTTGCGCTTTGGCGGGACCCTGAAAGGACTGTACGACCTCTTCCGTCACATCAGAGAACGGAAATTCAATGCGCTGGAGCTGTGGCCGCTCCTCATCCAGTCGGGACAGATAGATCAAATCGTTGGTAAGACCGGTCAGACGCTTGATCTGGCGTTTGATGTCTGAAAGCCACTCACTCTCGCCACACTCCAGTTCCAGCAGATCCGCATCCGCTCCGATAATGGTGAGAGGCGTTTTAATCTCGTGGCCAGCGTCGGTAATAAACCGCCTCTGCTTCTCATAGCCTTCCGCCACAGGCGTTACGATCCGGTTGGAAAGGAGAATCAGCAGCACCAACACAGCCAGAAGTCCCAGCAGGGAGATGGAGATGCTGGCCAACAGCACCGTTCGGAAGCCGGAAAGACTTCTCCTGCAGTCCAAAAAAATCATGCGGATGCCGTCAGCTTCTCTACTCCGGGTAAAACGGTAGTCCTCCATAAAACCACTGTTCTTTCCGGAATTCCATACTTCCTGGGCATATTCCACCGCAGTGGCTTGATCCACCGCGGCAATTTTGTCGATGTCGGTGCTGATTACCCGCCCTGTCTCATCCAGCAAAACAGAGAAAAAGCGGGATTCGTACGGCGTCTCATCCGAGAAACCATGTTTCCGAAAAGCGCTATCATCCATAGCGCTGTTTTCCATGGGTTCCTTCCGGACATTTCCACCCTCTTCCAGCAGCTTTCTTTGGGGAAACATTCCCTGATTGGATGCCAAAAACGACAAAATAGCGTCAGCATCGGATACGGTCTTTTGATAGCTCATGGCGTTGATACTGCCTAAGATCACCAACAGAACCAAGGACAGAGACAGCATGGACGCGGCAATAAATTTGATGCGCAGCTTTTTGATCATTTTGCTTCCTCCAGAGAATAGCCCGTGTTGCGGGTGGCCTTGATCTGAATATCCGCATGCAAAGCGCTTAATTTTTTTCGCAAATAGGAAATATATACCCACACCACATTCACTTCCACATCGCTGTCATAGCCCCAGATCTTCTCCAAAAACCGCTCAGTTGGGATTACCTGTCCGGGATTGCGCATCAGCAGCTCGATCATCTGATATTCCTTATTGGCCAAGCGGAAACTGCCGCCGGGTGCGGAAAGCTCAAACGTGGTCTGATCCAATACAACATTACCAAAGGAAAGACGGCTGCTGGCCTGGGCAGTCTGGCTTCTGGTCATGGCCCGGATGCGTGCCAGTAACTCTGCTGTGGCAAAGGGTTTGGTCAGATAGTCGTTAGCCCCGGTATCCAGCCCCAACACCTTATCCTCCACTTCGGATTTGGCGGTAAGCAACAGAACCGGGATATGATTTCCCGCTTCCCACAGCTTTCGCAGCACCGTCAGTCCATCCATTTTTGGCATCATAATATCCAAGATCACCGCGTCATAGTTTTCAGCTGCAATGTATTCCAGCGCCTCCGCACCATCATAAACCGCGTCGGCAGAATAATTGTTTTTCTCCAGCAGGGCAATCACCGCACGGGAAAGCGACCGCTCATCCTCCGCAAGTAAAATTCTCATTACCGCACCTCCATCCATTCTCGTTCCATATCTCATTATACTTCAGTATACGGGAAATACCTTAATTATCATTAAAAAGAATAACACAGTCCGGATTTGATGTCAGCAGCTTCCCGCAAAAAACTTCGCGCACTTTTAAGTCCAGTTATGTTTTGAACTTTACACTGGCTTTACAATCTGAAACGAAGGGAGTATATCACCATGGGAAATCAAATGGTGTTCAAGCGATATGAGATCAAATACCTGATGGATCGCCGCCAAAGGGATGCGGTGTTAAAGGCAATGGAACCTTATATGTCCATTGACAAATATGGGCACAGTTCCATCCGGAACATCTATTACGACACACCAAATTTCCAATTGATCCGGGAAAGTTTGGAAAAACCGGTCTATAAAGAAAAACTCCGCGTCCGAAGTTATGGACGTGCCGCGACGGGAAACCCGGTTTTTGTGGAATTGAAAAAGAAATATCAGGATGTGGTCTACAAACGACGCATTTCTCTGCCGCAGGCCCAGGCGGAAGCCTGTTTGGATCGAAGAATGCACCTGCCGGACAGTCAGATCGGACGGGAGATTTCCTATGCCTTGGAATTTTACCGGGAATTGGAGCCGGCTGTGTTTCTGTCCTATGAACGGGAAGCGTTTTATGAACGTGACGGCGGAGATTTCCGGGTAACCTTCGATGAGAACATCCGCTACCGCCAGGTTGAGCTGACGCTGGATTCGGATCCCTGGGGGAAAGCCATCCTGCAGCCGGATCAGGTGCTGATGGAACTGAAAACATCCGGCGGACTTCCGCTATGGATGGTCCACATACTTTCCCAACTGAATATTTTCAAAACCTCATTTTCCAAATATGGAACCGCATATCAGGATATTTTTCTGACAGAACAAAAAGGAGTGCGTAAATATGCTTAATTCATTTTTCCAAGGTGTATTTGACACCGAATTAACCACTGTTATTGCCCCTGCTGACTTTTTGCTGTGCGTGGGAGCTTCCCTTCTCATCGGTTTACTGTTGTGTGCCATGACAATGTGGCGCGCAAAAAGCAGCGGGAGCTTCGTTATCACCTTGGCTCTTCTGCCTGCTGTTGTCTGCGTAGTCATTATGATGGTCAACGGCAATGTCGGCACCGGCGTAGCGGTGGCCGGAGCCTTCAGCTTGATACGCTTTCGTTCAGCTCCCGGTTCCGCCCGGGAAATCGGCGCTATTTTTATCGCCATGGGAACGGGACTCATCGCCGGTATGGGGTATTTGGGCTATGCAGCACTGTTTGCCCTAATCTTAGGCGGCGCCACCATGCTTTATACCGCTGTTCATCTTGGGGAAGGTGCGCGAAATAAGACACTGCGCATCACCATCCCGGAAAATCTGGACTATACCGGCGTTTTTGACCCGGTATTGCAGAAATATACCACGGACTATACCCTGAAACATGTAAAGACCAGCAATATGGGCAGCCTGTTCAAGTTGACCTACGATTTAACCCTGCGGGATCCCGGGAAAGAAAAAGCGCTTATCGACGAGCTGCGCCTCCGGAATGGAAATCTGGAAATCTCTATATCATATCAGGAAAACACCGCAGCGGGTCTTTAAAAGGAGGAAAGCGAACACGAAAAAAACAATAACACAGATTATTTTGCCGGCTGTTCTCAGCACAGCCATGCTGCTGTCAGGCTGCAGCAACGGTGAAACCATTTCTTCCCCCAGCGTTACAGATACTTCGGAAAAAACGGTAAGCACCGCTGATGTGGCCACCGTCCAAAACAGCAGCACCAATGATTGGTTCAGCAACCGGGATATGGAACAGGGTTATGATGAGGCTGCCGCTGTGACGGTCCAGCTCAACGGAGACACCGCTGCCTGCTCCTCGGACGCTGTAGCGATTGATGGTGGCAGGATCACCCTGTTGGATGAAGGCGTCTATCTTTTTTCCGGTACCTTTGCCGATGGGCAGATCGTCGTTGACGCTGACAGCGCAGATAAAGTACAGATCGTTCTGGACGGAGCAGACATCACCAGTGTTTCTTCCGCCGCCATATACTGTCTGGAAGCGGATAAAGTGTTCCTTACACTGGCAGAAAACGCGGAAAATACTCTGTCTAACGGCGGAACCTTCACAGCCATTGATGACAACAACATTGACGCGGTAATTTTCTCCAAGACTGACCTGACCCTCAACGGAACCGGCAGTCTGACAGTGAACAGCCCGGCAGGGCATGGCATTGTCTCCAAAGACGAACTGACTGTCACCGGCGGCACTTACACCGTCACTGCCGCCAAACATGGTTTCACAGGAAAAGACAGCGTGGCGGTAGCTGCCGGCAGCTTCACAATTACCTCCGGTAAGGATGGAATTCACGCTGAAAACGCGGACGACGCCTCCAAAGGCTTCCTTTATATTGCGGATGGCAGCTTTGAGATCGATTCCGATGGTGACGCCATCAGCGCCAGCGGTACCCTTCAAATCGATGGCGGAAGCTATGTGCTGACCACCGGAGGCGGCAGTGCCAGCGCGACAATGCGTGCCGGAGACACGATGCAGCGGTCCGGCTTCAAAGATTTCTCAGCCGACAAAGCGCCCTCTGGCGCGGCAAGCACCACAGCGGACACAGAAAGCTGCAAAGGCATCAAGGCAGATGGCGCACTGACGGTCAACAACGGTACGTTTCTGTTGGATACCTGCGATGACGGCGTTCACGGAGGCGCAGATGTGACCATCACCGGTGGCGAATGGACCATTCGCACCGGCGATGACGGTATCCACGCTGACGCCGCTGTGGGAATCCAAGCAGGAACATTCTCCATTCCTTACTGTTACGAAGGCGTGGAAGGCCAGTCTGTCACCATTGACGGTGGTACGCTGGACATCATTGCCTGTGATGACGGCATTAACGCCGCTGGCGGGGCAGACAGTTCCGGCATGGATTTCGGCTTTGGAAAACAGAATCAGTTCGACGCTGATGGAAATTGCTTCATTATTATCAATGGCGGTACAATCACTGTTGTGTCCGACGGCGACAGCATCGACGCCAACGGAAGTTTGACGGTCAACGGCGGTACGTTGGATCTTACCTGCAATGGAAACGGAAACACAGCCATTGATACCAACGGAACCTATACCAACAATGGCGGTAATGTCACCACAAATGACGGTTCCGAATCTGGCAATGGCGGCATGGGTGGTGCCAAATCCCGTGGAAACGGAAAAGAAAACGGTGGCGGAATGCGCTCTGCCCCGCAAACTCCAGCTCCGAATGCAGCTTGATTGTTGATGAATACAGGAAGGCAGTCCATTACGGCAATCCTTCCTCTAAACTTCCTTTCCGTTCTCTTTTTATAGAAACAGGGCAGTCTGGGTATTCAGACTGCCCTGTTTCTTTTGCTCTGTTTCTCTCATTGCTGCCAACGCTCCAAGCCGCCCTGCGGCTTGGACGCTCTTTTCCCCTCTCCTCTTGGCTTCATAATACCGGAGCGCCACCAAATTGCAGGAAAAAAGCCATCTGCCCTGAACAGCGTCAGAGCAGATGGCTTTTTCATACAAGCGAAACCAAATTTATGATTTGTTTTACAGTTTACGGTAGGTGTCATAGCTGAACTGATCCTTGCGGCGGCGGTACTGCTTTTTAAACACCGTTACAAATACGGAAAGGCCCAGACAGGCGATAATAAACAGCGGCATAGCCCATTCGTTGTATTCCGGAGCCGCGCTCATCAGCTCTGTCCAAAGCTGATCCATATACAGATTGGTCTCCGTATCCAGATTCACAAAGGCCTGTGTTTTTTCCATGACCTCGTCGCTGGGATAGGAAATTGGATTTTCCCGCACTTCCTCATCCAGAAGAGCCAATGCCGCAGTATTTGGTGTGGAATACTGAATGTATTCAATATTTTCCGCCGCAACATTGGGTTCATTCAGGAAGTTGATATACATGTGAGCCGCCAGATAGCGATCCTCGTCAAAGCTGCCGGAGGGTTTGGGAATACAGATCGCATCCGCAAACCAGTTGCTGCCTTCTTCCGGAACGACAAAGCGCAGAGACTCATTTTCAGCCATCATGTTCACGGCATCACCGGCATAATAAGGTGCCAGGATCGCCTCATTGCCCTGCATTTTGTCGAAAATCTGGTCCATAACATAAGCCTGCACCAAAGGTTTCTGGGCTTTCAGCTCCTCAGCCGCCTCAGCTAATTCCTCTTTATCCTGTGTGTTGATGTTATAGCCCAGCTTCATCAGCGTCAGGCCAAAGGCATCACGGGAGTTGGAGAACATCAGAATCTCTCCAGCATATTCTTCATCCCAAAGAATGTCCCAGCTCTCCGGATCAAAGCCCAGCTTGTCGTAATTGTAAATCAAACCGACTGTGCCCCAAGTATAAGGCACGGAATATTTGTTTTCCGGGTCATACTCTGGATTGACAAAGCGCTCATCAATATATTGGGAATTGGGGATCAGATCAAAATCCAACTCCTGCAACATTCCCTCCTGGATCATACGGGAAACCATATAATCCGACGGAAAGATCACATCATAGGAGGCGCTTCCGCTTTTGATCTTGGCGTACATGGACTCATTGGTATCAAACTGGGTATAATTGACGGTGATACCGGTCAGTTTTTCGAACTCCGCGTTAATATCCATACAGCCGTCGTCGCCATTGGAAATGTATTCGCCCCAGTTATACACGTTGATGGCCACATTTTTTCCCTTCAGCTGGGAGTAATAAGCCTCGTCATAGTTGGGCTCCCGATCACCCTCATCCGCAAAGGCAGACACGGACAGGGAAAACAGAAGCAAAACGGCGCTCAGAAGGGCTGCAAAACGTTTCATTTAGTGTCCCTCCTTTTTTGCCCGGTTCCCTGCAAGCAGCTGCTGCTCTTTTCGGGCGGAGTAAATATTATTGATCACCAAAATACCCAAAACCACAATGAAAATGATCGTGGAGAGAGCGTTGATCTTCGGTGTTACCCGGCGTCTTGTCTGGCTGTAGACAACCAGAGGCAGCGTCTGAGAGGAGGAACCGTTTACAAAGTAGGAAACAACAAAGTCGTCCATGGAGAAGGTCAGAGCCATCAGGAAACCGGACATAATACCCGGCATAATCTCCGGAATAACCACTTTAAAGTAGGCGGTCAGCGGGCTGCAGCCCAGATCCAAAGCCGCCTCATAAATGTGTTTGTCCATGGAGCGCAGCTTTGGCATAACGTTCAGAACCACATAGGGCACGCTGAAGGTGATGTGGGCCAGAATCAAGGTCGTCACACCGAATTTCAACCGCAGATAGGTAAACAGCAGCATCAGGGAAACGCCGGTGATGATATCCGGGTTGACCATCGGCAGGTAGTTCAGAGTCATGAAGACGGAACGGAGCCGCTTGTTCATTTTGTTAAGGCCGATCGCCGCTGCCGTACCCAACAAAGTGGCGAAAACGGCGGAAACCACAGCCACCACCAGAGTCAGCATCAGAGCTTGAATAATTTCCTCATCATGGAACAGATCCTGATACCAGCGCAGCGTAAATCCGCTCCAGGTATTTCGGCTTTTGCTGTCGTTAAAGGAAAAAATCATCAAAACGATAATTGGTGCATAGAGGAAAGCCATAACAAGGGCCGTATAAGCGTTGGAAAGGATTTTATGCTTCTTCATCGAATCCGGCCTCCCATCGTTTCAACTTCCGTATCACCCATAATACTCATGCACAAAAGCACCACAACCATCAGAACCAGCGAAATCGCCGAACCAAGGTTGGGATTATATGTGTTGCCCAGGAACTGCAGGTCGATAATATCACCGATCAGCTGGTTGGTGCCGCCGCCCAGCATTTTGGAGATAACGAAGGTGCTGACGGAGGGCACAAATACCATGGTAATGCCGGAGCTGATGCCCGGCAGGCTGAGTGGAAGAACCACTCTGGCAATGACCTCAAGGCTGTTGGCGCCCAGATCCTGCGCTGCCTCGATCACATCATTGCCGATTTTCGACATGATGGTGTAAAGCGGCAGGATCATAAAGGGAATATAGTTGTAAACCATACCCAAAATAACCGCGCCTTGGGTGTTGATCATGCGGATAGGCTCGAAACCCAGCAGCATCAGCAGGCGGTTGATCAGACCATTGTTCTCCAGAATGGTCATCCAGGCGTAGGTACGAAGCAGGAAGTTCATCCACATAGGAAGCATACACAGCATGACCAGTGTATTCCGGCGGAAGCCCTGTTTTCTGGAGATGATGTAAGCCAGCGGATAGGCAATTACCACACACAGAGCGGTGGCGATCGCTGCAAGCTTAATGGAACGGAATAGAACGCTCATGTGCTCGCCGGCACGGGCGATGTTGTCAATGGTAAAGCTGCCGGCGCTGTCAGTCAGCGCAAAATATACGATCAATCCCAGAGGAATGGCAATGAATACAATGGCCCAGGCCATATAAGGAAAGGCCGGCGCAGTACCCAAAATCTTCTGGAATTTGGATTTATTGTTGTCAGCGATGGAGTTTTTCATCAGCGCACCTCCATCTTCTTCATGATGTGAATATCAAAAGGTTTCACATTCATGCCGATCAGCGCGCCTACCTCCTGACTCAGGGTAGAATGGATCAGCCATTTATAGCCATGAGCGTCCACAGTGATCTCATAATGAACCCCTTTGAATACAACGGACTCCACCACGCCGCTGATTGGGGAGGTTTCGTAATCCCCGACAATGATATCCTCCGGACGGATAACAACATCGACGCGCTCATTGGGAGCAAAACCTTTATCCACGCATTTGAAGGCCTGTCCGGCAAATTCTACCTCGTAGTCCTCGTACATAACGCCGTCAATGATGTTGCTTTCACCGATAAAGTCCGCAACAAAGGCGTTGACCGGCTCGTTGTAGATGTCCTGAGGCGTACCGATCTGTAAAATCTGGCCGTCCTTCATGACCACCACCCGGTCGGACATGGTCAAGGCCTCTTCCTGGTCATGGGTAACATAAATAAAGGTGATTTTCAGGCTTTTCTGGATACGCATCAGCTCTGTCTGCATATCTTTTCTCAGTTTTAAGTCCAGCGCACCCAAAGGTTCGTCCAAAAGGAGCACCTTCGGCTCGTTGACCAGCGCTCTTGCAATGGCCACACGCTGCTGCTGACCGCCGGAAAGCTGATTGATATTCCGGTTTTCGAAGCCGGAGAGGTTGACCAGCTCCAACATTTCCTTAACCTTGCGGGCGATCAGTTTTTTGTCCATTTTTTTGACGCTGAGTCCAAAGGCCACATTGTCAAACACGTTCAAATGCGGGAACAGAGCATAGCGCTGGAAAACGGTATTGATGTTGCGCTTATGAGGCGGAACGCCGTTGATCTTTTTCCCATCAAAAAAAATGTCACCTTCTGTAGGCTCGGCAAAGCCGCCGATGATCCGGAGAGTGGTTGTTTTACCACAGCCGGATGGGCCTAAAAATGTGACAAACTCCTCGTCGTGTATATCCAGGTTGATCCCTTTCAATACACGGTGACCGTCCTCGAACTCCACAGCGATGTCCTTCAGACTGATCAAAATATTCTCTTTCATTTTGCTGCATCCCCCTTTGCGGATTTTAGTCGAACAGGTAACCGGGGTAATCCCCTTAAAAAACCCTGCTAACCCACAGCAGCCTTATACCGCTTCCCGCAAAAGGCTTGAGTCTAATCGTGGCCTCAATGGTGGAGTAGGCCCGTTTTTAGGCGGTATCTCTGTGCCGCTGTGATTCGTGTGGTGATTGCTCGCCGCACACTGATAATTTTGTAGATGCCAAAAATATCACCCATACTATAACACAATTAGAAAATAAGTCAATGTATTTCACGATATTTCCGGATTTTTTCTCAAAAATATTGTGTTTTCTGAGATTTTCCCTTGTTTTTTTTGAAAATCCTCTGAAATCCTTTGTTTTTTTCTGATTTTGATTGGATTTGACTCAATATTTTTCCTGTGCTACAATGGATTCATCCAATTGATCCAAAGCGGAAACTCTCAACCCAATCCCCTGTGCTTTTTTGTGAAAGGAGCAACGCATCCATGAAACTGACCACCCTCTGTTACATTGAAAAGGATAACGCCTACCTGATGCTGCACCGTGTCAAAAAAGAAAACGATGAAAATCACGATAAATGGATCGGAATCGGCGGTAAATTTGAGAAGGATGAAAGTCCGGAGGATTGTATCCTGCGGGAAACCTTGGAGGAGACCGGTTTGACCCTTACCTCCTACCGCTACCGGGGACTGATCACCTTCGTATCGGACCAATGGCCCACCGAATATATGCACCTGTTTACCGCCGATGGCTTTACCGGTGAACTGAAACTTTGTGACGAAGGGGATTTGGAGTGGATCGACAAACAGAAGCTTTATGACCTGACTCTCTGGGAAGGAGATCGGATCTTTTTGAAGCTATTGGCAGAAAACGCGCCTTTCTTCTCTTTGAAATTGGTTTATGAGGGTGAAAAGCTGGTACAGGCAGTACTAAACGGAGAAAAAATACAAGAAGGATAAGAAAAAGGAGAGACCTAACGTCTCTCCTTTTGTTCCTTTTGCTCCTGTTGTTCACTCAGGAACTTCTGCAGCTCGTCCCACAGGCTGGGCAGAATATGGGGATAGGTCAGATCTTCCGGAAGTCCGTCAAAAAGTCTTACCTCTCCGATCTCACTTTCCGGCAGCTCTCCCAACACATCGATCTCACTGAAAAAGAACTGGCCTGCCGGACCAAAGCTGCCGTCCTCCCCGGATACCGCATAGTCGCAGATGGGGATGATTTTTGCTTTCAACGCTCCGGACTCCTCAAACAGCTCCCGCTCCATGGCCTGAGCAGGCGTTTCACC
The DNA here is from genome assembly GCA_945876435.1 of uncultured Clostridia bacterium. Classification (GTDB taxonomy): domain Bacteria; phylum Bacillota; class Clostridia; order Oscillospirales; family Ruminococcaceae; genus Negativibacillus. Next base: position 106,643 of record CAMCOD010000003.1, read on the forward strand.
GTCCTCAATATGACCGCCCTGCCCTTCCCAGGTGCTGCGTGCCCGATGACGGCTGAACAGCCACTGTCCTTGATACCGGGACAGGCTGACCACAAACCGATAGCTGCCCATGCTTCCAATTGCCGCGGTTTTGACCATGGGAATTCCTCCTTTAATAAAGTAAAAAAGCGGCGGCGAAATCAATTTCGCCGCCGCTTCGCTCAATATGAGAGGCTAAATTTGGCCTTACAAAGCAAGCTCGTTCAGGTTCAGCAGTGCGTAAATGTAGATTTTAACGGCCTTCATCATCAGCTCAATGTCGTTGCATTCATCAGCCATATGCACGCCGCCTTTGCCTTCACCGGCAGGGTTTTTCATTTCAGCAAATTCCGGACCGAAAGCAACCGCGTTGGGGAAGTTGCGGGCATAAGTACCGCCGCCGATCACGATGGCTTTGCCATTCTTTCCGGTTACATCGTTGTAAGCGGAAAGCAATGCTTTGACCTCCGCGGTATCCGCGCTGCGGTAGCTTGGTGCGCTGTCTTTCAGAACCTTGCCCACATAACCATGCGCCTGCGCATAGCTTTCCAGACGGGCAGTCAGTTCTTCTCCTTTCACCGTTACAGGATAACGGATATTGTAGTTGAGAACCAGCTCATTGCCCTCCATTTTTGCAACACCGCTGATATGAGTGATCTTGCCGGAAGGTTCGTCTTCACAATCAATACCCAAGCCTACGCCATTGTAATCGGTAAGAGTAGCGGCGGCTTTGGCGCAAGCTTCTCTCTCCGCTTCAGACAGAGCGGAAATCTTGCTCAGCATATCGGTCAGCATCCAGATGGCATTGACAGAGCCAGCCGGCATAGACGCATGAGAGCCTTTGCCTTTGGCGGTAATAACCAGACCTTCGGCACTTTCTTCCACATCAAATTTGCAGGGGCAGAGTTCACCCAGATCTTCTTTGGAAATGCCTTTCAATACAACTGTGCAGCGGTCAGCAACCATATTGCCTACCAGTCCGCCGTGGAAGTCCACAATATGAGCGCCATCGTGGGCAAATCTGCCTTCTGCACCCATAATACCCTTTTCACCATTGATCACTGGGAAGCTGGCATCTGGGGTGAACATGAAGGTCGGAACCTTTTCCCGTTCCAGAACGACTTTTACATCACCCATGCCACGTTCCTCGCTGCAGCCCAGTACCAGACGATAGGTATAGTTGAGAGGAATGTTATGATCTTTCAGGAATTTCATGGCATAAAGGCCCAAAACAGCGGGACCCTTGTCGTCGGCAACGCCGCGGCCATAGATAAAGCCGTCTTTTACCGTCATTTTGTAAGGATCAACGCTCCAACCGTTGCCCTCCGGAACAACGTCCAGATGACCCATAATGGAGATTTCCTTCTCTTTGTCGCCGATGGAGGCGGAACCGGCATAGTAATCGTAGTTTTTGGTTGCCATGCCCATTCTTTCACAGATGGCCAAAGCAGCGTCCAGGCATTTTTTGCATCCTTCGCCAAAAGGCGCGCCAGCTTCACCGTCGATGCTGACACTGGGGATCTCGATGAGTGTCTCAATATCCTTCAGGATATTTTCCCGGTTTTCCGCGATAAACGCGTCAATTTTCTGTTCCAATTCTTTTGAAACCATAAGGTATCCCTCCGTAAAATGATTCAGTGTTCAGCGGATCCTGGCTCCAGGACCGCTGTTCCCTTTTCATTATAACATAAAACTTTTATTATTGAAGGGATTTTGGGAAAAATCTTTTTTCTCCTTCTCTTAAGCTCCTCAAACCCCTCCCCTTTTTTTCCGCAGCGCTTTGTGCTATACTTTTTTTGTATAAGCATCCGGAAAACACCTCTTTTTGATTGATTGGAGAACGATATGCTGAAAAAAAATGATATTATTGAAGCTGAAATCACCGCCATGTCCTCTGACGGTAACGGGATCGCGAAAATTGATAACTTTGTTATTTTCGTCCCATATTCTGCCGTGGGCGATCAACTGCTGCTCCGCATCGTAAAGGTGCAGAAATCCTACGGCTTCGGCAAAATCGAAAAAATCCGAAAGCCGTCCCCTGACCGTATTTCCCCGGACTGTCCTGTTTATCAGAAATGCGGTGGCTGCGCTTTCCGCCATATTACCTATGAACAGGAGCTGAGGCATAAGGCTGAATTTGTTCGTGACACCCTTCAGCGCATCGGCGGTTTGGAGCTGGAACCGGAAGCGATCGTAGGCTCTCCTCTGGAAAAAGCTTACCGTAATAAAGCTCAATACCCGATTCGTCTGGAAAATGGAAAGGTGGTGGCAGGTTTCTTTGCCAAGAGGAGTCACCGGGTAATCCCCTGTGCGGATTGTGCTTTGCAGCCGGCCTTTTTCCGGGAGATCGTGGTATACACGCAGGCTTTCGCAGAAGAAAAAAAGCTTTCCATTTATGACGAGGAAAGCGGTAAGGGCCTGCTGCGTCATATTTATCTGCGCTATGGAGAGGTCAGCGGACAGGCTATGGTCTGTCTGGTCCTTAACGGTACCAAGCTGCCTTTTGCCGAGGATTATGTGAGCGGTTTGCTGAAAATCTGTCCTCAAGTGGCCTCGGTTATCCTGAATATCAATAAACGCCGGGATAATGTGATCCTTGGAGAGCAGTGTGTCACCCTGTATGGCAGTGATACCATTGAGGATACTCTCTGCGGCGTACGCTTTAAACTCTCTCCCCTAAGCTTTTATCAAGTGAACCGGCAGGCTGCCCAGCAGTTGTACCAGCTGGCCGCTGATATGGCAGATTTAAAAGGTGACGAGCTGCTGGTAGACCTGTACTGCGGCGCGGGAACGATCGGTCTGTCCATGGCCCAGCGTGTTCGAGAGCTGATCGGCGTGGAAATCATCCCGGATGCCGTGGACAACGCCCGGGAAAATGCCAAAAACTGCGATATCAAGAATGCCCGTTTTCTCTGCGCTGATGCCGGTCAAGCTGCCAAAACCCTGGCTGATGAAGGTTTGCAGCCGGATGTGATCGTGGTAGACCCACCAAGAAAAGGCTGCAGCCCCGATGTACTGGAGGCCATTCACACTATGTCCCCGGAAAAGCTGGTGATGATATCCTGTAACGTGGCCTCTCTTGCCCGGGACTGCAAAGAACTGGCGACACTGGGCTATCACGCTGTTCGTGTGGTTCCGGTGGATCTTTTCCCCAGGACAAATCACGTCGAGACGGTGGTCCTCTTGTCACGGGAAACAAATCCACTGACGGTTGAAGTCA
>CAMCOD010000004.1 GCA_945876435.1 uncultured Clostridia bacterium
CAGTAGGCTCTTTTGAACCACTCGCCTAGCGAGTGGTTTTCTTATATACAAAAAAGAGCTCTCCTTGCGGAGAGCTCTTTAAAAGCAGCAAATGTGCTCAGCGTAAACCAGCGATTGAATTAAGCTTCAACAGCGGTAACAACGCCGGAACCAACGGTACGGCCGCCTTCACGGATAGCGAAGCGGAGACCTGGCTCGATAGCGATTGGGGTGATCAGTTCAACGTCCATTTCAACGTTATCACCAGGCATGCACATTTCAACGCCTTCTGGCAGTTTGATAACGCCAGTAACGTCGGTAGTTCTGAAGAAGAACTGTGGTCTGTAGTTGTTGAAGAATGGAGTATGACGGCCGCCCTCGCTCTGTTTCAGAACGTAAACCTGGCCATGGAATTTGGTGTGTGGTTTGATGGAACCTGGTTTGCACAGTACCTGACCACGTTTGATGTCAGTTCTCTGAACACCACGGAGCAGAGCACCGATGTTGTCGCCAGCTTCTGCGAAGTCCAGCAGTTTGCGGAACATTTCGATACCGGTAACAACAGTCTTCATGTTTTCTTCCTGCAGACCAACGATTTCAACCTCGTCGGACAGTTTCAGGATACCACGTTCAACTCTACCAGTAGCAACGGTACCACGACCGGTGATGGTGAAGATGTCCTCGATAGGCATCAGGAAAGGCATATCCTCTTTACGGTCTGGAGTAGGAATGTAGCTGTCTACTTCGTCCATCAGTTTGAGGATAGGAGCGTAAGCAGGATCAGACAGGTCGTTTGGAGCTTCCAGAGCTTTCAGAGCGGAACCAACAACGATAGGAGTATCGTCGCCTGGGAAGTCGTACTCGTTCAGCAGGTCACGGATTTCCATCTCAACCAGCTCCAGCAGTTCTGGGTCGTCAACCTGGTCAGCTTTGTTCATGAATACTACGATGTAAGGAACGCCTACCTGACGGGACAGCAGGATGTGTTCACGGGTCTGTGGCATTGGGCCGTCAGCAGCGGATACAACCAAGATAGCGCCGTCCATCTGAGCAGCACCGGTGATCATGTTCTTAACGTAGTCGGCATGTCCGGGGCAGTCAACGTGAGCGTAGTGTCTCTTATCGGTTTCGTATTCAACGTGAGCGGTGTTGATGGTGATACCACGTTCTCTTTCTTCTGGTGCTTTATCGATCATGTCGTAAGCAGAGAACTCAGCCTGGCCTTTCAGGGACAGAGTTTTGGTGATAGCAGCGGTCAGAGTGGTTTTACCATGGTCAACATGGCCGATGGTACCAATATTAATATGTGGTTTGGTTCTTTCGAACTTAGCTTTTGCCATTGGGGTAATCCTCCCTTAATATAAAATTTAGTTATACATTCAAAAAAGAATGCTTCAATTTGTATTGTAGCAACTTCTTTTTCAAAATGCAAGTAGGATTCCTGAGGAATATGAAAAATATCTGAAAATATCCTTCAATTCTCAGGAATTCTTCTTGAAATCAAGCAGCGAAAGACAGATTATTCTGCTTTGGAACGGCTTGCAATGATTTTTTCGGCGATGGATTTTGGAACCTCAATGTAGTGAGAAGGCTCCATGGTGTACTGGCCGCGACCCTGTGTTTTGGAACGCAGGTCAGTAGCGTAACCGAACATTTCGGCCAGTGGAACAAAGGCGCGGATCTCCTGAGAGCCGTTTCTTGCTTCCATACCCTGAATCTGACCACGACGGGAGTTCAGGTCGCCGATAACATCACCCATGTAATCTTCTGGGGTGATAACGGTTACTTTCATGATAGGCTCCAGCAGAACAGCGTCGCCTTTCTTCATGGCTTCCTTCATTGCCATAGAACCGGCAATCTTGAAGGCCATTTCAGAGGAGTCGACTTCATGGTAAGAACCATCGTACAGAGTTACTTTTACGTCAACTACGTTGTAGCCAGCCAGAATACCGGACTGCAGAGCGCCCTGGATACCCTGGTCAACAGCAGGTACATATTCCTTCGGAATAGAACCGCCCACCAGTTTGTTGATGAATTCGTAACCTTTGCCGCTTTCGTTTGGCTCAGCGATGATCTTAACGTGACCGTACTGACCTTTACCACCAGACTGACGGGCATATTTCATGTCCACGTTAGCCTCTTTGCGGATGGTTTCTTTATAAGCAACCTGAGGTTTACCTACGTTAGCCTCTACCTTGAACTCACGGAGCAGACGGTCAACGATGATCTCCAGATGGAGCTCACCCATACCAGCAATGATGGTTTGTCCGGTCTCTTCGTCGGTGTAGGTACGGAAGGTTGGGTCTTCCTCTGCCAGCTTGGACAGGGCGATACCCATTTTTTCCTGACCTGCTTTGGTTTTTGGCTCAATAGCAACACGGATAACTGGCTCTGGGAATACCATAGACTCCAGAATGATCGGATGTTTTGGATCACAGAGGGTATCACCGGTTGTTACCTTCTTCAGACCAACAGCAGCGGCGATATCACCTGCGTAGCAGGTATCAATATCTTTACGGTTGTTGGCGTGCATCTGAAGAATACGGCCAACACGCTCGGTATGACCTTTGGTTGCGTTGAGAACGGTATCACCGGTGTTTACCGTACCGGAGTATACACGGAAGAAGCAGAGTTTACCAACATAAGGGTCGGTAGCGATCTTGAATGCCAGAGAAGCCATTGGAGCGTCATCGCTGGAAGGTCTTTCTTCTTCTTCTTCGGTTTCTACATTGATACCTCTGATGTTCGGAACGTCGGTAGGAGCGGGCATATAATCCACGATCGCATCCAGCAGCTTCTGAACACCCTTGTTTTTGTAGGAAGTACCGCAGCAAACTGGTACCATACGGTTTGCCAGAGTGTCTTCACGGATTGCTTTCTTGATTTCCTCAACAGTCAGCTCTTCGCCTTCCAGATATTTTTCCATAAGAGCTTCATCCTGCTCGGCAACAGACTCAACCAGTTTGATTCTGTATTCTTCGCAGAGGTCTCTCATGTCTTCTGGAATCTCTTCCTCACGGATATCTACGCCCTTATCGTCGTAGTATACGTAAGCTTTCATTTCTACCAGGTCAACCAGACCTTTGTAGAACTGCTCGGAGCCGATTGGCAGCTGAATCGGAACAGCGTTACATTTCAGACGGTCATGGATCATGCGCAGAACGTTAAAGTAGTCTGCACCCATGATGTCCATTTTGTTCACGTAGATCATACGTGGAACTTTGTAGTTATCAGCCTGTCTCCAAACGGTTTCAGACTGTGGTTCAACACCGCCCTTTGCGCACATAACGGTTACAGAACCGTCCAGTACACGCAGGGAACGCTCAACTTCTACGGTGAAGTCAACATGGCCAGGGGTGTCGATGATATTGATACGGTGGCCTTTCCAGTAGCAGGTGGTTGCAGCGGAAGTAATGGTAATACCACGTTCCTGCTCCTGAACCATCCAGTCCATGGTCGCGCTGCCGTCATGAGTCTCACCAATTTTATGGTTAACACCGGTGTAGTACAGGATACGCTCGGTGGTGGTAGTTTTACCAGCATCGATGTGAGCCATAATACCGATGTTACGGGTGAGTTCAAGGGATACGTCTCTTGGCATATTTGTCCTCCTCCTATACAATGATCGGTCGGTTTAAGCTGTTATTCTTCAGGAGACTAAGCAAGAACCAGCGAAAAAAGCATACACTTTCTCCGCTGTTTCCCTTTGCCTCATATTCAGTCCGAAAACCGAAATTAGAATCTGTAATGAGCGAAAGCTTTATTAGCTTCAGCCATTTTGTGAGTGTCTTCACGTTTCTTAACAGCACCGCCGGTACCATTGATAGCGTCGACAATTTCACCAGCCAGACGTTCTTTCATGGTTTTTTCGGAACGGGCTCTGGAGTAGTTGGTCAGCCATCTCAGACCCAGGGTCTGTCTTCTGGCTGGACGAACTTCCATTGGTACCTGGTAGGTAGCACCACCGATACGGCGGGCTTTTACCTCCAGAACCGGCATGATGTTTTCCAGAGCTTCCTGGAATGCTTCCAGTGCATCTTTACCGGTTTTTTCAGCAACGATATCGAATGCACCGTAAACGATCTTCTGGGCTACACCCTTCTTACCGTCATACATTACATTGTTTACTAAGCGTGTTACCAGTTTGGAATTGTAAATTGGATCTGGCAATACGTCACGTTTTGCGATTTGACCTCTTCTTGGCACTTCGCTTCCCTCCTTCACATAATGATATCATAGGTACTCGAAAGTGACAAAACTCCCGTTGCCAATGCAGAAGCCTATTTATATCAAGCTACTACACAGCAGTAAATTTCTTAAAGTATTAAGCAACTTCAGGGGTTTTATTACTTCTTGGCACCAGCCTTTGGACGTTTTGCGCCGTATTTGGAGCGGCTCTGTTTTCTGTTCGCAACACCCTGCGTATCAAGGGTACCACGAATGATGTGGTAACGAACACCAGGAAGGTCTTTTACACGACCGCCACGGATCAGGACAACAGAGTGTTCCTGCAGGTTATGGCCGATACCAGGAATGTAAGCGGTTGCTTCGATTCCGTTGGAAAGTCTAACTCTGGCGATTTTTCTCAGCGCAGAGTTTGGTTTTTTTGGAGTCGCGGTTCTAATCGCAGTGCAAACACCTCTCTTTTGTGGAGAGTTCTGAGCGATTGCTTCGCGTTTCTGAGAGTTCCATCCTTTCAGCAGTGCTGGAGCGGTAGATTTCTTCTCTACAGTTTCTCTTCCTTTTCTAACGAGCTGGTTAAAGGTTGGCATGAGGGCACCTCCTTCTGATAATTATAAATTTTCGGCAGGATTTACGGATAACGCTCCCACCGATTTAACATTTTAACATTTTGTCCTCTTATTTGTCAACTGACACGAATGTACAAAATTCCAATCTCCCATGCGATTCCTTTGTACAACACGCTTTTCTCTGACAGTTTTGCCTCTTTTTCCACAAATATACATGAAAAAGACAGCGCCCGATCAGAGCGCTGTCTTGGTTTTAAGAACTAAATTCCTGCTTCCAGGTCAGCAGCCGGTTCAGCCGCGCTTTCTTCTGCGCCCTGTTCCTTTGCTTCCTGTTCCGCATCAATATATTCGATGATACCAGTACCAGCCGGAATCAGTTTACCGATGATTACGTTTTCTTTCAGGCCGCTGAGTGGGTCAACCTTTCCCTTAATGGCTGCTTCTGTCAGAACACGGGTGGTCTCCTGGAAGGATGCGGCAGACATGAAGGAGTCGGTTGCCAGAGAAGCTTTGGTAATACCCATCAAAACCACCTTGCCGGTAGCCGGAACTCTTGGCTGGCCGTCCTCTGCTTCCAGACGCTTCAGTTCATCGTTGGCGGCGCGCAGCTCCGATTTATCAACCAGAGAGCCGGTGATCAGACCGGTATCGCCTGCGTCATCCAAACGAACCTTACGCATCATCTGACGAACGATAACTTCGATGTGCTTATCGTTGATATCAACACCCTGTGTCCGGTAAACCCGCTGTACTTCCTGAATCAGGTAATTCTGTACCGCCTGTTCACCGCTTACAACCAGAACTTCGTTGGGTTCCACTGCGCCTTCTGTGATCAGCTGGCCTTTGGTTATAAACTGACCGTCTTCGATGATGATCTTGGAGTCGAAAGGAACGATCTTGGTAAATACTTCGCCTTCCGCGCTCTGAACATTTACCGTATTGGCACCTTTATGATCCAGTCGGAAGGTGGCAACACCGTCTACATGAGAGATGATGGCAGCGTTTTTCGGTTTTCTTGCCTCAAACAGCTCCTCAACTCGTGGAAGACCCTGTGTAATATCGCTTGCGGAAGCAACACCGCCGGTGTGGAAGGTACGCATGGTCAGCTGGGTACCAGGCTCACCGATGGACTGGGCGGAAATTACGCCGACTGCCTCGCCGATGCCAACAGGCTGTCCATTTGCCAGGTTTGCGCCGTAGCATTTGGCGCAAACGCCTTTATGAGCGCCGCAGGTAAGAACAGAACGAATGCGGACTTTGGTAATACCGGCGTCAACGATCTTCTGAGCGGTTTTTTCATCAATCATCTTCTCGCGGGTAGCCAAAACTTCGCCGGTCACCGGATGAACCACATCGTCGGACAGGTAACGTCCGGTGAGACGCTCGGCCAAACCTTCAATAACACGGCCGGAATCCGTAATGTCATAAACTTCGATGCCCTCATGGGTTCCGCAGTCTGCGGAGCGGATGATCACATCCTGAGAAACGTCAACCAGACGTCTGGTCAGGTAACCGGAGTCTGCGGTACGCAGCGCGGTGTCGGCCAGACCTTTGCGGGCGCCTCGGGAGGAGTTGAAGTACTCCAGAATATTCAGACCTTCACGGTAGTTGGACTTAATTGGCATTTCGATGGCCTTACCGGAGGTATTGGCGATCAGGCCGCGCATACCGGCCAGCTGACGGATCTGCTCCATGGAGCCTCGCGCACCGGAATCCGCGAACATGAAGATTGGGTTTCTTGGGCCAAAAGCATCACCCAGAGCATCTTTTACCTTAGCGGTGGTGTCGTTCCAGGTCTTGATTACGCGGTCATAACGAACTTCATCGGAGATCAGGCCGCGGTCATACTGGCGTTTGATCTGAGCAACCCGCTCCTCCGCCTCACGAACCAGATCGTATTTGCAATCCGGAATGATGGCGTCGCTTACGGCTACGGTCAAGCCGCTGCGGGTAGAGAATTTGAAGCCCTGATTCTTGATCTTATCCAGCACTTCGGAGGTACGGATGGTACCGTAGTTGCGGATGCAGCGGTCAATGATCTTGCCCAGCTCTTTTTTACGAACCAGGAAGGTTACTTCCAGGTCGAACTGTTTTTCCGAGTCGGTGCGGTCAACAAAGCCCAGATCCTGTGGAATCGGATCGTTGAAGATGATCTGACCAACGGTAGCGTCAATGATGCGGCTGATGGTTTTGCCGCCGATTTCCTTGGAAACACGAACTTTGATCGGCGCATGGAGACCAACAACGCCGGTATCGTAGGCCATTCTGGCCTCGTCGAAGTTGCGGAACACCTTACCTGCGCCCGGCTCATCCTCACGAACCATGGTCAGGTAGTAAGAGCCCAGGATCATATCCTGTGTCGGGATCGCTACCGGGCGTCCGTCGGACGGTTTCAGCAGGTTGCCTGCCGCCAGCATCAGGAAGCGGGCTTCCGCCTGAGCTTCTGCGGACAGAGGCAGATGGATCGCCATCTGGTCGCCGTCGAAGTCTGCGTTGAAGGCGGTACATACCAGTGGATGCAGACGGATGGCGCGGCCTTCCACCAGAACTGGCTCAAAGGCCTGAATGCCCAGACGGTGCAGCGTAGGCGCACGGTTGAGGAGCACCGGATGGTTCTTGATGACCAGCTCCAGAGCATCCCAAACCTCTTTCATCACCGCTTTATCCACCATTTTTCTTGCGTTTTTGATGTTTGTGGCGATTTCCTGATCCACCAAACGCTTCATAACGAAGGGTTTGAACAGCTCGATGGCCATTTCCTTCGGCAAACCACACTGGTACATCTTCAGATCCGGGCCGACAACGATTACGGAACGGCCGGAGTAGTCAACACGTTTACCCAGAAGGTTCTGACGGAAACGACCCTGCTTACCTTTCAGCATATCGGACAGGGATTTCAGCGGACGGTTGTTCGGGCCGGTGACCGGTCTGCCGTGACGGCCGTTGTCGATGAGAGCGTCAACGGATTCCTGCAGCATACGCTTCTCGTTGCGGACAATAATATCAGGAGCGCCCAGCTCAATGAGCTTTTTCAGACGGTTGTTTCGGTTAATGACCCGGCGGTACAGGTCATTCAAGTCGGAGGTGGCAAATCTGCCGCCGTCCAGCTGAACCATAGGACGGATATCCGGCGGGATAACGGGCAGAACGTCCAGGATCATCCATTCCGGGCGGTTGCCGCTGAGCCGGAAGGCCTCAACGACCTCCAGTCTCTTCAGGATGCGGGCGCGTTTCTGGCCCTGAGGAATGGTTTCCAGCTCATCCTTCAGCTCCTGGGACAGCTGATCCAGATCCAGCTCGGCCAGCAAAGTCTTGATGGCTTCGCCGCCCATGCCGGCCTTGAATTCATCCTCGTAAGCCTCCCGGAGATCCCGGTATTCCTTCTCGGAGAGAAGGGTGTATTTCTTCAGGTTGGTGGAACCTGGATCGGTAACAATATAAGAAGCAAAGTACAGAACCTTTTCCAGCAGTCTTGGGGAGATGTTCAGCAGCAGACCCATACGGGAAGAGGTGCCTTTAAAGTACCAGATGTGGGAAACCGGTGCGGCCAGCTCAATATGGCCCATTCTTTCACGGCGGACTTTGGAACGGGTGACTTCAACGCCGCAGCGCTCACAGATCTTGCCTTTGTAGCGAATCCGTTTGTATTTACCGCAGTAGCACTCCCAGTCCTTCTGTGGGCCAAAGATCCTTTCACAGTACAGGCCGTCATGCTCTGGCTTTAATGTTCTGTAGTTAATGGTCTCCGGTTTGGTAACTTCGCCGTAAGACCATTCTCTGATCTGTTCCGGAGAAGCCAAACCGATCTTAATTGACTCAAAAACGTTAAATTCCAATGTCGACCCCTTCTTCCTTAAAATTCAAAATCACTGTCATTGTCATCGTCGTCCAGACCAAGGTCGCTGAACTCGTCCAGCAGGCTGCCCAGGTCATCCTCGTCGTCCAGGTCAGGCTGCTCGATGGCAAATTTGTCTTCAAACTCGGAATCCACCGCAACATTTTCAAAGTTGCTGCCATTTTCCTCGTTGTTGTATTCCGCAGCATGTTCAGGGCCATTGAAACCAAGATCTTCATCCAGATCCTGCTTCAGGTCGATCTCCTCATTGTTCTTATCCAGAACTTTTACATCCAGACACAGGGACTGAAGCTCTTTGATCAGAACCTTGAAGGATTCAGGAACACCTGGTTTTGGTACATTCTGGCCTTTTACGATCGCCTCGAAGGTCTTTACACGGCCAACAACGTCGTCGGATTTTACCGTCAGGATCTCCTGCAGGGTATAGGCTGCGCCGTAAGCCTCCAGCGCCCAAACCTCCATCTCACCGAAACGCTGACCGCCGAACTGGGCTTTACCACCCAGAGGCTGCTGTGTAACCAGAGAGTATGGACCGGTAGAACGGGCATGGATCTTATCGTCAACCAGATGATGGAGCTTCAGGTAGTACATATAACCAACTGTAACCGGGTTATCAAAAGGCTCGCCGGTACGGCCATCGTAAACGATGGTCTTGCCGTCTTCTCTCAGACCGGCTTCCTTCAGACATTCACGGATATCTGCCTCAGTAGCACCGTCGAATACCGGTGTTGCCACTTTCCAGCCCAATTCGGCTGCGGCGCGGCCCAGATGCACTTCCAGCACCTGACCGATGTTCATACGGGAAGGAACGCCCAGTGGATTCAGACAGATGTCCAGCGGACGGCCGTCTGCCAGGAAAGGCATATCCTCCTGCGGCAGAATACGGGAAACGACACCCTTGTTGCCGTGACGGCCCGCCATCTTGTCGCCTACAGAAAGCTTACGTTTCTGCGCGATATAGCAGCGAACAACCATATTCACGCCTGGAGACAGCTCATCGCTGTTCTCGCGGGTAAATACCTTAACGTCAACAATGATACCATACTCGCCATGAGGCACTTTCAGGGAGGTATCGCGGACTTCTCTTGCTTTTTCGCCGAAAATCGCCCGCAGCAGACGCTCTTCCGCGTTCAGCTCGGTCTCACCTTTTGGTGTTACCTTGCCAACCAGAATGTCACCGGCCTTTACTTCAGCGCCGATGCGGATAATACCACGCTCATCCAGGTCACGCAGAGCATCCTCGCCCACGTTTGGAATATCGCGGGTGATCTCTTCCGGCCCCAGTTTGGTGTCACGGGCTTCGGTCTCATATTCCACGATATGAATCGAGGTATAAACGTCGTCACGAACCAGTTTTTCATTGATCAGAACGGCGTCCTCGTAGTTGTAGCCTTCCCAGGTCATGAAACCGATCAGGGCATTCTTACCCAGGGAGATCTCACCATTGCAGGTCGCTGGACCGTCGGCCAGAACCTGACCCTTGGTCACCCGTTCACCGGCAGAAACGATCGGTCTCTGGTTGATGCAGGTGCCCTGGTTGGAACGCAGGAACTTAATAATATGATAATTCTTCAATTCGCCGTCGTCGGTGCGGATAACGATCTTGTCGGCGGATACACGCTCAACAACACCGTCCTCATTGGCAAGAACACAAACGCCGGAGTCTACGGCAGCCTTGTATTCCATACCGGTACCAACGATCGGGTTTTCTGTTTTCATCAGCGGAACGGCCTGACGCTGCATGTTCGCACCCATCAGCGCACGGTTGGTATCGTCGTTCTCCAGGAAGGGGATCATTGCGGTAGCAACGGATACAACCATCTTTGGAGATACGTCCATGTAGTCCACCAGTTCCCGTTTTTCTGTTTTAACCACGTCTCTGTGACGAACGGCAACCATCTCATTCACGAAGCAGTTGTTTTCATCCAAAGGCTCATTGGCCTGAGCAACAATGAATTCGTCCTCTTCATCAGCGGTCATGTAGCGGATCTCATCCAGGACCCGTCCGGTTTCTTTATCCACCCGGCGATAAGGAGCTTCAATAAAACCGTATTGATTGATTCTGGCGAAGGTTGCCAGATAGGAGATCAAACCAATGTTTGGACCCTCCGGAGTCTCTACCGGACACATGCGGCCATAGTGGCTGTAGTGAACGTCGCGGACTTCGAAGCCTGCACGGTCACGGGACAGACCGCCAGGACCCAGGGCGGACAGTCTTCTCTTATGGGTCAGCTCAGCCAGTGGGTTGTTCTGGTCCATGAACTGAGACAGAGGAGAGGAACCGAAGAATTCTTTGATAGCGGCCACAACCGGACGGATATTGATCAAGGCCTGTGGGGTGATCACATCCATATCCTGCGCCTGTGTGGTCATGCGCTCACGGATAACCCGTTCCATACGGGAGAAACCAATGCGGAACTGGTTTTGCAGCAGCTCGCCCACGCAACGGATGCGGCGGTTGCCCAGATGGTCGATGTCATCGGTGGTACCGATGCCGTTATCCAAATTGCAAATATAGTTGATGCTTGCGAAAATGTCATCTTTGATGATGTGTTTGGGAACCAGATCGTCGCATCTTGTCCGGATCATGTCTTTCAGCGCTTCTTCATCATCGCCGCAGGCGTCCAGAATCTCACAAAGGACAGAGAAGCGAACTTTTTCCACAATGCCAAGCTCTTCGCAGTCAAAGTTTACATAATCATGGATATCCACCATGCCGTTGGAGATCACTTTGACCTCTTTGTCGCCCACTTTCAGGAAAGCGGTGTTGACACCGGCACGCTCGATCTCCTCCGCTTTGGCACGGGTGATCACTTCATCTGCCTCAGCCAGAACTTCGCCGGTCCGGGTGTTGATAATCGGCTGTGCCAGCACATGGCCGGTCAGACGACTGCTGATTCCCAGCTTTTTATTGTATTTGTAGCGGCCTACCCGGGACAGATCATATCTTCTCGCGTCAAAGAACAGCATGTCAAGGTGAGACTGGGCGCTGTCCACCGTTGGAGGCTCGCCTGGGCGCAGCTTGCGGTAAACCTCAAGCAGACCCTCTTCCGTGTTGTTGGTGCTGTCCTTTTCCAAGGTAGCCAGCATCTTGGTATCGCTGCCGAAGAAGTCCAGAATCTGAGCGTCGCTGGACAGGCCCAGCGCACGAATAAAGGTGGTCACCGGCAGTTTTCTGTTTTTATCAATACGAACATAGAACACATCGTTGGAATCGGTCTCATATTCCAGCCATGCGCCCCGATTTGGAATTACCGTGGAAGAATACAGGGCTTTACCGGCCTTGTCGCGGCTCATTGCGTAGTAAACGCCAGGAGAGCGAACCAGCTGAGAAACGATAACACGCTCCGCGCCGTTGATGATAAAGGTACCGCTGTCGGTCATCAACGGGAAATCGCCCATAAAAATATCCTGTTCTTTTACTTCGCCTGTTTCCTTATTCAGAAGGCTGGCCCTTACACGCAGGGGAGCAGAGTAAGTCGCGTCGCGCTCTTTGCATTCTTCGATGCTGTATTTCGGTTTATCTTCGAGACGATAGTCGATAAAGTCAAGCACCAGATTGCCCTGATAGTCCGAAATCGCAGAAATATCCTTGAATACTTCTTTAATTCCCTCTTCCAGGAACCATTTGTAAGAGTTTTTCTGAATCTCAATAAGGTTTGGCATCTCCAGAACCTCGTCGATTCGAGAAAAGCTCATTCGCTGAACATTCTTCCCGAGTTGTACAGGTTTCACATTCACCATTAGGCTCACCCACTCCATTCTTTATTTCTAAAAGCCAGCAACCTGAAAATTTCGCCACAAAATTTGAACAAATTGCTGATTTTTGCGTCCATTTTTTTCAAAAGACTATTGAAATTTCAAAATCGATATGATACAATTAACCATGTTAATCGCACATTTATCCATTTTGATACATTTTAATATTATATAACACTTTTTTCAAGAAGTCAACCTTTTCCCGTCCAATAGAAACGTAAAAAAGCCTCAGTCTTTTGACTGGGGCTTTGTTTATTTTGCTTGGATTTTGCTTTTTCCTCCACCTTAGGAGAAAAGGGTGTAGAGAAAATTGATCAAAATCGGGATCAATGCGGTGCAGATCACGCCGTTGATCACTGCCATCATGGCAACTTCTTCATCCGTGTATTTGATCAGAATGGACAGGGAAGTATCGCTGCTGGTAGCACCGGCCGGAGCGATCGCTGTATAACCATTGAGGCATTTGGCCAGAATCGGGATCAGCAAAAAGGTCAAAATCTCCCGGAAAATGTTGCAGAGGAAGGCAATGGTGCCGATCTCCGCGCTGATCAAATCCGTCAGCAGTACGCCGGACAGACTGTACCAACCCATACCAGCAGCAATGCACAAGCTCTCCCGCAGAGGCATCCGCAGCACAACGGAACCCACGATACCGCCAAGCAGGGAACCCACCACGATACCGGCTGGGATCACCATGACTCTAATATTATATTCCCGCATCTTTCGGAACATAAGCTTGTTTTCGCCTACGCTGATTCCCACGCTGAACATCAGCAGGATCAGGGCATAATCCGCCAGCATGGCGAAAAATTCAACCAATTTGGGAGAAAACAGAAATTGCCCGCAGGCAATACCTAAAATCAGACTAATGACTGCCGCAATGATCATCGGTATCCTCCTCCCCTTTTAAGCGAATGTCCACCAAGTATTTCCGGGTCAGCGGGTAAACCATCGCGATGGAGCCTCCGATGGCTAAAATCGAGAAAATAAAGCTGCGGACGCCCATATTGACAATTTCATTGATAAAATCCGGCCGGCTCCCCAGTGAAACACCCATGGAAAAAATCAGTACCAGCGTAGCCACAAGCTGAATATTAATGTTCATCTTGTTCCACTTTTCCGGGAACCACTTCCAGCCGATCACCATGCCGATCAGCAAAAAGATCAAAATAGAAATAACGCTCATCCTCTCTGAAAACTCTCAAAAGCACACAAAACACACCGCGCACACTATGCTTCAAGCTCCTGTGTGCCCAATACGCTGCCGCTGTAAGCGTCAACGAAGTATCGCACATTGTCCGCCGTCACCTTCCACACCACCCGGGAGGTGTAGTTGTCCTCGTCCCCCCAGATGATCGGGCTGCAAACGGTCAGCTCAGCCTCCGCTTTGCTTTGAAAAACAGCGGAAAGCGCATCCTGCACGGCAGCGATC
The DNA here is from genome assembly GCA_945876435.1 of uncultured Clostridia bacterium. Taxonomy (GTDB): domain Bacteria; phylum Bacillota; class Clostridia; order Oscillospirales; family Ruminococcaceae; genus Negativibacillus. The sequence goes on from CAMCOD010000004.1 coordinate 13,778, forward strand.
GCCTGAGTTTCATTCAGACGTTTGCCCTCCTGTTCCACAAGCGGCAGGGTAAAGATCTTGCAGGACATCAGTTCACCGGTTTGGGCGGAAAGGACCATTTTTACCGCTTCATAGTCCGAATAAAGCTCCGCCTCCTCGTCAATCACCCTTTGGAAGATCACTGTGGCAATATTGCTGTCTCTGTCCACTTTTCTGGCAATGTGGCCATAATCTTTTTCCAGCTGCAAAATCGAAAAATACTCCTTGGCCTTGGTCACCAGCTGCTTTTCCGTCAAGCGGAGTTCATCTGTTTTTATATTATTCCGGCTGAACCAGTACAGCTCCTTCGTGACAGTGTTAAGCTGAACCTGGCCGGCGGGATATTCCACCTGGTACAGCTCATCCGCGCAGTAGCGATCCTCCGTCAGAGAACCGACGCCCTCATTGACCAGAAGCCCAAAGATTTCTCCATACATATTGGCTATCTTATGCAGTTCCTCGTCCACATAGACATCCTCAGCCTCTTCTTCCGTCGTCCCGGCTTCCGCCTCAGCCGCCGCTGGCGCCGCGGTCTTGCCGCCAAAATTCAGAACTGGGAAGGAAAGGATAAAGTCGCTTTTTGCCAGCAGTGCCAAGCCCCCTGCCGCCGCAGTACACAGCAGAAGAAGGAGCACCACAAGCAATACGGGAACTGTTTCATTTTTCTTCTGTTTCATTGGATTCCTCCAAGCATTTTGCAGTTTCACTATGATAACACAAAAAATTTTTCCTGCCAATCCTTTTTTGTTTTTTCTTTCAAAGGCCTATGGATTCCACACAAAACCCGTCTTCGCACTTAGTTTATCTCTGTGGTTTTTCACAAGGCCCATTGCTGTTTCCAACTGCCGCTTCCCACTTGTCCGGCATATCAGCATATTGAAAGAGGGCAAGGAAAATCCCCTGCCCTCCGAAGCTTTCGTATTTGATTGCTGTGGTCTACTCAACAGAAATCACAAAATAGTAAACCGGCTGCTGGCCGTTGACCAGAACCACCTCTGCCTGTTCGCCCACTTTTTCCTCTACAGCCCGCTGAATTTCTTCCGCCAGCTCGTCGGAAATATCCTCACCGTAGATCAGTGTAATAAAGTTACCGTCTTTGTTGGTGTGCTTTCGGAGCAGAGAGGATGTCAGTCTCACAACGGATTTCTTCAGATCCTCCTCCGTAAAGGCCAGTTTTCCGCCTTCCATCGCCAAAAGCTGACCTTTTTTGATCTTATGGCCCTCAAAATCGCTGTCACGAGCGGCAAAGGTAATAGAACCGGTACCCACTTTTTCGTAAGCCTTGATCATATTCATCAGATTGCTGCGGCAATCCTGCTCCGAATCGAAGGCCAGCATAGCGGAAATACCTTCCGGAATGCTTCGGGTCTGAAGCACCTCCACCTCCCGGTCCGCCAGATTGATGGTCTGCTCCGCAGCCATGATGATATTTTTGTTGTTTGGCAGCACAAAAACATGTTTTGCCGGCGTTGCATGGATGGCAGCCAGAATATCATCGGTGGATGGGTTCATGGTCTGTCCGCCGCTGACTACATTGTTAACGCCCAAGTCCAGGAACAGTTGTTTCACACCGTCTCCGGCAGCAACAGCCACAAAGCCGTATTCATTTTCTTCTTCCACCGCTACATAAGGGAATTCCTCAACTTCTTCCCCCGCTTCGGCAGCAGCCAGCTCGGCGGCGGAGGTTCCGCTGTGTCCGTGCTGAACCCGCATATTGTCGATTTTCATGTTGGTCAGATAACCCAGCTTCAGCGCTGCCTGAATGGCATTTCCGGGATCATTGGTGTGGACATGGCACTTGATGATCTCCTCATCATCCACCACTACCACACAGTCGCCGATGGATTCCAGATAAGCCCGCAGACCTCTTGGATCCGCGTCTGCTTTTTCTTTATTGATAATAAATTCCGTACAGTAGGTAAAGGTTATCTCGCCCTCATCAAATTCAGCCGCAACACCCTGCGCCCGTTTTTCCTGGGGTTTCTGCTGTTCTTCTTCCGCCGGGATCACACTTCCGCCGTCAATGACAGCCTTCATGCCTTCCCAAATGGTGACAAAGCCCTGTCCGCCCGCGTCCACAACGCCTGCTTTTTTCAGAACAGGGAGCATTTCCGGTGTCTGTGCCAGCGCATCTTTGGCAGCCAGAAGGATCTCGTTCCACAGTTCCGCTGCGGACAGAGTATTTTCACCCTGAACCAGCTCTTTCGCCCGCTCTGCCGCCAGCCGCGCCACAGTCAGAATGGTACCCTCCGTGGGTTTCATGACCGCTTTGTAGGCTGCGGCAACACCCAGCTCCAAAGCAGCCGCAATATCGGCGGCATTGGCTGTTTCCTTGTCCTCCAGACCTTTTGCGAAGCCGCGGAACAGCAGGGAAAGAATAACGCCGGAGTTGCCTCTCGCGCCCCGCAGCAAAGCGGAGGCCGCTTTTTTGGAAACGGTCTCAACGGTGATCCCGTCTTTCATATTCAGCAGTTCCCGTTTGGCTGCGTTGATGGTCATGGACATATTGGTGCCGGTATCGCCATCCGGAACAGGGAACACATTGAGAGCGTCCACCTGCTGGCGATAATTGGAGATATTATTTGCGCCGGAGACAAAGGCATCTCTCAGCTGAATTCCGTTAATCACTTGTTCATACAACTCCTTTATCTGAGGAAAATATCCAAACGCACAGCAACAGAAGCCGAGAACGCCCGACTTCTGTGCAATAAAGTGTTTTTTACTGTTTCATGTCGTCAACAAAGACATTGACTTTCGCTACCTGGAAGCCGGTAGCTTCCTCCACCGTGTAGCGGACTTTATTTACAATGCTTTTTACAATGGCGGAGATGTTTACGCCGTAGGTCACGGCAATGTGCAGGTCAATCACCAGGCCATTGGCGCCGTAGCGGACTTTCACACCCTTGTCCTGGGTATCTTCTTTTCTTAAAAGGTAACGCAGACCCTGGGAAGCGGTGCTTTCAATCATGCCTGCAACACCGAAGCATTCCGAAGCGGCATGGCCCACCAGATTTGCAAAGTAATCCTGAGAGATTTCTACCGCGCCAAGAGGAGTTTCCATTTTGATCATGTTACACATTCCTTTCCTGTGCTGGGCACATCAACAATTATAGCGGATATTCCGCGAAAAAAACAGAGTTTTTCCTTTGTTCTGCTTGAATTTGGTCTGAACCAACAAATCCAAAGAGCAAAACAGCTCTGAAATCATAAAACTTAACAACTGTTACACTTTTTTGCCTCTTCCGACAGCCTCCTGAGACAAATGTACCGCCCTGAAAAGGCCGACCTCAGCAGGAGCAAACCCCTGCGCCTTTGTGCTTTCCACATTGTTATTATAACATAAATTGGCTGAGAATAAATCCTTCCAGCAAGAAAAGTTTATTTCACCGAAGAAATGCCGCTGAACGCCTGCCCCGGGCTTGGAGAAAAACGTACTTGAACGCCGGAACCATAGACGATCAGTCCCTGGCAGTACAGCAATGGGATCGCCGGCATATTTTGCTGATAGACCGACAGGAACAGCTCCGCGGAAGCGCTTCCCTGCTGAAAGGCCTCATAAACCGTGCTGACGCTGTTGTCGCTGATGCCAAAGCCATAATCCGCGCCCCGGTAAAGGAGCTTACGAATATCCATGGATTCGTCAATCGCCAGCTCCCCTAAATACAGGTCGTATTCTCCCTTTTCCAGAGCAGTCATATACTCCTGATAGGGCAGACCGCTAAGACGGATCTCCAGCCCAATCCCCGCAAGCTGCTGCCGGAGTAACTCTGCTGTTTGGGGGCGATAGGGATTCTCGCTGTTATAAAGCAGGATGAAATCGGATTGTTCCTCCGTGGCATAAAAACCCTGAGCGTTTTTCACCAGACCGGCAGCCTCCAGCAGCTTGTGGATTTCATCCGCAGACATTTCCTCGTCTTGATGCCCTGCTATCTGGTAATAGGCCGGATGGAAGGGAGTTGTTGTGGCAGCGGCTTTGGAAGCATAGACCCGATCCACCAAAACCTGCCGGTTAATGGCGCAGCTGATGGCCCGCCGCACCTCTGCCTGCTGGGTCATACCACGGTTTCCGTTAACCCCCAAAAAGAGCAAATGGCCGATTTCCACGGTCTGGCTGTCCTCCGACAGATTCATAGCCTCTCCGTCGCTTAAATCGTCAAACAAGCAGTTGATTTTCCCAATGCGCAGACTGTCTTTCAGGGTATCCTGATTGGGCAGTTTATTCAGCACAATGCTCTCCAGACCGGCATTTTCTCCATTGTTTTCTCCATTGTAATGAGGATTTTGCACCAGTTCCATATTTCCGCTTTCTTCTGAGAGGCAGTATGGACCGCTGCCGAGGAAAAGTTCACCGCTTTGCTTGGTAATGGGAAAGGTCAGCAGATTGACAAAATCCTGCCTCTGCTGGGTGACGGTGATCCGGAGCTGATCACCGGAAAGTACAGTACAGTCCTCAAGGATGGACAGCCTTTCTTTCCAGAGGGAGCCCTCCTCCATGGCGGTCGCCAGAGATGCTGCCACATCGCTGGCTCGAAGGCTGCTGCCGTCGGAAAACGACGCTTCTTTCAACGTAATCGTATAGCTCAGGCCATCCTGTTGAATGGATTCCGCCAGTTCTCCCTTCCAATGATAGCTGTGGTCTACGGAAACAAGGCTTTCGTAAAGCAATGGGGTCAGGCTGCTGTCTACACCCTTTCTTTTTGCGGGATGGGTTTTGACAAAATCCCTTCCGCAGGCCAGGATCAGAGGGCTTTCCTCCTGTTTTTCCTCCGGGGCTGAAACAACCGCAGCCGGGATCTCTGTTTCTGCTGGTGTATTTTCCGCTTCTGTTTCCCCTGCACAAGCGGATAACAGCAAAACCGCCGTCATAGCAGCAGTCAGCAATCGCAGATTCATCGGTCATTCCCCCCTCGCATACTGTTTTCCACAAGGATACCATAAAACTGTGAACTTTTCTGCCCTTTCGGCGCAGGATTTTAAATTTTTTTACAACTAAAAAAATCCGCCCAGCGGTTTGCGGAGCGGATTTGGAAAAATTATGGTCGAATATAGCTTTTCAAGAAGCCTTCCAGCTTGCGATACAGCAGGAAAGTAAACACTGCCAGCAGCAGGCCCTTGATCAGATTAAAAGGGATCGCGCCGAACAGAATATAGGCGTTAAGACCATCAATCGCCGGGTTCACCTCGGCGCAAGCCGCAAAAATCGCTTCCAGCGGCATGATCTTAGAGAAGAACGGAATCAGCAGAAAACGGTTTGCCAACGCGCCGACCACTGCGCAGACCGCGGTACCGGCAATGGTAGCCAGTGCCACACCCTTCGCGTCCGATCGTTTGTGATAAATCAGGCCCACCACGATGGAAAAAGTGGCCATCACCAAAAAGTCTGCCAATTCTCCAACACCGCCTGTGGTAGTGGACAGTACATGGATCAAATCCTTCACCAAGGTCACGCAGATCGCCGCGGAAGGCCCAAACAGGATGGAGGACAGCAGGATAGGTACGCCACTGGGGTCAAATTTCAGGAAAGGCGGCATGAAAGGCAGAGGCAGTTCAAAAAACATAAGGACGGTGGAAATTGCCGCGAAGATGCCAATAAGGGTGATTTTTCTGGTTTTGCTGGATGCTTTTGTGTTTGTTGCCATAGGGAATAACCTCCGTTTCTTTTTTCGAAGGTCTGTCAGGAGATAAAAAAGGCCCCGAAGCGAAGGCTTCGGGGCAAAAGGAACGTCAAAAACGCGCCGTTTCTTTCATCCGGACTATACCGTTGGTATGGGAATCACACCCATTCCTGCTGGAAAACCAGCTCGCGGACTATACCGCCAGTGAGGAGTTTCACCTCGCCCTGAAACAGACTTTTCCGCCGGACTGAACCGGCATTTTCTTTTTATCAGTGCCATTATAAGCATTTTTTTCTTCTCTGTCAATAGCATTTCTGTGAATTTTATCTGGAAATCTTTGTTCAATTCACTAAAAGTTTGTTTGATTTTTGGCAATCCTGCCTTTCTCCACCGGACTATGTTATACTTATCTATAGAAAATAATGTGATGTTGCCCTTTGAGGGAGAAAGAGGTTCAGTATGAGAGAAGACTTAACGGAAATCCATGAAAATCGAAAATATCTGCGCATGCTTTCTCAAAAATATCCATCCATCCTTGACGTCACAGCCCGGATCGTGGATCTTGCTTCTCACGATGTCCTGCCAAAAGGTACCGAGCATTTTATGAGCGATATTCACGGCGAAGCCGATGCTTTCATCCACATTCTCAATAATGCCTCCGGCGTTATCCGGGAGAAGGTGGATCAGCGCTTCGGTCATATTCTGTCTCAGGAGGAGCGGGATAACTTCGCTACCCTGGTCTACTATCCCCGCCAGAAGCTGACTTTGATCAAACGCTGCACCCGAAATATGGATGACTGGTACCGGATCACCATCCAGCGTCTGGTGGAGCTGACCCGCGTTGTATCCTCCAAATATTCCCGTAAAATCGTCCGGGAGCGTACACCGGAGGGCTTTGAGTATATCATCGACGAGCTGATCCATACCAATTATGATGACGCCAACAAGGAAAAATACTACGATACCATAATTCATACCATGATCGAGCTGGAAATGGCGGACGATCTGATCACCGCTCTTTCCTCCCTGATCAAGGCTCTCGCCGTTGACCGCCTCCATATTCTTGGCGACGTGTTTGACCGCGGCCCGCGCCCGGACATTATCATGGATCACCTGATCGAACACCATAGCGTGGATTTCCAGTGGGGCAACCATGATATCCTCTGGATGGGTGCCGCCTGCGGCAGCCGGGCCTGCATTGCCAACGTGCTGAACATTGCCCTTCAGTACAACAACACGGATCTGATCGAGAATGTTTATGGTATCAGCCTGCGGGAGCTGACCATCTTTGCCCAGGAAACCTATGGGGACTGCCCGGTATTTACACCGAAGGTGGTCAATACCGAAACCCAGGGCGCGAAAGAGATCCAACTCCTGGCAAAAATGAAAAAAGCCATTGATGTGATCATGCTGAAGCTGGAAGGCCGCATCATCAAACGCCGTCCGGAGTTTCACATGGAGGACCGTCTGCTTCTGGATAAAATCGACTACGAGAACAAGTGCATCACCATCCGCGGCGTTACCTACCCTCTCCGGGACTGTGACTTCCCAACCGTCGATCCGGCCAATCCTTATGAATTGACCAATGACGAGCGGCGTGTAATGCGGAATCTGAAAGCTGCCTTCAAAGAGAGCGAAAAACTTCGCCGCCACATGAATTTCCTCTACACCAAAGGCGGCATGTACACCCGCTATAACTCAAACCTGCTGTTCCATAGCTGCATCCCGATGAATGAGGACGGCAGCTTTGCCGAAGTGGAGGTGGACGGTCAGAAATATTCCGGTCGTGATCTGATGCATTTCAGCGAGGCCACCGCCCGCCAGGCTTATATGTCTCCCAAGGAAACCGAAGAGCGTTCCTTCGCAAAAGACTTTATGTGGTACCTTTGGTGCGGGCCAAATTCCCCTCTCTTCGGCCGCGCCCGCATGACCACCTTCGAGCGTCTGCTCATTGAGGATAAAGAAAGCTGGAAGGAGCCCAAAAACCCCTACTATGAGCTGGCCAATCAGGAGGAAGTGTGCATCCGCATCCTCAACGAATTCGGCCTGAATTCCCCCCATTCCCACATCATCAACGGCCATGTACCGGTTAAAGCCAAAAAGGGCGAAAGCCCCATCAAAGGCAACGGTCGTCTGCTGCTCATCGATGGCGGCTTCTCCCGCGCTTACCACAACACCACCGGCATTGCCGGCTACACCCTGATCTACAACTCCCATGGTATGCGTATTGTTGCTCATGAGCCCTTTACCTCTACCGAGGACGCTGTTGAAAACAATGTGGATATTCATTCCACCAGCAACCTCTTTGAATTTTTGGATAAACGCCTGCTTGTAGGCGATACCGACGGCGGCGAGGTCAATAAAGAGAAGATCGAAGACCTGAAAATGCTGCTGAAAGCCTACCGTTTGGGTGTTGTGAAGCCGGAACATATCCGCCTGACCCCACGTCCATAAGATTTTCCCTGTATTTTTGCAAAACAACAGCCCTGCCAATGGCAGGGCTGTTGTTATTTTTCATTGCGAAACTCTTACGCGGCACTAAGTGCGGCGACTTCCTCCGCAGTAACCGTGTTTTCCTCGGTAAATTCGGGTACTGTCACCGTAACATTACCATTGATGTTGTCGATCACGCTGTCAATATTCATGCTCATTTTAATATTCTTCAGCATTTCAGCGGTCGCCGCGTCAACTTCCTGCCCCAAAGCAGTCAGTAAGCCGCTCATATCCATGGTAATAACCATATCCACATTCTGCTTGGTCACAAAGCCGTTTTTATTCATGGTCAGATCCATGTGGATGGAGTCCACGCCAATGTTGGAGAAAATAGAGCGATAAGCCTCCATCATTTGATCCACCAGCGGCTGGATCTGATCCTCTGGAAGGCCCAAACCGCTGAACTGACTCTTGAGCTGGCTTTCCATGCTGCCCAGCATGGTTTCTTCCAGAATGGCGGAAATTTCTCCGGCCAAGGAATCCAGGCTTTCCTGACAGAAATCGAAGGCCACATTCACATCCTTGTTGTCCAGTCGCTGGAAGGTCAGGTTTTCCGCTTTATCAATGGCATCCATGTAGGACTGGGCCATCGGGCCGTAGCTCAGATCCATCAGGCCCTGATAGGTCATCCCCGTGCTTTCCTCATAACTTTGTTTGATGAACTTATCCGTGCCGGGCACTGAGGTATACAGATACTCTCCCTTCTCGTACATTTCCACGTTCTGCTCCTGCCCCATAACCGTCATATTCATCTTGCGGGAGGCCGTCTGGCCTTTGTCGGCAACCGCGCTGTCCATATCCATCACGATTCCGATGGACATACCGCCGAAATCCATTTCCATATCCATATGGGCAGTCATCGTATATTTTTCCATCTCCCTGCTTTTGTCAAAGGAGTCCTTGTACATCTGCACCGCGTCTTTTTCTGTCAGCTGACAGCCTGTCAGCAGAAGAGATGCCGCCAATAGAATCGCTGTAAAGCCTGCTCTTATTCGTTTCATTGGTTTGCTTGCTCTCTTTCCGGCTTTCGCCATTATTTTTTTCAGTATAACACAGATCCTTTTTCCCGTAAATGGGAAAAACTGTCCATGAAAAAAGGCTTCGGTGCCTCCGAAGCCTTTTAAAAGATTCTGTTTATTACGCCAGCTTGCTTACTGCCGCTTTCAGATCCTCTACACGGTCTGTTTTCTCCCAGTTTACACCCAGATCCTCACGGCCCATATGTCCATAAGCCGCCAACTGACGGTAAATCGGTCTTCTCAGATCCAGTGTTTTGATAATAGCGGTTGGACGCAGGTCAAATACGGCTTCCACCGCTTTTTCCAGCACAGCGTCATCAACCACACCGGTACCAAAGGTGTTTACGTTGATGGAAACCGGATGGGCAACACCAATGGCATAAGCCAGCTGTACCTCACAGCGCTTTGCCAGCTTGGCGGCAACCAGATTTTTTGCCACATAGCGGGCAGCATAAGCAGCAGAACGGTCCACCTTGGTCGGGTCTTTGCCGGAGAAAGCACCGCCGCCATGACGGCCCCAGCCGCCATAGGTGTCCACAATGATCTTACGGCCGGTCAGACCGCTGTCACCCTGAGGACCGCCGATTACAAAGCGGCCGGTAGGATTGATATAGATCTTTGTATTTTCATCCATCAGCTCTGCCGGAACCACAGCTTTGATCACATGGGCTTCGATATCCCTGCGAATCTGCTCCAGGCTGACCTCCGGGGAATGCTGATTGGAGATAACAATGGTATCCACACGAACGGGAGTATCGTTGTCATACTCAATGGTTACCTGGGTCTTTCCATCCGGACGCAGGTAAGGGAGCGTACCCTCTTTGCGGACAGCCGCCAACCGTTTTGCCAGCTTATGAGCCAAAGAAATCGGCATCGGCATCAGCTCCGGAGTATCGTCGCTGGCAAAACCGAACATCATGCCCTGGTCGCCGGCGCCGTTGTTTTCTTCGTCGGCACCATTTTCCTTGCTTTCCATGGCCTTGTCAACACCCAAAGCAATGTCGGCGGACTGTTCGTCAATGGTGCTCAGCACACTGCAGGTATCGCAGTCAAAGCCGTATTTTGCCCGGTCATAGCCGATCTCCCGGATCACTTCCCGGGCCAGCTTTGGAATGTCCACATAACAATTGGTGCTGATTTCGCCCATTACCAGCACCATGCCGGTGGTAACGGCGGTTTCACAGGCCACGCGGCCCATTGGGTCTTTTTCCAGAATGGCATCCAATACCGCGTCGGAAATCTGGTCGCAGATTTTATCCGGATGACCTTCGGTTACGGATTCAGAGGTAAACAAAAAACGAGACATGCTTCATTTCCTTTCTTTTCAACAACTGCTTCTATTTTTCTTTCCATCTGCACCCATTGAACTCCTTCGAGAAAGAACATGAAAAAAGCCCGGTCAAGCGACCGAGCCATATAGGATCCTCATCTCTCGGTTGCACCGCAGGATTTGGCACCTTGCATTACGCAGGTTGCCGGACTTCACAGGGCCTGTCCCCTCCATCACTCTTGATAAGGTGGTATTCAATTTGTGCAACAGCTATTTTACTGTCTTTCTGTACAAATGTCAATATATTCTCCCGATTTTCGTCAGGATAGCCAAGTTTTATACAAACAAAAAGCTCTGCGTTAGCAGAGCTTCTTATTTTGATTTTATTATATTTATCGTTCAGGAAGAATTTCCAACCAGTAACCGTCTGGGTCACTGATAAAATAAATGCCCATGGATTTGTTTTCGTAACAAATACAGCCCATTTCTTTATGATGTTCATGTGCTGCTTCAAAATCACTGGTGGTGAAAGCGATGTGGACTTCGTTATCACCCAAATCATAAGCATCTTTGCGGTCTTTTAACCAGGTCAGTTCCAACTGATGTTTGGTAGAACCATCGGACAGGTAGACCAGAATGAAGCTATCGTCTTTCGCAACAACCCGTTTCTGTTCTGTCAGCCCGAGGGCTTCTTTATAGAATGCAAGGCTTGCATCCAGATTCAGAACATTGATGTTGTTGTGCGCAAATTTAAAGTTCATTGGTCTCACCTCCTGTGGTTCTTTCCTTACCTTTGATTACATTATAGCGTAACTTTTCCAAAAATTCATCCTTTTTTAGTGGCATTTCCATTACAAAACCGTTACTTTCACAGGCTAAAAAATGTCAGCTGCTGTAATCCTCTATGCGCAGCAGCAGTTCCTCGTAATCCTTCACAGGAACTCCCGCAGTCAACTGCTGCCGGTCATATTCCGGAAGAGTATTGATGTAAACATCAAAAACCTTCCGCGGCCGCTCCTCCCCATAGGAGAAAACCGCCAGCTTTCCCTGGTAATCCCGCAGCTCATAGGCATAGTCCTCCTGCTCTCTGGGCTGATTTTCCGAAGGCTGGGATACTTTTTCCTCCTGCGGCAGCCAGGTTCCCGGCACAGTCAGGAAGAAGGTAATAACAATGATCACTGCCCCAATCGCAAAACAAGTCATAAGAAAATTAACACGCATACGTTCACCCGGCTTTCAAAAATAATGTCAAAACCTTCTTTCCTATTATATCCTGCACGAAAAAGATGGTGCTATTCCGTAAATTTCAAATAAATTTAAGATTTTTTCATAACAATATGATATAATCCCAAGTGAGAATTGTTCTTTTGTGCCGGAAGCCTTTCGCCTGTGAGCATTTGTGCGCATTTTTTCGGCAAAAATCCTTTATTATTGAAAATGTTTATGGTAGAATGAAAGGTACTGCAAGATTCAACTGCATATAAGACAGCGAACAGCTATAATAAAAGGAGGATGATTGGATGAGCAAACGTCCAAAGAAAAAGCCCGGACCCGTTCGCCGCTTTTTTGGCGCCCTGGGCCGAGTGATTGCTCTGCTGATCTGCATGGGTGTTATCTGCGGCTCTGTTTGTGCCGCCGTTATGTCCGTCTACATCTTTAAATCGTTGGAAGGAGAGCCGGATTTAAAACTGGAAGATATCACGATGGCGAACTCTTCTTCCGTATATGCCATTAACAAACAAACCGGTGAATACGAGAAGATCCGTGAGCTTCACGGCGACGAAAACCGCATCGAAATCACCAACTATAACGATATTCCGCAGGATGTGATCAACTGCCTGGTTGCCGCCGAAGATAAGCGCTACTGGGAGCATCAGGGGGTAGACTGGCTGCGCACCATCAAATCCACCTTCACCTTCTTCAACCAATCCAGCACGCAGGGCGGTTCCACGATCACACAGCAGGTCATTAAAAACCTGACCGGCAACAAGGAATTCTCTCCGGAACGTAAGATCAAGGAAATTTTCCAGGCGTTAAAGCTAAATCGGGCTTATTCCAAGGAAGAAGTGCTGAAAGTTTATCTCAACTATGTGTTCTTCGGCAACAACTGTTATGGTATTCAGGCCGCTGCCAACGGTTACTTTGATAAGGATATCAGCGAGCTGAATCTGGCGGAGATCGCCACCATTATCGCTACCACCAATAACCCCACCTACTACAACCCCCGCAGCGAAAAAGGTATGGAAAACAACAAGGAGCGCCGGGAGTACATTTTCAAAGCCATGGTGGAATGTGACTACCTGACCCAGGAGGAAGCGGATAAATGGATGGATTACGATGTTGTCCTCGCCGAGAAAAAATCCGAGGCCAGCACCACCCTCTCCGAAGGCTGGTATATTGACCAGGTACTGGAGGATGTTACCGACGACCTTGTGGAAGAAAAAGGCTACACGCGAGCATACGCCCAAACTCTGCTGAACAACGGCGGACTTAATATTTATGCCTGCGTGGATGAGGACGTTCAGGCCAAAATGGAAGCTGTTTACGCGGATAACGCCAGCTTCCCCGGCGTACTGAATCAGGAATATCCGGAAACCGCCGCCATCACCATCGCCCCGACCGGACAGGTTCTTGGCATTATCGGCGGCAACGAAAAAACCACAGCCCGCGGCTGGAACAACGCCACCATGTCCGTGCGTCATCCGGGTTCCGCCATCAAACCTATCTCCGCTTATCTGCAGGCCTTTGAGTCCGACCTTGTCACATGGTCCTCTCTGTGGGATGATAACCCTATGCCGGACTACTTTGGCCCGGGAGAACCTGGCCCGAAAAACTATACCGGCGTATATTTAGGCCCGATCACCATTCAATACGCCCTCCAGCAGTCCATCAACACCGTTCCGGTGAAGCTGATCCAAACCATCGGTCCGGAACGCAGCTATAATTTCCTGCTGAACAAGCTGGAATTTGAAAATCTCAGCCCCAACGATATTGCCCTTTCCCCAATGGCTTTGGGCGGTATGACTTACGGCGTTACTCTGGAGGAACTGACTGGCGCTTACCAGATGTTTGTTACCCAGGGCAAGTATGTGAAGCCTTACACCTACACCAAAGTGACCGATTCCGAAGGCAATATTATTCTGGAAAAGGACACCAAACAGATCCGTGTGATCTCCGAGCAGACTGCCACCATTCTGAACAAGCTGCTTCAGACCGTTGTGACCCAGGGTACCGGTGCCGCCGCGAACCTGTCCGCCATCGGCATGCCTGCTGGCGGTAAAACCGGTTCTTCTACCGGCACCAAGCTGGTAGACGGCGTTTTGACCCCAGTGGACAACGATAATCTGTGGTTCATTGGCTTCACCCCGTATTATATCACCGGTGTTTGGATGGGTTATGACGATCACAGTGAGATTTACTACTCCTCTTACCCCAGTCCAAAGCTTTGGAAGAATATTATGCTGGCTCTCCATGAGGGTCTGGAACCCAAACAGTTTGAGGAAAATGAGCACGTCATTCAGATGACTTACTGCAAGGATTCCGGCGAGATCGCTGTTGCAGGCTGCACCAATACCGCCGTTGGCTGGTATAAAGATACGGTCATTCCATCGAACTGCACCATTCATGGAACCAGCGGCTCCTCTGCCTTCGACGACAAGGATGAAGACGGCGGAGATCCTTGGGATTGGGACAGCTTTTTCGGCGGCAGCGATGACTAAAGCCGCTGTATCTTCCTGATTTTATTTCCTGGCCCCGGAAATTGAAGGCATAAAGGCAAAATCAGCTGCAAAAATCAAAAACGAGTCCGTACAAGCCCTTTCCAAAGGAAGGGGCTTGTACTTTTTTATACAAAAATGTTGGAAAATCACAGCCTCCTATTGACTAATTTGCTTTAAAGTGTTAAACTCATGTGCATAAACCCGATACAAATTGGGGAAAAGGAAAATCTGAAAGAAGGAATCGTGATGAAAAAACAATTACTGGCTGCTCTGCTGGCCAGCGCAATAGCTTTGACCATGAGCGGCTGCTCCAGCACAAAAAGCAACACCAACAATGACGATCATTATGTGGTAGGTATCTGCCAGCTGGCGCCTCATCCGGCACTGGACGCCGCGACCAAAGGATTCCAGGATAAGCTGACGGAGTTAGTTGAAGCAGATGGTAAAACAGTGGAATTTAAAGTGCAAAACGCCAATGGTGAACCAACCACCTGCGGCACCATCATCAACGGCTTTGTGTCCGCGCAAAAAATGGATTTGATTTTGGCCAATGCAACGGCTCCTCTGCAGACTGCCGCTGCCTCTACAGATAAGATCCCGATCCTTGGCACCTCAATCTCCAGCTACGGCACCGCTCTGGAAGAGCCGGAAATGGGTGAGAGCACCGGCCGCAACGTATCCGGCACCTCCGATCTGGCTCCTCTGGATCAGCAGGCCGCTACGGTAAAAGAATGGTTCCCGGAAGCGAAAAATGTAGGCCTGCTGTTCTGCTCTGCGGAGGCCAACTCCCGTTATCAAATCGACACAATTACGCCTTATCTGGAGGATCTGGGCTTTACCTGCACGGAGTACACCTTTGCCGACTCCAACGACCTGGCTACCGTTACAACTAAAGCCTGCCAGAATAGTGATGTGATCTATGTCCCCACGGATAACACCGTTGCGGACAACACCGGCATCATCGCCAATATCGCCATCCCGGCCAAAGTCCCTGTCATTGCTGGTGAAGAATCCATCTGTTCCGGCTGCGGCGTGGCCACTCTGTCCATCAGTTATGAGGAATTGGGTCGGACAACCGGCGAAATGGCTTATGATATTCTGGTCAAGGGAGAGGATATCTCCTCTATGCCGATCCGCTTCGCTCCATCGGTGAGCAAAAAGTACAATAAATCGATTTGTGATCAGCTTGGACTGACTCCGCCGGAAGGCTACATCGCTATTGAATAAAACATACGATAAAACAAGGGAAAGGTGTCGGAATGTTATTCCAACACCTTTCCCGCAAATGAGAAAAATCCAATGGAAAGTTAAGGAGGAACTGTTTTGGAAATTCTGGAACTGATCAACGCCCTGCCCGGCGCTGTAGCTCAGGGCCTTATCTGGGGGATCATGGCCGTTGGCGTTTATATCACTTATCGGGTGCTGGACATTGCAGATCTGACTGTGGACGGCTCCATCACCACCGGCGGCGCCGTCTGCGTTATGCTGATGCTGGCCGGCTTCCCGGCATGGGCTGCCATGCTGTGTGCCGTAGGCGCAGGACTGCTTGCCGGACTGGTCACCGGTCTGCTGCACACCGCCATGGGCATCCCTGCTCTTCTGGCCGGTATCTTGACCCAGTTATCGCTGTACTCCATCAACCTGCGCATTATGCAGAAATCCAACCAATCCATCAGCGTGGATAAATATGACCTGCTGGTATCCCTGCGCTATATCAGCCAGGCCATTGTAGTCTGCGCTGTTCTTGTCCTTGTGCTGATCGCCGTTTTATACTGGTTCTTCGGCACCTCTTTGGGCTGCGCCATCCGCGCCACCGGCGCCAATCCCAATATGTCCCGCGCCCAGGGTATCAATGTGAATGCCACCAAGATCATCGGTTTAATGATTTCCAATGGGCTGGTCGCTCTTGCCGGCGCGCTGCTCAGTCAGTATAACGGATTTGCTGATGTAAAAATGGGCATCGGCTCCATTGTTATCGGCTTGGCCGCTGTTATCATCGGTGACGTTATTTTCAGCAGGATCTTCCGGAATTTCGCTCTGAAGCTGCTGGCGGTGGTCTTTGGCGCCATTATTTACTATATCGTTTTGCAGATTGTTTTCTGGTTTGGTCTCAATCCGGACTATCTCAAGCTGCTGACCGCGGTGATCGTGGCCGTCTTTCTTGCGATCCCGTACTGGAAAAGCAAATATTTCACCAAACCTGTTAAGAGAGGGGAATAAGTATGCTGGAACTAAATAATATTTATAAAACCTTCCATGCAGGTACCGTCAATGAAAAACGCGCCATCAACGGCGTCAGCCTGAAGCTGGAAGATGGCGATTTCGTTACTGTGATCGGCGGTAACGGAGCCGGAAAATCCACCATTTTGAACCTGATCGCCGGCGTTTTTCCAGTCGATGAGGGCAACATCCGCCTGAATGACATTGATTTGACCC
Organism: uncultured Clostridia bacterium; assembly: GCA_945876435.1. GTDB lineage: Bacteria > Bacillota > Clostridia > Oscillospirales > Ruminococcaceae > Negativibacillus. The sequence goes on from CAMCOD010000004.1 coordinate 30,348, forward strand.
ATCTTCCGGAGCACAAGCGGGCAAAATACCTGGGCCGGGTGTTCCAAGACCCGATGATGGGCACCGCCGCTACCATGGGCATTGAGGAAAACCTGGCCCTGGCTTACCGCAGAGGCCAAAGCCGCGGACTTGGCAGCGGAATCAGCAGCAAAGAGCGCCAGCTCTATCAGGAAAAGCTGGCCGCTTTGGGACTTGGCTTGGAAGACCGGATGACCAGTAAGGTGGGTCTGCTGTCTGGCGGACAAAGACAGGCCCTGACCCTGCTGATGGCCACTCTGAAAAAACCTGACCTGCTTTTGCTGGACGAGCACACTGCCGCTCTGGACCCCAAAACCGCCGATAAAGTGCTGCAGCTGACCGATGAGCTGGTTTCCCGCGACAAGCTGACCACGCTGATGGTCACTCATAACATGAAAAATGCCATCCAGTATGGCAACCGTCTGATCATGATGGATGCAGGCCGTATTGTCGTGGATATCAGCGGCGAGGAGAAGAAAAAACTTACGGTCCGTGACCTTTTGGAAAAATTCCATATTGAAAGTGACCGGATGCTCCTTTCGGAATAAAATCAAATCATATGCTCCAGACAGAAACGCCCCTGACGCAGAGAAACTCTTGCGTCAGGGGCGTTTTTTCGCCAAAAAGCACGATGTAGGATAGTTATTTTATTTCTGAAATGTTTGTATGTTCTTTTTCCTTTGTTTTTAAATGGCAAAACCAGCATACTGGGTCATATACAACTGGTAGTATTTTCCCTTCTTCTCCAGCAAGGTCTTATGATCTCCACATTCCACGATGCGCCCCTGATCCATAACAACGATCATATCCGCGTCCCGAATGGTAGACAGGCGGTGGGCAATCACAATGCTGGTTCGGTTTTGCATAATGCGCTGCATGGCGCCTTGGATCGCTTTTTCGGTCCGTGTATCCACATTGGAAGTGGCTTCATCCAAAATCAGTATCCTTGGATCGGCTACAAAAGCACGAACAATCGCAAGCAGCTGACGCTGACCCTGACTGATATTGGCGCCGGAGTCGGTCAAAACCGTATCATACCCCTGCGGAAGCATCGCGATCATTTCCCGACAGCGGCTTACCTCCACTGCTTTCTCCATCTGTTCCTGTGTCGCATCCTCATTGGCGTATTTCAGATTGTTTCGGATGGTGTCCGTAAACAAAACCGTATCCTGCAATACAATAGCCACATCTTTTCGCAGACTGTCTCTGGCTACCTGCGCAATATTTTGCCCATCGATCCGGATTTCGCCGCTGTCAAAATCATAAAAACGCATAAGCAAGTTAACCACCGTAGTTTTTCCGCTGCCGGTAGCCCCAACCAGGGCGACTTTTTTGCCGGAAGGAACCGTCAGAGAGAAATCCCGCAGCACCGGATGCCCCGGCTGATAAGAGAAGTTCACATTTTGGAAAGTTACCGACGCGCCATTGTTTTCTTCCAGATCTTCACCGGACATATCTTCGCTGGCTTCATCCAAAATCACAAATACACGTTCAGCGCCGGCAATGGCTGTTTGGATTTGGCCGTAAATTTGGGCAATTTCATTGATTGGCCGGCTGAACTGCTTGGCATATCCAGATCAACATTGCTGACCGCGTGGACAACACCGCCGTTTGTTTTAAATTCTTTGACGATGCCCTTGGCCTGCATCAAAATTTCTTTTTCCAGGGCTTATTCTTCCCCCTTTCCGCAAGGTGTGAAGCAGCGTACCTGATGTCCGTCGCCGACGGCTGTCAGCGGCGGCTCTTCCGTTCTGCACCGTTCGCTTGCTCTTGGACAACGCGGCGCAAAACGGCAGCCTTTCGGCATATCCTTTAAGCTTGGAACCATGCCTTCGATGCTGTCCAGACGCTGATTGCTGTCAAGCTTCGGCAGTGCCCCCAACAGGCCTCTGCTGTAGGGATGCATGGGGTTGCGGAACAGCTCGTATACATCCGCCGTTTCGATTACTTTTCCCGCATACATCACATAAACTTTATCGCACAGCTCCGCTACTACACCGAGATTGTGGGTAATCATCAAAATAGAAGTTCCCTTTTTCGCCCGAAGCTGCCGCATCAGGTGAAGGATCTGCGCCTCGATGGTCACATCCAGCGCAGTGGTCGGCTCGTCCGCGATCAGCAGATCGGGGTTGCAGACCATAGCCATACCGATCATGACCCTCTGCCGGAGTCCGCCGGAAAGCTGATGCGGATAGGCGTGATAACGGCGCTCCGGCTCCGGAATACCGACCTGCCGGAAAATGTCAATGACCCGTCGTTTCGCCTCTTCCTTGCTGACATTTTCATGAAGCAAAATTGCTTCCCGTACCTGTTTTCCCACCGGAATAACCGGATTCAGACTGGTCATTGGTTCCTGAAAGATAATGGAGATTTTGTCTCCGGTAATTTTTCTCAGCTCTTTCGGACTCAGCTTCGTCAAATCCAGATCCCGAAGCATAATTTTTCCGCTCTCAATGGAGGCTGTACTTGGGAGCAGACCCATAATCGACATGGCAGTCATACTTTTTCTGCAGCCGGATTCCCCAACAATGCCTACCGTTTTCCCCTGAGGGATCTCGATATCAACCCCGTCTACCGGAACAAGCCTGTCGCCTCTGCTTTTGATCACCGTTGTTAAATTTTCAATATGCAGCAAAGTCTGTTCTGCACGGTTTTCCTGTTCCATAGACGGTTCAGCTCCTTTCCGCGGAAGAGTAGACCACTTTTCCTTCAATAATTGTATATTTCAGCTGGGCAGACACTTCTTTCGTGGGCATAGCGGTGAAAAGAACCACATCTCCGTCCTTTCCCACTTCCAAACTGCCCACTCTGTCTTCCACACCCAAAGCTTTCGCCGGATTGATGGTGATCATCCGCAGCGCCCGCTCTGGGGAAACGCCATTTCTCACAACTTCGCCTGCCTGAATCAGCAAAACCTCTTCCGACAAAATCGGAGAGTCTGAAATCAGGGACACATTGACACCTTTTTGATCCAACAGTGCCGCATCCAACAGATCCGCCCCGGTCAGTTCACCAAAACCGGTTGGAACACCCACCGGACCGTAGTTGATATCCGCGCCGCTCTCTGCCAGCTCATCCAAAAAATCTTTTGCTGACCAGGCATGCTCAATCGTCAGCCGGCAGCCGTATTTTTTTGCGGCTTCAATGGCGGTCATCATATCGAACTGCTCACAATGGATCTTCAGCGGGATTTTTCCTTCCAATGCCGGCAGGAAAGCTTCCCACTTTTCATTGTATTTGGGGGCTTCTCCCCCCCTCATTTTTCGCTTTTTCCTTTTGCAGACGGTACTGGTTCGCCTGTGACAGCGCCTCATCCAGCACAGCCGCAATGCCCATACGGGTCATTGGCGCTTGGCCCTTGGGACCATATACACCCTTTGGGTTCATGCCCAGCGCCATTTTTAAGGCACAGGGATCTTTTATGATCATCTTACGAATGTTATCCCCATAGCTCTTTGCTGCAAAAGCCTGTCCGCAGACCACATTGCCGCTTCCGGGGGTGACACAAAGAGTCGTTACGCCTGCGGAAGGAACGCTGCGGAAATTTTTGTCGAAGGGATTGCAGCCGTCAATGGCTCTGACCTGTGGGGTGACCAGATCCGTCATCTCATTCAGATCCATTCCATTTTGGTCGATCATATCAAAACCGCCCTGGTGGGTATGGGCATCCACAAAACCTGGCAAAGCCCATAAGCCATCCGCCTGAATCACTTCTTCTTCCGCAGAATAAGGCAGGTTTTTTCCGATCTCCGCAATTTTTCCGTCCTGAATCAAAATATCTCCAAGATATGGGGCGGAGCCTGTCATATCCAATATGGTTGCATTCCGAATCAACATACCGCTTCGCCCTCCTTTTTATAAATAACCTTGCCTGCGACTACAGTCGCCGCAATGCTGGCTTTCCAACTCTCCAATGGATTTCCGTCATAAATGGCCAAATCCGCATAGAGTCCCTCCCGAATGGAACCGATCTTGTCGTCCACACCCAGGATCTGGGCTGTTTTTACCGTCATCAGATCCAGAACATCCGCAGGTTTGTAGCCTTGCTGCACCAAACGGCAGGCATTCCAGAGCAGATTCTCCTTACCGACACCGCCAGAGGAACAACCGATGCACAGTGGGATGGTCGCTTGATGGGAAAGCAGCCGGTCATAATCGCTGTCATACCAAATCCGCGCGCCGGAATCAAACAGATCTCCCAGAATAACAGAGGCTTTTGCCTCCTCAATCGCCTGCACCGCCCGGTCCCCTTCATAGGCTCCATTCAAAATGATTCTGATACATACTCTTCTGCAATTGTCACCCCTATTCTTCGTATGAGAGAGGGGCAAACGAAAATCTGAATAAAATGATCCGCCGGTGGTTCCCGAAGGGGACTGACTTCCGCCAGATCACGGCGAAGGCGATCCAATGGGTAGAAGACTGGATCAATAACTATCCCAGAGAAATTCACGGATTCAGAAGCGCGAATTCCGTGTTTGCGGAGGGCGTCGCCATGCTAATTTGAAATTATTTGTGAACTTTTGCAATTTAATCTTGACTTTTTCAAAAACTTACAGTAAAAATACACATGCAAAAAATGTACAGACTTGACAAGATAGTGAAATGTCGTATTATAAATGATATCCGGGCAAACGGCTGTTCTGCACAGATGAGCCGCTGCTATCTTTTCATATTCAGGAGGTCAAAGAAAATGAAAATTGTACTTCTGGAAGGCTTGGGCGTTTCGGACCAGATCATCGCTGAGCATGCGCGGAAGCTGGAAAATATGGGCCACACCTTCCTGGCTTATTCCAAAGATACCGACCCACAGGTTCAGGCCCAAAGGAGCCGGGACGCGGATGTGATCATGCTGGCCAATATGCCGCTGGATGTTTCTGTGCTGGACGCCGATCCCGCCTTAAAATTTATCGACGTAGCCTTTACGGGTGTTGATCATATTCCAGTAGCGGAAGCGAAAAAACGGGGCATTGCCATAAGCAACGCTTCCGGTTATGCAACCCAGGCTGTTGCGGAGCTGTGCATCAGCTTTATGATCCAGCTTCTTCGAAATGTAGGGAAAACGGAGGAACGCTGCCGGAACCAGGGGATCAAAGACGGCCTGATCGGCAATCTTCTGTGTGGTAAAACCGTTGGCATTGTAGGCGCCGGTGCCATTGGAAAAAAAGTAGCCGCGCTCTGTAAAGCTTTTGGCTGTTCTGTGATTGCTTATAACCGCAGCACCGTTACCGACCCGGCGATTGATCGTCAGGTATCTTTGGAGGAACTGCTGAAACAGGCTGATATTGTATCTCTGCACTGTCCTTTAACCGCTGAAACCAAAGGGCTCATCGGAAAACAACAGCTGGATTGGATGAAGAAGCAGGCTCTTCTCATCAATACCGCCCGGGGCGGTGTAGTAGATTCCTGCGCTTTGGCGGAAGCTTTGAAAAATGGAAGGATTGCCGGCGCTGCCTGTGATGTTTTCGAAATGGAACCGCCTCTTCCGGCTGAACACCCTCTGCTTCATTGTCCAAACACCATTGTGACTCCCCATATTGCCTTCGCTTCGGTGGAATCCATGGAGCAGAGAGCTGAAATTGTGTTCGACAACCTATATTCCTGGCTCAGCGGCGAGCAGAAAAACGCAATTTAGCGTATTTTTAGCCCCATTTGTCCCGCGAACCAAAAGAAATCTTAAATTATCTTTTCAAACCACCCAAAGGACTGATTCTTTGGGTGGTTTTATTATTTTTTGTTTTGGAAAGCCTCGTTTTTTGCTTTCTTTTATGAATTTGATTAAATTTGACACACAAAGATCGGGTCTGCCGGATGAAATGCAAATTCCAAATAGAAGTTTTGTATTCTTTTTTATTTCCTTCAAAATTGTGCAGTTTTTTCCATTTTCTTTGGTAAATCTATTAAAAATCCTATGGTTTTTCTACAAATTTATAGAAATTGTCTATCTTGATGACAAGACATTGAAATAGAAAAAACGCTGTAATATAATAAAATGTGACTGGGGGACAAATGCCAGACCGGTAAGCATTGTCCACCGTCAGGATACAATTTTCATACAAACTAAAGGGGTGTTTTTATGTTAAGCTTGCTTGGCGTATTGGTTGTTATTGTCGGCTTCGCTCTGAAATTGCAGCCAATCACTATCATCTTCGTTTCTACCATCGTTACAGCAGTATGCGGCCAGATTCCTCCTGTTGAGCTGTTGGAATTGATTGGTAAAACCTTCGTTGCAAACCGTAACCAGCTGATCACCATCATTCTGATGATCCTGACCGGTACTCTGGAAAGAAACGGTCTGAAAGAAGCTGGCGCAGAACTGATCAAAAAAGCAAAAGGCCTCACAACCGGTATGCTGATTGCAGTATGGGGCGTTCTTGACCAGATCTTCATCATCTTCAAAATTCCGATCGGCGGTATTCCTTCCTACGTTCGTCCTATCCTGATGCCTATGACCCTTGGTATCATCGAATCCAAAGGTCTGGAGGTTGCTCCGGAGCACGAGGAAACCATCAAAGCTCTGTATGGTAAGGACTACAACATGTCCAACTTCTTCGGCCAGTGTCTGTTTTCTGCCAATGCTTCTGTTCTGCTGATCCAGTCCACCATCGCTACCGTTGGTTTGGAAGTTGACGTTATGCAGATTGTAGCTGTTCAGATTCCAGTTGCCCTGTTCGCAATGTTCATCAACGCTGCACAGACCCTGATCGTTGATAGCCGTCAGTGCAAGAAACATTACGGCAATGCGCTGAAACCTGCGAAAGCAGCAAAATAACGGAAGGAGGATCATTTTATGTTAGCATATTTCACAAGTGCGGATATTACCCTTTCCGCTAAACTGGTACAGATCATGTACCTGCTCTCCGGTTTCTTCTGCATGTACTGTGGCGTACGTGCGATCCAGAAAAAAGACAACAAATACTACCTGCCAACCGGTATTTTCTGGTTCGCTCTCGGTATTGTCGTTGCTTTCGGTCAGTGGCTGTCTCAGCTGGCAAGCGGTATCATCGTTGCCATCGTCTGCATCCCTGCCGCTTTGAACATGGTTAAACGCGGTAATCTCCAGACTGCTCCAAAAGAAGAACAGCAGAGAAACTTCAAGAAGATCGGTATGAAAATCTTTATCCCTGCCTTCGGCGCCGGCTTCTTCTCCATTATGATCTCTGTATTCCTGAAGGGCTGGAGCTCCCTGCTGGGCTCTCTGTTCGCAACCATCGTCGGTGTTATCCTGCTGGTACTGTGGAACAAAGAGAACAAACCAATGACCTTCCTGGAGGAAGGCCGCCGCTTCCTGGATATGGCAAGCTCCGTATTCATTATGCCTCTGCTGCTGTCCTGTCTGGGCGCTGTATTTACCAGAGCCGGTGTAGGCGATGCCTTTGCCACCATCTTTGGTAAAATCATTCCGCAGAACAACGTATACATCGGTATCGTTGCTTACGCAGTTGGTATGGCCCTCTTCACCATCATCATGGGCAACGCCTTTGCCGCTATTACCGTTATGACAGTCGGCGTTGGTGTACCTTTTGTTATGAATATGGGCGCGGATCCACTGTACATGATAACTTTGGCAATGACCTGTGGTTACTGCGGTACCCTGCTTACTCCTATGGCTGCAAACTTCAACATCGTTCCTGGTGTTTATCTGGAGGTTAAGGATAAATACTCCATCATCAAGATGCAGGCTATCCCAGCCGTTTTGATGCTGATCTTCCAGATCCTTTACATGTTTGTTGTCGTTACCTTCTAACTGTTCTAATTGTTGAAAATACCCATCTTAAAACCCATTTTTCGCGGAGTCTACCGGTCAGGCTCCGCGAACATTCTACTGCATTCTCTACTCTCTATCGGAAAGGCTGTGAAAATGAATGGCTTTGTCCCTCGAAAAAGGTGCCGATATCGTCATTTCCCGCTGGTGCAAGGTACAGTCAGGCGAAAAGGTGCTCATTGTCTCTGATGAAAACCATTCTCATGAGGGAATGGCTTTATGGAGAGCGGTTGATCGTCGGGGAGCATCAGCGATTCTGATCACCATCCCGGAAGATTGTGCGCAAGCAGGTGTTCTGTTTGAATCCATGCACAGACTTCTGCTGCAGCATCAAGTGATCATTGGCGCGACGAATTTTTCCTTGATCACGAACAAAACGGTCCTTGATGTTGTGAGCAAAGGCGGACGTTTCCTGTCGCTGCCTCTTTCCAGCAACAACGGAAAGTCGACTTTGACCTTTAACTTTATGGAAATGGATCCGGCGGCTGCGGATACTCTCTCTCAAGGGATGAGAAAGACGTTGCAGTCGGCAGAAACACTTCATGTCACCACTGACATTGGCACGGATCTTACCTTCCATAAAAACGGAAGGAAACCCGGTTTGTTCAACGGTCTTGCCGATGAACCTGGAAAAATCGGCTCATCCAGTTTTGAGATCTATATTGGCATCGAAGAAACCAAGACAAACGGTCACGCGGTTCTGGATGGTTCGCTTGGCTACCTGGGGTGCCCGCCAGATCGTATTCATCTTACGTTCAAAGACGGACGGCTGGTGGAGATTGAACATAACGACGGTGGCATCCTATTGGGATCTTATTTGGAAAGCTTCAAAGATCCACGGATCTATACCGCCGGTGAATTTGGCATTGGACTAAACAAAAAATCCCGCTGTTGCGGCAACTGCTACATTGAGGATGAGTCCGCCTACAGCACCTTCCACATTGGCATGGGCAGAAATCTCGCTTTGGGCGGCGTTCATGACGCAGCGGGCCACTTTGACCTTGTTTTCCATAAACCAACGATTTATGCGGATCATATTATGATTATGAAAGACGGCCAGGCGCTGGTCTAAATAACTCAAATATTTTTTCTGTAGTGAAAAGGAGAATACAAAATGAAAGTTTTAGTTACTGGTTTCCAGCCATTCGGCAAAGACACCATGAACCCTTCTTTTGAGGCTGTTAAGCTGCTCCCTGATGAAATTATGGGCGCACAGATCATAAAAAGAGAAATTCCGGTTGTTTTCCGCAAAGGCGGCGCAGTTGTCGCTGAAGCAGTTCGGGAAGTAAAACCGGATATCGTTATTCTGGTTGGTCAGGCCGGCGGCCGAACCGCAATGAACCCAGAGCGTGTAGCGATCAACTGTGAGGACTGCGCTCCAAGCTTCCCGGACAACGAAGGCAACGCTCCTCAGGGCGAAAAAATCGCCGCTGATGGCCCGGACGCATACTTCGCTACCGTTCCGGTAAAGGCAATGGTTCAGAAAATGCTGGACAATGGCGTTCCTGCCGCTGTTTCCAATACAGCCGGCACTTATGTATGCAACGACCTGATGTACCACCTGCTGCACCTGCTGCACAATGAATTCCCAAATGTACGGGGCGGTTTCATTCACGTTCCATACGCTACCATCCAGAATTACCCCAAATTCGCTTCCATGACCTTGGAGGAGATGGCAAGAGGTCTCCGCCTGTCCATTGAAGCCTGCATCGAAAACGAGAACGATATCGCCGCTGCCGGCGGTGCTACCCACTAAATTTCTTTTACCTAAGTCTTTGAACCTCCGGTTCAAAGACTTAGGTTTTCTTCTCCTTTGTTTATTTTTCCCTTTGGGAGGTTTCTATGTTCTCTTTTTTTAAGAAAAAACCACCGATTACGGTCCGGGTCAAGGAAGCGGAAGCGCTTCGCTATGTAGCCGGGCTGCAAACCCTTACCAGCAAAAGCACCTTTAAAAAGGAGATTTCAGCGCTGCAAGGGGCTTTTTATGAAAAACGTGACCGTCTGCTTCAACGTTCTGCACCCAGCGGAACCATGGTCATCTCCTATAAACCCGATGAAAAGGGCCGATTCTCCTATTTTGTCGGAGATCTGGTGGATACGGACCAACAGGAATCCTGTTTCATGGTAGTCACTTTGGAACCAGGAGACTACGCCTACATTACCGTAGATTTCAAGGTACAAAATGACCTGATTCTCTCTGTCGCTAAAGCGAAACTGCATTTCTTTGAAAAGTGGCTGCCGAATTCCGGCTATGAGCTGCGGGGTGATATAGAATCCATTGAGCTTTACGACAGACGCAGCAAAATCAAGCTGCCTTCCATCGAGCTAATTTTCCCTCTCCGCAAAAAATAAGGAGGATAGCAAAATGAAACGTTCTGAAATCAATCGGGCGCTCAAAGAAATGGAAGAAATGTGCCGGAAGTACTGCTGCTATCTTCCGCCTTTTTGCCATTTTACCCCGGAACAGTGGCAGAATATCGGCCACGACTATGATGAAGTACGGGACTGCCGGCTGGGCTGGGATATCACGGACTACGGCCTGGGAAGATTTGATGAAATCGGCTTCTCTTTGATCACCATCCGCAACGGAAACCGCAGCATGGCCGATCAATACCCCAAAGTTTATGCGGAAAAACTGCTGTATCTGAAAGAAGGTCAGTATGCGCCCAATCACTTCCACTGGTTCAAAACGGAGGATATTGTCAACCGAGGCGGTGGTACGGTGCTGATCCGCGTTTTCAACTCTCTGCCCAACGAAGAAATGGATCGGGAAAGCCCGGTTACCGTCCATACAGACGGCAGAACCTACACGGTTCCGGCGGGAACCCAGATTCGGCTGACTCCCGGAGAAAGCATTCATATCCAGCAGCGCCTTTATCATGATTTCAGCGTGGAAAAAGGCACCGGTCCAGTCCTTTTAGGCGAGGTCAGCCAGTGCAATGACGATGAAACGGATAACCGCTTTCTGCCTCCGGTAGGCCGTTTTCCGGATATTGAGGAGGATGAAGCTCCTTATCGTCTGCTTTGCAACGAATATCCCAAGGCAAAATAGCCAAATGCAAAAAGATCCCTCGGTCTGCCCGAAGGATCTTTTTCTTTTTCTCCGATTTTCTAATAGGATCAAATCACAAAACCGCCGTTTGGACTCAACACCTGTCCGGTGGTAAATCTGGACTGCTCCGAAGCCAAAAAGTAAATAGCCTCCGCAATATCCTCTGGTTCACCGATCATTTCCAGAGGCGTTTCTTCCCGAAGAACAGCCAAATCTTCGGACGAAAGATTGCTGTTCATCTCCGTCGCCACAACACCGGGAGCGACACAGTTCACCCGGATGTGGGAAGGACCTACTTCCTGGGCCAAAGCCTTGGTAAAACCGATCACAGCTGCCTTCGCCGCCGAATAATGCACCTCACAGCTCGCTCCTGAAATACCCCAGATGGAGGACAGATTTACAATACTGCCCTTCTGACGCCGGATCATAGACGGCAATACCGCCTGACAGGTGTGAAAACAGCTTTTGATGGTGACATCGAACATCCGATCCCACTCTTCTTCATGGATATCGGTAAACAGCTTTTGCTGGGCGATACCAGCATTATTGATCAGTGCCTGCACAGGACCCATCTGGGTCTCCGCCTGATTGATCGCCCACCGGATCTGCGCTCCATCGGCCACATCCGCCTGAAAAATCATAGCATTGCAGCCCTGTTGCCGCAACTCCTCCGCCAAGCTCCTGGCCTGTTCTTCCGCAGTGTGATAATGGATCGCGACCTGCCACCCTTCCCGCGCAAATTTTTTCGCTGTTGCCCGGCCGATTCCCCGGGATGCGCCGGTAATAAAAACCACTGGCTGCATGGATCTCCACCTTCCCCTGTCAAACACCCAGATAAAATAAAAAAGCCGCCGAATATTTCCGACAGCTTTTCTTTGGTGACCTACCGGAGATTCGAACTCCGGACACCCTGATTAAAAGTCAGGTGCTCTGCCAGCTGAGCTAGTAAGTCATTTCTATTTGTTGTGTCCCTCACAACGTTGTTTATTATATCATCATATTTTTGATCTGTCAACACTTTTTTCGAATTTTTTTTCCTTTTTTCGAGTGACTTTTTTTCGAAAATTGAGTACAATAAATGAGTAGGATAAAAATGTGATTTTGAGGGGAGGCGTACCATGCTTTCGTTGGATACAAACATCCAGTTTTTAAAAGGTGTGGGCGAAAAGCGGGCTCAGCTGTATAAAAAATTGCAAATCGAAACCATTGGCCAGCTTCTGTATTACTTTCCCCGTTCTTATCTGGATCTGACCCAAACAAAGGACATTGCTGACTGCCACGCAGGCGAAATCGCTGCTGTTCGTGCCTTTGTGACAGCAAAAAGCCGGGAACAGCATATTCGCAAGGGGCTTTCTGTATTTAAGCTCAAAATAAGCGATGACAGCGGGCCTATGAATGTGACTTTTTTTAACGCCAAATACACGGTGGACAGCCTGCAAATCGGAGAAGAATACCTGTTTTATGGAAAAATCACTTCCGGCGGCTTGACTGCCCCTATGATTTTTCCTACAGACGGTCCCACCAAAGTCATTCCCATTTATCCCCTCACCCAGGGCCTGTCCTCCAAAACCATCTCCTCCGCTGTACAGCAATCCCTTTCCCTGATTGACGAACAGCTGCCGGATCCCATCCCCCAATCCCTTCGTCAGCAGTATTCCCTGTGCCATCTTCATTATGCACTCTGCAATATTCATCTTCCCTCTGATCCGGACGCAGTAGAAATTGCCAAACGCAGGCTGATTTTTGAGGAATTTTTCACGCTGGCTCTTTCCCTGGCCTCCGTAAAAAGCCGGCACAGCTCCGGCACCTCCTATTCCTGCCCGGATACCGACCTGAGTGCCTTTTATTCCTCCCTGCCTTTTGCGCCTACGGGCGCTCAAAAGCGGGCCATTGAAGAATTGTGCCGGGACCTTGGTGCCTCGGTACCCATGAACCGCCTGATCCAGGGAGATGTTGGCTCCGGTAAAACGCTGGTCGCTGCCGCAGGAATCTGCATTGCCTGCCAAAATGGTTTCCAGGCAGCTATGATGGCTCCAACGGAGATCCTTGCTCATCAGCACTTTGAAAGCCTGTCCCGGCTTTTGGAGCCTTTGGGGCTGCGTTTGCAGCTTTTGACCGGCTCCATGTCCCAAAAAGAAAAAATTCTTGCCAAACAGCGCATCCTTGCCGGAGAAGTTGATGTCTGCATCGGTACCCACGCCCTGATTTCTGACGATGTAAGCTTCTCCAAGCTGGCTTTGGTCATTACCGACGAGCAGCATCGTTTCGGCGTTGCTCAACGGGCCAAGCTCAGCGGCAAATCGGAAAACTGCCACACACTGGTCATGTCCGCCACGCCCATCCCCCGAACCCTTGCTCTGATGGTTTACGGCGATCTGGATGTTTCCGTTCTGGACGAGCTGCCGCCCGGACGGCAGAAAATCGACACCTTCGTCATCTCTTCTCAGAAACGAGCTGCCGCTTACGGTTTTATCCGGGAACATTTGGATCGAGGCTTGCAGGCCTATATCGTTTGCCCTCTGGTCGAAAGCGGAGAGGCTGATCTGGGCCTCCTGAATGCCAGCGATTATGCCGCCGACCTTGCCGCTAAAGCCTTTGCCGGCTATAAAGTTGGCCTTCTTCATGGCAAAATGAAAGCCAAAGAGAAGGAGCAGGTCATGGAGCAATTTAAAAATGGAGAGATTCAGCTTTTGGTATCCACCACTGTCATCGAGGTGGGCGTGGACGTACCCAACGCGGTCATTATGATGATCGAAAACGCCGAACGCTTCGGACTCAGCCAACTGCATCAGCTCCGTGGACGGGTTGGCCGGGGAAAGGAAAAATCCACCTGCATTCTGGTTTCCGATAACCGCCAGGAGGACACCAGAGAGCGGCTGAATATGCTTCACAAAACCAACAACGGCTTTGAGATTGCGGAATATGACTTGAAAACCCGAGGTCCCGGCGACTTTCTCGGTATGCGGCAGCACGGCCTGCCACAACTCAAAATCGCCGACCTGAGCAGCGATATGCAGCTTCTGATGCAGGCCCAGGAGGCCGCGCAGGCTGTCCTTGCCCACAATGTTCCCATGACCGAAGACGAACATCAGCACCTGACCCAGGCTGTACGCGCCATGCTTCGGGGTGTTGGCAGCCGGCCCAACTAAAGCGCAAGAAAGGAAGGAGTCTCCATGCGCCTGTTTCACGTCAGCGAAGAAGCTGATATTCCTGTTTTTCACCCCAGAACCCCCTCCCGTCCGGATCTGGACCCCAACATTCCTCTGATTTGGGCAATCGACGAAGCGCGTCTCCCCAATTTTCTGACGCCGCGGGACTGTCCCCGGGTCACTTATCATGCCGGCCCGCAAACCACGCCGGAGGATGCTTCCCTTTTCTTTTCCTCCGCTGTGCAGCATGTGGTGGTGATTGAACAAAAATGGTTTGAGATTATGAAAAATACTACCCTCTATCTTTACGAGTTCGACCCGTCGGATTTTGAATTGCAGGATGCTGTCGCCGGCTACTATGTGGCAAAAAGCACTCAAGTCCCCATTGGAAAATACCGCATCGACGACTTGTTTGCCGCTCTGTTTCAGCGCGGAGTGGAACTACGGATCGTGGAAAATCTTTGGCCTTTACGGGATCGGGTGCTTGGCAGCAACCTGAACTTTTCCTTCTGCCGCATGGCCTTCGCCCAACCGAGAAAATAACGCAAAAATGCTCTCCGCCGCAGCAGAGAGCATTTTTTTTGCTTTCCTTGTCTTTGCACCCATAACGCCGTCAAAGCTTTCGGTTAATCCCGCTTCTTTCCCCGGTTAAGGATTCGTCCGTCCCACTTTTTCATAGCCACACGAACAGAGCGCGCCATCTCCTTGCTGAACACGGCGCCTGTCTTGCGGGCGTAGAACTGCTGGGCAAAGTTTTTCGCGCCATAAGGATTATCTTCTTTATAGATTTTGGCCCGGGAAGCGAACATTTTCTCATAGTCCTCCGGCGTCAAATGGCGGTATTTCTCCTCGAAGACGATATATTCCCGATCAAAACGCTCCTTCACCACCTTGGGCTGTTCCGGACGATAGTAACCCAGGCAGAGCATACCAATGGGGAACGCCCAATCCGGCAGATCGAACAGCTCCCGGTGGATCTCGTAGTTTTCCAGAATATCGCCGATGTAGCAGGAGCCTATATTCAGGGATTCCGCGGCGATCACAGCGTTTTCCGCCGCAGCCATCGCATCCTCAATAGCCAACAGCAGGTCAGCTTCCTGTGGAGCTTCAAAGAGCAGCCCATGTTCCTCGCAATAGTCTCCTACGCCGTTCTGTTCATAATAATCGAACCAGCGCTGATGATCCGCCAGAAACACCAGAATCACCGGCGCAGTAGCGATAAATGCCTGATGGTCACAGGTTTTGCTGAGGATTTTCTTGGTTTTTTCGTCTTTGATCACCAAAATGGAATAAAGCATCTGGTTTCCCGCGGTCGGCGCACGCATGGCCGCCTCCAAAACAGCGTCCAAATCTTCTTTCGCGATTTCTTTTTTCTCATAGCCGCGCAGAGAAACACGGTTGTTGATGGTTTTCAGAACGTCGTTCATGTGCAATCACTCCTTCGCCCTCAGTATAGCACAAAAAAGGCTCCCATAGGGAGCCTTTTGCTGTTATTTTCGCAGCATCAAGCCTCATCCACCTGTCGGATGGCGTGGTACTGTATATAAAATTCCCCGTTTTCGTCCGTTTTGTCCGTCACCAGCATTTCCATGGTGCCGCAACGCTCAATTTCCTCTGTATGACAACTGAGTAAGGCCTCTCGATAGACTTTCGGACTTAAATCGGAGTAAGCGGAATGGCAGGCAAAGGTCAGCAGTAGCTTTTCTTCGCTGCGCTGTTCTTTCTTCACCAGAACAAAACGCTGATCCGGCTCATAACCCCAAGCTGAGGAAATCAACCTGCCTGTTTCGTCATCCAGACGAAACATTCGTCTTTCCTTTTTCTCAGGCTCACGACCAAAATACTTGATACAGAAGTCATTCATGTCTTTCAGCGCTAAACCGGTATCCGGATCATAATCCGGATTTCTCGTTGCTATAGCCAAAAGAGCCTTTGCTTTTAACTTTTAAAGCAAAGGCTCTTTTCCGGAGAGATGTTAGCAAAAAATTAGTCCATTTGATCCCCTACGGCAACTGGAACCGCATCAGCCGGAACCGGGCAGAAATAGCCGCCGGCGGCACGCTTGTTAAATTCCGCTTTGGCTTCCGCGATCTTCTCCGGCTGCTCGTACAAATCAATGGCTGCTGCCGCCAGCACTTTTCCAGCGCACAGCAGACCCTTATGCCCGATGGAAGTGCGGCCGCAGGAAACGTTTTGCCAGCTATGACCGGGAGCATTGGATGGGAATGTGACCACATTGATCTGAGCCGTAGGAACCAGCCAGCTTACATCGCCCACATCGGTAGATCCGGGGCGCTGTTTGCTGCTGAAATGATAAGGCACCAGAAAATCATTCAGCGGAATGGAGGCATTTTGGCTCACTTTCGCCACATAGTCCGCAATTTCCCCATCTTCCTCACAGGCCGCGCCTGGAAGCTCATGGGAGGGCATTTCATAACCATCTACGATGGCCTGTGCGAAGGCTTTTTCCTCTTCGGTATAGGTGGGAACCCCGACTTTATTGAAATTATCCCAAAGCAGAGTTTCCAGCGCCTTATTTGGCACCGTATTGGAACAGCCGTCAATAAAGCGTTTTTTCATTGTGGTTTCCGTCATCATAGCGGCAGCCTCCGCAATTTTATCCACACGGGCCTGCAGCTCCAAAGCCTCCTTCACCAATTCCGCACGCACCATGTACAGCACCTGCGCGTGAGGCTGCACCACGTTGGGAGAATTGCCGCCGGCGTCGGTAATGGCATAATGAATACGGGCGGATTGCGGCATATGCTCCCGCAGGAACTGCACGCCCATGTTCATCAGCTCAACCGCATCCAGAGCGGAACGGCCCATATGAGGATTACCGGCGGCGTGAGCCGCAATTCCGGTAAATTTATACTCAGTCTGGATACAGGAGTTACAGGTGCCGGAAGTGACCTGATTCACACTTCCGGGATGCCAGGTGAGTGCCACATCCAGCTCCTCAAAAAGCCGCTCCCGGGCCATAAAGGCCTTGGCAGCGCCGCCTTCCTCGCCGGGACAGCCGTAGAAGATCACCGTACCCTGCCCTTTTTCCTCCAAATAGGCTTTTACAGCAAATGCCGCCGCCATCGCGCCCGCTCCCAGCATATTATGGCCGCAGCCATGACCGGAACCGCCCCGCACCAGCTCCTTGCGGACGGTGGATCCGGCTTCCTGAGACAGTCCGGAGAGAGCGTCATACTCCGCTAGAATACCGATCACCGGTTTTCCGGAGCCATACACAGCCTTGAAGGCCGTTTCAATGCCGCAGACCGGGGTTTGAACCTGGAATCCTTCTTCCTTCAATACTTTGCAGTATAATTCCGCAGACTGATGCTCCATCAGGGACAGTTCGGCGTATTCCCAAATCTGATCGGAAACGTCGGTAATTAATTTTGCCTTCTGGTCGATGACCTGCAGGTATTTTTCTTTGTCAGCCATGGCAGCTTCCTCCTTAATACAGTACTTTCCCCAAAAATTCTTTGGTTCTTGGGTTTTGCGGGTTGCCGAACAGCTCCTCCGGAGAGCCTTTTTCCGCCAAAACGCCGCCATCCATAAAGAATACCCGGTCCGAAACTTCCCGGGCAAAGCCCATTTCATGGGTCACGATAACAGTGGTCATACCGCCTTTTACCAGGTTTTTAATAACCGCCAGCACCTCGCCCACCATTTCCGGATCCAAGGCGGAGGTCGGTTCGTCAAAGAGCATCACATCCGGCTCCATCGCCAGCGCCCGAACAATGGCCAGACGCTGTTTTTGGCCACCGGAAAGACGTCCCGGGTACTCGTTGATCTTTTCATACAGGCCAACTGTGTTCAGCAGTTCCTTTGCCATATCTTCCGCCTCGGCCTTACTCTTTTTTCCCAGCAGAGTAGGGGCCATGGTAATATTTTCTCCCACAGTCATATGAGGGAAAACATTAAAATGCTGAAACACCATCCCCATTTTCTGGCGATGCTTATCTACATTGACGCCTTTTGCGGTAATATCCACACCCTCAAAGATGATCTGTCCGCTGGTTGGCACCTCCAACAGATTTAAACAGCGCAGCAGTGTACTTTTTCCGCCGCCGGAGGGACCGATGATGGAAACAACCTCCCCCTTACTGATATGTTCGCTAACACCCTTCAGCACCTGCAGCTCACCAAAGCTTTTGTGCAGATCCTTTACCTCGATTAAATTAGTCACTTGTACTCATTCTCCTCTCCAAAGCGGCCACACATTTGGACAAGCTAAAGCCCAAAATAAAGTAAATGATGCCGACGATGATCAGCGGCTCAATCGCCAGATAAATGACGCCGTTAATGGTCTTGTACTGGGTCATCAGCTCCCCAACAAAGAAGGTAGAGGCCAGAGATGACTCCTTTACCACCGATACAAACTCATTGCACAGCGCAGGCAGAATATTTTTTACAGCCTGCGGAAAAATGACCTTGGTCAAAGTCTGACGATAGTTTAAGCCCAGGCTGCGGGCAGCCTCTGTCTGACCCTTATCCACTGCGCTGATGCCGGCACGGATAATCTCGGCTACATAGGCGCCGGAGTTAAGACACAAAGCCAAAACAACGGAAAAGGTTTTGCCCATGTCGATCCCCGGAAACATCATCGGGACCAAAAAATAGAAGAAATAGAGCTGAAGCAGCAGTGGAGTATCCCGGATAACCTCTGTGTAGATCGTGGCAATGGCGTTCAGCGGGCGAAAATGTCCGATATGGAAGTTACTCAGCCGCATCAGCGCCAGCAGAGAACCGATCACGATGCCCACCAGAACGGTGATCGCGGAAAGGAGCAGGGTATTGGCTGTTCCCTGAAGCAGCAGGTTCCAGTAGCGGGTAACGACCTTAACAATATTCATCAAAATATCCATGAAACGGATTCCTCCTTGTTTCCTTCAAAGGAATAAACAAAACTTTCGGACTGGCCTTGCGGTCAGTCCGCAGCATTTGATCTTAACCCTCTACACTGATACCCAGAGATTTTGCCAGTTCAGTGGCTTCGGCGCTCCACTGGGCATACAGACCCTGTTCGTTGACTTCTTTAATAATCTCGTTGATAGCATCCATCAGCTCCGTCTCGCCCTTTTTGCAGGCTACCACGTTGCCTTCCGAGGTGTAATCAAAATAGAAATCGCTCATGACGATCTCATCGTAGTTAGCGGCATACAGCTGACCATTTTCACCGCTGACAGCCAAAGCATCGATCTTGCCGGTCTGCAGCATCAGGATACCGTCATTGAGAGAGCCGATCTTTTCGATGGTCACATCGGAAGGAAGCTGTTCGCTGACCAGGCTGTACTGAAGGGAGCCATTCTGCGCGCCCACTTTCAGTCCGGCAAAGGCTTCCGCCGTGTTCAGTTCATCCGCTTTCTCTTTCAGAATCAGAATACCCTGACCTTCGCTGTCCTCCGTGTTATTATAACCGATGGAAAGCTCCATGCTTTCGGCCCGGTCCTCTCTCCAGGCAAAGCCGGAGATTCCCATGTCCACGCTTCCGGAAGCGACGGCAGCCTGTACAGCGCTGAAATCCATCGCCTCGATTTGAAGCTCAACGCCCAGTTTTTCAGCAATGTATTTGCCCAGTTCAATATCTGAACCCACATATTCTTTGGAACCGTCCGCTCCGATATTTTCAAATTCCATGGGCGCAAAGTCCGGGGAAGTGGCCATCTTGATCACGCCAGCTTCTTTGATGCTGTCAAGTCTGCTTTTGCTGGAGCAGGCGCTCATGCTGCTTAGTACCAATGCGGCCGCCAAAATCATTGTCAATGTCTTTTTCATAATTCTTCCTCCATGTTCTGATCAAAATATTCTTTACTCGTTGTTTTTGTATGTTTATTCGAAATTATGTTTATATTATACATTCTTTTTCTTTTTTGTAAAGGCCTTATTTTGCACAAATATACATCAATTTTGTGATATTATTCTGTAATTTCTTCTAATTTCAGCGATATTTCTTGTTTTTCTCTGAAAACCATCGATTTTTATTGAATAATAATACAAAAACACCCTATACAAATGCATAGGGTGTTCTTTATTATAAAATATGGTCAAAAATCGTCAGCGGATCTGGAAATCGTCGTCCACGCTGATAGTCAGAGCAACTCCCATACCATCCTTAATGGGATTTCCCTGTTTGGCGCTATTCTGTACAAAATGATACAGCGGGCTTGCGGCAACCAGCTCCTGATACATCCGCTCCGTTTCCTCCCCAAATACCTTGTACTGCAAAGCCCAGAACAGAGCCTTGGCAATGGTATGGAAGGAAGCAAGCTGCGAACGGTACACAGTAACTTTCCGGTCCTTGTACTCAAAGGTCAGTGTCTCCGGATAAGCCAATTTGCGGAAAGCGTTTTCCGCGCTTACCATAGGCAGGTAGAGCAGAAGTTCTTTTGCCAGAGTAGCATCCCCATTGGCCAGCTCCAGCAGCTTACCGGGCAAAGCTTCATGGTCCTCCTTGTTTTTGACGCCATGGAACAGGCGAACAGCCTCCCGGGTATCGTCTTCCAAAGTCTCCTGGTCAAATGGGTAGGGCTGAGTGGTCTCTGCATCCTGCTTAAAGATGAAGAATTGCCGCTGGATACCGTAACCGCTGAAGCCCCATTTCCGGGCGATCTCCGCAACGATCCGGCTGAGGCTCTCGATGCGGACGTCATTGATGCGGCATTCGCCCTTCACCTGATCGCCGTTTTTCATGGCGTAGACCTTAACATAGCAGATCTTCTGATTGCCGATACGCTTTGCAAGATGATCCTTCAAAGCATCCCAATATACATTGAAATTCTCAACATTCTGCGCGTCGCCGCCGGCAAGAATGTTGCCCCGGTATACGCTCCACTGATGCTTTTGTCCTACAAACTCGCTTTCCAGACGAACCGGATTCTGATTTTTTGCCAGCAGGGAAATGGTGTTCATCAGAGAGAGCATAAAGCTGCTGCAGGCCACATTCAAAGCCGCTGCCGGGGTTTGACCCTTGGCTGCGCTCACCTCTACAATATCCCGATCCCAATCCGGGTTTTCCACGTTGAAGGTGACAATAACCGAATCCTCTTTGATATCGGTGATCTCCGGGTAGATCCGGATGTTCCAGGATGGGATCACAATATGATCCTCCTCCAGCTTGTCCACCACCTCAAAATTATTGTGCAGGTGGACATTCAGCACATAGTCCAGGGCTTTTTCTTCATCCACAGGCAGCCCGTTGCCGAATTTCTTCTGGGCTTCCTCCTTATCCAGGCGCACATCAATACTTTTCAGCAGCAGCATAGCGTTTTTGTTGCCCGGCACCATTTTCAGGACCTTCTGCATAGCCTGCTTTGCCTCCGCAAAACGGTTAAGGGAAAACAGGGTATATGCATAGTGGAAATACCAGTTGGGATCACCTTTTCCTTCTTTTTTTACGGATTCCAACAGCTCTTTTGCTTCCGCAAAACGGTTTACAACATTATATTCTCTGGCGAGCGTACAGGTCAGAACATAATCCCTCTCTGTTTCCGGAAGAGCGGTGATGGCATCAATGATCTTTTGATGCTCCATATTTTTTCTCCACTGGTCGATCTGCGCCAGCAATTCTTCTTTTTTCATTGCTTATCCTCCGCTTCGTAGGCGTTATTCCATCCGGACAGGCCTTCCGCCGGATTTACTCTTTTTATAATAGCAGATATCGCAAAAAAAGTCTGCATTTTTTTGGCGTTTTCCTGAGAAAAAACCGTCGAATCGCAGGCTTTTCGGATTTTCCCTGTCAGGACGGAGCGTTTGCCCCAAATCCCGGGCCAATTTCCGCATACAGTCAATTGGAATTTTACCTTGTCCCTGATTAAGAGATATGCTAAGATGAATGCGGAGAACCCATCTTTCCTACGGAAAAGAAAGCTGTAAATAAAAGCCGTGTCTGCGGCCATACCGCCTATAAAATTGACACAACTATCTGCATTATCTGCCTATTTTTCAAATAGCCAGTCCGCTATAATGGTTCAAAAGAGGTGAAAATGATGCTGCGAATGGAAATCGCATTGTTCCTTGTAATGGCCTTTGTTGCCAGTGTATATTTTTCTGCCGGGCGAAAGAGCACGCCGCTGCACAGGACGTTTTCTGTCTTGTTGGTCGTTGTGCTCATCCATCTTCTGCTGGACGGCGTCACTGTCTACACCGTGCATCATCTGGAGAGTGTACCGAGTTTTTTGAACGATGCGGTTCACAGGCTGTTCCTGGGCAGCATGGTGCTGGTGATCTATTTGTTTTATCAGTATATTGCCATTCTAGTGGAGGAGGAAACCGGGAAGCCCCGACGGCTGGACTGGCCTGCCAGAGTCTTCCTGGCTGTGGCGGAGCTGGGCAATTTCCTGCTGCCGATCTCTTACACGGTGACTCCGGAGGGAAACTATTCCTCCGGGCTATACATGCTGGTGCCCTATGGAGCCGTCGCCTTCTATCTGCTGCTGTGCGCCGGACTATTGGCCATCAATTGGAGGCAGATCGACAAGAAGAAAAAGTCCGTTATTGGGATTGCCCTTACCATTGAATTTGTTGTTTGTATTTTGCAGGGCCTGCACCACACGTGGCTCATCAGCGGCATGGGTATTACTCTGATGACTCTGTCCTTTTATCTGACTTTGGAGAATCCTGATATTCTCCGGGCGGAACTGACGGAGCAGAAGATGTCCATGCTGTACTTGAAAAGTCAGGTCAACCCTCACTTTTTATATAATACGCTGGATACCATCCGGATTCAGGCACAGCTGAACGGCGATAAAAAAGTGGCCGACCTGCTGATGCGGCTGGTTGACTTTTTCCGCCTCAGCGTAAAGGTGGACCGTCAGATGGTAGCTCTGGACGATGAGCTGGAGCTTCTGGAGGCCTATATGGAGCTGATGTGCTACCGCTACCCGGAGCTGGAATGTGAGTATGATATTGACCCCAACTTGGGAGGCGTACCGGTGCCCAATTTCATTTTGCAGCCCATCGTGGAAAACAGCCTTCTCCACGGCCTGAAAAACAAGGGCTACCGGGGCAAAGTGCGCATCTCAGCCCATAAAA
Source organism: uncultured Clostridia bacterium (assembly GCA_945876435.1). Classification (GTDB taxonomy): domain Bacteria; phylum Bacillota; class Clostridia; order Oscillospirales; family Ruminococcaceae; genus Negativibacillus. The sequence goes on from CAMCOD010000004.1 coordinate 53,362, forward strand.
CAGCCGATCAGCAGATGGAGATTCTGGTCAGCGACACCGGCAGCGGCTTTGCCGAGGGGAAAAAAGCTGCCATCGACCAGATGCTGTTGGCTTATGCGAAACAACCCGCCAAGCTGGAGGGAAACAGCATTGGCATTTTAAACGTGCAGAAGCGGATCAAGCTGCTCTGCGGCCGGGAATACGGGCTGTGGTACACGGAAAACGAAAACGGCGGTGTTACAGCCCATCTGCTGCTGTCTTTGGGAAAGGAGGATGTGAAATGAAAAAGCTGCGTGTGCTTTTGGTCGACGATGAAATCATGATCCGGGAAGGCTTTAAGCGGCTTTTTAACTGGGAAGCCCACGGCTGCGAAGTGGTCGGTGAAGCCGCTGACGGCATGGAGGCTTTGGTACAAATCGACACCCTGCGCCCGGATATCGTTATCATGGACATTAACATCCCAATTATGAGCGGTTTAAAGGTCATCCAGTTAAGCCGCGTCAAACACCCTCAGATTGCCTATGTAATCGTATCCGGCTATGATGATTTTTCCTATTGCCAGCAGGCGCTGCGGCTGCAGATCACCGATTACATTCTCAAACCGGTCGATTACGAAGAGTTCGGGGTCTGCATTGACAACCTGAAAATCTCCCTATTTCAGCAGCGTGTGGCAAGTGCCGACCAAGCTGAGGCGCAGGAAGCTCGTACCATCACCGGCATTACCCGGTATCTCCAGGAGCATCTGACAGAGGAAATAAACCTCTCTATTTTATCCGATCACTTTCATCTGAACCCCCAGTATATCAGCCAGCTTTTTAAAAATGAAATCGGCGTGGGATTTCTGGCCTATCTGACCAACATTCGCATGGAAAAGGCCAAAAAACTGCTGCTCTCCACCTCTCTTTCCATTACGGAGATCGCGGAGCAGTCCGGCTATGGAGACTATCGGGTGTTTACCAAGGTATTCAAAAAGTCCGAAGGCATCACCCCCTCCCAATACCGGCGGGATTTTCTGGAGGAGACCACATAAAGCGGCCAGACTGTCCCTGCAAACGGGTGAAATGTGAGCGGCATGGAGACTGTGACGCGTGCCGGGCATATCACCATAGTCATGTCCGCAAGCCGTTGACCCGGTGCGAAAAATTGGAGCAAAAAGCACGGCGGCGCGAAAGGAGAAAAACATGAACACTGAGTTTATAACGCTGACTCCGGAAAATTTAGCCAAAGAACACCTGTGCTGCATTATCCGCAGCAAGAAGCCCTATCCAGGCGTGGAGGCCAAGCGGCAGTGGCTGGCAGAGCGCTTGGAAGAAGGCCATGTATTTCGCAAACTGGATGCAAAAGGCTGCGTCTTTATCGAGTATGCTCCGCTGGAAACAGCCTGGGTTCCCATCACCGGAGACAACTTTCTTTACATTTACTGCCTATGGGTAACCGGCAGCTCCAAAGGCTGCGGATATGGCAGAGCACTGCTGGAATCCTGCATTGCGGACGCAAAAAATCAGGGAAAATCCGGCGTCTGTATGCTGGGAGCACAGAAACAAAAGGCTTGGCTCTCCGACCAGAATTTTGCGAAAAAGTTCGGCTTTGAGGTGGTTGACACAACTCCCGGCGGCTATGAACTGCTGGCCCTGTCCTTTGACGGAAGCCAACCGTCTTTTACAGCCAGCGCGAAACAGGAAACCATCGAAAACCCAGAGTTGACGGTCTATTACGACCTGCAATGCCCCTATGTGCCGCAGCAAATTAACATTCTGAAAACTTATTGCATGGAAAACAACATTCCGGCCTCCTTCCTTCAAGTGGACAGCTTAAAAAAAGCGAAAGAACTGCCCTGTCCCTTCAACAACTGGGCCGTTTTTTACAAAGGAAAATTTCAGACGGTCAATTTATTGGATATTCCCTCTCTGGAACGAATCCTCAAAAAATAAAATCTCGCTTTCTTGCCGATGCGCGCAGGGCCACCTCTAAAAAGGGCAGCTCTGCGTTTTGTTTTGCAGCTGTTATCTATAAAACAGACACATTTTCCTGCAAAATTTGCCTATCAGGAAGAAGAAATTTGGTATAAAATTGAGTTGACAAGGAGGAGAACAATGAATAAAGAGAGGCATTTTACATCCCGAATGTTGATCTGCGCGGGCGCTCTGATGACCGTTTCCGGCATTCTGACAGCGATGCTCGGAAAGCTGGCCATTGGCGGGATCTTCTGGGCGGCAGCGTCCGGTATGTTCTTTGCCGCCTACCATTTCCGGCTGGCGGAAAAGAAATTAGATGAAACGGAGGAATCAGAAAATGAGCAAAAGACTTTATAAATCCAACAAAAATAAAATGATCGACGGTGTCTGCGGCGGCATTGCGGAGTATTTCGGTATTGATCCTACACTGGTCCGGCTGGCCTGGGTGCTGTTCTGCGCCATGGGAGGAAGTGGGTTTGTCGATTACATCCTTGCCGCCATCATCATTCCTCCCAATCCGGAGTATTGATGCCAATAAGGAGCAAAACCATTCGTAATAGCATTAAATTTACCAGCTGGGCAAACATTTTGGTGAAGTACAGCAATAGATGAACCTACCACATCCCTGTCCTCCTGCTTTATACCATGATGAATGTACGGCTGGACAAAGAACATCCGTACCTCAGTAAAGGAGAATATCCAATGAAAAGCTTGCAAACCATTCAAAAAACATTCCATGTCTTTCGGATCCTTGCCAAAATCGCCATGATCCTTTCCTTTGTATGGGCCGGACTTGCCGGGATCGGGCTGCTGTGCGGCATTGCATGGTATTCCGGCGGCAGTGTAATCGGCGCCAACCAACAGGCGCTGCTGTCTCTGACGCTGGCCAGCAGCCTGAAACAGATGATCGGCGTTCTGTTATCCGATATGGTATTCGCTTTGACCGACGGCATTCTGTTCGCTTTTGCTTTCCGGTATTTCAAACAAGAACAGGCGGACGGCACACCTTTTACCGGCAGCGGCGCGGAGCAGATCAAGCGGTTGGGGATCCGTACCATCGTTCTTCCTTTGGTAGCGGCGATTCTGTCCGCTGTATTTTATGAAATCTTTGACCTGTCTCAGGCCATAGCGGCGGATTGGGACAATCTCGCCAGCATATCCATGGGAATCGTACTGATTCTTGCCTCTCTGATCTTCCGCTACGGTGCTGAACTGGAAGGAAAGGGGGCTCGGTCATGAAGCAAGAGATCCATTTTACACCAATTGACCTTCAAAAATGGAACCGAGGCGAGATATTTTACTACTTCTCCAAAATGGCTCCCACCGGTTACTCCCTGACCGCGGACGTGGATATCACACAGATGCGTAATGTGCTGAAAGCAAGCGGGTGAAAGTTCTTCCCGGCCTACTTATGGTTGGTTACCAAGCTGCTGAATGAGCAAATGGAGTTTAAAATCGCCGAATTGGACGGTCGGCTTGGCTATTACAACACACTCACTCCGCTCTATGCCGCCTTCCACGAGGATGACAAAACCTTTTCCCTGATGTGGACGGAGTATGATGACAGTTTTCCTGCGTTTTATGATGCTTATATCGCGGATCAGCAGCGCAATGGCAGAAATCACGGCATTCTGGCGAAGAAAAATGAACTTCCGCCGCCGAATGCCTACACGGTATCCTGTATACCTTGGATTTCGTTCAGCAGCTTCGCCGTGCACTCCTATGAGAATAAGCCCTATTTCTTCCCATCTGTTGAGGCAGGGAAATTTTATGAAAAAGATGGAAGTACTTTTCTTCCACTTTCCATTACCTGCCATCATGCCGCTACTGACGGGTGGCATGTCAGCTGTTTCCTTCAGGCACTGCAGGCGGAAGCGGATTCTTTTGAAAAATATTTAAGCGAATGGATGGATACACAAGCATAAAGGAGGGCGCTTCCGATGAAACCGAACACAATTGTATATACATCAAATACGGGCTACACCCGGCAATACGCTACTCTGCTTGGTGAAAAAACAGGACTTCCGGTATATTCTCTGAATGAAGCCATGAAGAAATTGGATCCGGGCCGTTCTATCCTTTATTTCGGCTGGCTCATGGCCGGTAAAGTGCAGGGCTATGCCAAGGCCTCCAAGCGCTTTCATGTGGAGGCAGTCTGCGGTGTAGGTATGGGAGCTACCGGTTCCCAGATTGAGGATCTGCGCAAAGCCAACACGCTGCCTGCATCCCTCCCTGTTTTTACACTGCAAGGAGGCTTTGATATTACACGGCTGCGGGGCATCTACAAACTGATGATGACCGTTATGATCAAAACCGCAGGAAAGGGACTATCCAACAAGAAAGACCGCAGCCCCGAGGAAGACGCCATGCTGGAACTGATGCTCCACGGCGGCAGCCATGTCAGCGAAGAAAATCTGACGGCAGTATTGGAATGGTACCAAAAGGCACAGTGATGCCCAGCAGTGCCGTCTTTTGCTTGTCTGTAAAATTCTATCGGTTGGTTTGATGAATGGTACTGTCTGTTCCGATTGGGTTTGGACCAAAAGTTGGAAAAACCAGTACAGGAAAGCGCTGCAAACAGGAGGAAATCATGAAATTATTTTTCAGAGCACTGACAAAAATGATGATGGGAATGCTTTTAATGGGATTGGTCTTATTCCTGCCTGCGGGTACATGGAATTATCCCAATGGATGGCTTTTCTGCATTTTACTTTTCCTTCCCATGCTTATCATGGGAACGGTTCTATTCTTAAAAGCACCCGATTTGTTGGAAAAACGGCTGAATAACAAGGAAACCGAAAAAACACAGGTTGGAGTTGTTGTTGCATCATCCTTGCTGTTTATTGCCGCGTTTCTGGCGGCTGGGCTGGATTTTCGGCTGGGCTGGACGCAGGTTCCCACTTGGCTTGTATACACTGCCGCCGCGGTGCAGCTTGCCGCTTATGGCCTGTATGCGGAGGTCCTTCGGGAAAATGCCTACCTGTCCCGCACGGTGGAAGTCCAGGAAAATCAGAAAGTAATTGATACCGGACTGTATGGGATCATTCGCCACCCCATGTATACAGCCACGATCCTGCTGTTTCTCGCCATGCCTTTGGTACTCGGTTCCTGGGTTTCTTTTGGCATCATGCTGCTTTATCCGGTGCTCATTCTTTTCCGCATCCGTAATGAAGAGAAGGTATTGGAGGCCGGGCTGGAAGGCTATCGGGACTACAAAAAGCGGGTTCGTTTCCGCTTGATTCCATTTCTGTGGTAACAAGTGATCCGTAACCGTTACAACGTAAAAAGTGAAACAGGCGCTGCCGGAAAAAACGGTAGCGCCTGTTTTGCATTTTTTGATTTTATGGTGCCGCTGGCGAGACTTGAACTCGCACGATGTTGCCATCAACGGATTTTAAGTCCGGTGTGTCTGCCGATTCCACCACAGCGGCGAACTTCGCTCCATTATGATACACTAATTCCTGTCGCAAGTCAAGGGAACAGGCCTTTTCTTTCAAAAAAAGACCGCTACCCTGTCTGGATAGCGGCCTTGGTTTCCGGTTTTCACAAAGCAGTTTTCTGCTTCGCGCGCAAACACCCATTCATCGGAATTTCAAAAGATTCTGATGCAGAAACCATTAGTATTCTGCCCGACGAGGAAAACTTTATTCCTGATCAGCCAGCACAAAATCAATTTCTCCAGCGGATACATCCACCGCCACTGTTTTTACAAAGACCTTCTGACCGATTTTATAGCGGACATTGGAGGAGCGCTCCACCAGCTCCATGGTATCCTCCAGAATATAATCCCCAAACGGCAGGTTGTTGATGTGGACCAGTCCTTCCACTGTGTTGGGCAGCTCCACATAAAAGCCATAGGACTGCACCGAGGAAATCGCACCTTCAAATACTTCTCCAAGATGGCCGGCCATATATTCCGCCTTGTAGCAATCCTCACAATCCCGCTCAATATTGACCGCGTTCTGTTCACAGTCACTGCAATGTTTCGCCGCTCCGGATACATAGCCGCCGAAACGCTTATCAATCAGCTTTTTGGGGCTGCCGCCAACGTACGCGGACAGAATGCGGTGGATGATCAGGTCGGGATAACGGCGGATCGGTGAGGTAAAGTGGGCGTAATTGTCCAAAACCAAACCAAAATGTCCGGTATTTTCCGAAGAATACACCGCTTTTGCCATAGAACGCAGCAGTTGATTATTGATAAGCTGTTCCAGGCGGGTCCCGCGGACGGATTCCAGAACATCGGACAGCTCCTTTGCGCTGACTTCTTCGCTGAGTTTGGACGTATCCACTCCCACCTGCGCCAACAGCGTCTTCAGCCCATCCACCTTGTTGGCAGGCGGATCATCATGGACACGATAGACAAAGGGAAGTTCCTCATTCATGGCCACAGAAGCCGCTGCCTGATTGGCCATCAGCATAAATTCCTCAATAAACTTTTCGGATTCTCCCCGTTCTCTGGGCAAAATGTCCTTCACACGGCCATTTTCGATGAGGAATTTGGATTCGGTGGATTCAATGTTCATGGAGCCTCGCTCAAAGCGCCGCTTGCTGAGAATGGCGGCCAATTCCCGCATTTTAAAGATCTCCGGGATCACCTGCCGATATTTGGCCAAAATATCTTCGCCGGCGCTGCCATCCAAAATCCCATTGATCTCTTTGTATACGCCCTTGACCCGGGAACGGATATAGCTTTTCACAAAACGGTAATTCAGCAGATCCCCCTGTTCACTGATGGTCAGCAACGCGGAAAAGGTCAAACGCACCTCGTCCGGATTCAAAGAGCAAATTCCATTGGACAACTCTTTTGGCAGCATGGGCAGCACCTGATCCGCATAATAAATGGAGGTGCCTCTTGCATAGGCCTCGTTATCCAAAGCGGAACCGGGCTTCACATAATAGCTGACATCGGCAATGTGCACGCCCAACTCCCAAACATCGCCGTTTTTCTCCAAAGAAATGGCATCGTCAATATCCTTGGTATCCGCGCCATCAATGGTAAAGATGTCATAACCGGTCAAATCCAGCCGATTCATCAGCTCACTGGGCAAGATCCCCTTTTCTGCAACCTTACGGGCCTCCGCTTTTGTGGGTTCATCAAAGCTCAGACGGGCATTATAGGATGCCAGCACCGCTTCACAGCAGTTTGCTGCCGATTCAGCGGTACCGAAGGTTTTTACAATTTTAGCCCGGTGAGAAAAATGACCGTCACCACGGTTGCCGATGGTCGCCAGCACCTTATCGCCGGCTTTCGCTCCATTGCGGTCTTTCTCCCAAACCTCAATGGGGATCTTCATAAACTTATCCGGCTGGACAAAAAAGCGTCCTTTTTCATTAAGCAGTACACCGGGGAAGTTTTCGTGGCTCTCCTCCAGGATCTCCGTCACCTGTCCCTCGATCTTTCCCTTATTGTCCTGGGACAAACGTACCGAAACGATATCGCCTGGCATGGCGCCCAACATCTCCCTGCCTGGCAGGAAAATATCGTCCTCTTTTGTGGCACCCTCCGTCATAGGCCGGGCAAAACCAAAGCGTTCCTGTACACTGACAATCTGCGCCTTCACCGTTTTCATGTTTTCTGCCAGGCCGACTGCGTTTTTCTCCTGCACAATAACACCTTTTGCCTTATATTGGGCCAGAAGCTGCTCAAACTCCTTTCGTTCCCTTGGGCTTACTTTCGCAAGAACAGCCAAATCTTTGATTCGAACCGGCTTTTTCCGGTTTCTGCGCAGTATCTCAAGAATACGTTTATTCAGCGGGAGAGCGCTTCCGCTTCTGCGTGTGCCCTGTTTACGCCGGTGAGGCAGTTTTTGATTGGATTTCATAAGCTTTACTCTCTTTCTATAACACGTTCTATAATCAAAACAGCGGACTTGCCATTTCTTTTTCCTTCTTTATTATGCGCTATTCTTTGGTTTTCTACAAGATAGATTTTGTAAAATATCACAAAGCCCGCCTTTGAGAGAGGAGAGCGTAAAAAAAAAAGCACCCCGCGTGCGGGGTGCTTTTTTTAAATTAAGCCATAAACTTCTGAACGATTGCCAACAGGATAATGCAGACGAAGAAGACGATGGTCAAAACCTTAGTCGCCTTGCCCAGCATAGCATCTGTGGTCTTACCCATATTTCTGCCGAAGCCGGAATCATCGCTGGCGCCAGTCAGAGCACCCATTTTCGCTTTGTGCTCCTGCATAAAGACAATGGCAATGATCAGGACAGCCAGAACGCAGAGGACGATGGCGCTGATAATTTCAAATACGTTCATTTAATAAACCTCCAGTCTGCCTAAGGGCAGGTTTGCGTAATCTAAGGGCTTGTACCCTAATTTACTACTTAACTCAAAACATGATATCATAAAAATTCCGTTTTGGCAAGAGCAAACAAGGCCCATAAACGCCTTTTTATCGCAAAATTACCGGATTTCTTTCACCATATCAATATGGGGACAATGTTCATCCATGTAAACTTCGCCTTGCGCCTGATAGCCATTGCGTTCATAGAAGCCTTTCTTATCCAACTGAGCGCTTAGTTCAATCGCATCTCCGCCCAGCTCCCGCACCTTAGCCTCCAGATTTTCCATAACTACCCTGCCAACACCTTTTCCCCGATAGTCCTCCATAACACAGATGCGGCCGGCATGCCACCCTCCGTTTTTTTGGAAAACACGGCCGGTGGCAATCGGCGTTTCCTTATCGTATACGATCACATGCCAGCTTTTATCGTCCAAGTCATCAAACTCATTTTTAAATCCCTGCTCCACCATAAAAACCATTGCGCGGATAAAAAAAGCATCTGTGGTGTTCTCCTTGCCCTTTGACCATTGAATCGTCCAGCGTCTGCCCATAAAAATTTCCTTCTTTCTTTGTGGTACTGCCACAATTATAACAAAGGACAACCCCAGTTTCAATGCCTTAAATCAGCTGCAGGAAAATCTGACCCAAAAGAAGAAGAACCGCTCCCGGCATACCCAATACCGCGCATATTTTCATGGTACCCGCCGTCACCGGCAGGGAAAAACCCAAATACGGCTCCAGAAATGAGCACAAAAACAGCGCGCTCAGTCCGCTCAGTACCGTAAAGAAGATCCCACGAAGCAGACAGCGCTTTTTTCTATACAGAAAAACCTGCAAAAAGGCCAGAGCCGCCAAAAATCCTGTCATGCTGTGCCTCCTATCGGTCTCCTGCCCGCAATCCCATCCGTCTGGCCATATTGTGATAATAGCGGTAGCGGCTTCTCAGGGCTTTGCCGTCATAGATACAGGCCTCGATCAAATCCCCTTCCGTCATCAGATTAAACAGCGCGTCGTTATCCCGGATCTGCTGTTCCAGCTGCCGCAGCATGGCGATTACTTCCCCCGCTGAAAGAGCCTCTTGTGAACTTGTTTCCGTTTTCCGCGTAAGAATCTGTTCCAGTACTGTTGTCATTCCGATCCCGTCCTTTCACCTTCATGCTGTTCCTATTCTATGAAGGAAGTGTGGGACAGTATGTCTCTTTTATACAAAATCTGAATTTTTTTCGAAAACAGTTGCCTGTGCCTCCAAAATGGAGTACAATGATACCAATGTAACAATCTTAGGTGTAACAATCTTAGGTGTAACCATCCCATGAAAGAAGGCTTTTTATGAACCAGTTTAAGAATTTGACGGAACGCTATTGTCCAAAGATCGGCTGTAATGTTCCTCTTGAAAACATGTACGATGACGAAGGCCGGGCTTATACCCGCTGTCTTTTCAGCTACAAGTGTGACTGGTACGAATGCGAAAAACATATGCCAGCTTTCCCAGACCGCTAAAAATGAAAATATGAATAAAAGAAAAACAGCAGACACTGTGGTGTCTGCTGTTTTTTTTCTGAAAATGTGACTAAGCGTGTAAGCCGGGTTCTGTTATAGATGACAATCTATCTAGACCGCCGGTCGCCCGACGGTTCAAGCCACCTGCCCCAGAATGACGGCGGGCCGCCGTTTGTTCATTCTGTTACGGTTACGGTGTTGCTTCGGATAGGGTTTACATGGCAGTGCAGTCTCCTGCACTCCGGTGAGCTCTTACCTCGCCTTTCCACCCTTACAGGGGCTGGACCCTGCGGTATCTCTCTGTTGCACTGTCCCTAAAGTCGCCTTCGGCTGCCGTTAGCAGCTATCCTGCCCTGTGAAGCCCGGACTTTCCTCATGCGGGCCCTTTCGGATTCCGCACGCTGCCATCCTGCTTACTCACAGCATTCATTTTACCCCATCCTTGCCGGATTGTCAACCAAAAAACCATTGCAAAACCTTGCCATAGCCGTAAAACAGGTCTATAATAGGCACAGATACTTTAGCACTTTACTGCAGGCTGCTTTTGCCGACCTGCCACCAAGGAGGAATTTTTATGTTGTTCGCCGATTCCTATCTTCAGTCCGTTTATGACCGCACAGCTGCCCGAAATCCCAATGAGCCTGAGTTTTTGCAGGCGGTTGGAGAAGTACTTCGTTGCCTTGAACCTGTGATCCAACGTCGTCCGGAGCTGCAGCGTCATGCCATTCTGGAGCGCATGACCGAGCCGGACCGTTTTCTGCAATTCCGGGTAGCTTGGCAGGATGACAGCGGAAATATCCAAGTAAATCGGGGCTACCGGGTACAGTTCAATTCCGCCATTGGTCCCTACAAAGGCGGCCTGCGCTTCCACCCCTCGGTAAACGCTTCCATTATCAAATTCCTGGGCTTTGAACAGGGCTTCAAAAACAGCCTGACCGGGCTGCCCATGGGCGGCGGCAAAGGCGGCTCCGACTTTGATCCCAAAGGAAAGTCCGACAGCGAAATCATGCGCTTCTGTCAGGCTTTCATGACCGAGCTTTGCCGCTATATCGGGCCGGATACTGACGTTCCCGCCGGCGACATTGGCGTTGGAGCCCGGGAGGTTGGTTATCTGTTTGGGCAATATAAGCGCATTCAAAACCAGTACTGCGGCGTTCTAACCGGAAAAGGCTTAAGCTTCGGCGGCTCTCTTGTCCGAAAAGAGGCAACCGGCTACGGACTGCTGTATTTTGTGGAGGAAATGCTCTCCTGCATGAAACAGGATTCGGTAAAACAGAAAACGATTCTTGTTTCCGGCTCCGGCAATGTTGCTATTTACGCGGTGGAGAAGGCACAGCAGCTGGGCGGCAATGTTGTCGCTATGTCTGACTCCAAGGGCTATATCTATGACCCCGCCGGGATTGATATAGAACTGGTCAAATCCATCCGGGAAGGCAGCCGTCAGCCCCTTTCCCGCTACGTTGAACACAGAACTTCCGCTCAATATACGGAAGGCTGCCGCGGCATCTGGTCGCTTCCCTGTGACATTGCGCTTCCCTGTGCCACGCAAAACGAATTGTCGGCGCAAGACGCTGAACAGTTGATCAAAAACGGCGTTTCCGCTGTAGCGGAAGGCGCTAATATGCCCTGTACCCCGGAAGCGGTATCCCTGTTCCAGCAAGCGGGCATTCTTTATGCTCCGGGAAAAGCCTCCAACGCCGGCGGCGTAGCAGTCAGCGGTTTGGAGATGAGCCAGAATTCTCTGCGCTACTCCTGGACAGCCGGCGAAGTGGATCAAAAGCTTCATCAAATCATGGCCGGTATCTTCCACAGCACTTTTGATGCCGCCAAAGAATACGGAGCAGAAAACGACCTGCTTACCGGTGCCAATATTGCCGGTTTTCTGAAAATCGCCGACGCTATGATCGCTCAGGGCGTATATTAAGCTCCCAAATAAAAACCGGAAGGATATGATGAGTATCATATTCTTCCGGTTTTTTACACCTATTCTCTAAAAGTGAAGAATCGCTAAATGGAAATGTCTTAAGCCAAAATTCCCAAATGCTCCAGCAGAATCTTAGCGCCCAGACAAATCAGAATCAGGCCCCCGGCAAGCTCCGCCTTTGCTTTGTAGCGGACACCAAACAGGTTTCCGATCTTCACACCGACCACAGACAGCGCAAAGGTGGTTACTCCGATAAAGCTGACTGCCGGTACTATATCCACCTGCAAAAAAGCAAAGGTAACACCAACAGCCAATGCGTCAATGCTGGTGGCAACCGCCAGCACCACCATTTCCTTGAAGGCCACGCTGTCGCTGCCGCCTTCGTCATCCTCTCCGCCGCGCGCCTCACGGATCATGTTAAAACCAATCAGGCCCAGCAGGACAAAGGCGATCCAGTGATCCACGGACTGGATGTAAGACTGGAAGCTGACGCCCAGCAAATAGCCCAGCAGCGGCATACCCGCCTGAAAACCGCCAAAGTACAAACCGACTACAGCTGCCTTTTTCCAGCTCATGTTCCGCATGGCCAAGCCTTTGCATACCGAAACCGCGAAAGCGTCCATGGAAAGTCCGACAGCCAGAATAAATAATTCTACTAAACTCATGTTTTTTCCTCCGTTTTTGTTTTATTTTCCATTTTGTGAAAGAATCGCATAAAAAAAGAGACTATCTGCAAGGCCCCCTTTTTCCTGCAGACAAGTCTCGTCATTTCAAACAAAGCCAGATTTTACAATCAGTATGTTGACTCTGCTGCACACTTTGTGCCGACTACTCCCTTATCGTTTTCTATTTTACATAGAAAAGACCCAGTGAGTCAAGGCTAACACGATCAATCAACCTGTCTTTTGACTTTTTTGCAGCCGGAAAGCAAAAATTCTCCTCCTTTCTCCCCTCGGATTTACTTTTTCTATTCAAAGAGGTATAATAAACAGGTAATGATTTGGAAAGGATGGTTGCGCTTAATGACTCCAGTATTTAAAAATGGAAAACTGAATCCCAAAATCACCAAACCCAGCCAGCTTCTTCAGCTTTGTATGGAAAACGTGCAGGAAAAACAAACACTGCTTCTGAAAAAATATCACCTTGATCAACTGAAAGCCTATGGAATTGACGAGGAAAAGGGCACTCTGCGCTTTATCACCAGCGATGACAGCAGCTATGAATTTGACGCTGTACCGGTGGGCGTCTGGAACTCCAAGGAAAACCAGTGGATATGGGGCTGGGCCAACAGTGGCTCCGGCGCTGTGCTTTACGCCAGATCCGCCGCCCTCAAAGGGCTTCAGGATATTATTGAAGCCAACGATTTTTCTCAGCCTGTGATTTCCTGTGACGGACATCGCTCCCAGGCGTTCTCCTGCATCGCCACGGAATATCTGGAAGGCTGCGGCCGCTTTGTGGCACCTCAGGGAGACTTCCGTCTGCACTTTGTGCTTCTGAAAAAGAAAGACTAAGCTATGGCCACTATGGATTTAGCCCCATTGGACACCGGCTTTGTGGAAGAATTCTGGCGGCTGCGCCGACAGTTGTTTGCGGAACTGGGTGAAATTCAGCCGGATTCTGACACCAGCGCGCTAAAGGCTGCCACTTGCGACTATTATCTTCAGCATATTAACCAGGATTTGTTTTGCTGGGGAATACAGGCGGAGGGCAGGCTGGTATCCATCGCCTCCATCTGCCTGTTTTCGCGCATTCCTTATGAGGAAAACCTTACGGGCAGGGAAGCCTATCTTTTAAACGTGTACACCTGTCCCCAATACCGGCAAAATGGACTGGCGAAAAAACTGCTCACACAGGTCATCTCTTGGGCCAAGGAGCAGGGGATCCGCCGCTTATGGCTGAACAGCAGTGAAAAAGGCCGCGAATTGTATAGCCGGCTGGGCTTTCTTCCCAAAGGAAACGAAATGGAACTGTTTTTATCCTGAATATTTGCACAATACGAAAAGTCCTGCCTCTTAAAGAGGCAGGACTTTTTTATATGACACATGGAGTAAATTTTTGGTCATTGAGGAACGATCACCGGCTCAATACGGCCATTTGTTCTTTGATCTGTGAAAGTTCCAGCTCCGCCAGCTGCTTAAATCAAATGTTCCATTGGGAAAGGCAGAAAAAGCTTCCTCATAGGCGTCAATGATCTTCATACATACTCCTTTTTGCCCCGAATACTTACGGCTCCATTCCATCCAGAGTCAGCTGTTCCACCGGTGGGATCCCGCCCCGGGACGGCAGGGACTTGGCCATATAGCGGTGAGGATTCTCCACCATGCCATCCGAATAAATCACGGCCTTCTCCACTGAATCGCCCTTTTTCAGGGTCATTACCTGCACGCCCTGATTGTCTTTGGTCGTTTTTTCCAACAGACAACCGGTGTGGAAGATCAGGATGCGTCCACCGCTGGCAGACATCAGAATCTCCCGCTCCTCCGTCAGTGCCAAAACAGCCACCAGCGGCGAACCTGCCTTGGTATTATAGGCATTGATCAGCTTTCTCCGGTTGGTTTTTGTCTCGTAGGCTTTCAGGCTTACCTTGGCCACCTTGCCGTTTTCAAAGAAGAACAGCAGGAAGCCCTGATAATCGGAGGTAGCAACCATGAATCTGGCGCTCTCACCCTCATCCATGCCCAGTTTAACCGGCACAAAATCACCCAAAGTGCTGGCTTTGGTGTCGTCAAACTCGTTGGCGCGGGATTTGTACACCTGTCCCCGGTCCGTGAAGAACAGCAGATTAACACCGCTGCTGCTTTCCAGATGGGTAAGCACTGCGTCACCATCCTTGAGATATTGCTCTGAACTCATGCGGTAGGATTGGGGCGTGATTTTTTTGAAGTAACCCTCTTTGGTAAAGAAGAGGTGAACCGGATATTCCTCCGCTTTCTGCTCCTCCTCGCTGTAGTGTTTCACATCCTCTTTGTAAATCAGGAGGGAACGGCGGGGCTGACCATATTTTTTGATCACTTCCTTCAGCTCCCCAACAATGATGCTCTTTACCTTTTTATCATTGCCCAGAATCGCTTCCAGTTCGGCAATATCAGCCTTCAAGTCTTCGATTTCCTTGGTACGCTTAAGAATATACTCCCGGTTCAATTGACGCAGCTTGATCTCCGCCACATATTCTGCCTGCACCTGATCAATGCCGAAGCCAATCATCAAATTGGGCACAACATCCTGCTCTTCTTTTGTCTCCCGGACGATCTGAATGGCTTTATCAATATCCAATAAGATCTTCTCCAGACCCTCCAGCAGATGGAGTTTCTCTTTTTTCTTATCCAAATCGTAATAAACACGACGTTTTACACACATTGTACGGAATGCGATCCATTCTTCCAGCAGGGCACGCACACCCAATACTCTTGGCGTACCCTCAATCAGCACATTAAAATTGCAGGAAAAGCTGTCTTCCAATGGAGTAAAGCGATAAAGTTTTTGCATCAGCTTGTCCGGATCGGTGTTTCGCTTCAAATCAATGGCCAGCTTTAAGCCGGACAAGTCGGTTTCATCCCGCATATCGGAAATTTCTTTCAGTTTTCCGGCTTTGACCAGTTCCACCACCTTGTCCATAATGGCCTCAGTGGTCGTAGTAGGTGGGATTTCGGTGATTTCCAAGCAGTTGCTCTTTTGGTCATAGCGATAACGAGCCCGAACCTTAAAGGAACCGCGTCCTGTTTCATAAATTTTCTCCATCTCATCCGGATGGTAGATGATCTGTCCTCCACCGGCAAAATCCGGCGCCTTCAGGGTAAGGGAAATATCATGGGCTGGATTTTTGATCAGCTCAATGGTGGTATTGCAGACCTCCTCCAGGTTAAAGGAGCAGATATTGCAGGCCATACCAACCGCGATACCCAAATTGGCATTCACCAAAATCGAAGGGAACGTCACAGGAAACAGAGCGGGTTCCTTCATGGTATTGTCATAGTTGTCCACAAAGTCTACTGTATCCTTGTCAATATCCCGGAACAGCTCCGCGCTGATGGGATCCAGCTTGGCCTCGGTATAACGGGAAGCAGCATAGGCCATATCATGGGAATAGGCCTTGCCAAAGTTTCCTTTGGAATCCACATAAGGGTGAAGCAAAGCTTCATTGCCTCGGGACAAACGCACCATCGTCTCGTAAATAGCTCCATCCCCATGAGGATTCAGCTTCATGGTCTGACCCACAATATTAGCGGACTTTGTTCTCTGCCCGGTAAGCAGACCCATTTTATACATGGTATAGAGCAGCTTTCGATGGGACGGCTTAAAGCCGTCGATCTCCGGGATCGCCCGGGAGACAATAACGCTCATGGCATAGGGCATATAGTTGCTTTCCAGGGTATCCGTAATTTGCTGATTGAGCACCACACCAGCATTTTCAATATAGGCCTTTGTCTGGGAAGACGTTGGCCTGCTTATTTTTCCTTCTGTCTTTTTCTTTGCCATAAGAGGCTGACCTTCCTTTCTCCTGTACCGCTAAGACAGGTCCGCGTTGTCCAGGTAGCGGGCGCCGTTCTCCGCGATAAATTCTTTTCGGCCCTCCAGATTGTTGCCCAGCAGCAGGTCAAACATCTGCTCCGTAGCCTGAGCGTCAGCCGGCGTCACTTTAATCAGCCGGCGGGTAGCTGGATTCATGGTGGTCATCCACATCATCTCCGGATCATTTTCACCTAAACCTTTGGAGCGGTTGATGGTGACTTTTTTATTCCCCAGCTTCTCCAAAATTTTTGCTTTTTCCGCCTCGGTATAGGCGAAGTAGCTCATATCCTTATCAATGATTTCAAACAGTGGAGATTCCGCAATATAAACATAGCCTTTTTCAATCAAAGTTGGGGTCAGACGATAGAGCATTGTCAATAAAAGCGTCCGGATCTGGAATCCGTCCACGTCGGCATCGGTGCACAGGACGATCTTATTCCAACGCAAGCCGTTCAAATCGAAGGAGGACAACTCCTTGTTGGCT
This sequence comes from uncultured Clostridia bacterium, assembly GCA_945876435.1. GTDB lineage: Bacteria > Bacillota > Clostridia > Oscillospirales > Ruminococcaceae > Negativibacillus. Next base: position 70,005 of record CAMCOD010000004.1, read on the forward strand.
TTGGCCTTTACTTCAACACCGCAGCCTAAAACTTTGATAATATCGGAGATGATCTCGCTTTTAAAAATTTTGTCATAATCCGCCTTCAGGCAGTTGAGGATCTTACCCCGAACCGGAATAATTGCCTGGAACTGAGCATCCCGGCTCAATTTGCAGGCACCCAGAGCCGAATCACCTTCCACAATGTAAATTTCCCGCTCGTTGACATCCCGGCTGCGGCAATCCACAAATTTCTGCACCCGGTTGGACAGGTCAATGGTACCGGAAAGCTTCTTTTTCAGATTCAGCCGGGTTTTTTCCGCATTTTCCCGGCTGCGTTTGTTGACCAGAACCTGTTCGGCGATTTTCAGAGCCTCATCCGGGTTTTCGATGAAGTAAACCTCAAGCTGCCGCTTGAGAAAGTCGGTCATTGCCTCATAAATAAACTTATTGGTAATGGATTTTTTAGTCTGATTCTCATAGGAGGTCTGTGTGGAAAAAGAGGACGATACCAGAAGCAGACAATCCTCAATATCCTGATATTTAATGGCGCTTTCGCCCTTCAGATACTTGCCGCCCTGCTTCAGGTAACGGTCGATTTGGGAAACGAAGGCCTGTCTCACTGCTTTTTCCGGCGAACCGCCATGCTCCAGATGGCTGGAGTTATGGTAATACTCCGTCAGGCTCACCTGATTGGAAAAGCAGAAGGCAACGGACAGCTTCACTTTGTACTCGTCCTTATCCTCCCGGTCACGGCCCCGCTGTTCATCCTCCCAATACTGGATGGTGGTCAGATTGCTTTCGCCAGCCAGCTCCGCCACATAATCCACGATACCATGTTCATAGAAGAATTCTTTGATCTCCATACCGCTGTCGGTCTCGTTGCGGAACACAAAGAGCAAACCGGGATTGACCACTGCCTGCCGTTTGAGAACACTTTCATAGAAATCCACTGGAATATCCACATCTGTGAATACCTCCAGATCCGGCTTCCAACGCTGGCGGCTTCCGGTCTGTTTCCGGTTTGTGGCCTCTTTTTTCAAACCGCCGATGTTTTGTCCTTTTTCAAAGTGAAGATTGTAGCGGAAACCGTCCCGGTAAATCTCCGCATCGAAGTATTCGGAAGAATACTGGGTGGCGCAGGAGCCCAAACCATTGAGTCCCAGAGAAAAACCATAGTTCTCCCCATTATTGGTATTATATTTCCCGCCGGCGTACAGCTCACAGAAAACGAGCTCCCAGTTGTAGCGGTTTTCTTTCGGGTTAAAATCCACCGGAATGCCCCGGCCGTAGTCCTCCACCTCGATGGAATGATCCATATAGCGCGTGATGATGATTTTGTTGCCGTAACCTTCCCGGGCTTCGTCGATGGAGTTGGACAAAATTTCGAACATGGAATGTTCGCAGCCCTCCAAACCATCGGAGCCAAAAATAACACCGGGGCGTTTTCGTACCCGGTCGGCGCCTTTCAGAGCAGAGATACTTTCATTCCCGTATTCCTGATGTTTTTTTGCCACTGCCTGCTCCTCCTCCAAGTAATTGATCGTAAGTTCATGTGCAATTTATTGTAACATAAAGTTGGGAAAGAATCAAAGAAAGCTTTTCCGAAAAAAACATTTGTTTTTTGGTTCTTTTGCAAAAGAAAAGAGCCGTTTTTTTGTCAACAGCTCTTTTTCTTTACAAAACTATTTCATTTCCAGCCAAATTTTCTCCGATTCATGGCGCTTGGGACGGCTCATCAGATCCATAACAGCCTGCCGTGGCTCCTTCCCTTGGTAAAGCACCTGGTAAGCCTGCGTAAGAATCGGCATATCCACCTTCATTTTTTGCGCCAGCTGATAAGCGATATCGGTACAGTAGTAGCCCTCCACCACCATGCCGATGGAATCCAAGGCCTGCTGCACAGGTACCCCTTGGCTGAGCAGCTGACCGAAGCGGTAATTACGGGACTGACTGCTGGAACAGGTCAGGATCAGGTCGCCGATGCCGGACAGTCCGGCAAAAGTCTCCTGCCGTCCGCCCATGGCTACACCCAAACGGGCGATCTCGGTGATGCCCCGGGTGATCAGGGCAGCTTTGGCATTTGCCGCATGATCCAGCAGACCATCACAAATACCGGAACAAACAGCAATAATATTCTTTAAGGCGCCGCCCAATTCCACACCGATCACATCGTCACTGACGTAAATGCGAAAACTGTGATTCATCAGCATATCCTGCACCTGATTCGCCGCTTCTCTTTTGCGGGAAGCAACGACTACAGTGGTAGGGATCCCTTTGGCGATCTCTGTTGCGAAAGAAGGACCGGAAAGAGCAACACAGTCATTATCCGGAAGTTCTTCCTCCACAATGGTGACAAAGTCCTTAAAACTGTCCTTTTCCAGACCTTTCGCCACACAGACAACCAAAGTCTTCCGATCGATCCGGTCCCGTATCCTTTGGCAGCTTTCCCGAACAGCAAAGGAGGGGACTGCCAGAATCAGCAAATCACAGCCTGCCACACAGGAAAGATCGGTAGTAAAGGAAATATCCTCCGGAACCGCGGTTTCCGGCAGTTTTTTATGGTAACGGCGGCCGTCTTTCTCGTCCAGCTTTACCGGAGAACGGCTCCAAACCGTCACCTGATGCCCACTGTGCTGGCACATCACCGACAAAGCCGTGCCAAAGGCTCCGCAGCCTAAAATCACAATATTCGCCATTTCCTATTCCTCCATTGCGTCAAATCTATGTGCGTAAAATAAAAAGGTATAAAATAATTCAGACAGCAAAATCTCCTTTCGCGCAGGCAAAAGGAGATTGGGGATTATTTATTTTTGTTCTCTTTTTTGGGAAGCGTCAGGCGTTTTTCCGTACCGTTCAGCAGACGTTTAATGTTGCTGCGGTGCATCCAAATCACCAAAGCCGCAAAAATCACCGCGAAAACAGTATCCCACAGCGGCGGTTGGTGGCAAAAAACCTTCACCATGTAAGTAAGCAGCGGATACAGAGCCGCACCGGTGATGGATACCAGCGACACGATGCGCACCGCAAACAGCACCGGCAGCATGATCAGCAGCAAAATCACAAAAACAATGGGATTAACCGCCAAAACAATGCCCAGACTGGTCAAAACGCCTTTTCCTCCCCGGAATCCAAACCAAACCGGGAACAGGTGGCCCAAAAGAGCCGCCAAGCCGGCGATATAGCCTGCGTCCATACCCACAATGCCAAAGGCATCAAAAATCATCCGGCCCAAAATCACAGCGGCAAGACCCTTCGTAAAGTCCCCCAGCAGGGTAAAAGCGGCCGGAACAACACCGTATACCCGAAGGACATTGGTCATACCCGCATTGTGGCTTCCATGTTCTCTCACATCATCATGGGCGTAAATACGGCTTACGATAACGGCAAAGCTGATGCTGCCCAGCAAATAGCCCAGCAATGCCGCGCATAGGACAGCCAGAATCGTTGTTTCCATGGAATCTCTCCTTTTCAGAAACTGCTTCAAGATGATTGTAACACACGTTGCAATCATCTGCAAGCCTTACTTTTCTTTTTCCCGGGTCAGCATGCGAATGGGTGTATGCTCCAGGCCGAAGGTTTCGCGGATCTGATTTTCCAGATAACGCTGATAGGAGAAGTGATACAGTTCCGCCTTGTTGACAAAGCTGGCAAACGTGGGCGGACGGGTGGATACCTGGGTCATATAGTAGATCTTCAAGCGTTTGCCTTTGTCAGACGGCGGCTGAACGCGGGCTGTCGCATAGGCCAGCATCTCGTTGAGCATACCGGTGGTCACCCGGCGGCCGTTTTCCTCATAAACCATATTGATCATTTCAAACAGTTTGGGAATCCGCTGTCCGGTTTTGGCAGAAATGAAGACGATCGGCGCATAGGACATAAAGGAAAAGTCCACTTTCAGCTTTTCCAGAAACTCATTCATGGTTTTGTCGGTCTTATTTTCCACCGCGTCCCATTTGTTAATGGCGATTACGCAGCCTTTTCCCTGTTCATGAGCATAACCGGCAATTTTGGAATCCTGCTCAGAGAAACCTTCCAAGGCATCAATCACGATTACGCAAATATCCGCCCGGTCAACTGCCATATAGGCCCGAAGAACACTGTATTTTTCGATATTTTCTTCCACCTTGCTCTTGCGGCGGATGCCGGCGGTGTCGATCATCACATATCTGCCGTACTGATTTTCCACCAAAGTATCGGTAGCGTCACGAGTCGTACCGGCGATATTGGAAACAATCACCTTTTCCTCGCCCGCAATGGCATTGACCAGGGAGGATTTGCCGGCGTTTGGACGGCCAACGACGGCAACCTTGATGGCTCCTTCCATTTCGTCCTCGCCTTCGTCAAAATTCAGATGCTCGTACACTGCATCCAGCAAATCTCCGGTGCCATGGCCATGTACGGAGGATACGGCGATGGGATCTCCCAGGCCCAGATTATAAAACTCGTAAAATTCCGGTGGAACCTCACCGATATTATCCACTTTATTCACGCAGAGGATCACCGGCTTGCTGCTTTTCAGCAGCATGGCTGCCACATCGGCGTCAGTTGCCGTTACGCCGGTTTTCATATCAACGACCAGCACGATCGCATCGGCGCTTTCAATGGCAAGCTGCGCCTGACGGCGCATTTGGGACAGGATTACATCATCGGAATAAGGCTCGATACCACCGGTATCCGCCAGCATGATCTCTTTATTTCTCCATTCGCATGGAGCATAGATCCGGTCACGGGTCACGCCGGGAGTATCTTCCACAATGGAAAGCCGCTGACCGATCAGTTTGTTAAACAATGTGGATTTGCCCACGTTGGGGCGCCCCACAATCGCGACAACAGGTTTATGGGACATGGTTACGCCTCCTCTTTTTTGTTTTTATGATTCCCAAATCACTGGGGATAGTATGGTTTCCAACAAATCAAAGCCATCATTTCCGGTAGTACGCAGCGGAATTGAGAGGACTTCCTCCACTTCCTCCCGGGTCACATCGTCCAAAAAGCGATCCTGCTCGTGACGAAGCATGGTGGACGGAATCAAAAGTTCCGTACCCAAATCCTTGCCTTTCAACTGGGCAATCAGATCCTGACCGGTTACCAAACCGGCAACAGTAACCGTATGGCCGAAGAAATCGTTGATGATTTTCTCCACTTTTATCGTTACCGATGGATATTGCTTCATCACATCTTCCGCCAAACGCTCCATCAGCGGATAAGCCAGTGCTCCGGTGGCTATGGTAACGGTTTTTGGCTCCGTATAGCTGCCTGCCTGACTCAAAGCCAGGTGAAGCTCCTGATCCAGCAGGGCCACTAAGCCCACACCGTTATCCAACTGGTCAAAATCGCCGTAAAACTCCGGTTCCGGGATTGGAAGGCCAGCCAACAAATAACATTCATCCGACGCATAAACAACGCGGCTCTCATTGTCCTTCCGCAGACGCTCTCCCCAGCGTTCCGCCGTTTCTACGATCTGTCTGGCTTCCTCCGCCGTAAAGGTCCTCAGAGGATAAAGGCCCTCACGGTACTTGGTCAGGCCCACCGGAACCAGCGCAATGCTCTGCAGATTGGGACAGAGAGCGGAAAGATCGGCAATGCTACGCTCCAGTTCCGCTCCGTCGTTGATTCCCGGACAAAGGACAAGCTGGCTGTTGACTTTGATGCCGCCATCACAGAGCATTTTGATGTAGCGCAGCTTTTCACCGGCGGAAGGGTTGCCCATCATCCGCACCCTCAGCTCCGGATTCGTTGTATGGACCGAAATGTTAATGGGGCTGATGTGCATTTTAAGAATACGCTGGATATCGTCGTCCTTCAGATTGGTCAACGTGGTGTAGTTTCCGAACAGGAAGGACATTCGGGTGTCGTCATCCTTAAAATACAGGGAAGAACGCATCCCTTTTGGGGTCTGATCCACGAAGCAGAAGATACATTTGTTGCGGCAGCCCATCTGCTTGTCCATTAAATAAGTCTCAAATTCCAAACCCAGATCATCATATTCGCCCTTGCGCACATGAACGGTGCGCACTTCCTTGGCCTCGTTGCAAAGAAGAATATCCAGATGAATATCGGTCATATAAAAGCGGTAGTCAAGGACGTCGGTAATGGGATTTTTATTGATGCTGATCAGCACATCTCCCGGCTGGATCTTGGCGCGGGCGGCCGGGCTGTGAGGGATGACTCCTGTGATCTTAACTGCCATGTTCTGCCTCCTGTACAGGGTATTTTTCCGGGAGAAAAAAAGAGAGGAAGATTTCTCCCCCTCTGCTCCTTTATAAGACAGGTTTTCCCGTCTTTGATCATCTATTCAGATTGCGCTGGATTAAGCTTTTTTAATAACTTCTCTGCCCTTGTAGTAACCGCAGTTGGAGCAAACCTGGTGTGGAACCTTCAGTTCGCCGCACTGTGGGCAAGTGGAGAAAGCTGGGGTTTCCAGTTTCCAAACAGCGGATCTTCTGCTATCTCTGCGAGCTCTGGATACTTTTCTCTTTGGTACTGCCATTGTTTAAGCACTCCTTACAATATTATAATAAGTCTTTAAAAGGATTTCTGTGGCTGGGAGTCCACTCTGGCTCCTCACAGTCACATGTTGTTTTGTTTAAATTTACACCGCAAATGGGGCAAAGGCCCTTGCAATCCTCCGAACACAGCACCCGGATTGGTAGCTCCAGGCTGATATCGTCGGTTGCCAGTTCATCCATGTCCAGCACACCGTTTTCCACAACAATATAGTCGTCGTCGGATTCCTGATTAAGCTGCTGAACAACAGTATGTGTAAATTTCATCTGCACGCTCTCCCGGATCGGCTCCAGGCAGCGGGCACATTTGGTGGAGTAGGTCAGCGCTGCCGTATACGTCAGCATGACAATGCCGGCTCGGTTCACCACCTGTCCGCAAAGGGCAACCGGGGTGCGAAACGGTTTTTCTCCCCACTGCTCCAAATCGCTGAGATCCAACTCGTACTGGAAGTCCAGCGGGTGATCTCCGGATTCAAACAGTTTTTTAAGGTCAAGCTGCATAAAATGACTTTCCTTTCAGCCTTTGTGAGGCAGCTGCTGCAAATGGCCAGTTTTCATCACTTCACAGACGGCGCCTGCGAATCTCAGGGCTTCGGACCCGCGATGCGGCAAGCTTTTTCGGACAGACTTCCCCCATCATTTGATTCATCACAGGTCAATTATAGTAAACCTTTTGTCCTTTGTCAACCAAAAAATTCTCTTTTTCTTTTGGAAAATCCACTTTTTCCAAGAGCGACAATTTTCAGCGTCCCGACAGGCTTTCCTTATGAAAATTGACCATAGCTTTCGCAAAAAAGCCCTGATTCCGCAGAATCAGGGCTTTGGATCAATAGCAGAAAACAGAAACTATTTTACGGCAAAGTGCTGGAGAGAAGCTGGGAGATCCTCTGCGTCGCAGGAGATGCTCAGAACGACCTCTGTATCCTGAGGAGCAACTTTTGCCAGATGGAGAACCATGTTAGCCAGACCTTCATAGTTTTTCTCTTTGCCGCCAATTTTGAACACACCGTCTACAAACAGGTGGGTAATATCGTAGTTGCCAGCCAGAATGCCGCACAGGAAACCAGTGAATTTATCGAAACCGCAGATGTCATATTCTTCGGTGTTGACCAGGCGTACGGAAGTAGCCAGATCATACTGAAGCTGCATGCCTTTTTCTACGAAAACAACATTACCTTTGGAAGCTTCGCCGGCTGCATTTGCCTGGCTTACCAGAGCTTTGGTTTTGCCGCTACCTTTGTTACCAACAATCAGTTTAATCATAAAAATTTCCTCCCTTTATGTGTCCCTTATGTTGAAACACCTTATGTACTTATTTTAATTTTTCTTCGAGAGCAGCGCGTTCTCCTTCATAACCCGGTTTTCCCAGCAGCGCAAACATATTGCGCTTATAGCTTTCCACACCCGGCTGATTGAACGGGTTTACACCCAGCAAATATGCGGATACGGCACACGCTTTTTCAAAGAAGTAGATCATCTGGCCCAGCTCATCCTCGTTGATTTGGGGAACTTCCAGGATCAGGTTCGGCACGCTGCCCTCTGTATGGGCGAGAATCGTGCCTTCCATAGCCTTGTGGTTCACAACAGACATGTTCTGGTTTGCGAGGAAGTTCAGACCATCAAAGTTTTCTTCGTCCGCCGGGATAAACAGATCCTGTTTCGGCTGTTTGATATCAACAACAGTCTCAAACATCAGACGGGAGCCTTCCTGGATGAACTGTCCCATCGAATGGAGATCGGTGGAGAAGGTCACAGAGGATGGATACAGGCCCTTGCCGTCCTTTCCTTCGCTTTCGCCAAATAATTGTTTATACCACTCTGCCATCATGGCAAAGGAGGGTTCATAACTTACCATCAGTTCAATGGATTTGCCTTTCCGGTTCAGAATATTGCGGATGGCCGCATAGCGGTAACAGTCGTTGGTCTTCAGATCACAGACGCTGTAGCGTTCCCGAGCCTTTTCGGCACCTTCCATCAGCTTTTGAATATCCGCACCGGAAACGGCGATCGGCAGCAGGCCCACCGCGGTCAGTACAGAGAAACGTCCGCCTACATCATCCGGAATGACGAAGGTTTCATAACCTTCCCGATCTGCCAGGGTTTTCAGTGTACCGCGCGCTTTGTCAGTGGTGCAGAAGATACGCTCTTTCGCGCCTTCTTCCCCATACTTTTTGATCAGCAGATCACGGAATACCCGGAAAGCCAGCGCCGGTTCGGTGGTAGTACCGGATTTTGAGATAACATTGACGGAAAAATCTTTGCCTTCACACAGCCGAATGATCTCATTGAGATAGGACGGGCTGATGCTGCAGCCTGCAAAGTAGATCTCCGGCGTTTCCTTCGGCAGCAGATTATACAGCGGCGAATGAAGCAGCTCGATCGCTGCCCGGGCGCCCAAATAGGAGCCGCCGATGCCGATAACAATCAATACCTGTGAATTGGACTGGATTTTCTTTGCGGCCGCCTGAATGCGTGCAAATTCCTCTTTGTCATAATCCCTTGGCAGGTCAAGCCAGCCCAGGAAGTCATTTCCAAGACCATTTTTTTCATGGATCAGGTTGTGAGCAGCCATCACCTGCGGTGCAATCGCATCCAGCTCATGGTCTTTTACAAAGGGGCTCAGATGTTTTGTATTCAATGTTACTGCCATAGTTCTCCCCCTCAAGTTGGATATAGTGTTATTTTACACGATTTATGCACTTATTTCAAGTTTCCTTTGGAAGAAATTCAGAAAATTGCGCAATTTATCCGTTGACCGAGAGAGGGCGGCAGATTTTATCCTGCTTTTCCCTCCGGAACAGGCGTTTTTTTCTCCATGGCGGCAGTTGCTTTCAGCAGAAGGCCGAAGCATTTTCCGAAATTCAGCTCCTCCACTGTTTCCGCGGCGCAAATGGGATAGGCGGCCAGCTCCTTTTCCCCGGACAGCAGCTTTACCTGCCCCACCTCCATGCCTTCCTCTACCGGAGCTTTAAGCGCCGTCAGCTGGGGCAGTTCCATGCTTAGATTTTGGGCGTCTTCCCGGCTGATGACGAACCCCTGCGGCGGTTCCGCGCGGAGCTTTACCGTTTCCTGAACGCCATGGATGACCGGAAGCGGTTCCAGCTGGGGTTGTTCCGGCACAAAAAGAGTGTAGTTATTGAAACCATAATTTAACAGCTGTTTAGCCGCCTCAAAACGGCCGTCACTGGTCTTACAGCCCAAAACCACTGCGCACAAGGCCAGACCGCCCCGCTCCGCTGTGGCGCAGAGACAGTGGCCGGCCGCCTCGGTGGTACCGGTTTTCAGACCGGTGGTACCCTCGTAAAACCGCACCAGACGGTTGGTATTCACCAGCATCGTCTCCCCGTTCCGCAAACTATCCATCCAAATGGTGGAAAACTGAAGAAGCTGGGGATACCTCTGCAGCTCCTGGGCCATTTTCGCCACATCCCGGGCACTGGTGTAGTGATTTTCTTCATCAAACCCAGTGGCATTGACAAAGTTGGTGTTGCTCAACCCCAGCTCCTGCGCCTTCTGATTCATCATTTTCACAAAACCGTCCTCGGTGGAGCCAAGCTTTTCCGCAAAAACTACCATGGCATCATTGGCGCTGGCAATCATCACCGCTTTCAGCAGTTCCTCCACCGTCATCTGCTCGCCAACTTTCAGCCAGATCTCCGAACCGCCCATAGATTTTGCGTACTCGGAGCAGGTCAGACTCTCCTCCATGGACAATGTGCCAGACTCTAAGGCCTCCCCAATCAGGATCAGTCCCATCAGCTTTGTGATGGAAGCCATCGGCAGGTGTTCATCCGCGTTTTCCTCCAGCAACACCGTCCCTGTGGTCATTTCCATCAGGATCTGCCCCTTTGGGATATCCTCCTCTTCCGCAAAAACCGCCAAAGGCCGGGCCAGCATCAGAAACAGCGCCAGAACGCCGGCTGACACCCGTTTCCACAATTCTTTCATCTTGTCTCCCTCCTTTACAGGGCCATTATATGAGAAGGAGGGAGCAAAAAAGACCGGAGGCAGTTCCTGTCTCCGGTCTTTCCTCTTGCGTATTGGATGATATATTTATTCTTCTATTCTTCCATGAACGGTTTCAGCTGTGCCACAAACTCCGCACACTGGGCATCGTCATCACTGTGAATGATCACCGTAACCGGCTTGGATTTATCCAGACTGGCAACACCCATAATGGATTTCCCGTTTACTGTATAACGGGAAGAAGCCAGATCCACCTCGAAGGGGCAGCGGGAAGCCAGTTCAACAAAATTACGGATCGCGTTGATGGTATTGATATGGATTTCTACAGTTTTCATTTTTAAACCCTCCTGATACCTTTGTATCAAAAATTCCTATATTTACACGTTAGCAGCAGGATAGTTTTTTCGTCAACCGACAGTTGTAATGCCCTGCTAAATTTATTATAATATAAAATATTATAAGGAAAGTCCGCTCGTTTGTAAACCTGTTTTTTCGCCGAAAAATCCCGGTTCTTTGGGAATTTTTTGGCTCATTTTCATTATTTCTAAAACCGGAAAGGAATCCCTCTATGCGTGCTGCTTTTTATACCTTGGGCTGCAAGGTAAACCAATATGAAACCCAGATCATGATCCAGCAGTTTGCCTCTGACGGCTATGACATTGTTGAGCCGTCGGAAGACGCGGATGTGTATGTGGTCAACTCCTGTACCGTCACCTCCACCGGTGACAAAAAAACCCGTCAGATCATTCACCGCCTCCACCGCCAGAACCCCTCCGCGGTGATTGCCCTCACCGGCTGCTACTCGCAGGCTTATCCGGCGGAGGTTTCCGCCATGGAGGAGGTTAACGTACTCACCGGCACCGGCAATAAAACCGCCATTTTAGGTCATGTAAACACCTTTCTGAAAACCCGGCAGCGTATTGTGGACATTCCGGAGCATGACCGCCGGGAAGCGTTTGAACCCATGAAAGCGGAAAACTTTCTGGAGCGTACCCGCGCCTTTGTCAAGATTCAGGACGGCTGCGAGCACTATTGCTCCTACTGCATCATTCCTTATGCCCGGGGCTTTGTCCGCTCCAAGCCGCTGGAGGACCTGAAAATGGAGCTGTATCAGCTGAGTATGGCAGGCTTCCGGGAGGTGGTGCTGGTAGGCATCGATCTGTCCAGCTACGGCAAAGGAATGGGTCTGCGGCTGGTAGACGCCATCCTGGCAGCCTGCACCACCGACGGCATTGAGCGTGTGCGCCTTGGTTCTCTGGAACCGGATATTTTCTCGGATGAGGATCTGAAGCTGCTGGCTTCCCTGCCTCAATTCTGTCCTCAGTTCCACCTGTCCATGCAAAGCGGCTGCGATGCCACGCTGAAGCGGATGAACCGTCACTACGATTCCGCCACCTACCGGGAAATTGTGGCCAAAATCCGGGAATATTTCCCCAATCCGTCCATTACTACTGATATTATGGTGGGCTTCCCCGGCGAAACGGAGGAAGAATTTCAGCAGAGCCTGGCATTTTCCAAGGAAATCGCCTTTGCCAAAGCCCACATTTTCGCTTATTCCGTCCGCCAGGGCACTCGTGCCGCCAAAATGGACAACCAGATAACCAACGCGGTCAAGGAACAGCGCAGCCATATTCTTTCCGCCGCTATGGAGGTCTGCCGGCAGGACTTTATGCGCCAGCAGATCGGCCTTACCGAAGAAGTCCTCTTTGAAACTGATATTGTAGACGGCGCTTATGTGGGCTATACCAAGAATTATACGCCGGTCTGGGTAAAAAGTGATACGCCTCTCTGCGGCCAGCTCCATATGGTAAGGATCACCGGCATGAATCAACAGTACTGCATTGGTGAGATCCAGCCAAAGGAGGACTAAACATGGGTTACATCGAAGATATCCGCAAGGTGCTGGGACACCAGCCCCTGATCCTGCCCGGCAGCGCGGTCATCCTAGAAAACAGCGCCGGACAGATCCTTCTTCAGCAGCGCAGGGAGCCCATGGGAAAATGGGGCTTGCCCGGCGGGCTGATGGAACTGGGTGAATCCACAGAGGAAACCGCAAAAAGAGAGCTTCTGGAGGAAAGCGGTCTGATTCTTGGCAAACTGACCCTTTTGGACGTATATTCCGGCAAAGATTATTTTTTCTCCGCCCAAAACGGGGATCAGTGGTATATTGTCACCGCCACCTATTTATGCAACGATTTTTCCGGCGAAGTGCGGGTGAACGATGGCGAATCTCTCCAATTCCAGTGGTTTGACCCGGACAAACTGCCCGGATTCTTTGCCGGTACGCATCAGACGATGATAAACGATTATCTTCGGAAGAAAAGCCACTGGTAAGGCCTTAACACAAAAGCCTTTTCTTGTAAAAATCAGAAGAATCATTCCCATGTTTCTTCTGATTTTTTTGTTTTTCGACGAAAAGTAAAAGTTTTTTTCAAAAAATATTCCTTATCCATTTTATTATGTTATAATGGTAAAAGTAAGGCACGAACTCTTTATATAACAACATTTTTTATTATATTACATAGGAGTGTGAATTATGTCCGTTTACCGAATCTATGTGGAAAAGAAAAGCCCCTTTGCCGTTGAGGCCGGCGGCGTCCTTTCCGACATCCGCAACACCCTCGGCATTGAAAGCGTGGAACGCGTGCGCGTGATCAACCGCTACGATGTGGAGGATATCTCCCCCGAAGATTTTGAAATGGCCAAGTTGAGCATTTTCTCCGAGCCGCAAGTTGATGATATCTATGATAAGCTGCCGGACTTCGCTTCCAATGACCATGTCTTCGCTGTCCAGTTCCTGCCGGGCCAGTTTGATCAGCGCGCAGACTCTGCCGCCCAGTGCATCCAGTTGGCCGCGCAGAATCAGCGCCCTACCGTTGCTTCCGCAAAGGTTTATGTAATCACCGGCAATGTAAGCGACGAGGAGTTTGCCAAAATCAAAGTCAATCTGATCAATCCGGTTGAATCCTGCGAAACTTCTCTGGAACCTCTTGCGACCCTCCACACTCCATATGATGTACCAACTGATGTATCCGTTCTGGATGGTTTCCTTGCGCTGGATACCGAAGGGCTGAAGGGCTTCATCAAAGAGTACGGTCTGGCTATGGATCTGGGTGACATCACCTTCTGCCAGCAGTATTTCCGCGATACGGAAAAACGCTGCCCAACCATCACGGAAATCCGCATGATCGATACCTACTGGTCTGACCACTGCCGCCACACCACCTTCTCCACCATCATTGAGAACGTAAATATCGACTGCGATTACATTAAAGACACCTATAATGAGTATCTCCAGCTTCGGGAAAAACTGTATGTGGGCAAAAATAAGCCGATCTGCCTGATGGATCTGGCTACCATCGGCGCAAAAGCTCTGAAAGCCAACGGCAAGCTGAACGATCTGGATGAGTCCGATGAAATCAACGCCTGCTCTGTAAAAATCACCGTTGATGTTGACGGGGAAGATCAGGATTGGCTGCTGATGTTTAAAAACGAAACTCACAACCACCCTACCGAAATCGAGCCTTTCGGCGGCGCGGCTACCTGTCTGGGCGGCGCTATCCGTGACCCGCTGTCCGGCCGAAGCTATGTTTACCAGGCTATGCGCGTGACCGGCGCTGCTGATCCGCTGACCCCATTCAACGAGACGATCCCCGGTAAACTTCCTCAGAAAAAAATCGTTACCACCGCGGCAGCAGGCTACAGCTCCTACGGAAATCAGATCGGCCTTGCTACCGGTCAGGTCAGCGAGGTTTACCATCCCGGTTATGTGGCAAAACGCATGGAGATCGGCGCTGTAATCGGCGCAGCTCCTGCGGACCATGTGGTTCGGGAAGAGCCGAAAGACGGCGATGTTGTCATCCTTTTGGGCGGCAAAACCGGCCGTGACGGCTGCGGCGGCGCAACCGGTTCCTCCAAATCTCACAATGTGGAATCCCTCACCTCCTGCGGCGCGGAAGTTCAGAAGGGCAACGCTCCCGAAGAGCGCAAGATCCAGCGTCTGTTCCGCAATGGTGAAGTAACCCGCATGATCAAACGCTGCAACGACTTCGGCGCAGGCGGCGTATCGGTTGCCATCGGCGAGCTGGCCGACGGTCTGCGGATCGATTTGGACAAAGTTCCGAAGAAATATGACGGCCTGGACGGCACTGAGCTGGCTATTTCCGAGTCTCAGGAGCGTATGGCGGTTGTGGTAAGCGCCGCTGACGTGGATAAATTCCTCCAGATGGCTGACAAAGAAAACCTGATGGCTACTCCGGTGGCTGTAGTTACTGCGGAATCCCGTCTGGTGATGTACTGGAGAGGAAAACAGATCGTTGACCTGTCCCGTGCCTTCCTCAACTCCAACGGCGCGGCAAAATACATTGACGTTACGGTGAACGCGCCGGCAAAAACCGAGTGCGGTTGCCACTGTGGTGAAAAATCCATCAAAGACCGCTTCATGGATACCCTGTCCTCCCTGAATGTATGCTCGCAGAAGGGCCTTATGGAGCGTTTTGACTGCACCATCGGCTCCGGCACCATCCTGATGCCTTACGGCGGCAAAAATCAGCTTACTCCAAGCCAGGTAATGGCTGCTAAAATCTCTCTGGAAAAAGGAAACACCAACACGGTTTCCCTGATGTCCTGGGGCTTCAATCCGAAACTTTCCGAGCAAAGCCCATACCATGGCGCAATGTGCGCTGTTATTGAGTCTGTTGCAAAAATTATCGCAGCAGGCGGCAGCAGAAGCAAGTGCTGGCTGTCCTTCCAGGAATACTTTGAGAAGGTTGGCTCCGACCCATCCAAATGGGGCAAACCTTTCTCCGCTCTGCTGGGCGGCCTGAAGGCTCAGTTGGAACTGGGCGTAGGCGCTATCGGCGGTAAGGACTCCATGTCCGGTAATTTTGAGCAGCTTCATGTACCTCCAACGCTGGTATCTTTCGCAGCCGCTGTGACCAAGCTGCAGAATATCGTTTCCAACGAATTTAAAGGCGCCGGCCACAATGTATACCTGCTCCGTCCGGACTATGACGAGAATGGGCTGCCAGACTTCGACAGCGTTCGCCGGGTATTTGATGAGATGGAAGCTCTGGTGAAATCCGGCAAACTCCTCTCCACCTACACTCTGGGTGTAGGCGGCGTAGCGGAAGCCGTCTGCAAGATGGGCTTCGGCAACGGCATTGGCTTTGCCTTTGAACAGGTTCCCTGCAAAGCGATGTTCCGTCCGGTATACGGCGCCTTCCTCTTTGAGACTGCCGAGCCGATCGAATGCTCCGCAGAGCTGCTGGGTCGCACCACCGAGGCTTACAGCATCGAAATCAAAGGCGAAACCATCTCCATGGACGAAATTCAGTCCGCTTGGGAGGGCAAACTGGAGCCGGTTTACCCACGCCGCACTCCAACTCCAAAAATTATTGTTCCGACCTACAACTACGAGGCAAAAACCATTCGGAAATCCACTGTAAAACTGGCTCAGCCGAAGGTTTTGATCCCTGTATTCCCCGGCACCAACTGCGAATATGACACTGCCCGCGCCTTCGAGCGTGCCGGCGCACAGGCCAACATCGTGGTGATCCGCAACCAGAACAGCGAACAGATCAAAGAATCCGTTGAGCTGATCAAGAAGATGATCGCGGAAACCAACATTATCGCTTTGCCCGGCGGTTTCTCCGGCGGTGACGAACCAGATGGTTCCGCTAAATTCATCACTTCCTTCTTCCGCAACCCGGGTATCACCGACGCGGTGCATGAGTTCCTCAATAACCGGGATGGCCTGATGTGCGGTATCTGCAACGGCTTCCAGGCTCTGGTGAAACTGGGTCTGGTACCTTACGGCGAGATCCGCAAGCCCACCGCTGATTCCCCAACCCTGACCTACAACGTGATCAACCGCCACCAGTCCGGCCTGGTTCGCACCAGAATCGCCTCCAACAAATCTCCATGGCTGATGCACACCAACGTAGGCGACATTCACACCATTGCTATCTCCCATGGTGAAGGCCGCTTCGTTATCAACGATGAACTGCTGGAACAGTTGGTACAGAATGGCCAGATCGCAACCCAGTATGTGGACAATGACGGTCATCCAACTTTGGATTACCGCTTCAATCCCAACGGTTCCGTTGCTGCTATCGAAGGTATCACCTCTGCCGACGGCCGTGTATTCGGTAAAATGGCTCACTCCGAGCGTTATGACGGTTCCCTGTACGTCAACGTGGACGGCAACAAGGAGCAGAATATGTTCCTGGGCGCTGTGGATTACTTCCGCGACTAAACTTCATGAAAAAAGCCACCCGAAAGGGTGGCTTTTTCTTATGTTTTATTGTTCGTCGATGATTTTTGCCAATTCCAGAGCCAAAGAGAAGAACTTCATCCGCTTGTCCACTTCATAATTGCCCAGGATCCTCGCGCTCCAGTTGGTGCCAGACAGAGAATCGGCACCGTAGAAGAACTGGTACAGTTCCATACCCCGAAAATCGCAGACAGTCTGCAGGGCAGAACACTCCATATCCACAGCTACGCAGCCATCAGCCACCCGTTTATCCCGGTTTCCCATGGTTTCCCGGTACATGGCGTCGGTGGTCCAGGTTTTCCCCAGCACATAGTCCACACCTAAGCCGTCAAACAACTCCGCCAGCTTTCCCGCATTCTTGATGGGGATGTAATCGGAGGCGGGCAGGTAGTGATAACTGGTGCCCTCATCCCGATAGGCTGCTGTTGGGATGATGCACTTGCCCTCCTCCAGCTCTGTCAGCACACCGCAGATGCCAAAAGCCAGAATATTTTTGATGCCCAAGGCCTGACGGACATTCTCCACCATGCCAACGGTCATGGGCGCGCCGACCGGGGATTCATAGACACCGATGTTGGTCCCCTTTATCCGGTATATTGGTTTTGGGCCGTTTCCGGAGCTAACAGACACCAGCTCCTCCACCCAATCTTTTTCCAGCAGCTCTCTGGTGATTTTATGCTGCCACATGATGATGCAGGTGTCCAGTTGAAATTCACTTTTTTGAACGCAATCCTCCGGACCGATCATGGCTTTGGTTTTGGAGTCGAAAGAATCCAGAATACTCAAAGAAAACCCTCCTGTTAATGAAGAAATCCGGTGAGCAGCAACCAGCACAACCCTACCATCACCAGGCAGAAAGCACCTGTCAAATACTGACCAAAGAAATACCAGCCGCTAGGCTCCATATCCTCCCGGTTGCGAATGCCAAAGGCAAAGCTTTTCTGCAGTTCAAACAAATCTGCCGCATGGAACAGAGACGCATAGGCCAGGCCGCCCAACAGCAGCACGGGAAGAAGCATACTCAGGCTGTCTTTCCCTCGTATCTCTGTTTGCCCATAGGCCATCCGCAGCAAACAACTGATATAATCCTCGGAAACGAAGCGTTTTTCCAGACTGGAGGGGCTGCCGCTGCCCACATAAATCGTATCCGTCCAACCATTCATATATTTTTCCCAGTCGTCGAAATAGAAGGCCGACGGATAAGCCTCGGAATATGTACCTTCATAAAGCTCTTCGCCGTCGCTGACCAGCAGTTTCTGCCGCTGGCTTCCGGCTTCGTTCACAACAGAACCATTTCGCTTCAGCGACCACTGTTTGCTGTTTTGGGCATTTGACTGAATCGTAATGGTAACTTCATCCGCTTCGGGGAAAAAGCCTTTCTGGAGCAATTTAACAGTCTCTCCGTGGATTTTTCCGCGGAAGATGCGCTCTGTTTCTGATTCCTCTACCAAGGAATAAAAAGTTTGGCCGGAGCTATCTCCCAAATAGATGCCTTTTTGCCGGGCAAACACAAAAGCCAAGATCAGCAGAAGCATAAACAGCCCCCAATAGGCGATTTGCAGCTTCTTTTTTGTCGTCCATTTGCCTTTTTCCATAAAATACTCCCCCATTTTCTCTCATTATACAGAAAGAGTCCCTCTTTGTCGAGTAAAAATAAGAAAAACAGCCTGTGCCTTGCCGGCAAATATCTTCTGTGCTATACTGGCAGTGTGGAAATATTTCAATTCAGAAAGGAGACTGTTTCATGCAACAAGTGGAGAAACCTGTTCACCGCTCCACTCTGCGTCTGGCTCTGGGAGAACGGTTCTATAGTGCCCAGCGCAGGCTGCTCTGGCTCAAAATGGAACACTTTTTTGCTAAAGAACAGCAGGACAGCCCTCTGCTCTATTGTGCCGCCGCTCATCAGACCATTCTTCTGCGCAAGCTGAAGGATGTGGATATGTGGCTTCAGGAAAACAAGATTGTCAACCTACGCATCGCCGCCAAAGCTCTGAACGGCGTACTGCTGCGCCCCGGTCAGATCTTCAGCTACTGGCGGCTTATTGGCAAGCCCACAAAGAAAAAGGGCTATGTGGAGGGAATGATACTGCGAAACGGCGGCTTCACCTCCGGAGTGGGCGGCGGCCTGTGCCAGCTTTCCAACCTGATCTTCTGGATGACCCTGCACACCCCTCTCACCGTCATCGAGCGCCACCGCCATGGTTACGATGTATTCCCCGACTCCAACCGGACACAGCCCTTTGGCAGCGGCGCCACCTGTTTCTACCCTAACGGAGATCTGATGATCCGCAACGACACAAGCGACACCTACCAACTTGTGATCACCGTGGGGGATAAGTATCTGAAGGGGGAATGGCGGGTCAGCAGCGAACTTCAGCTTCGCTATGAGGTGGAGGAACGCAATCATACCATGACTTCTCAGTATTGGGGCGGCTACACCCGCCACAACCAGCTTTATCAGCTCTGCTATGACCGAAACGGCAGCCTGTTGGGGGAAAAACTGGCCGTGGAAAATACCGCCATCATGATGTATCCGCCGTTTTTATCGGATAATTCTTCTAAAGCATAAAAAGAGCCGTCCAATGGACGGCTCTTTTCTCTTATCTTAGCAGTTTGGTCTCTTGAAGTTTGGATTAGCGGTAATGGTAGTGGAGGCGGTGCCGGCTGGTACCAGCTTTGCCATCACAACAAAACGCTGGTTGTTGTGGTTGCCGTAAATACGGGTGCAGGTGGACAGAGTCAAAATCTTGTCGCTGGTGGTCACACTTACATTATAGTTGTGAAGGCTGCGAGCCTTTGCCTCTTTAATTACGTTGGCAAAATTGCTGGGGTAAGCGTAGATGTAGTCGGTCCAGGTGGCTTCTGTATAGAAGGCGGCGAATACCTGCCATACATAGTCCTTACTGGTGGTGGAGAAGTAGATGAACGGTGTTTTCTGCGCCACATCCAGGTAATGGAAAGCGGCTAACTGGGCAAACATAACGTCATTTGCGTTGTTGATACGGATCGGATTCCAGCAGTTGGTCCAGTTATGTCCATACAGGATATTGTTGGTAGCCAGGCCTTTGCTGAAATTACATTCGTAGTCGGCATAAATAACGCCGTTTTTGCTGTAATTTTTGTTATAGTCTTTGGCTGCATAATAGCTGTTGTCGCTGTACTGAACAACAGGGTAGTGGATGTTGGTATTGGGAACATTGATCCAGCCAATGGTATCACTATTGACGGTTTCCTTGTGGGTTTTTGCTTTTGCGGCAAGAGACATACTGGACGCTTTGATTTCTTCTGTTGTTGCAGCGGTAGCCCCCCCTGTGCTTACTGTTTCTGTCTTTCCTTCCTCAGAAACAGCTGCCGCTTCTCCAGTTTCGCTTGTGTTGGCTGTACCGCTTGTGCTATTATTGGAATCGGAGTTGGAGGCGCTGGCATTGTTATCCCCAGTGGTTTCTCCCTCTTTGGATTCCTCGCCTTCTTTGGCTTCTCCTTCGGCGGATTCATCGTCCTTTTTCTCATCTTCTGCATCTTTTGTTTCTTCTTTATTAACCGCAGGAGTTTTGTCGTCTTCTTTATTGTCTTCTTTTTCTTTATTTTCCTCTACCTCATCCACAACGGCAGAGTCATTATCCAAAACAGGCTCATCTGTGTTGCCGGACAGAGCCATTGCGCCTGCGCTAACGCTGCCTACTACAACAAGGGCTGCCAAAAGAGCCGCACCGGGGTAAGCTTTCAGCAAACCTTTCAGGCTGTTGATCTTAACTTTGTTCATTTTTTCGCCGATTTTTGTCTTCATCTTCACAACACTCCAGTATCTGAATGGATTCAGCGCCATTGTTCATAAATTATCCAACATTGTCGCCTTAACTTTACCAGTATATCATATCTTTTTCCTTTTGTGAAATGGAAAAAGCAACAAATATTTTAGAAAAAGAGAGGATTCTTGCACGAAATGTCACGCTTACGTCTTTATCCCATTCAAACACCCCTTTCTCCCTTTGTCCTTATGGAATACCAGGAAGCTCTTATTGCCCTTTGCAGCCTCCAGGAGGCCTACGCTTATCACCGGAAACTGGAAGCAAGGGTACAGGATCCAATTTTACTGGAAGAAGGCACTTCTTCCCTGCTGTTGGATGCTGAAAAGCAGCTTACGGAATATTTCCATGGTCTACGGCAGCAGTTTTCCTTGCCTCTGGCCTTTTATGGCACGGAGTTTCAAAAACAGGTCTGGCAGCAGCTTTTGCGAATTCCTTACGGACAGACCGTTACCTATGGCCACATTGCTGAAACACTGGGACAAAAAGGCGCCCGGGCAGTCGGCACCGCTGTAGGACGAAATCCATTGCCCATTCTTGTACCCTGTCATCGTGTCCTTCCTGCCAGCGGCCGGATTGGAAACTTCAGCCTAACCGGAGGAGCTGGCTCCAAAAAGTTTCTTCTGGATCTGGAAGGGGCTGTTTATAAAAAATAAAAAGGCGTCTGTCATAAGACAGACGCCTTTTTCAAAGAAAAATTATCTTTCTTCTTTCATTTTTGCAAAGCATTCGCTGCAGTAAACTGGGCGATCTTCACGTGGTTTGAAAGGAACTTTTGCTTCGCAGCCACAGCCAGCGCAAGTAGCAGTGAACATTTCTCTTTCAGCTTTTTTGCCAGCTTTACGAGCATCTCTGCAAGCTTTGCATCTCTGTGGTTCATTCTGGAAGCCTTTTTCTGCGTAGAATTCCTGTTCGCCAGCGGTGAACACAAATTCAGCTCCACATTCTTTGCATACCAATGTTTTGTCTTCGTACATGATTCTATACCTCGCTTAATGAATTTGCCCACAGACTAATTAAAACTGAGTCATTGAAATTGTTGCTCTGCCAACGAGCCAAGGGCATATTGACTGCGATAACGGATTGTTATCGCTAATCGATAAAATGATGGGGGATTTACATTTCCCGGAGCTTTCGTCTTACTCGTTGCAGGGCATTATCGACAGCTTTTGTTGTGAGATTAAGTTGCCGGGCCATTTCCTCATAGGAATGACCGCTGAGATACAATGATAACGTTTCCTGTTCTAAACCAGACAAAAGAGTTTTTGCTTTTTCCATTAAAAGATCATGGCTTTCCTGCGCGGCGACAATGCGAAAAGGGTCATCAATCTCGCCGCTGCCAACAGAAGAATCCAACTCCTCCAATGGCACATAATTCTGCAACGCTTGCTGCTTATTGCTAAAGCGCTTATCTAACTCCGTCAGCATCCTATTTTGGACACAAACATAACAGTAGGTCTTAAACCCAGCGCCTTTGGCTACAGAAAAGGTCTTCACCGCATTCAGCAAACCAATCAGCCCTTCCTGAATCAGGTCATCCCGATCTGCCGGAGAAGTAGTATACCCACCAGCTTTACGCCGGATAAGCGGAAGATAACGGCGAATCAACTCCGTCAGCGCATCTGTATCGTTGTTTTGAGCCAAGGAAACCAAAGCTTCATCGGAAGCGTTGCATTCTTTTTTTTCCATAGGATATACTCCCATTATAAATCTCACAAAAATTATTATAGCCTTTAAAATGGCTGCTGTCAATGATTTTTCCTGATAATCTCAGGATTTCTTTGCTTTAATGGTCAAAAATATAGTTTTCGCAAAAGAAAAAAGACTCTGCCGATTAGCAGAGTCTTTTTTGGCTCCCCCTGTCTGGCTCGAACAGACGACCCTGCGGTTAACAGCCGCATGCTC
>CAMCOD010000005.1 GCA_945876435.1 uncultured Clostridia bacterium
CCAGTAGGCTCTTTTGAACCACTCGCCTAGCGAGTGGTTTTCTTATATACAAAAATAGGGTAGCCGGTTGGCTACCCTATGTTCTGGTCAAGCAAAATTGTAACAGCAGTGCCTAAATTAGCGTAAGGCAAAGCGTTTCTGAAATGGAGTCAGGTAGTTGTTGTAGGAGTGGGGACGGACCTGGTTATACCAGTGGTATGCAAACTCCTGAACAGCATGATTAAGCTCAGTATCAGTTTTGAACTGATACTGGTTGATCAACTCCGATTTCAAAGTATTGTAATAACGTTCCATCGCCGCATTGTCATAAGGGCAGCCGGCGCTGCTCATGCTTTGAATAATACCGTGTTCCTGACAGAATTCCACAAATTCTGACGATGTATACTGGCGGCCCTGATCCGAATGTAGGATCAACCCTTTCCCGGAGTGCCCCGTGGAAGAAAGTGCTTTCTTTACCGTCTGAATCGCCAACTCACTGGTGATCCATTTTCCGTTTTCACTGGCAACTACACTGCGGTCATAGAGATCAATGATGGAGCAGTTGAAGCGTACTGCACCATTGCTGAGAAATAGATAGGTAAAATCGGTGCACCAGACCTGATTGGCCTTCTGTGCGTAAAACTCCTGATTCAAGCGATTTGGAAATACTTTATGGACTTGTCCTCTTCTGTATTTTGGCTTTCTTCTGCGGCAAATACAGTACAGCTGCAGCTGACGATTCATATACTTATGAACAGTAGCGTTGCTCAATTCGATCCCTTTTCGGGACAGAAAAACTCGCATACTGCGGTAGCCCAGAATTCCGCCAAACTCATGATAGATTTTCTTGATCTCATGGCAGACTTCTTCCTTTTTCTTGCAGCATTCCGCTTTTCGCCGTTTCAGATAATTGTAATATGCGTTGGGATAGATCTTCATCCGTCTCAGGAGCCACCGCAATCCGAACTCCTTTTCATGGGTTTCTATGAACCGATATGCCACTAATCGATTTCCTTCGCAAAGAATGCCGCTGCTTTTTTTAGGAATAAATTCTCCTTTTCCAGCTCTGCTTTTTCCTGCCGTAATTTCCGGATCTCCTGCATAAGCTCAAGCTGATTCATGGCTTCTTCGTTATTCTGGCATTCTTCACGGTATGCGCGTACCCAGTTGGAAATTGTGGCTGTGGATACTCCGTATTCTGCTGCAAGGCTGGACAGTGTCCTGCCTTCCTGAATGTGTAACTGTACGATTTTCTTTTTACTTTCCGGTCTTACTTTACTCATCCGTATCCCTCCTAATAGTATTATACTCTATTAGGCTACATCGTTACAATTTCAGTTTAGCAGAACACTATTTTTTACGAATATTTAAATAATACCTACGCAATAACGTGCTATGGTGTCAAACTCCCAATTGGTGTCAAATTGGTGTCAAATGAGCGTTTTTAAGATTAAAAGACTCAATAAACGGCTTGTTTATGCCGTTTATTTTCTAATCCGACTATTTTACTACAATATTTACGAGTTTGCCCGGCACAACGATCTCTTTTACAATATTTTTGCCTTCTATCTCTGCTTTGATCGCAGGATCTGCTTTTGCGGCGGCCAGCAGTTCTTCTTTTGCAGCGGCGCTTGGAACCACGATGCGGGCTTTGATTCTGCCATTGAGCTGCACTACGATCTCCACCGTAGAATCTACGCATTTCGCTTCGTCATACTCCGGCCATTTGGCTGCGTTGGCCATGCCGCCCAGCTTGTTCAGTTCCCACATTTCTTCTGCAATATGGGGAGCGAAAGGCTGCAGCAGAGTCAGGAATGTTGCCAACTCGGCCTTATTGATGGATTTATGGTCGTAGATCTCGTTGAGCAGGGACATCAGGCTGGCAATGGCTGTATTGAACTTCATAGTTTCGATGTCCTCAGAAACCTTTTTAATGGTCTTATGGAAAGCACTCTCCAGCTCTTTGCTGTAGCAATCCCCTTCCACAACCATATCCTGCAAAGCCCACACTCTATCCAGGAAGCGTTTGCAGCCTTTGATGGAGGATGTGGACCATGGTGCGCTCTTTTCAAAGTCACCAATGAACATTTCGTAAAGACGCATGGTATCCGCGCCGTATTCCCGGACAATATCATCTGGATTTACCACGTTTCCGCGGGATTTGGACATCTTTTCGCCATTCTCGCCCAGAATCATACCGTGGCTGGTACGTTTGGCGTATGGTTCTTTATTGGGCACCAGACCCAGGTCGTAAAGGAATTTGTGCCAGAAGCGGCTGTACAGCAGATGCAGCGTGGTATGTTCCATACCGCCGTTGTACCAATCCACCGGGCACCAGTATTCCAGCGCTTCTTTGGAGGCCAGTTCTTTGTCGTTGTGCGGATCGCAGTAGCGCAGGAAGTACCAGGAGGAACCAGCCCACTGAGGCATGGTATCGGTTTCACGGGTAGCCGGACCGCCGCAGTGCGGACAGGTGGTATTTACCCAATCCGTCATCTTAGAAAGCGGAGACTGACCGTCATCGGTCTGTTCAAAGGATTCACAATCCGGCAGTTTCAGTGGCAGCTCACTTTCCGGCAGTGGAACCCAACCGCATTTTTCGCAGTAAACCATAGGAATTGGCTCGCCCCAGTAGCGCTGACGGGAGAATACCCAGTCGCGGAGCTTAAAGTTTACCTTTGGCTCGCCCTTTCCGTTTTCTTTCAGCCAGTCAATGATTTTTACCTTGGCTGCCTCAACGGTAAGACCATCCAGCAAACCGGAATTGACCATTACACCGGTAGCACAGTCGGTAAAGGGTTCTTTTTCCACATCCCCGCCCTTGACTACCTCAATAATGGGCAGATCAAATTTCTTGGCGAATTCCCAGTCGCGGGTATCGTGCGCCGGTACGGCCATAATGGCGCCGGTGCCGTAGCTCATCAGAACATAGTCCGATACGAAAATCGGGATTTCCTTGCCGGTAGCCGGGTTGATACCGGCAACCCCGCAAAGCTTCACGCCGGTTTTATCTTTTGCCATTTCCGTACGCTCAAAATCAGACTTTTTGGAGGATTCTTCCTGATAGGCCACAACTTCATCCATATTGGTGATTTTATCGGCCCAGGTTTTCAAATAAGGATGCTCCGGAGAGATAACCATATAAGTAGCGCCGAAGATCGTATCCGGACGGGTGGTATAAATCAGCAGCTGATCGCCGGCAGTGGTATCAAATTTTACTTCCGCGCCAGTGGAACGGCCGATCCAGTTCCGCTGAGAGGTTTTGACCCGCTCAATGTAGTCCACTTCATCCAAATCGTCCAGCAGCCTCTGAGCATATTCCGTGATTTTCAGCATCCACTGGCTCTTAACCTTGCGGACAACCTGACCGCCGCAGCGTTCACAGCAGCCGTTGACCACTTCTTCGTTGGCCAGCACCACTTTGCAGGAGGTACACCAGTTTACCGCCATCTCTTTTTTATAAGCCAGACCTTTTTTATACAGCTGCAGGAAGATCCACTGGGTCCATTTGTAGTATTCCGGACTGGTGGTGTTGATCTCACGGCTCCAGTCAAAGGACAGACCCAAGGATTTCAGCTGCTGTTTGAAGCGGGCTACATTCTGCTCGGTCACAATGGCCGGATGGATATGATTTTTAATGGCAAAGTTTTCGGTTGGCAGGCCGAAAGCGTCCCAGCCCATGGGGTACAATACGTTGTAGCCCTGCAGACGGCGTTTTCTGGCAACAATGTCCAGTGCAGTATAGGAACGAGGATGTCCCACATGCAGACCCTGACCGGATGGATACGGGAACTCTACCAAAGCGTAGTATTTTGGTTTGCTGTAATCGTTCGTTGCGGCAAAGACGTTCTTTTCATCCCAAATGTCCTGCCACTTTTTCTCGATTTGGCTAAAATCGTACTTCAACTTACTTCCTCCTCAGCCGCCGCGGCGGCAAGTGCTTGTTACGGCATGATTTATTTTTCTTTGATCAGCAGATCAGAGATATCAACACGTGGCGCATCGTTCCACAGCCGTTCCAGGTCGTAAAAATGTCTTGGCTCCTCCTGGAAAATGTGGACCATAACGTCGGAATAATCCATCAGCACCCATTCTGCGTTCTGCAGACCTTCTACGCGCTCCGGGTGGATGCTGAATTTTTTGTACATTTCTTCTTCAACTTCGTCGGACAGCGCTTTTACCTGTGTATTGCTGCCGCCGGTAGCCAGAATAAAGTAATCGCCCAGGGTGGACAGGCCGCGGATTTCCAGCAGCTGGATCTCCCGTCCCTTTTTTTCGTCCAGGATCTTTACGATTGCCTGCGCTTTTTCAAGAGATGTCATCTTGTCCTCTCCTTACTTTGTTTTCTTATAATATCATTGAATATCATTGGGAAATATCAGCTTTCCGGCACATAACAGTTGTACGCCAGCCAACTGTCCCGGCAGATGGGCTGTCTGTTCTCCACCAATTTGCCGATGGTAAACAGCAGGGATACCCGCATCCCCTCGTCCAAAGACTGATCGACCGTATCCCGAACCTCTTCGGCGCTGGGATAACTGCGCTCCTCCGAGGTGAGATCCGCCAGAAAGATGATTTTTTCAAATGTGCTCATCTCCGCCCTGCCAACGGTATGATAACGTACTGCGTCAAGAATGGCAGGATCCTGTATGCCCAGCTCCTGCTGAATATACTCCGCTGCCGCGAAGCCATGCCAAAGCTGAGGCTGGTCCAAAAATGATTTGTCAAAAATTATAGCAGACTTTTTCGCCCATTGCAACTGTTCTTCTGGGGGCATATTTTTGCAGATATCGTGAAGCAGGCCGGCAATCTCCGCCTTTTTTCCATCTTCTCCATATAAATCCGCCAGATACACTGCCCGTTTCGCAACATTGAGAGAGTGTTCAAATCGGCTTGGTTTCAGCATGGAACGAATTTTTTCGGTAAACCGTTCCACTGCGGCCTCATGCGCTCTGTCCGGAACATAAAGTTTTTGTTCCCGGATATAGGACAGCACTGCTTCAGGAAGCAGCCCGGAGCAGTTCTCCCCTTTTTCCAAACGGCTGCGGATCTCCGTGGATGACAGCTCCAGCACCGGTATATCCAAAATTATCAGATTTTCGCTGTACTGGCTGAGCAAAATCCTGCAGCGGGCCAGCTCCTGCAGTTCATTCCGTTCTCTTGCTGCCGTGCACAGGGTGCAATTCTGCAAAATCTCCTCAAAGCAATACCATCGGTGAAAACTGCGGAACATATCTCCACCCACCAGCAAAAAAAGCTTCGCCTGTGGGTAGTCTTTCCGAAGCTGCCGGATAGTATCCACTGTATAGCTCCGACCCGGGCGGACGATCTCCATGTCGCTGACCTGTGCCTGCGGACAGTCCCCGAAGGCCAGTCTGCACATTTCCAGGCGATCCTTTCCGGAAACCAGATCCCGCGCCATTTTATGGGGCGGGTATTTGGTCGGGATCACCAAAAGCTTGTCCAGCTTCAGTTCCTGAATGTAGTGCTTCGCCAGATGAACATGGCCCTGATGAATCGGGTTAAACGTCCCGCCAAAAATACCGATCTTCTCCATTCCGCCGCTCCTTTCCGACTGCTTATTCGATCCGCTTAAAAGGTAATTTTCGGATTCTTTTTGTTTTTGCGATACAGCACAAATTTGGTGCCGATAACCTGTACCACCTCAGAATTGGTTGCTTCCGCCAGTTCTTCCGCAACCTCCCGGGCAAAGACCGGAGCATTCTCCAAAACCTTACCTTTGATAATCTCCCGGGCTTCCAGCGCATCGTCCGCCTGTTTTACCACCTGTTCACTGATACCACCCTTACCTACTTGAAGGATCGTGTCCAACTGATTGGCGATTTTGCGCAGGCTTGCGCGGTCTTTACTTGTCAGCATTTTCTATTCTCCCTTCCATTCTCCCTGTTTTTTACTTTTTGTCATCAAAACGGTTCTTCAGCCGATCATGAAGCTGCCGAAGCGCCTTTCCACGATGGCTGATAGCATCTTTTTCCCCGCCGGAAAGCTGGGAATAGCTCTTTCCGTTTACCATAAAGATCGGATCGTAGCCAAAACCGCCTTCTCCAAGAGGTTTTTCACCGATCTCACCGGAACAGATTCCCACCGTCTCCACCAGCTCATCCCTCGTCAGCACACAGCAAATGGCGCTGACAAACTGCGCACCCCGTTTTTCCTTGGGGACATTGGCCATTTCCTTTAAAATACCGGCATTCTTTTGCTCCTGTGGGGTATCTTCCCCTAAATAACGGGCGGAATGTACGCCTGGACGGCCATCCAAAGCGTCAATACAAAGGCCGGAGTCATCCGCTACACAGGGCAGGCCGCAGGCTTCGTATACGGCCAAAGCCTTGATCCTGGCGTTATCGGCGAAAGTTTCGCCGTTTTCCTCCGGGTTTACCTGAACACCGGCCTCCTTCTGCGACAGCACCTGAAAGCCGATTGGCTCCAGAATCCGGCGAAATTCTACCAATTTATGAGGATTATTGGTTGCAACCACCAGCTTCATGCCTATCTTTCCCCCTCTCCAAAGAGTGCGTCCACGAATTCCGCAGAACGGAAGGGACGCAGGTCGTCAATCTGTTCCCCAACACCAATATATTTGATGGGAATGTTCAATTCTTCCTTAATACCGATCACAACGCCGCCTCTTGCGGTACCGTCCAGCTTGGTCAGGATGATGCCGGTCAGTCCAGCCGCCTCTTTAAACTGTCTGGCTTGATTAAGTGCATTCTGACCGGTGGTAGCGTCCAACACCAAAAGGGTCTCTCTGGCGCTGTCCGGCGCTTCCCGGTCGATGATGCGGGAGATTTTCGACAGCTCATCCATCAGATTTTTCTTATTGTGCAGGCGTCCGGCAGTATCGCAGATGATCACATCCGCTTTTCTGGCCTTGCCCGCATGAATCGCATCAAAAACCACCGCTGCCGGGTCAGCCCCTTCGCTGTGTTTGATCAGCTCCACTCCGGCTCTGTCCGCCCACACTTCCAGCTGTTCGATCGCGGCGGCACGGAAGGTATCCGCAGCCGCCAGAAGTACCTTTTTCCCGTCTTTTTTCAGATTGTTGGCCAGTTTTCCGATGGTAGTGGTTTTGCCCACACCATTGACTCCGATCACAAGGATGACAGAGGGCTGGGTGGACAGATCCAGCTCTCCGTTGCCGGAAAGCATATCCGCAATGATCTCTTTCAGAAGGCTGCGGACTGCGGATACATCGCTGATTCCCTGTTCTTTGACTTTTTTTCGAAGCTGCTCACAGATGCGGTTGGCTGTCACTGTGCCAACATCCGCCATGATCAGCGTTTCTTCCAGCTCCTCAAACAACTCCTCGTCTACCTTAGTAAAGCTGTTCAGGATCATATCCACTTTCCCCATCATGGAGTCCCTTGTTTTCTTCAGACCTTCTGCGATCTTAGAGAAAAATCCCATGAACCGTACCTCCTAAATGCTTATTTTTCCGCCGTTTTTATGCCCAGCTTGCTCTCCACCTGGGTCACATCAAGCTCGATCAGCCGGGAAACGCCTTTTTCCTGCATGGTGACACCATACAGTACATCTGCCTCTTCCATTGTGCCCCGGCGGTGGGTAATGGAAATAAACTGGGTTTTTCCGGTCAGTTTCCGCAGATAGGCAGCATAACGGCTTACATTGACCTCATCCAGCGCAGCCTCGATCTCGTCCAGGATGCAGAATGAGGATGGTTTTACTTTTAAAATTGAGAAATAAATGGCGATCGCCACCAGCGCCTTTTCTCCGCCGGACAGAGCAGTCAGACTTTTGATGATCTTACCCGGTGGCTGCACGCGAATGTCGATCCCTGAGTTCAGCACATCCTCCGGATCCAGAAGCAGAAGCTCTCCTTTTCCTCCGCCGAAAAGTTCAGCAAAAATCGTGGAGAAGTGCCGGCTGATCTCCTGGAAGCTGGTAAGGAAAAGCTCTCTCATTTGGGAAGTCAGATCCCGGATCAAGCGGATAAGTTCACTGCGAGACTTTTCCACATCATCAATCTGCTCCTTCAGGAAGCGGTACCGCTGCGAAACCTCCCGGTATTCTTCAATGGCTCCCACATTGATGGAGCCAAGGGCCCGAATCTGATTTTTCAGTTCCAGCAGCCGACCATTGGCTTTTACATTGTCCTCCAAAGGAGCCGCGATTTCTTCTGCCTGACTGCGGGTCAGACTGTATTCGTCCCATAGCCTTGCGATCAGTTTATCATACTCGATCTGCAGAGAAAAGCGTTTTTCCTCATAACGCTGCATTTCCCCAGAGGCACGCTCTTTCTCGGAAATATACTGCTTTTCCTGCTCTCGCATTTCGGTCAGCTTTCGCTCCAACTGAGTCTGTTTTCCGTATAATTCCTGAATATCCTTGGCGGTCTGCTGGATATCCTGCCGTGCCTGTTCCCCCGTGCGCTGTTGGGCTTTGATTTCCTGAATGGCCTGAGTGTTTTTATCCTTCAGCGTCTGGATGCGAGCTGTGATATCGGCAGACAGATCTTTCTGCTCATTCTGCGAGTTCAGCATCCGCTGTTCAGCCGCTGCCAAAGCCTCCAGATCTTTGCTCAGAGAAAGAATCTGAAAACGCTTTTCATTCATTTGATTCTGTATGGTTTGACACCGGGCCGTCAGTTCATTTCGCTCGTTGGTGCGAAGCTCCAGTTCGGAGAATACCGTTTCCAATTCCCGGCTGGCTTGAGCGATTCGCTCTTCAGAGGAACTGCTGTTCTTCTCCACTTCCTCCAGCCGCTTTTGTATCCGTTTATATTCCTTCTCATCCGCTTCATCAGCCTGCTTCATTTCCTCCAGGCTCACAGTCAGCCGTTTGATTTCCGACTGACAGGTAATGCGGTCTTCGCCCGTCATGCGAAGCTGCGCGTCGATGGAGGCCAATTCTGCTTCCACAGAGGCTGTTTCCTGTTTGAGTTGTGCAATTTCCGGTTCTAACCCATCGCTTTTATCCCGGAATTCCTTGGCTTCGGCGGTCAGGCGTTCAATGTCCGCCCTTCTGGATAACAAACCGGCATTTTTCACCGTCGAACCGCCGGTCAGAGAACCGCCCGCATTGACCAACTGACCATCAAGGGTCACAATGCGGAATTTATAGCCATATTTTCTGGCAATCTCTACGGCGTGGTCAATGGTTTGTGCCACCACAATGCGTCCCAGAAGGTTTTCCATAATGGATCGGTAGCGCGCTTCGCAGCGGATCAGCCGGGAAGCAACGCCGCAGAAACCTTCCTCCCGCTCAATTCCGCTTGCCTGCAGCGCTTGAGGCTTTATGGTGGTGAGAGGCAGGAAGGTTGCCCGTCCGCCCCGGCTGAATTTCAAATACTGGATAGCGGCCTTGGCGCTGTCCTCGTTATCCACCACAATGCTCTGCATCGAAGCGCCCAGGGCTGTCTCAATGGCCAGCGCATAATCGGTGGAGGTGCTGAGCAGTTGGGACACCGAGCCATGGATCCCGCGGAGTTTTCCGCTTTTCCCGGCCTGCATGACCTGTTTTACACTGTTCTGGAAGCCTTCCATGGAGCGTTCCATATCGCTGAGGACCTTTGCCTGGTGCATCTTGCGCTCGGATTCCTGCAAAAGCTGTCTTTGCTGTTCAAGCAGCTCATCCAGATGACGTTTCCGGCTGGACCGCTTCAGCTCATAGCCCTTCTGACTGTTTTGCAGGGAAAGTTCTTTCTGCCCGATGCTGTGAAGAAACTGCTGGCTGTTTTTCAGCTCCTGTTCCAGCGCTTCCCGGTTCTCTTTTCGATTTTGACGGTTTTGTTCTACGGATAAAAGCCACTGTCTGGTTTCTTCCAGCAAAGTAGAAGACGAAGCACGATTCAATTTTTGAAGGGCAATGTTCTGCTCATAAGCGTTTCGCCTAGATTTAAGCGTCACAACAGCTTCCGCTGCCTGATGGTAATTGGCAGAAAGCTCCTGATACCTTTGTTCCAGAGAGAGAGTTTCTTCTTTCAGGGACTTCAGCTTCTCTTTTCCGGCACCCTGTTCCTTTTGGTTTTTCTCAATTGTCTCCAAAAGAGCATTTTGATTCTGGCTGTAGCGGTTGAGCTCCTGCTGAAGATCCTGTATGGAGCGGCTGTTATGTAAAATATCATTTTCCAGCACCGCAATGGCAGCGTCTATCTTACCGAGGGATTCGGTCAGAGCAGATGATTGGCTTCGTTTCGCCTCAATTTCCACTGAACAGCGCTGCACCTGCCCATAGGATTCCTCCAGGCGGGCCGCATATTCCTCCAGTACAGCCTCTGTGTCGCTGAGCCTGTTTTTTGCCACAAGAGCCAGAGCTTCCTGCTGCTCCAGCTTCTCACTGAGACTGCCAAGGGAGTGAATCCAGAGGGAAACCTCCAGCTTCTTCTTTTCGTCGGACAACAAAAGGAATTTCTGCGCTTTTTCCGACTGCTGACGCAAAGGCTCCACCCGCTCCTCCAGCTCCGCCAGAATATCTTTCAGGCGAAGCAGGTTTTCATAGGCAGCCTGCAGCTTCTTTTCCGCCTCCTCTTTGCGGTAACGGAACTTACTGATTCCGGCGGCTTCTTCGAAGATTTCTCTTCGCTGACTGCTTTTGGCGGAGACAATCTCATCAATGCGTCCCTGCCCGATAATGGAGTAGCCATCCCGCCCCAATCCGGTATCCATCAGCAGTTCATTGATATCCTTCAAGCGGACAGCCGCAGAATTGATGCGGTATTCGCTTTCACCGGAGCGGTAAAGTTTGCGGGAAATGGTCACCTCGTCATTATCCACAGCAAGCTCCCGATCCCGGTTATCAAATGTCAGGGAAACGAAAGCATAACCGGTGGGCTTGCGCTTATCGGAGCCGAGGAAGATCACATCCTCCATCTTCTCTCCCCGCAGGTTTCGGACCGATTGTTCTCCCATTACCCAGCCCATGGCATCGGAAATATTGCTTTTACCACTGCCGTTTGGCCCGACGACTGCGGTAATGCCCTGATCAAAATGCAGGGTCGTTTTATCCGGGAAGGATTTAAAGCCCTGGATCTGCAATGACTTCAGCTGCATTCTGTTTCACGTCCTTCCTCCTCCACGGTTTGAATGACAAACTGCCGTGCTTCCATTCCCGGCAGCGGTTTCACTTTAATGTTATAGCCCTGATTTTTCAGCTTCTGCAGGTTTTCTCTGTTCTGACCCACCATTTTTGACAGATCGGACGGCCGCACAAAGAGGTGATATTTTGCGCTTTGCTCCCTGTGTTCCAGTTCAGAAAGGGCCTGCCGATAGTAAAGGCGGCTTTCGCAGAGCTCCCGGAACGCCGGATGATAAGGCCCCGCCAGAAGTTCCTTTTCCACAGATAACGCGGCGTGCAGCCCCATACGGATCACCCGGATCCCCTGTTTCTCAAACAAGTCCAAAAAAGAGGCGGCTAATTCCACTGCTTCTTCCAGCTCCAACGGCTTATAAAGGCCTTTCTGGTACAGACAAGCCAGTTCGGTACCCTTCAATACAAGAGTGGGGTAGATCCGCACCGTATCCGGCCTGAGGGCGGCGATGGCTTTCGCCGTAGCCCACATACTTTCTTTGCTATCACCGTAAAGCCCCGGCATAAATTGCAAACCGAGCTCAAAGGGATACTGCCGGATCAAAGCAACCGCCTGTTCCACATCCTCCGCCGTATGGCCTCTGTGATTAAGGTTTAGGATCCGGTTATCCATAGATTGAACACCCAGTTCAATGGCTGTAACGCCGAAATTTTGAAGCAAACGAAGAACCGTATGATCAATGGCGTCCGGACGAGTGGAAATGCGGATGCCCGCAAACCCGTCTTTTCCAAGAAAAGGCTGAACAGCTTGAAGTAACTCCAGCATATAGTCCCGGTCAATGGCCGTAAAACTGCCGCCGAAAAAGGCAATTTCCGTGTTTTGCGCGGCTTTCCCCCGTTGTTTCAGCGCCTCCCGGCAAAGGGCGGCGGCTTCTTCTCCGCTGGGTGCCTGCTGCTGACCGGAAATGGTTCGCTGATTGCAGAAACTGCACTGGTTGGGACAACCAGCATGAGGCACAAAAATGGCAATATTGGCGTGTTTCATTACTTGCCCATCAGTTCCAGAGCCTCTTTTGCCGCCATCTGCTCCGCGTTTTTCTTGCTTCGGCCTTCGCCCACACCGATCACATTGCTGTTGAGCCGTACTTCGACCACAAAACGCTTATCATGATCCGGTCCCTTCTCATCCACCAGGCAGTAGAGCAATTTTTCCTCCGGATTTTGCTGAACGATCTCCTGCAAAACCGTTTTATAATCCTTAAAAGACAGCCGTTCTTCGTTTGCCAGCATTTCCTTGACAAAAGGCAGCACAAATTCCCTGGCTGCTTCCATGCCGCCGTCCATATAAATCGAAGAAATCAGCGCTTCAAAGGCATCCGCCAGAATAGAAGGGCGCTGGCGGCCTCCGGTCAGCTCTTCCCCTTTACCCAGGCGAAGATGTTTGCCCAAATCAATGCTGTTTGCCATCACATCCAGGGACTTTTCGCAGACAATGGCTGCCCGCAGCTTCGTCAGATCCCCCTCCTGGGAGGTATAGGTATTGAACAGGTAATCGGACACAATAATTGACAGCACCGCATCACCCAGAAACTCCAACCGCTCGTTGTAAGGGGTATCGTGCTTCATCTCGTTGGCGTAGGAGGAATGTGTCATCGCTACTTCCAGCCACATCCGGTTTTTAAACGTGTAGTGAATTTTCTGTTCCAGTTCGTCAAGAAACATATTTTCTCCCTTCTCTCCGAACAGTTTTGAAAAACGGGCGCAAAATGCAACCCACTTTTCAAAGCCGTTCAAATTCAATCGTTTTTTATATTCCATTTTTTAATTTTGCCCATACCGCGGAGGCTTCGCCATTTGGACGAAACCTCTGCGGCAACAAGGCAAGCTTATGCTTCCTTTTCTTCCTTGTTTTCCTGCTTCAGCGCAGACAGAGCAGACTGCATTTCTTCAATCACATGGTTGTCCACATATTCTTTTGCCTGACGAATGGCGTTCTTAAAGGCTCTGGCGTCAGAACTGCCGTGGGCTTTGATTACCGGCTGGGCCGCACCCAACAGAGGCGCGCCGCCGTGCTCCTTATAATCCATGGTCTTTTTGAAATCTTTCAGGCTGTCCATCATCAGGACTGCGGCCAATTTGGTCTTAACACTGCCTTTGAACATTTTTTTCAGTTCGGCGGAGAAGAATTTCGCCATTCCTTCGGTCAATTTCAAGGCCACATTTCCGGTAAAACCGTCTGCAACCGCTACATCACAGTCGCCCAGAGGCAGTCCCCTTGCCTCAACGTTGCCGATAAAGTTAACCGGAGCCTTCTGCAGCAGTTTGTACGTTTCCAGCTGCAATTCCAGCCCTTTGGTTTCTTCGGTACCGATGTTGACAAGGCCGACCCGAGGATTTTTTACACCTTTCAACCGCTCCAAATAAACGCTGCCCATAACACCGAACTGCGCCAGCATCTCTGGACGGCACTCCGCGTTGGCACCGGCATCCATCAGCAGGTAAAAACTCTTGGCGTTGGGGATCACCGTAGCCAAACCAACCCGGCGAACCCCTTTCAGGCGTTTGATAATCAGGGATGCGCCGACCACAAGGGCTCCAGTGCTGCCAGCGGAAACGAAAGCGTCGCCTTCTCCGTTTTTCAGGGCTTTCAGTCCTACAGCCATGGAACTGTCTGCATATTCCTTCAGGAGTGTGGTTGGATCAGCCTCCACCGGGATCACCGCCGGAGCGTGGAGAATATCCATTCCATCCAGTGCCACATTGTTCTCCTTGGCACAGCGGCGGATTGCCTCCTCATCACCACAAAGGGTGATGGAAAGGACATAGTCCTCCTTCGCCATAGCGCAGCCCTTCAGCACCTCCAAAGGCGCGTTGTCACCGCCAAAAGCATCTACAATAATTCTCATTGGATCTTCCTCCTTATTCTCGGCTGCTGAGATATGTTTCCAAGCTGTTTAACGCACGTTCCGCGATTTTTTCATAGCGCAGCGTCTTGTCCCGTATCCGATCCTCCAAAGGCGGTAAAATGCCCATATTGGCACCCATCGGCTGGAAATCCACAACGGTTTCATCGCTGATATAACGAGCCAGCGCGCCCAGCATAGTGTCGGCTGGCAACAGCAGCGGTTCCTTGCCGTTGGCCGCCAGCCACAGGTTCTGCGCCGCCAGAATTCCGGAGGCCGCAGATTCCATGTATCCCTCAACACCGGTCATTTGTCCGGCAAAATAAATCCGCCGGTCCTTTTTTAAGCAAAAGCTGCTGTCCAACAGTTTCGGCGAATTGAGGAAGGTGTTGCGGTGCATGACGCCGTAGCGGATAAATTCCGCATTCTCCAGTCCGGGAATCATGCCAAAAACCCTTTTTTGCTCCGGGAACTTCAGATTGGTCTGAAAACCGACCAGATTATAGAGGCTGCCCTGATTATTTTCGCTGCGCAGCTGAACAACAGCCCAAGGACGATGGCCGGTTTTTGGGTCCGTCAGGCCAACCGGTTTCAGCGGACCGTAGCGCAGGGTGTCCGGTCCTCTCTTTGCCATAACCTCCACTGGCATACAACCTTCATAAACCTTGAAATCCTGCCGTTCAAAGGCATGAAGTTCCACAGCTTCAGCGGAAACGAGCGCTT
Source organism: uncultured Clostridia bacterium (assembly GCA_945876435.1). Lineage (GTDB taxonomy): Bacteria > Bacillota > Clostridia > Oscillospirales > Ruminococcaceae > Negativibacillus. Next base: position 14,613 of record CAMCOD010000005.1, read on the forward strand.
CATAAAATGCTTCATATTCCTCTTTGTTCATGGGACAGTTGATGTAGTCATCCTCTCCCCTGCCATAGCGGGCGGCGAAGAAAACTTTGTCTTTGTCAATGGAATCAAAGGTCACGATCGGCGCGGCGGCGTCAAAGAAGGACAGGTATTGCTCCCCGCAAAGCTTGCCAATATCTTCGGCCAGATGTTCCGCCGTCAAAGGGCCGCTGGCAATGATTACATAGCCCTCCTCCGGAATTTTATCCACCCGTTCGTGAATCACTTTGATATTGGGGTGGCTTTCGATCTTTTTCGTGATATAGTCGGAGAATTTTTCCCGGTCAACAGCCAAAGCCCCTCCGGCGGGAACCGCTGTTTCCAGCGCGGCCTCCATGCACAAAGAGCCCAGACGGCGCATTTCCTCTTTCATCAAGCCGGCAGCGGAACCGATCCTTTTTGCTTTCAGAGAATTGGAGCAGATCAGCTCGGCATAACCGTTGTATTTGTGGGCAGGCGAATATTGTACTGGCTTCATCTCATAGAGAGAGACTGCAGCCCCTCTCTCCGCCAAAGCCCAGGCAGCCTCCACACCGGCAAGTCCTGCCCCGATGACAGTAACTTCCATATTATTCTTACTCCTTTTCCTTAACATATCCACAGCCCTCTTTCAGGCAGTGGATCTCCCCTCCGCGGCCGCCTTTTTTAAACAGTGAGCTGCCGCACTGGGGGCATTTATCCGGCAAAGGCTTATCCCAGGTCATGAAAGCACAGGTTGGATTATCTTCACAGCCGTAATATGTCTTTCCTTTTTTGGATTTTTTGGCTAAAACCCGTTTTCCGCAGATGGGGCAGCGGGCGTTGGTATCCTGCACGATGCGTTTGGTGTTGCTGCACTCCGGATAACCGGGGCAGGCCAGGAATTTTCCATAGCGGCCCATTTTGACTACCATATTTCGGCCGCATTTTTCGCAGATCACATCGGTCACTTCATCGGGAACGGTCAAATGGACACCCTCCATCTCCTTCTCCGCCTTCTGCAAAGAGGCGGAAAAGTCTCCGTAGAATTCCCGAAGCATATCGTGCCAGTCCACTTTCCCCTCTTCCACCCGGTCAAGATCGGTTTCCATCTGGGCGGTAAAGTCTACATTGACAATGTTGCTGAACTGTTCCTCCATCAACTGGTTGGTCACTTCACCCAGAGCAGTAGGGACAAGGCTTTTGCCGTCCCGCTCCACATAACCGCGGGCCAATACCGTTGTCAGCGTGGGTGCATAGGTGCTTGGACGGCCAATGCCGTTTTCCTCCAGTGCCTTGATAATGGAAGCCTCGGTATATCTGGCCGGCGGCTGGGTGAAGTGCTGGCTTCCTTCCAGCCCATCCAGATGAAGGATCTCTCCTTCTGTCAGTTCCGGCAGAGGAGCAGCCTTTTCTTCCGGCGTATCCTTGCTTTCTTCATAGAGTGCGGTATAGCCGTCAAATACAACTGTATAGCCGGAAGCGCGGAATCCATAATCACCGCAGTTGATCTGCGCGGAAACTGTATTCAGCACACAGTTGGACATCTGGCTGGCAATAAACCGCTCCCAGATCAGCTTGTACAGCTTGTACTGGTCTGCGGTCAGGGACTCCTTCACCATTTCCGGCGTCATATTGGGCATAGTGGGGCGGATCGCCTCATGTCCATCCTGGGCATTATTCTTCTGTTTATAAACCCGGGGAGCTTCCGGCAGATATTTCTCGCCATATTTTTCACCGATAAAATCGGCGGCAGCTTTTCGCGCCTCGTCGGAGATGCGGAGAGAGTCTGTTCTCATATAGGAAATCAGACCGACCGCACCCAGCTTCGGCAAAGAAATGCCTTCGTACAGCTCCTGCGCCGCTTTCATGGTTCGTTTCGCCTGGAATCCAAGGCGACGGGAAGCCTCCTGCTGCATGGTAGAGGTGGTGAACGGCGGTGCCGGCGATTTCTGGCGAACGCCCTTCTTAATGTTGGCGACCACATGCTCTTTGCCCTCCAAATCGGCAAGGATACGGTCGTTTTCCTCCTGATTACGGATCTCCAGTTTTTCTCCTTTGTAGGTGGTCAAACGGGCTCCAAACTGCTTTTTGGAACTGTGCGCATGATATTTGCTGTCAATATTCCAGTATTCCTCCGGAACAAAAGCCCGCACTTCCCTTTCTCTGTCTACGATCAGTTTCACCACGACGGATTGGACCCGTCCGGCGGAAAGACCCTTTTTCACTTTTTTCCAAAGGAATGGACTCAGATTATAACCCAACAGACGATCCAGCAAACGGCGGGTCTGCTGCGCGTCTACCAGCTTCAGGTCGATCTCGCGGGGATGAGCCATCCCGTTTTTTACGCCGGTTTTGGTAATCTCATTAAAGGTAACACGGTTTTTCTGATTCAGATCCAGCCCCAGCATCGCCGCCAGGTGCCAGGAAATGGCTTCCCCTTCCCGGTCCGGGTCTGTTGCCAGATAGACAAAATCCGCTTTTTTCGCGGCGGTTTTCAGCGCCTTACGCAGTTCACCTTTCCCGCGGATATCAATATAATCCGGTTGAAAATTATTTTCCACATCAATTCCCAGCCGGCTTTTTGGCAGATCCCGGACGTGCCCCATGGAAGCCATGACTTCATAGCCCCGTCCAAGATATTTTTTGATCGTTTTTGCTTTTGCCGGAGACTCCACGATCACTAATTTCGACATGACATCACCTGTATACTTTCTAAAGGAAACGACGGAAGCTCTCTCCGTCCTATCTTCCAAATTGTTTTCCTGGGTAGGCCCTGATCAGGCCATCTATTTCAAGCTCGGATAAAATCACAAGCGTTTCCTGCATGTCCATGCCGCACCGTTCACATATTTCCTCAATGTGCAGCGTTTTTTCGCCCAGACAAGCAAGAATTTTCTGTTCCACGGGCGACAGCCCTTCTGGAACAGCCGTTTCTTTTTCTCTTTCCTGCTGTTTCGGCGTTTCTTTCTCCTTTGTATTGGTTTTTGTCGAAGGAACAGCCGTTTTTTCCGGCTTTTCCTGTTGTTTTCCCTGCTTGCGCAGATTCAAACGGCTTTCGATGGTCTTACTCATTCTATCCCCATACAAAGCCGAATATTCTTCCACGATCGTTTCCGCCGATAAAACCACTGTCGCGCCCTGGCCGATCAAACGGAGGTTGCCCTGCCCATTGCTGTTGTAGATATCGGTCGGCAGTGCAAACACATCCCTGCCCTGATCCAGAGCAAGGTTTGCGGTAATCAGCGTTCCGCTTTTAGCGGAAGCTTCCACCACAACGGTACCCAAACTGAGTCCGGAAACAATACGGTTCCGAACCGGAAAGTGGTTAGGCAGCGGTTTTTCTCCCGGCGGATATTCGCTGATAATGGCGCCTTCCGAGGCGATCCTGCGCCTCAACGCCTGATTTCCATTGGGATAGTCATAATTCAGGCCGCAGCCCGCCACACCGATGGTGTCGCCGCCCATGTCCAAAGCGCCCTGGTGGCAGCAGCTGTCAATGCCAAGAGCCATGCCGCTGACTACACCGAAGCCATACTGCACCAGGTCCTGGGCCAGGTCATAAGCGGACTGTGTTCCCACAACCGTTGCCCGGCGGGAACCAACCATAGTGATCAGCAAATCCTTGGATAAAACGTCCCGGTGGCCCAAACCATACAGAACCAGCGGCACCTGATAAATATTTTTCAGTCGCTGAGGATAGTCCAAATCGTCCGGTGTCATCAGCCAGATTTCCAAAGCCTCACACTGGCGGATGATTTTCTCTGCGCGGGCCAGCGAAGTCTGCTTCAGCTTCTTTACCAATCCCGGAGTCAGACAGTCCAATGTGCACAATTCCTCTTCGCTGCTGTTGTACAGCTGCTTTGGAGACAGCTCCTGCTTCACAATAAAATCAGCCGCCGCATTTCCGCAGCCTAAAGCAGTCTGCAACCAGACCCAATAAAGCTTTTCCACCGTCCAGCCCCCTCTGATGCTTTTCTGACGTGCTTACGGCCGGCACATCTCCCAAATCACAATGGAAGCCGCTACAGCCGCATTCAGGGATTCCGCCTTCCCCGCCATTGGTATAATGGTCTGCCCATCACAGGCATGGATCACCTGCGGGTCAAGCCCGTTTCCTTCATTGCCGATCACAGCGGCAACCTTGCCTTGGAAGGACAGATCCGTAATCGGTACGCTTTTTTCCGACAAAGCTGTGGCATAAACGGTAAATTCCTCCTGCCGAAGACGGAGGATCTCCTCCTCCATGGATTCGACAATGCGGATCGGCAGACGAAATACACCGCCCATGGTGGAGCGAAGAACTTTTGGCGCGTACAGGTCCGGACAGTCAGCCGATAAAATCAGGCCATCAATACCGAAAGCCTCGCAGGTTCGGATAATGGTGCCGATATTACCTGGATCCTGCAGCGAGGACAGCATAAGAACCCGCTGCCATTTTATTGTATCAACTGTAACGCCGTTGTCAAGTGTTCGGAACACGCAAAAAACGCCTTGGGGCGTCTGTGTATCTGAAATTTTCGTCGCCAGCTCCTCTGTTATGACAAAAACCTGCTTCGAGCAGTCCAAAATCGGCCCACACTTTTCCACAGCGGCTTCTGTTATAAGGGTTTGCTCCGGCTGTAGTCCGCTGCGAACAGCGTCCTCGCAAAGGCGTTGTCCTTCCGCGATAAAAAGCCCTTGTTCCCGGCGGTATTTTCTGCTGCTGACCAGCTTGGCGCAGTGTTTGACCTGCTTGTTGTCTTTTGATGCGATAATGCTGAAGTTTTCCGGCAGCATAGCTCCTCCTTTCCCCGTTTTTCATCCTGTTCAGACGAAAAAGGTGCCGATTCGACAATAAGAAAAGACGCCCGCTGTCATAAAGACCCGGGCGTTTGTTGCGATTAGAGAGTAGCTTTTGCTTTTTCAACCAGAGCGGTGAAAGCGGCTGGATCGTGGATAGCGATCTCAGACAGCATTTTTCTGTTCAGCTCAATACCTGCTTTTTTCAGGCCATTGATGAACTGAGAGTAGTTGATGCCATTGGTTTTGCAGGCAGCGGAAATTCTGGTGATCCAGAGCTGTCTGAATTCACGTTTTTTCTGTTTACGGCCGATGTAAGCGTACTGGCCGGATTTATAAACAGCTTCCTTCGCGGTTTTGAACAGTCTGGATTTGCCGCCGAAGTAGCCTTTTGCCAGTTTCAGAACTCTTTTTCTTCTTTTACGGGTCATCATTGCACCCTTAATACGTGCCATATCTTTATACCTCCGTAGTGATCAAGTAATAATTACAAGTAACGATTATTTGTAAGGGATCAGCAGTTTGATTGCATGAACGTTGGTCTTATCGGTGTAAGCAGCTTTTCTAAGACCTCTTTTACGTTTGGTGGTTTTGCCTGCGTTGTTCAGCAGGTGAGATTTGTAAGCATGAGCACGTTTGATTTTACCGTTTTTGGTAACTTTGAAACGTTTTTTAGCACCAGTATGTGTTTTCAGCTTTGGCATGGTGGTTTATCCTCCCTTAAAAATTACTTTGTTGGTTTGGCAGAAATGAACATAACCAAACTGCGGCCTTCCATTTTCGGTTGTTTATCAACAACACCTGCGGTGCAGGCCTGAGCGAAGCGCTCCATAACGGCATTGCCCAGTTCCGGATGAGCCAGCTCCCGTCCGCGGAAGCGGATAGCGACTTTTACACGGTCGCCATGCTCCAGGAACTTGATGGCCTGGTTCACTTTGGTATTGAAGTCATGGGTATCGATCTTCAGAGAAAGACGAACTTCCTTAACTTCGACCACTTTCTGCTTTTTCTTTGCTTCCTTTTCTCGTTTCGCCTGTTCGAAGCAATATTTACCGTAGTTCATAATGCGGCAAACAGGTGGTTCAGCCTTCGGAGCGATATTGACAAGATCCAGATTTTCCTTCTTTGCCAATTCGAGAGCAGCTTTTGAGGACATGATACCCAGCTGGCTGCCGTCAGAACCTACAACACGAACTTCTTTATCGCGGATTTCTTCGTTGATAAACATTTCCTTTTTGCTAATGGTAAGCACCTCCAAAGAACTGTTGAATAAAAAATGAAGCGCAGGCAGAAATCCGCCTACGCTTTTTATCACATAACATGACCCAAAAATACCGAAGCATTTTTAGAAAACGTATTAACGCGACTGCGCCTGTGCGAGCCGGTGAGAACGGATTTATGTTCTGCTTTGTTGTTTCGTGCTTATTATATCATGGATTTCCGCCTTGTCAAGTACTTTTTGCTCAAATTTTCAAGGATTTTTTGTGATACATGGAAAAAATCACGCTTTCTCTCACCTCTTTGCCCAAAAGGCGGGACAGAATGGTGCGGTACAGCTCCAGTTGAGGCCGATATTTTTCCACGATGGCTGCTTCCGGCAGATGATCCGTTTTATAATCCACCAATATAATAGCGCCATCTTCCTCAAAAATCAAGTCCGCGATGCCTTGAACCGTGACCCGGTGTTCTCCAAGCTCCGGCAGCAGCTCCCCCAGCTCCTCCCGGCCCATATCCATAAGGAAGGGAAATTCCCGCTTGACCCAGCCGGAGCGGCTGATTCTGGCAAAAAGCTCAGACTGATAATAAGCTTGTATTTCTTTGCGGTTCAGGCTGGCTGCCTCCGCCGGGGTAAAATACCGCTGTTCCACCATGCGGTGGATTTCTCTTTCCAGATCCTTTTGCGCTTTCTGATGATCCGCGCAGGACAGGTAATTGTGCATGATGGTCCCTCGCTGGGCGGCAGTCATATTTTGTTCCTTCAGAAAATTGGGTTCTTTGGAAAACAGATCCTCCATGTTTCGCCGGCCTTCGGCAATATCCGTAACCGTCAGCTTTGACGGGATCCGTGTTGCCGCAATATCGTGATAGGAGAACGACTTCAGTGCGTTCAGATACTCGGCAACCAAAGGATCCGCCTCCGCGCTGTGAAGAAATCCCTCTGCCTCCTCCTCTTTTTCCGAAGGAAGTTCTTCCTGCTCCCGGCAGATGAGGAATATTTCTTTCTCTTGCTTTTCCATGTCATAAAAACGCAGAACCAGATCCAGCCACTGGGCATAGCTCATGGCCTGCTTGATCGCATAATTGCTTGGCAAAGGCTTTTCTTCCTCTTTTTTTGCGGCTTTTTGTACCGAAGTGATGATCAGCTTTTCCTTGGCGCGGGTCATAGCCACATAGAGAATGCGCATTTCTTCCGCAAGCATCTGCTCACGACCGGCCATCCGCAGAGCTTCCAGCGGAACCGTGGTAAAGGCCGTTTCCTCGTCCGGATCATCGGAAATGCAGGCAAAACCGTAGTCTGCGTGAAGGATCATGTCGCCGGTCAAATCTCTGGTATCAAATTTCCGGCTGGTTTCGCAGAGAAAGACCACCGGAAACTCCAAACCCTTGGACTTGTGTATGCTCATGATCCGCACAGCGCTGCTTGCCGCTGTAGATAAAGGAGCGCTGTTCAGCTCTTCTTCTTTTTCTGCCGCCTTATCCAGATAGCGCAGCAGACCGCTGACGCCGGTATATCCCCACTCCTCACAGCTGCGGGCGTATTCCACAAGCAGCCGCAGATTTGCCTGCCGCTGCTCTCCGTGATCCAACGCGGAAACAAAGGCCATCAATCCGCTATCCTCCAAAAGATACTGCACAAACTGCCAGGAAGCTTCCCCGGAAGCTCTCAAGCGGTAATCCTGTAATTTTTCCACAAAATTACGGCATTTCGCATTTCCTTCCTTTGCCAGATCCAGAATATTGAGATACAAGGCTCTGGAACGATCGCGGATTCGGATTCTGGACATATCATCCGCCGTGAACTGGAAAGCTGCCGACATCAGAGCCGCGGTAAGATGAATATCCACCAACGGGTTTTCAACGGTTCGAAGCAGCGAAAGGGCGGTGGAAACTTCCAATGTTTCCAGATAGCTTTGCCGCACCTCACTGAACACAGCAATCCCCTGTTGGGTCAAGGCCTGCAAATAGATTTCACCGTGACTTTTCGGCGAACGCAGCAGGATGCAAATATCCTTCGGTTCAATGGCTCTCTGCTCGTTGCCGTCGCTGACTGTCATACCGCTGTCCAGCAGCTGGCGGATGCGACGCGCCACTGCAAAAGCCTCTGCCTGGGCCGCCTCAGCTCCGTCGGAGCGCAATGCCGCGCTTTCAATGATGTGATATTCCGTAATACAGCCGTTGTTTTCCGGATAAGACACCGCAGGCAGCAAGTGGTCCTCCCGGCTGTAATCCATTTCCGCGGTTTCCTTCTTCATAAGGTGGGAGAAAACATAGTTGACCGCATCGGTTACTTCTCTGCGGGAACGGAAGTTATGGGAAAGGAAGAGAGTCGCTGGGAAATGCTTTCCGTCAAAGGGATGGAACTCCTGCTTTTTCCCTAAAAAAATCGAAGGGTCCGCTTGACGGAAACGATAAATGCTCTGTTTAATGTCACCCACCATAAACAGGTTGTCCTCCCGCGCAAGACTTTGAAAAATCAGGCTTTGGGTCTGGTTGGTATCCTGGTATTCATCCACCAGAACATAACGCAGTTCCCCGGAAAGGTTTTCCGCCAGAGGACTTCTGCCATAAGAACCATCCTGCTTTTTCTCCACCAGCAGCTTGATGGCCAAATGCTCCAAATCGGCAAAGTCGATAAGATGGCGCCGCTGTTTCTCCTCCGAAAAGCGCCGGTCAAAGTCCTTCACCAGCGCGAACAGAGTCTTGATGCGAGGCTTCAGATGAGCCAGATCCCGGCGGAACAAGCCCTCGTCACAGCAAAACAGGCTTTCCCCCAGTTCTTTGGCCAGTGCGGAGGCGTTGGAATTGCTTCGCTTCTCCGACAAATGCTCCTGTACATAGCGAAAGATGTCATCCCAACATCCTTTTTGCAGAACCGTTTCCATTTCTTCCGCCCAGACACGGTCCGCCTCTTTGGAATCTGTGGAAAACAGCTCCTGTTTTACATCCCGGATGGCGGAACGGGCATAATCCAGAATGATTTTTCCCCAGATCGTGTCCTCAATGAGAGCGCTTGTATCATAGGCAGCCAAAGCCTGATCCAGCCATTCCAGATAGAACGGCCGGCTGCGGAGAAAACCATAGATTTTTGTGACAATCTGGGACAGTGCTCTGTCATCACCCCGGCTGGCAAACAGCTTCACCACCTGAGCGAAGTCTGTTTTATGTTCGTCGGCATCCTTTTGATAAAACGCCTCAATACTTTCTTCCAGAACATCCGCCGCGATCAAGTTCATGTCGCTCTGGTCGCCCAGACGAACATCCGGCTGCAGGCCCAGAAGGTGAAAATTGGACCGGATCAGATCCATGCAGTAGGAATGAACGGTGCTGATCTGGGCAGAGGACAGCAGCGCCGCCTGCTTGCGCAGGTAAGCGTTGCCTGGATCCTGGGCTAACAATTCCTGAAACCGCGCGGCGATCCGCTGATTCATCTGTGCCGCCGCCGCATTGGTAAAAGTCACCACCAACAGCTGTTTGGGTTCCACCGGATCGGTGGGATCGGCCAGAATATCAATGACACGCTGCACCAAAACAGCTGTTTTCCCGCTGCCTGCCGCCGCCGCCAGCAGCAAAGTACCCTTTCGCACATCAATCGCCTGTTTCTGTTCTTTTGTCCAAATCGGCTGGCCCATCTATTCTTCACCTCCATCGCCTGCGTAGCGTTTTTCCAGTTCTTCAAAGCATTCTTCCTTTTTCATGGAATCGAAAATTGTCTTTTTATCACTGTCCTGATGTTGGCAGATCGAGCGGAACTCACAGTAGGTGCAGGGCTGTTCCGATTTACTGCCCACCGGCAGGGCTTCGATTTGTCCCCGGCTCAGATGATCGGCCATTTCTGTCATCAGGCCTCGGATATGTTTGAAAATCAGTTTCATCTGCTGTTCATTCACCAGCCTGGACTGGGCAGCGTGATAGCCGTTGGCCGTGGATTTCACCGGGATATAATTCCCCAGCACCATTTTCTGCTCTGTTTCACCCTTTTTGCTCTTGGTCTTTTTGAGGACAGGCTGTTCCATGCCAAAAATACAGTCCTCATCCTCCAGCACCAGGCCGGACATCTTGTAATTCTTTCTCCTCTGCTGCTGAACCGTCTCTCCGCCTGTATTGCGGGGCACCCGAAAAGAGGCGTCCTGTGCCGGGAAATAAAGTACACCAGCCGGTACCGCGTTTTCTAATTTACCGCTGCCATTTTCGCAGATGGACAGCAGGTACAGAAGCATTTGCAGTTTTAAACCATAGTACATCTCCGTAAAGGAGAAGCTTTGAACACTGGATTTGTAGTCAATGACCCGGGCATAGCGCCGCCCGTTTTTCTCCATTACATCCACCCTGTCCACAATGCCCTCAATGGACAGGCGGATCCCCCGCTCCGTTTCAAAAACCACTGGAGGTACGGGAGAACCTTTTCGAATGGGAAGCTCACAAAACAGTGGCTCAAATTGGCTCTGAGAAAACTCCTCTCCAAGCTGTTTCAGAATATATGCCGCCCGATGAGCCAGATTACGGAACAAATAACGGCTGCGCTGCTGTAATTTCTCCGTGTCCCCTACACAATCCCGCAGGTATTCCTCCACAATTTCTCCCGCCTCTTTTTCCATCTGGCTGAGGGACAGCTGGTGGAGGCCCTTTCCTCCGTGGCGAATCACCATCTGGGCCAACAGATGATGAAGCAGGTTTCCCGCCTCCAGACTGGAGTAATCCGCTCGCTTCCGTGCCCGCAGATGCAGGCCGTTGTAGCAAAAATAAGCGAAGGGACAGGAAAAATACTTGTTCACGTTGGTGGGCGACAGGTGCATAAAGGTGCCGAACAGCTCCTGGGCAAGGGTTTCCTCCTCAATGGCAAAATCCTGCCGCTGAAGAACGCGCTCCACCTTCTCCAGCTTTTCGCCATGATCCCCATCCTTAACATGTTGGTACAGCGCCGAAACAAACGGGTCATCCTTCTGATACTGGCGGCAGAGAGCATCGAAAACAGTATCCTCATTTGCCGTGAAAAACAATTCTCCAAGCTGTTCCCTCTTGAGCAGCGTTTTTTCTCCGGTGAGAGACAAAATCTGGTTGAGCAAAGGCGAGGGCGCTGACTCCGCTCCGTCCAACTGCGCCAGATGGCAGGTCAAAAACAGCTTATCCGACGCGGCAGTCAGAGCGGAGTAGAGATAAAGCTGCTCATAATCATTCTGACGGACAACAGTGGGACCGATCTGAATCCCGGATTCCAGAAGCTTTTCTCTTTCTCCGTCTGTAAAGAAGGGCTGCTCCTTCAGCAGAGGAGGAAACTCACCCTGATTCATGCCCAGTACAAAAACAACCTTCGGTTCATTGGGGCGGATTCGGTCAGCGGTACCTACCGTCACCTGGTCCAGCGTATTAGGAATAGCGCCGAAGTCACTGACTTCAATTCCCATGCGGAACAGTTCAATCAACTGCTCCAAAGAAAGCACATGGCCCTTCAGAAGCCCAGCCATGGTATCCAGCAGATCCATCAGAGCATCCCAAGCCTCGTTGTTTTGCTGCAAAATCTGTTCATAGAGAAGGCTTTCCGTGCCAAAAGCAGCTTTTAAATGCTCCTGAGCGCCGATTTCCTCCAAAAAGGCGTAGACTCCACTGGCAAAGCGCAAGCCATCCGCATCTTCTATAGCATCCCGGAGATGTAAAAGCGGCCGCAGTACAGAAGAAGCCGCCTGATTGATCCGGTCCAGTGCCGCCTGGTCCTCATCCGACAAACCGCTGACCATTCCTTTGGGGTTATTCACCATGGGATGGAGCCACTGTTCCTTCTGAATGTTCCAAGTATAACAGTAGTTCTCCAGCTCCAGCACCGCCGTCTGCTCCAAACCCATTACGGGACTTTTCGCCAAGGCCAGTACATGAGCGGTATCAAACTTACTCTGTACCGCATCCAAAGCCTCCAAGACAGCTCGGATCACGGTCACATGACGAATATCCATACGGTTGTCCCAAAACAGAGGGATCTGATAGCGGCGGAACATCTGCTCCAGACAGGTCTGATACCGATCCAGACTGCGGACAATAATAGTGAAGTCTCGGAAGTGATATCCTTCATTTCTTACCAGTTGGGCGATCTTCGCCGCGGCAAAGCGAAGCTCTTCATAAGGATCAGCCGCTTGATAAATCACAAGATTTTCGCCATTGGTTCGCAATTGTTCCGGGCGTGTCTGAACAAGTGCTTCCGCCAGCCACTTCAGCTCTTCCGAATGAAAACGGAAGGCTTTTTCAAAATGGATTGGAGCCGCTACCGGCATATTTCTGCTTTTTGCATCCGAAATTATATGTAAAGTATTTTCCTTTACAATTTTAAATGTTTCTCTCTCGCAATAATCTTGATTTTTTCCTTTTATTTCGATGTTATTTGACAGAATGGAAAGGTATATGGCTTTACAGCTATCCATCATGATCCCAACCATTTCCCGCTCCGCAGGAGTGAAATCTCGGAAAGAATCCAAAAAGATATGAAGGTCTTTAAAGTAGTTTTTTCCCCGCAGAATATCCACACAGCGGCTGAGATCCTCCTTATCGTCTATAAATCCATTCTCCAGGTAAGCCTGATAGACCGCATAGATCTCATAAAGTTCCGCCGTTTTCTTTTTCAGACGTTCATCCTCCGTCAGAAGAGAGAATTTTTGCAATTCTTCCGGCTTTATTCCTGCATATTTGAATTGCTCAACGATCTCCAAGGCAGAAGAAACGAAACCAGGTTTTGCTGCCGCCCGGCCATACTGTTCCAGCTTGTCCCTGACCGAATCCAGCGTCACATGCATCAGCATCACCTTTGCCGCCTCGCTGAGGCGCTGCCCTGCGCCGCCGCCGAAATCCATAAAAACCTTCCGGCAGAAGTGGCTGAAGCTTTTGACTTCAACCAAACCTACCGCTTGTGCGCCCACCTCCAACAGTACCCTTCTCTCCATTTCAAAGGAAAACTGCTCCGGCACCAAAAGCAGAACTTTCTCCCCCTTCGCCGCCAGATCTTTGATTTTTTTAATGATATATGTTGTTTTGCCGGTACCGGCTGCGCCGACCAACGGATACAGCACACTGATCTCTCCTTTTGATTTTTACCCAGATACAATGAAAACTAAAATTGTTTTTATTATAGCACACTTTTTGTGTCAGCGGAAGTTTTTGATATTGCCGCTGCTTTATGCTATACTACTGTTAGAATTTCCCGAAAAGGAGTGTTTCTGTGCGTATTTTACATACCTCAGACTGGCATATTGGACGAACGCTGTTCGATTATTCCCTTCTGGAGGATCAGCGTTATTTTTTCCAGCAGCTCTTCCATGTAATACGGCAGTATAAGGTGGATGTACTCGTAGTTTCCGGTGATTTGTATGACCGTTCGGCGCCATCCGCGGAAGCTGTTGCTCTGTTGAATGAGGTTTTTAACACCTTGATCAATGAACTTCATATACCGGTTCTGGCTATCGCCGGAAACCATGATTCTCCCCGCCGCATTGATTATGGCACCGCCTTGTTTGAAACCTGCGGCCTGTATCTGGCGGGATCGGTGCAGAAAACAATCAAGAAAGTTACCTTACACGATGAACATGGACCGGTCCATTTCTTCCTTCTTCCTTATTTTGTCCCCCATGAAATTCGTTTGCTTTTGGAAAATAACGATATTTCCGGCTTTTCGCAGGCTTTTGCCCAGCTACTGGAAGCCAATCGGGAACAAATCGACTACGACCAGCGGAATTTGCTGATTGCCCATGGCTTTTTCATGAACAATAAATCCGATGTCAGCTTCTCCACCTCGGAAAATGCAGTCGGCTCCAGTGAATTGACGGACCTTTCCCCGGCAAAAGATTTCGATTACATTGCTCTTGGCCATCTTCACCATGGCCAAAATGCCGGTTTGAAGCAGGCGTGGTACTGTGGTTCCCCACTAAAATATTCCGTTTCTGGGGCTGGACAGCAGAAAAAGATGCTTCTTGTGGACTTGGATGAACAGGGCTTGCGCTCTGTTACGGAGGTGCCGGTCAGCCCTCTTCACGATTTGAAGGTTTTGCAGGGAACGATGGAAGAATTATTGCAACGGGCTGGCGACACGGAAGATTATATTTTTGCCCAGCTTACCGATGGTGAGCCGGTGCTTCATGCCATGAGCCGGCTTCGGGCTGTTTATCCCCGGATTCTTGGCCTCAGCTTCCCACAAAACAACCTCTCTCAACCTCTTGATTCCCGCTACAACGTGCAGGAAGAATCGTTAGAATCCCTGTTTCTGCGTTTTTATGAGGATATTTACGGCGAAACCGTTCCGGAGAACCGGCGGCAGATCATTCATTCCATACTTGACTCTATGGAGAAGGAGCAGTCATGAAACCTTTAGAATTGACCCTTTGTGCTTTCGGTCCCTATGCGGATCGGGTTCATCTTGATTTTTCTGTTCTTGGTCACAACCATATTTTTCTTATTTCCGGGCCCACCGGCTCCGGAAAAACAACGATTTTCGACGCCATCACCTTCGCCTTGTACGGCCAGGCAAGCGGAGATACCCGAAAAAGCGACTCGTTTCGCAGCCAATATGCGGATCCTTCCCAAAAATGCCTGGTACAGTTCCGCTTTGAAACCGGCGGGAAAATTTACAACATTGAGCGCACCCCAAAACAGATGATCCTGGCGCCACGCAAAAAGGAAATGCGGGAGATCTCCGCTGATGTTCTGCTGACACTGCCGGATCAAACAGTATTAAAAGGACGGGAGGCCAATGATTTTATCCTGAAGCTTCTCGGTTTGACCTATCAGCAGTTCCGACAGATTGTCATGCTTGCGCAAGGCGAATTCCGGCGCTTTCTGGAAGCCAGCAGCAAGGATAAACAGGAGATTTTCCGCCAGATTTTCTCTACTGAAACCTACAATTTGTTCACCCAAAACTTAGGCTCCCGTTCGGAGGAACTGCGGAAGACCATTGAGTGGAATTTGCAGATGATGCGTTCCTCCATCGAGCAAATCGACTGCAGCGGCAGCGACCTGCTGCAAAATCTCTGCTCTGACCCCGAACCCAATGTTGTCGATATTTTGAATCAGCTGGAACAGGAGCGTCTCGCTGCGGAACCGGTCCAGAAAGGGCTGAATGAACAAATCCAGCAGCTTACCCAGCGTTTAAAAACTTACGACATGGAAGCCGCACAGCGCCTGTGCCAGCAGTTTGCCGAAGCGCAGCAGCTTGCCGGGCATTTGTCCGCACTGGATGCGCAAAAAGAAGAAAAAGAGCAGCTGGAAAAGCGGATCCTGCGCTTAGAGTCTGTGCGGGAACTGCTCCCCTTCCACGAGCGCTTTACCGAACGCCGTAAGCAGGAACACACCTTAGCCCTTGAATGCGCGCAGGCACAAAGTGAGCGAAAAGAAGCTGAGGAAAATTTCAAAACCGTGGAAGCTCTGGAACAGCGCCTGCCTCTGCTGGAACAGGAGAAAATGGAAGCGGTACGTAACAGCGAGCACTTTGAACACCTTCGTGAACAGCTGCTTCTTTCACAACAGCTTGGCGAAAAAATCAACCGCTGTCAAAAAGAGGCAACCCGCACCAATTCCTCTCTCCAACTGATCCTTCATCTGATAGAGCGCGCCAAATGGCAGGCAGTTCTGAGCCAATGCCAGCAAATTAAGACCTGTGCTGCAGAGAAAGAGCAGGCTTCTTCCGTTTATGCAGAGCTTCAGAATAAGCTTGAGCAGGCCCGCCGGGTCCACCGGGAACAGCAGGCTTTTCTTTTGGCGCAGCAGCTGCAGGAGGGTTCCCCCTGCCCGGTCTGTGGTTCCACGCATCATCCTCTGCCCGCTGCAAATTGCGGTCCCTGTACCCTTGACGCGGAAGAAACCGAACAGCTGGAACAGACGGTACAAGCTGCTTACGGCAAAGTTACCGCAGCCGAAAACCGGCTGATCCTCCTTGATGAACAGTTAATGAAGTTAAGCTGTCTTTCTCCCGTTCCTCTGGAAGAAATTCCTCAGCGCAGTGCCCAATGTTTCCAGAATGCGAGCACCCAGTATGAAGCCGCGCAGAATGCCGCACTGCGCTACGCAAAAGAAGATAAAATCTGTGAGCAGCGCTATTTTGATGCCGATTATCTGCGTAAAAGCCAACTGGAGCTGTCCAACAAGGCTGCTGGTTTGCAGCAGGAGATCCGGCAGCTTGAGGAGCAGCTGGAGTCCGTGAAAGAAAAAAGCAGCCGGCTGACTCTGGAACAACTGGAGCAGCAGCTGACGGACGCGGAGCAAAAATCGAAAGCCGCCGACCGTCAAATCAGGGAGATTCACGAGCGCAGCAATCGTTTTCGTTCCGCTTTGGATCGAGCCTCGGCCCGCTATGACAGCCTGAGCAAACAGCTTGCTTCCGCCAAAACAGCCTTGTCCCAGGCAGAAGCTGCCTGGCAGGAGGCCCTCGGTCAACGGCAATTTACCTCCGAGGAATTTAACGGTTTGTTCCCCCTTCTTTCTCAGCTTTCCAGCATGAAAAAAGAGCTTCAGACTTACCAAACAGACCGCTTGACCTCTCTGACTCGTTCCCTACAGCTAAAAAATGACCTGAAAGGAAAGGAAAAGCCGGATTTGGAACAGGTTCGCCGAGATTGCGAAAGCTGCCAGGCGGAACTGGACGCTGCCCGCAGCAAACAGCAGAACCTGCTGACCCGTTTAACGCTCAACCGACAGCTGGAGGACCGGCTGCGTCGTCTGTGGGAACAAAACAAAGCCCTTTATTCCCAACACAAAGAGATCGACGCCCTGTTTCAACTGGCAAAGGGCAATAATGCCCAGCGTCTTTCCTTTGAAACCTATGTACTGACCGGTTATTTTGAGCAAATCATCGCAGTTGCCAATCTGCATTTACAGCAAATGACCTCCGGTCGTTTTCTCCTTTTGCGTAAAAAGGACCGTTCACGCGGCAATCAATTCTCCGGTCTGGACTTGGAAATTTTCGACAGCTATACAGGAGCCGCCCGCCATATTTCCACTCTGTCCGGCGGAGAGAGCTTCAAGGCCGCCCTTGCGCTGGCTCTGGGGCTGGCTGAGGTGGTTCAGCGCCATGCCGGCGGGATCCGTATTGAAACCATGTTTATCGACGAAGGCTTCGGCAGTTTGGATTCCCAGTCCTTAGACAGTGCTGTTGACACGCTGATCGCTCTCCAGAATACAGGCCATCTGGTGGGAATCATTTCCCATGTTTCCCAGCTCGCGGAGCGTATTCCAGCCAAACTTCTTGTCCGCCCTTCTCCCAAAGGAAGCAGCGCGGAATTTGTTATCACAGACTAAGCAGCCTTCGCAAATCGTTCACAAAGGAACCCAAGAATGTTTTTTCCCTCCTGTTGAAAGCTGGCGAAAAAAGGTCTATACTAATAAAGTACTGTGTTAACATGAGAGGAAGGGACACTATTATGTCAAACCGCTTTATTGGATTGCTGCTGATCTTCGCCGGACTGATCACTCCAATGCACAAGGAGACAATGTCCGCCTTGGATTGGACGGTCATGGTTCTCTTTCTGTGTTCCGGCGTACTGATTCTGTTGTTTTCCAGCCGGAAACGAAGCGAGGAAGATGAAACCTACCGCTGCCAGCTTCTCTTGGAAGACATCAAGCTTTTTGACGAAGAAGGAAAACCTGCGCTGACCATTGGCCAGCAGCTTTTTGTTCAGCCTTATGCAGGCCCAACGAAAGAGGATGTCCATATTCTTACAGAAGCAGGAAACTTTGTCGCCAAAATGCCCCAGGAACACTGCCGCCATGTGCTTTACAAAATCGAACGGCACAGTCCGGTGCATTTGGTGATCAAAACACTGGATTTGGACGATTCACAGGAATCTTATCGCCTGTCCATTGAAATGATGTGTTAAAATGGAGGAAACTCTCGCATGAATATTTTACTGAATCTCTATAATTTTCACGAGGATTGGGCCAGAGAGGTGTTGGAGGATGTATTTTCTCCTGAGATGAAGGTCTGCCTTCTTCCCCTCTCCTTCCATGAGGATTGGATCCGAAACCGGAAGGAATGGAAAATTGAATACGGCCCGAAGGGGAAGTGCTACTTGGAACTGGTGGAACCTTTTGAAGCCTACGGCATCCCCAGAAAGAATATTTCGATTGTGAATTACTTTACCGACACGGCGCAATCGGCAAGAGAAAAGGTGGAGCAGGCGGATGTGCTGTTCTTTACCGGCGGTTTCCCGGACAAAATGATGGCCCGCCTTTATGATTTGGAGCTGGTGGAAACCATCCAGCGTTTCCAAGGCATTGTAATGGGTTCCAGCGCCGGTGCCATGATCCAGTTTGACACCTATCATATTACACCGGACCGGGACTATGACCAATTCCAGTACCACCAAGGTCTTGGTTTTCTAAATGACTTTGAAATTGAGGTCCACTACGAAGGCAGCGATGTACAAAACGGAGCCATTGAACGGGTCATGGAGGAGCGAAACCTGCCTGTTATCGCGATTGGTAACGAAGGTGGCGTCCTCATCGACGGTGATGACTGCGTTCCGATGGGCGATGTTTCCTTCTACGGCTTTGATGACCCGGAAGAAGACGGTATGGAGGAAGGCTCCGACGGCTGGGAACAGGAAAACTGGGAGCAGGAATGCTGTGAGGACAATTGGAACGAAGAAAATGAACATTGGAATGAAAATCAGGAATAACATGAAAAAAGACGTTCAGAGAACGTCTTTTTTATTGCCCATTTTCGCCGAACCGGATGGCGAATCACCGTTTTTCGCTTCTCCGGAGCCACTTTTCGGGCGTCGCTGAGGTAGATTTCATAGTGATAACGGCTTGGGCCGATATCCACCGCATAGCCTTCCTGCTCCGCGAAGCGTTCCATTGCGGAAATCGTGGCAGGCTCATCATCATAAGGGCCAATGTGCATACACTGAACGCATAAACCTTCCTGATAAGTCAGAAATTCTACTTTGGAAAAGTCCATTTTCTTCTTTCGAGCCGCTTCATGAAGCGCCCAATGAAAATCCTCTTTGGTCACAAAATCCGGCAGACGGATCAGAGAGATCCACTGTAAATCCGTCTTTCGATCATAATCAATCCCTGTTTTGCCTTCCTGCCACCAAAAACCCTCCAAAGGAGGAACCACATAGTCAAAATAACCCTCAATGGAATGACCGCCTTTTTTGCTCATTTTAATCGTAAAGGCAAGGGCATACAAAGGCCAATGGCAGCTTTGTAGGTTCCACTTTCTTCGTTTGGGTCGCCGCTTCCTCTCACGGCGATAAAATTCATCGTTGGCACATCTACAATAGACGGTTGATTTTTGGGCATGTAAAATTCCTTGTATTCTTTCTTATAATCAAAAGCCTCTTGCTCCCCTTCTTTCTACGGCAGTGGAATTCGGTTGTATGATATATTCTGCTTCCGAAGGATCGTTTCTTCCCTGCTGTGACAAGTCAAAAGCAGGATCTGACCTTTTCGGTTCTGTGCCAGTTCTTTCAGAAGATTGGCACAGCGGCCGTCATCCATCTGTACAAAGCTGTCATCCAGAATCAGCGGCAGAACATTGTCGGAAGAGAGCACCTGCAGCAGCTCCATGCGCATAGCCAGATAGATCAGATCCATGGTTCCCCGGCTGAGAGCGGTTACTGGAACCAACTGCCCGTTCTTCGGGTCCTCCAAGCGGATATGCAGATCTCTGGACAGCAGCACCTTGGTGTATTTTCCATCGGTGATTCGGGCTAACGCCTTGCCGAGCCGTTCTGCGATCAGCGGGGTCAAATCCTTGCGGATACCTCCGCTGACCTGGAGCATTTTTTCTTTGGCCAGTTGAATGGCATCCAGCTGCAGCTGATAACCCTGACAAATTTCCTGCACCGCACGCTGTTCCTCCTGGATCTCCCCGCAGGAGCGCTGGAGCTGTTCCAACGTGGAAAGCTGACCCTGAAGCTGGGCTAACTCCTGCAAAACCTCTTTGTAATCCCCTGTCTGACAGCTTCCACTGCTTTCGTTTTCGGTTTTACCGGCAAGACGAAGCTTTGCCTCCAGCTCCTCAAACGTCAGATTGCCCAGACATTCCGCCAGCAACTTTTTCTGCATCTGAAGCTCCATTTCTGCCTGATCCCGTTCTTTCCGAAGTTCACGCAGGTGCTGGGTCACCGCCTCCGTCAACCCTTCTTCGCCAAAAGCAGACAGTGTTTCCGAGAGCTCCTGTTCCATTGCTTCCACATCTTTGCGGTGCTGATCAAGTTTTTCGTACTCTTCCGCACGTTGGGCGGCCATTTCGGCAAATTCCAGACACAAATCCCTGGCATACTTGACCTGACGCTCTGTTTCCAGCGTCCAGACCGCTTTTGGGTCCCTGCAAAGCCGGACAGCATACTGGTCCAGCTGTTCTTTCCGCTTTGGATTCTCTTCCGACAGCTTCTGCATCCGGAGTGTGAGAAGCTGGATTTCATTCATCAGCTCCCGCCGCCGATCCTCTCTCTGCTGAAGCGTCTGACAATGAGCCTTCAACTGTTCATAACTGTCCATGTGAAAGCGCTGAAGGATATGGGCCTGCTCCTGCTCTGCTTCTTCCGTCTCTCTCCGGCGGCTGCTGATAAAAAAGCTGCAAAGCATCAGCACAAGGCCGAGAACCGCGGCAAAATAGAAGAACGGGTCCAGGTTCCAACCCAGAATTCCACCAAAGACCGATAAAAGAGCGCCAGCGGCAAGCACGATCCACTTCCCGCCGAAACTGCGCTTATCCAAATCCTCCTGCCAGCCCTCATACTCCACCAACGCTTCCCACGCATCGTTGGAGCTGATCGGCGGAATGTTGATAAACTCCTGCTGTTTTTGCTGCAGTTCCTCCCGCAGCTGCTCTGTTTCTGCCGAATACATACTGTGTTTTGCCAGAAGCAGGCAGCGATCCAGCACCGTCACATCCTGCATCCGGATGGGCTGAGCCAGATAACGCAGATTCAATTCCTTCAAGCGGCCTTCCCATTTGGTAAAGCCCTGTTCTTCTCTTGTCAGACTTTGTCTGGCCTGCTGACAGGCGCCGATCCTTTGCTGAAGCAGATCCGGGTCCTCCGCTGGTTCCTGTTGGGCAAGCAATTCCTCCAAGCGGGCAATCCGTTTGCGTATGGCAGAAGCTTTCTCAAGCTGTTCCTGCAATTTTGTCTGCTGTGCCTGCTGTATCTGCTGCTCCTGTCGGTTTTTTTCCTGTTCCAACTCCAGAATCCTCTGCCGCAGCTGGCTATGGGAATGTTCCGCAGCCTGAGCTTCCTTCAGCTCCTGCTCCAACTGCTCCAAGCGTTCAGACGCCTGACCGTAAGGTGTTTTTTTTCGCTTTGGTGAACCAATCGCTTCCGCTTTTTGATCCAGAGCGGCACATACATTCTGGAGGGAAAGGGTGGTATCCGCTGTCTCTGTCAAGGAAAGGATCTGGTCCTCCCAAGCTGCCGCGAAACTCTCCTGCGGCGTGATCTCCAACTGCGCCACATTGGCGGTGTTGCAGAAAACACTTCGGGAGACACCGGTAAGAATCTGCCCCGGTTCCCGCAGACGGGTCACTGGATCGTAGGGAAATTGGGCGCTGATATCCTCACCGGTATCCGCGTCAAAGATCAACACAGATTCCCGTTCTTTCTGAAAAATCCGTTGGATCCGGTAGCGCCGGCCATTTTTCGAACAAATCAGCGTGCCTCCGTAGACAGCCGCTGTATTCCAAGGCTCATAACGGGCATACTCTTCTGTGTATGTTTTCCGCCGGGCGGAAGGAACAAAAAAGCCGTAGAGCATACCAACAACAAACTGCTGCAAGGTGGTTTTTCCGGCTTCATTTTCTCCATAGAACAGGTTGAGCCCTTCCTGCAGCACGATTCTTTTATTGGAGAAACGGCCAAATCCAGTCAAATAAAGCTCTTCGATTTTCATTGCTGTTTCCTCTTTTCCTGCAAAAGGACTTCGATTCCCATCTTCAGCGCCAACTGCTCGATTTCGCTGCGTTTTTTGTCCTCAGAATCGCCAAAACTGCGAATAAAGCCGCCCAGAAGATTATTTTCATTTTCTGCACACAGGCGCTGCAAGTCATAATCCGGCAACGTAGCGTCTTTCAGCTGACACAGAACACCATCCGACAACAGTTCCTGCCGCAGTCCCTCCACATCCAACGGATGCTCCGCACCATGTTGGCCGCGAAGTTCAATATCGTAAAGATTGGAGATGCCTTCCTGCTCCGCCATGGCGCGGATCGCCGAGCGAAGCTGCCAGAAGGCATCCTGCGGCGAGATCTCCATCTGTTTTTTTATGCAGCGCCGCTGGGCAATTTCAATTTTCCCTGCGCGGAAGCCTTCCGTCGTCAGATCACAGAGCCAAAAACCGTGCTCTCCGGTTTCGCCGATATTCAGCGGCTCCGGAGAACCGCAGTAACGGATCCGTTCTTCCAGTACAACAGGCTGATGAATATGGCCCAAAGCAATATAATCCATATCCAAACTGCGCAGCCAGGCTGGGGAAAGTGGCAGATAGCGCGTTGGGCTGGTCAGCACATCCCCGTGAAGAAGCAAAATATCGTAGCGGGACTGTTTTTTGGGCTGCCAGTCCTCCAAAATAGGCTTCGGCAACTCTGCCTCGCTCCAACCATAGGTATGTATCGTGCAGTCCAGCTCCGGAAAAGAAAAGGTAGAACGTCCAGCTGGGGCCACCAGCACCTGATCACACCATTGGATCCGCTCATAGTTGCTGTCCCAAATAAGAGGATCGTGATTGCCGGGCGTCACAACGAATTTCGCCTTTTTCAATTGGGACAGAATGGTATTCAAGCTTTTCAGCTCGTCAATATGCACATAGCTGCTGTGGAACAGATCACCGGCGCAAAGCAGCAGATCCACCTGATTTTCGTTGGCAAAGCGGACGATAGACTCCGCCGTTTCCAGAAGCTCCCTTCGCCGTTTTCGGGCAAAATCCGCTCCATAGCGCTGAGGGGCAACGGTTTTTCCAATATGCCAATCTCCAGTATGGATAAAACGCATGCTTTTTCCTCCTCTCAAAAATCCACTTGTTCTATTTTCATTATACTTCATATCCTGAACTTTGAAAAGTGTTGTTTTTGGCGAGTTTTGTCTCTTTTACCCGATTTTAAGGCCGCAAATCTGCAAATAAATGAATTGTTTTTCCAATGAAAATGTGGTATAATTGTACTAATTTGTTATATTATTAACTGATCAAGGAAAGGGTGTTCCCTATCGAAAATTTCAAAGAAACCATCCGCATGAAACCCTTTATTTTTGCCCGAAAACTGCTGTGGCTGATCTGCGGCAGCTTGTTTCTCTTCGCTTTTCTCACTGGGAGTCCTATGGAGATCCTGGGCGGCATGTGGCGCATCGTCCAGCATAAAGCCGGACTGATTGCCGATAACTTTGCCGTGGGGGGAATCGCAGCCACCTTCTTCAATGCTGGCTGCATCATGGCGATCGCCCTTCTGCTGTTCCAGATCCTGAAGGTGAATATTACCGGCCCCGGTATCGCCTGCATCCTTCTCTGTGCCGGCTTCTCCATGTTCGGCAAGGATATTATAAACATCTGGCCAATTATCGCCGGTGTTTTCCTCTACGCCAAACGACACAAGGATGATTTTAACAAATATATTTATAACGCGCTCTACGGCACCGCGCTTGCCCCGATCATCACCGAAATCGCTCAGATTCGCGGCGACTGGATCACCTTTGCCATCGCCATTTTGATCGGCCTTGGCATTGGCTTCATTCTTCCGCCTCTGTCTACATACTGTCTTCGTGTCCATCAGGGCTACAGCCTCTATAATGTAGGCTTTTCCGCCGGACTGGTGGGAACACTGGCAGTATCCATAATGCGCAGCTTTGGCTATAAGCCGGAATCCCAGCTTGTTTGGGTTTACGAAAATGATGTGCGTGTTCTTGTTTATCTGCTTGTTCTTTTTGCCGGCCTATTCGTACTGGGTTGGTATTTGTCAGGTTGGAGTATTAAGACCTGGTTCCAGATTTTCCGCCATTCCGGCCGTCTGATGTCGGATTTTGTGCTGATGGACGGACTGCCTCCGGTTCTGATGAATATGGGCTCTCTCGGCATTGTCTCTGTTTTGTACCTTCTTGCCATCGGCGGCAGCGTAAACGGCGCCACCATCGGCGGCATCTTCACAATCGTCGGTTTCGGCGCCTTCGGCAAGCATATGAAAAATGTTCTCCCCATTATTGCCGGTGTGGTTTTGGGCTCTCTGCTGAAAATTTGGAACATTTACGATCCTTCCGTACAGCTGGCTGCCCTGTTCGGAACCTGTCTTGCACCTATTTCCGGACAGTTTGGCTGGAAATATGGTGTTGCCGCCGGTTTCCTTCACTCTTCCATGGTGCTGAGCATTGGCGTGTTCCATGGAGGTCTGAATCTGTACAATAACGGCTTTTCCGCTGGTATGGTCGCCCTGATTCTTGTTCCATTGATCGAATCTATTGAAGGAGAGAAGTTGAATCATGCATCACGTTAAAAAGAAAATTGCCCGAATTGTGGACGAATTGATCACCTTTTTCTATGCCGCAGGCGGAACGGATTTTGATATCAAAATCCGGGAAGACGAGGAGCAGCATGCTATCTTTTTCCGCAGCAATTACGATGAGGCACATTTCCCAAAAATTGAACAGCTCTGCCGTTATCTGAACCAAGGCCGTTCCCCAGCAGTCGAAGAGAGCTATTGGGGACTGGCCGGCGGCGGTGATTTGGAGGCTGAAAGCGAAATGCTACTAATCGGCGCTATGATCGACCATGCGGATATCAAAATCAAGGATGGTTACATCACGTTTTATCTCTACCGTTACAGAGGATAGAATAATAAAAAAATCCCCGGCCATCCAGCCGGGGATTTTTTTATTATGGATTCAGTTCCTTGTAAAATACGCCTAAAGTACCAATGTAATAATCGTTCCATGGTTTGTTTTTGCCGCAGTAATGGACGATCACCGTATTCTTCCGCACCCAGTCCAAATCCCGCTTTGGATTAAGGGGATTGGCGTTTCGAGAAGAAAGGATGCGATCGCTCAGATTATAGCGCATGGTATCTGCAAGTTTGACCCTTTCGCCGTAAAGCGCAGTCAGAATATCCTGATCCGGCAGCAAAAAGCTGTGCATTTTTTCTTTGGCAAATTGACGGATATCGTTGAGCTTAACATTTTCCCGCAGCAACGGAAGATTCAGCAGCATAACACCGGTATTAATATAGGGAACTTCTTTCTCTGTGCCCAGCCGCTTCTGATTGATTTTCGTAAGGATTTTTTTCACATGGGTGCAGGCAATGTAATAATTGTCCTCAAAGTCCATGTTGTACAACTCTGCCAGTGGATTGATAACGACCAAATCCACATCTAGATAAAGGATGCGATCCAAATTCTCCGGCAGCAGCAGCGGCGCGGCAAGCCGGTAGTAAATCTGTTTTGGATAACGTTTCGATTCCGGAAAACCTGCAAACATTTCCGGATTTAAGTCAATAAAATGACAGCTTACTGTTTCTCCAGCACCATCGCACACCGCTTTTTTGCTCTCTTCCGTCAAATCGGAATGAAGAATATAAGCATCATAGTGTTCTTCGCCCCCATTTTTAACGATGGAATGGACGCAGCTGCAAAACAGCGGAACGAATTTCTCATTGATCGCGAATAATAGATTCATACTATGCCCTCCTATGAATTCTGGAGGTATTTTACTACAGAAAAGCACCACAGATATGTCGAAATCTTTTCCAGATTGTGAACTTTTCCGTATTAAAGGATCCAGCGGCTGATCAAAAGCATCAAAAGCGCCCCCAAAAAAGCAGAAAAGCCAGACAATAAGAGCAAAAACAGGAAGCGAAGCACATACACTCTCGGCGTAACAGACAGGCCCTTGACCCCGGCGGATCCAAATAGTTGCCGCAAAAAATTCAGACTGAACGCAATGCTTTCCCGGGTTGCCGCCAGCTGAAGCAGCAGAAACAGCAGCGTTTGCGGCAAAAGGATCAGAGCATAGTAGCTGAAGGCTTCCCTGCCCTGCTGCGCCAGAAAGGTTCCGGCTATCCCTAAGCCCAGGCCCCGGTAGAACAGCAGAAAAACCGCGACCGGCTGGCCGATGGCGCAGAAACCGCAGAAGAACAGGAGAACCATCAAGCCCCCTTCCGTCAGAAAACCATTCTGAAAGGCTTCCGAAAAAGTTGTGTTTCGCTGCAAACCCATCAACGCGGCAAGCAGTTCCACTGTTTCGCTATCGCACTGACCATATATTTTGGTTCCAACGAACGCACCCGCCAAAAAAAGCAGTCCAAGCAGAACGGTTCCACCCTTTTTCCTAAAATGATACAACAAAAAACGCCTTACCCTTCCCTGCTGAATCCCTGCCATAGTCATCCTCTTTTCTTGTCCGTTTGCTGCATTGTATGCCGACCAAGGACTGATTATGACCCTTGGATTCATGATGTAAACAGAAAATGAGCCGTCCGAAGACGGCTCATTTTCCATAAGGGAGAGGCTATTGGGGGGTTATTGGATTTCCCGTTTGGTATAATGGGTATGCAGGAGTTCATGGGCTTTGTGGCCGTTGGGTTCACCCAGAAATTCCTTGTACAGTGTTTGGATTTCCGGGTTTTTATGAGATTGGCGATAAGTAGATTTTTTATCGATCCGGTACAGGCCGTCCATGCGCTGGGCTTTGATGGCTGCAGTGGTGCGGAACGGCTGTCCGCCGCCGCCTACGCAGCCGCCTGGGCAGCACATAACCTCGATAAACTGGTAGTCACACTCGCCCGCGCGAATCTTATCCAGCAGGATCTTGGCATTTTTCAATCCGGAAGTAACAGCGACTTTCACCGTTGTACCGTTGAGATCCAAAGAGGCTTCTTTGATGGCTTCATGACCGCGTACGCCCACAAAGTCCAGGTCCCCGGCCTCTTTTCCGGTAACAATGGCGTATACAGAGCGCAAAGCCGCCTCCATAACACCGCCGGAAGTGCCAAAGATGGCGCCTGCGCCGGAAGCCAGACCCAGCGGATTGTCAAATTCTTCTTCTGGCAGGCTGGTCAGATCCAAACCACGGCTGCGGATCATTTTCGCTAACTCTCTGGTGGTTAATACAACGTCAACATCCTGCGCACCGCTGTCGTTCATCTCCGGACGCTGGCACTCGTACTTCTTCGCGATGCAGGGCATAATGGAGACAACGAACATTTTCTCCTTCGGGATCCCCATTTTTTCCGCATAATAGGTTTTGGCAATGGCGCCGAACATCTGCTGCGGAGATTTACAGCTGGACAGGTTATCCATCATGTCCGGATATACTTTTTCCACATAGTTTACCCAGCCTGGACTGCAGGAGGTGATCATCGGCAGCTTACCGCCATTCTGCAGACGGTTAAGCAGCTCGGTACCTTCTTCCATAATGGTCAAGTCAGCGGCAAAGTTGGTGTCAAACACCTTGTCGAAGCCCAATCTCCGCATAGCCGCAACCATGGAACCGGTTGCGACGGAGCCTTTGGGCAGGCCGAAATCGTCGCCAATGGCAACACGGACAGCCGGAGCTACCTGAACCACCACATGCAGATCCGGGTTCTGAAGCGCATCCCATACCCGCTCCGTATCATCCTTTTCGCTGAGGGCGCCTACCGGACAGGCAGCCACACACTGACCGCAAAGCACACAGGCTGTGGAATTCAGCGGATGGTCAAAGGCTGTACCGATGGAAAAATGGGTGGAACGGTTCTGATAACCGATGGCGTTTGTACCCTGAATCGCTTGGCAGGCATCGACACAGCGTCCGCATTTGATACATTTGCTCATATCCCGCACCAAAGCCGGGTTATCTTCCTGCTTGGGAACACGGGTAAAGACTGAATCAAAGGAGTTTTCCTTCAGGTTGTACTCCTGCGCCAGCGTCTGCAGCTCGCATTTGCCGCTTTTCGGGCAGCTGAGGCAGTCCTGCGGATGGTTGGCCAGGATCATTTCCAGAATGGTCTTGCGAGCCATGCGAACTTTCGGCGTATTGGTGAACACTTCGCCGCATTCATCCACATAGTTGTTGCAGGCGGTTTTCAGCCGGCGGCTCCAGCTGTCCTCAACCACACATACACGGCAGAAAGCGCGCACGGTCATATCCGGATGATGGCAAAGAGTCGGGATTTTGATGCCGATTTTTGCCGCGGCTTCCAGAATGGTGGTGCCGGAAGGTACGGTTACAGGAATACCGTCGATTTTGATTGTAACCATTTTATTTGGATCGATATGCATTATTTACCCTCCTTATCCTTAGGGAAACATACGGGACATTCACCGCGCATATGGGCTTCAAATTCCGCTCTGCGGTGTTTCAGGCAGGAATCCAAGGCTGTGCAGGCCGCCTGGCCAAGACCGCAGGAGGAAGCGAGAGCCATTGTTGCGGACAAGCGCTCCAAACGTTCGAAGTCCTCTTCCGTAGCCGTACCCTTCGCAAATTTAGTCAGAATATTATGGACATGACGGTTGCCTTCCCGGCAAGGTGTACATTTACCGCAGCTTTCGTGGATGAAGAATTCACATACTTTCAGCAGGTAGTCAATGATGCACATATCCTCGTCCAGAACCACAAGCGCTCCGGAGCCAACGCTCAAGCCCTCTTTCTTCAGCGCTTTGGCAGTATATGGCGTATCCAGCTGTTCCGGGAAACCGATTGGACCGGACTGACCACCCAGATGATAGAATTTCAATTCTTTGCCGTCAGCGATGCCGCCGCCGAACTCTTCGTCATAAATCAGGTCGCGGAGCGTTACATGACCAAGACCCACTTCCACAACCTTGCGGTTTACGCTGTTGCCGCAGATGGAAACCAGCTTGGAACCACCGTCTCCTTCGCTGCCCAGCTCCGCAAAAGCCTTGCCTCCCATCTCCACAATCAGCGGAACATCGGCAAAGGACTCAACATTGTTGACCAGCGTTGGCTTGCTGAACAGACCAACTTCCGCCAGATGAGGCGGTTTTACACGGGGACGGCCGGTTTTGGACTCAATGGAGTTCAGAAGGCCGGAGTTTTCACCGCAAACATAGGCGCCGGCGCCGCTTACCACATGGATCCGGAAGCTGTAGCCGGAATTGCAGATATTGTCACCCAGATAGCCGGCTTTTTCACAGGCTTCCAGAGACTCTTTGAATTTTTCCTGAATAATGCGGTACTCACCGCGGATATAAATGTAACCGTCCTGAGAGTTAAACACATAACCGGCGATGATCATGCCTTCAATGATGCTCATCGGGTCGTCCTTCAGCAGCAGTTTATCCTTAAAGGTACCCGGTTCCCCTTCATCCGCGTTGCAGACGATATATTTTGGCTCCCCTTCAATATTGTAGAGCTGTTTCCACTTCTTTCCCGCCGGGTAAGCAGCGCCGCCGCGTCCCAGCAGGTTTGCGTCCAGCATTTCATTGATGATTTCCATTTTTTCCATGGTCAAAGCCTTTTTCAAAGCGCTGAAACCACCCATGGAAACATAGTCCTCGACGGACTGTGGATTGATTTTGCCGGCACGTTTGCTCAGCAGGGATAATGATTTGGACATGGTATCATTCCTTTCCTTCCGATTCTGGATGGGAATTAAGCATTGCGAAGATTCTGGATGATTTCTTTGATTTTTTCTTCGGTCAGATTGCCATGGGTTCTTCCCTGAACACGAATCACCGGACCGATGTCACAGTAACCGTTGCACGGCATATACTGAACGGAAAACAGGCCGTCCGGGGTGGTTTCACCAACCTTGATCCCCAATTCCTTTTCCAAAACAGCAACAACACGGTCGGACTTGGACGCATAGCAGGGGGCGCTGTTGCAAACTTCGATGACATATTTGCCGCGTGGCTTTGTCTCCAGCATTGCATAGAAGGTCAGAATGTCATACATCTGGACGTGGGACAGACCTACGCGGTCGGCAACAAGATTTGCGGTTCTTTCATCAATGTAGTTCTGCGGAGAAAGATCCTGCAGCTTCAGCAAAATGGCCAGCAGATTTTCTTTGCAGGCACCATTTTCTTCAACAACTGCCAGGATCTCTTCATCGGAGAAATGTTTCAGCATATTCATACCTCCATCTGTTTCTTCAGTTGATCCATGCTGTTTTCTGTAAATCCACTTTCCGTCATAGCATCACAATAAACAACATAACTATCAAGGTAAATTATACAATCATTACCCTATAATAGTCAAGATTTAAGCGTTGTATCTAAAAGTTTTCACCGTTTTGGCAGAATTTTCAGAAGTATTTTCTGTGTTTTTGTACAAGTAACATCCTTTTAATTAATCTTAGAAAATATCTTTTCTTAACATTTCAAATAAAAGACTAACATAACCTTCTCTTATTCCCCATGGACCAGCAAAAATCAACAGCTTTTTTATTCCCAACTTTCTGCTTTTGTTCATATTGTTTATTCTTGACCCATATAACGATTTTTTTATCGTTTTCTATTGACACCCTGCCAGTTAGCGAAGTATAATCATGTAAGCATAAGCTAACATCAACCATTTTTGTTCTATTATTTTTCCGACAAGGAGGCTTTTTTATGACATTAGATCAGGTTCAGCCCGGATATGGCGGGATCATCACCGCTGTAGGCGGAGAGGGCGTCCTGCGCCGTCGTCTGCTGGATATGGGATTAACGCCGAAAACCCGGGTACAGGTTCGCAAAGTGGCCCCCATGGGCGACCCCATTGAGCTGTTTCTGCGCAGCTATGCTCTCACGATCCGTCAGGAGGAAGCGGCTAAAATCCAAGTTCAGGAGGTGCAGAAATTATGAACATTCTCTTTGCTTTGGCCGGAAATCAGAACTGCGGAAAAACCACGCTGTTTAACCGCCTGACCGGCAGCAACCAGCATGTGGGCAACTTTCCCGGTGTTACGGTTGAAAAGAAAGAAGGCGTCATTCGCGGTCATAAAAATTGCGTGATCGTTGACCTTCCGGGTATTTACTCCCTGTCTCCCTATACGTCAGAGGAAGTTGTAACCCGGGATTTCATATTGAACGAACATCCAAACGCCATTATCAATATTGTTGATGCCACAAACATCGAGCGAAACCTGTATCTGTCCTTACAGCTTGTGGAGCTTGGACTCCCGATGGTCATCGCTCTTAATATGATGGATGAGGTTCGGGCCAGCGGCAACACCATACGGGTCAAAGAGCTGTCAAAAAACCTGGGTATCCCCATCGTTCCCATCTCCGCGGGCAAAAATGAAGGCATCGACGAATTGGTTGATGTAGCGATCCAGGTGGCACAGGAGCGTATTCTTCCGAAAAAAACAGACTTCTGCTCCGGCGAGGTTCACCGCACGATCCACGCCATTGCTCATATGATCGAGGACCACGCACAGGCAATTGATGTCCCCGCCAGATTTGCTGCGACAAAGCTGATTGAAAACGATGAATCCGTAGTCGCCTCCCTGAATCTGACGGAAGAAGAACTGCACATTGTTGAGCACCTGGTCAAGGATATGGAACACCATATCGGCATGGATCATGACGCCGCATTGGCGGATATGCGTTACACCTTTATTGAAAGCGCCTGCAAGGATACGGTCATCCGCCATCAGGAATCCCGGGAGCAGCTTCGCTCTGAGAAAATCGACCGACTGCTCACCCATAAATACCTGGGTATCCCCATCTTTTTGGGCATTATGCTGCTGATTTTCTGGCTGACTTTCGGCGTGATCGGCACAAGACTTCAGGACTGGCTGGATCTGGGGATCAGCGCCGCCACAGACGCTTTGTCCAACCTGATGATACAGTCCCATGTCAGCGATTGGCTGCATGCGCTGGTCATCGACGGCATTTGTGCCGGCGTCGGCAGCGTTCTGTCTTTCCTGCCGCTGATCGTTCTGCTGTTCTTCTTCCTGTCTTTGCTGGAGGACAGCGGTTATATGGCCCGTGTTGCTTTCGTTATGGATAAGCTGCTGCGAAAAATCGGACTGTCCGGCCGTTCCTTTGTACCCATGCTCATTGGCTTCGGTTGCAGTGTCCCAGCCATTATGGCTACCCGCACCCTGCCCAGCGAACGCGACCGCAAAATGACCATTGTTTTAACGCCATTCATGTCCTGCAGCGCAAAACTTCCCATTTATGGTATGATTACCATGGCCTTTTTCCCCAAATCCGCTCCGCTTGTTATGGTCAGCATCTATGTGATCGGCATTATCGTAGCCATCCTGTCCGGCCTGTTGCTGAAAGGTACAATTTTCAAAGGAAATCCGGTTCCCTTTGTAATGGAACTTCCGGCTTACCGGATTCCTTCCCCCCGCACCGTTCTTCTGCTTATGTGGGAAAAAGCCAAGGACTTTTTAAAGAAAGCCTTTACCATTATCTTTGTGGCCTCCATGCTGATCTGGTTCCTGCAAAGCTTTGACTGGACCTTTAACATGGTCGCAGACAGCTCAAAGAGCATCCTGGCCTCCATCGGCTCTGTGATTGCTCCTCTGTTTGTGCCCATCGGCTTTAACGATTGGAGAGCATCAACTGCTCTGATCACCGGCATCACAGCCAAAGAATCGGTTGTCAGCACCCTGACCATTCTGACCGGCGCAGCCTCGGATGCCCAGCTCAGTTCCATTTTGTCCGGCATTTTCACTCCTCTTTCCGCATTCTCTTTCCTGGTATTTACTGTTTTGTACATGCCCTGTGTTGCTGCCTTTGCCGCCACGAAGAGAGAGCTTGGCTCCATGAGAGCCGCTGTAACCACAGCTCTGTTCCAAACTGGCACAGCTTACTTGGTTGCTTTTGTGATTTATCAAATTGGCAGTCTTATTTTCTAACGCTGTTTTATTCAAAGGAGGTGTCCAGATGTCCCCTGCTGATGTTGTTATTCTCATTCTTTTGGCAGTTGCCTTTGTTTTTGTCTTGCGCAGTCTTCGCAAGCAGAGAAAGAACGGTGGTTGTCCGGGAGGCTGCTCTGGCTGTGCTCATTCCTGCTCCTGCTGCAGCAAAACACCGGAAAACAACGAGGAAAAATAGCCAATATTCCTAAAATTTACTGCCCGCTGCTGAACAGCAGCGGGCTTTTTTCTTGATAAGCCGTGATAATTTGATGATTTTCAGCAAAAATACCGCTTTTTCCCTACCCTTGACAAGATAAGCGTTTCATTGTATGGTAAGATTACAATATTTAGAAATTGAAAGGCGACTTGATCATCATGGCACGAAAACTGTTTTGCCAGTATGGCCCTCTCTGCTATTGGCTTTCGTTGAAAAAAGAATACTTGCTGCGGGATATCCATCAGCTTTGTTCCGGAAACACCTACGCAAAGCAGCTGCAGCCGGAGCAGCCACTTCCCTGTGTGATCAAAGGACATCTCTCTCCTTTGATCCGCCGGCTTCATGGGGTAGATATGCGGCTGCAGAAAAACAAAGTCCATAATCTGCGCCTGGCTGCCGCGAAAATAAACGGCATTGTGATCCAGCCGGGAGAATGCTTCTCCTTTTGGAAACTGGTGGGACCTACAACCGCAAAACGTGGCTATCTGGAGGGGCTGACCATTTCCGGAACTGCTTTGACCTCCGGCGTAGGCGGCGGATTATGCCAACTGGCTAACTTGATTCATTGGCTGGTGCTCAACAGTCCCCTGGAAGTCACCGAGCTGCACCACCACTCTGACACCCTTTTCCCGGATGAGCAGCGTCGGGTGCCGTTTGGCACGGGAACCTCCGTTTTCTATAAAAATGTGGACTATCAATTTAAAAACACAACGGATCAGCCAGTCCAGCTTCTTCTGTGGCTTACCGATACAGACCTTTGCGGTGAACTGCGCTCGACAAAGCCCTTCCCGCTGAAATACCGCATTGTGGAAGAAAATCATCATTTTCAGCAGGAGCCCGACGGTTATTACCGCATCAGCCAAATCTACCGTCTTGCCATTGATCCAGACACACGACAGGTGCGGAACAAGGAGCTGGTACTGAACAATCATTCCAAAGTTATGTATGACCCGGCTCTGATCCCGCCGGAGCAGATACGAAGCGAGGCGATTTCATGTTCTTAGAGCGGTTTTATGAGAATATGCGCCAAAACCCCCAAAAAATCGCCGTCCAACAGGGTGAACACACCCTTAGCTATCAGCAGCTTTGGCAGGAAGCCTGCTCCTTAGCCGCTTTTCTTCAGGAAGAGGGGCGTTCCCCGGTTCTGGTCTATGGCCATAAGCATCCCCGGATGATCATTTCCCTCCTGGCCTGCTTGCTCTGCGGCCGCCCCTGGGTCCCCTGCGACCATTCTCTGCCCATCGGGCGAATGGCTGAAATCGCCCGGCTTTGCAAGGCGGAACTGCTTTTGCTGCCGGAGGAAGCGCCTCAACCCCTATCTCTGCAAAAAGTCAAGACAATGACATGGGAGGATATTCCAAACAGCCTTACCTGGACACCACCTGCTTATCATAAGGTCACTGTCGCTTATATCATGTTCACTTCCGGCACCACCGGACAGCCAAAGGGGATTCCCATTTCCATTGGGAATGTGGAAAACTTCGCGGCCTGGCTCCTATCCCACCAGGAACTTGCGGCTCCGGCTCAAAGAGTGGTAGTCAATCAGGCCAATCTCTCTTTTGACCTTTCCGTGGCGGATTGGTGCGCGGCCCTGTTAAGCGGCGGCACACTTCTTCTGACAACAAAGGAGGAGCAGTTTCAACTTGGTCGCTTTTTCCAGCAAGTCCGTCAGCATCAGGGGGCTCTTTTGGTCTGCACGCCCACCTTTCTGCGGCTTTGTCTGTGCGACCGCAGTTTCTGTGCACAGTCTCTCCCTTCTCTGCAAGCCGTTTTTCTCTGCGGCGAGCCTCTTTCGGTTCCTACGGCGGCACAGATGAAGCAGCGTTTCCCCTCCTTGAGCCTATTCAATGCCTACGGACCGACCGAAGCTACTTGTGCGGTCTGCGGGCTGTTGATTCAGCCGCAGCATCTCTCTCAGCAACAGCTTCCGGTGGGGGATCTGTCCCATGCCGCCGTGACAATTACGCTGAAAGATGGAGAGATTTATCTGGATGGCGACTCCGTTTTTAAAGGTTATGTGGGACAGCCGCCCTTGCAGGGGCCTTATCCCAGCGGAGATTTGGGCTTTATCGAAAACGGCCTGCTATATTGCTCCGGGCGCCGGGATAGTCAGATAAAATATCTGGGATACCGCATTGATTTGGAGGAGATCCGACAAGTGCTGGAGAAACTTCCGGGGATCCAACAGGCTGTAGTCACAGCGCAACGGGATGCCAATGGAACCGTCCGCCGCTTGGCTGCTTATATCACACCCAGCCTGGACGGTGAAGTTTTGCGCTTGCAGCTTAGAGAAAAGCTCCCTTCCTATATGGTGCCCAGCCTCTTTCTCCCTATGGAGCAGCTCCCCCTTTCTTCAAATACCAAAGCAATAACGAGGTGACCCTATGGAACAGCTCATCAAGGATATTTTAGTTGATGCCTGCGGCAGCGAACAGGTGTTGGAAGACGGCGTAGACCTTTTGGATTCCGGACTTTTGGATTCTCTGGCCTTTATCAATCTTTTGATGGCCTTGGAGGATGAAGGGATCGACATCCAGCCCACTCAAGTGGATCGAAACTGCTTCCGTACCGTTGAGGGAATCATTGACCTTGTAAAAAAGCTTCAATAAGATATCAAAAATATCAAACAGAAAGGCCTTCCGCTTTTGGCGGAAGGCCTTTCTCACGAAATAATATTCTTATTTCTTCTCTTTGATTTCAGCAGCAACCAGTTTAATGAATTCTTCCGTATTCATCGACTCGTTGTCAACGGTATCGCGGCGGCGAACAGAAACCGTGCCGTCTTCCTCTTCTTTGGCACCAACAATGACCATATAAGGTACTTTTTCCAGCTGTGCCTCACGAATCTTGTAGCCGATTTTTTCATTGCGTTCATCCAGCTCCGCACGAATACCGGCTTCACGCATTGCGCTGTGAACCTTTTTGGCGTATTCAGCGTTTTTCTCAGAAATCGGAAGAACTTTTACCTGTACCGGAGCCAGCCAGGTTGGGAATTTACCGGCATAATGCTCGATCAGAATACCGATGAAACGTTCTACAGAGCCGAAAGCAACACGGTGGATCATAATCGGACGGTGTTTTTGACCATCCTCACCGGTGTACTCAGCCTCAAAGCGCTGCGGCATCTGGAAGTCCAGCTGAATGGTGCCGCACTGCCAAGTACGTCCCAGAGAGTCCTCCAGGTGGAAGTCGATCTTCGGACCGTAGAAGGCACCGTCGCCCTCGTTGATCACATAGCTCAGTCCCAGTTCATCCAAAGCGGATTTCAGACCATTGGTTGCCATTTCCCAATCCTCATCGCTGCCCATGCTGTTTTCCGGACGGGTCGACAGCTCAACATGATATTTGAAGCCGAACAGGCTGTAGATCTCGTCGATGAGGCGTGCAACACCTTTGATCTCCTGTGGGATCTGTTCCGGAGTCATGAAGATATGGGCATCGTCCTGATTGAAGCAGCGTACACGGAAGAGACCATGAAGCGCACCGGATTTCTCGTGGCGGTGTACCAGACCGATCTCACCCATTCTCAGCGGCAGGTCACGGTAGGAACGAGGCTCCGATTTGTAAACCAGCAAGCCGCCTGGGCAGTTCATTGGTTTGATGCCATACTCCATGTCATCGATAACCGTGGTGTACATGTTTTCTTTATAATGATCCCAGTGGCCGGAAGTTTTCCACAGGTTCAGATTCAGAATGATCGGGGTAGAGATCTCCACATAGCCGTTTCTGGTATGGATGTCTCTCCAATATTCCAGCAAGGTATTTTTCAGGATCATTCCCTTTGGC
Source organism: uncultured Clostridia bacterium (assembly GCA_945876435.1). Classification (GTDB taxonomy): domain Bacteria; phylum Bacillota; class Clostridia; order Oscillospirales; family Ruminococcaceae; genus Negativibacillus. The sequence goes on from CAMCOD010000005.1 coordinate 51,356, forward strand.
AGGAAGAATGGGAAGCCTGGGCCTTCCTCCAGCATGGTGAACAGACCCAGTTCTTTGCCCAGTTTCCGGTGGTCACGCTTTTTAGCTTCCTCGATTTTAGCCAGATAGTCTTCCAGCTCAGAAGCTTTGGGGAAGGCGGTACCGTAGATTCGGGTCAGCATCTTGTTTTTCTCGTCACCGTGCCAATAAGCGCCTGCGATGGAAGTCAGCTTGAAGGCTTTGATCAGTTTGGTGCTGGCAACATGAGGGCCGGCGCAAAGATCAACATATTCGCCCTGTTTATAGAAGCTGATTTCCTCGCCTTCCGGCAGATTTTCGATGAGTTCCACTTTATAAGGCTCGTTTCTCTCCTGCATCAGCTTGATTGCGTCCTCTCTGGACAGGGTGAAACGCTCCAATTTCAAATCTTCTTTGACGATTTTCTTCATTTCTGCTTCAATTTTTTCCAGCTGTTCCGGCGCAAACGGCTCATCCCGGTCAAAATCATAGTAGAAACCATCGGCAATGGACGGACCGATCGCCAGCTTCGTGTCCGGATACAGGCGTTTTACGGCCTGCGCCAGAATATGGGAGGCTGTATGGCGGAAAGCACCGCGGCCATCCTCGTCCTCAAAAGTAAGGAAGGTGATTTCGCAGTCCTCTGCGATCTCGGTGCGCAGATCAACGGTCTCTCCGTTCACTTTTACCGCGCAAACGTTTCTTGCCAAACCTTCGCTGATGGATTTCGCGATCTCAATGGCGGGCATAGGGTTCGCATATTCCCGAACATCTCCGCTTTTCAGTGTGATTTTCATATAAGTTCCTCCTCTATGTGATAAATGTTGCTTGCTATCAAAAGCTGTGAAAAAGAAAAGCACCCTCAGACCGCTTCTCGCGGTCCAAGGGTGCGTATACTCACACGGTTCCACCTTGGGTTTCACTCAAAATCCCTTAACGCGGGAAGACGATGGCGCATTTGACGCCATGGCTCCGGAGTGGTATTCACCTCTGGGATTACGCAAGGACAATTTCAGCTCTTATGTCCTCTCTCTGACCGTTTTCCAGGGGTTACTGGTTCCTTCACAGCCGATACAGCATATCGTTTAGATAGTGTAACCATACCACTATTTTTACTGTTTGTCAAGTGATTATTCCCAATTTTTCTACCGTTTATCGCCGGCAAAGCACCTTTTGCCTTTGTTTTGCGGCAAAAAGCCCGGAAATTCCGGGCTTTTCTCTGTTTGCTTTTACAGCGTGAACAGCGTGAATTTATGGAAACCTTTCTTGCCTTTTTTCAAGATCAGCTCGCCGTTTGTGAAATCGCTTTCCGAAACACAGGCATTGATATCGGTTACTTTTGCCTCGTTTACGGAAACGCTGCCGGCTTTGATCAGGCGTTTTGCTTCGGATTTGGAAGGAGCCAGCTCAGCGCGAACCAGCAGATCCGCCACCTGCATTTTGCTATCACTGATCTCCGCAGCGGTCAGAGCTGTGGTTGGCATATTGACCGAGGAGTTGCCGGCGGTAAACAGGGCACGGGCGGCCTCCAGGGCTTTCTGCGCTTCTTCTTCGCCATGAACCATAGCAGTCAGTTCCACTGCCAGACGTTCCTTGGCCTTGTTCAGTTCGGCGCCTTCCATCGTCCGCTCCATTTCCTCGATTTCCTCAATTGGAATAAAGGTCAGCATTTTCAGGCATTTGATCACGTCGGCGTCGCCTACGTTTCTCCAGTACTGGAAGAATTCATAAGGGCTGGTCTTTTCCGCATCCAGCCATACTGCGTTGCCGGCGGTTTTACCCATTTTTTTGCCGTTGGAATCGGTAAGCAGAGTAATGGTCAGGGCATGTGCATCCTTGCCCAGCTTGCGGCGGATCAATTCGGTACCGCCCAGCATATTGCTCCACTGGTCGTCGCCGCCAAACTGCATATTGCAGCCGTATTTCTGGAACATGTAGTAGAAGTCGTAGGACTGCATGATCATGTAGTTGAATTCCAGGAAGCTGAGGCCCTTTTCCATCCGCTGTTTGTAGCATTCGGCGCGGAGCATATTGTTAACGGAGAAGCAGGCGCCAACCTCCCGCAGCAGATCAACGTAATTCAGGTTCAGCAGCCAATCGGCGTTGTTTACCATCATGGCTTTTCCCTCGCCAAACTCAATAAAACGCTCCATCTGGCGTTTGAAGCACTCGGCGTTATGGTCGATATCCTCTTTGGTCAGCATTTTCCGCATATCGGTACGCCCGGAAGGGTCGCCGATCATGGTGGTTCCGCCGCCGATCAGGGCGATTGGACGGTTTCCACCCATCTGCAGACGTTTCATCAAGGTCAAAGCCATAAAATGACCAGCGGTCAAACTGTCCGCAGTACAGTCGAAGCCAATGTAAAAGGTCGCTTTGCCTTCGTTGATCATTTCTCGGATGTGTTCTTCGTCCGTGGTCTGTGCGATCAGACCGCGGCGCTGCAATTCTTCATAAAGCTGCATAGTACTTGTCTCCTTTTTCATATATCACTGATTTTATAGCGAAAAATAAGCCCTCTGCTTATTTTCCATAAGCAGAGGGCGAAGATAGTCGCGTTACCACCTCTATTTACCGCAGGCTCACGCCAACGGCCTCAGCAGGTACCTTCCAGCCTATCGGCACGGAATCCATACCCTGACATGGTAACGGTTGTCAACCGGCCGTGCCTACTGAGGAAATTCCAGGTTCGGGCGGCAGCTCGGAGATGTATTCACTGCGTTTTTTCTGCCTCCTTCCACCAAATGGAGGCTCTCTGTGAGAAAAGAAGCGCAGTTACTTCTTCTCGTCATGGCTGATAGGGTTATTATAACCGCAAGGGGTGGTTTTGTCAAGATTTTTCCCTTATTTATGGGCAAGAAGCAGCATTTCCCGGGCATTTTCCATGGCCGTTTCCGTTACAGCCTCACCGGAAACGATGCGGGCGATCTCCCGCACCCGTTCCTCCTCGCTGAGCAAGTCCACCCGGGTAAAGGTGCGTCCCTCCTCCACTTCCTTATGGATGTACAGGTGCGTATCTCCGCAGGCTGCCACCGGAGCAAGGTGCGTAACACAGATGACCTGCCGGTTACGGGAGACCTCCTGCAGCTTTCGTCCGATTTTCTGGGCGGCAGCGCCGCTGACGCCGGTGTCGATCTCATCGAAAATAGCCGTACCCACCCGGTCTTTTTCAGCCAGTACGTTTTTGATGGACAGCATGACCCGGGACAGCTCGCCGCCGGAGGCGATCTTCGCCAGCGGTTTTGGCTGTTCACCGGCGTTGGAGCTGATCAGCAATTCCATTTCGTCCTGACCGTTGGGCCGGTAATCGCAGCGGCCAGCGCTGACTGTTAGTTTCACGGAAGGCATATTCAGGAATTCCAATTCCTTTTTGATGCGGGACAGGAAATTTCGGGCAGTTTGATGGCGCGCCGCAGTCAATTCATCGGCCGCCTGCGCCAGCTTGGGCAACAGCTTCCGCTCCTCTTCCAGCAAGCGGTCAATGATCTCCTGGGAGAACTGAATTTCCTCAAGCTCTTTTGACGCCTTTTCCCCATATTCCTGAATTTCAGCAATGGTAGAACCGTATTTCCGCTTAAAGTTCTGGATCAGCTCCAGACGGTCCTCGATTTCGTCCAGAGAATGGGGATCAAAGTCCAACTGATCCAGATAGCGGCTGAGCTCTCCGCTGATATCGTTGACCGTATAGGAAATATCGGTCACCTGCGCTGCCGCATCGGACAGCTCCGGTACAAAACGGGATAGTTTGCCTAAAGTTTCCGCCAATTGACTGAGCAAACCGGCGGCACCTTCTGCATCCTCTCCCCCGTCCAGCAATCCTTTGGCTTCCGCGGCCAGTTTCATGATCCTCTCGCCGTTGCGGATGGTGTCCCGGCGGGCTGTTAGCTCCTCATCCTCGCCGATTTGCAGGTTCGCAGCTTCGATCTCGTTGACCTGATACTGGAGCAGGGAGATTTTCTGCTCTTTTTCCCGATCGCTCTGGGCCATGGAACGGAGTTTTTTCCGAAGTTCCATGACCTGACTGTAAATTTGGCTGTACGCTTCCCGCAGATCAGCCAATTCACCGAAGCTGTCGATGTATTCAATGTGATATTGAGGGTCCAGCAGACGGTGGTTGTCCTTCTGCCCATGGACGTCGATCAGTTGGGAAGAGATCTCCCGAAGGATCTGCAGCGTTGCCGGCCGGCCATTGACCTTGCAGCTGTTGCGCGCCCCGATTTCCCGGGCGATCAGAACTTCCCTATCGTTTGTTTCATAGCCAAGCTCCTGGATTTTTCCAGCTGCTTCCGGCGAAACATCGGTAAACAGCGCCGAAATCGCTGCTGTTTCCTCGCCGCTGCGGATAATATCCCGCGACAGACGGGCACCCAGCACCCCGTTGATGGCGGAGATCAGCATAGTTTTTCCGGCGCCTGTTTCACCGGTGAACACATTGAAACCAGAACCAAACTGAATGGACGCCTCCTGAATCACCGCGATATTTTTAATATATAGCTGAGAGAGCATTCCCTCTCCTCCTTAGTGGATCAACTTATTCAGGTCTTCGATCATTTTTTCCGCATACGCTTCGCTGCGCATAACCAACAGAATGGTGTCATCCCCGGCAATTGTTCCCACCACGCCTTCCCAATGGATGGAATCCAGCGCCGCGCAGGCGGCGTTCGCCATACCGGTATAGCATTTTACCACAACCAGGTTCTGGGCATAATCCACACCCCGCACCGATTCGGAAAAAATCGCGTGGAACTTGAAGGACAGGTCGCTGCCTTTTTCTTTCTGGTGGGTCGTGTAGTGATAGCTGCCATCATTGGACAAAGACTTGATCAGACGCAGCTCCTTAATGTCGCGGGATACGGTGGCCTGTGTTACCTGAAATCCGTTTTTGCTCAGTTCTGCCTGAAGCTCTTCCTGGGTGTTGATATGCTTGCTCCCAATCAGCTCCAGAATCTTTGCATGACGCTTCGCTTTCATAATTACCTCCTGTTGGTGAAGTTTTCAGTCAGTTTTTTATAGTAATTGTTCTTGGAAAGGACAACATATTTCATCTTCTGCTGTGCTTGGTAAATCGTTACCCAGTCGCCAGGCACGATTTTAATAATATCCTTGCCGTCGATGGACAGCATCAGAGTGTCTGAGTTATTGATATATTTTCCCTGAACGGTCAGCAGCTCCTGCGGCCCATAGACCATAGAGCGAAAGAAAAGAGAATGGGGACAAATCGGGGTAACAATAATCGCCTGCATACCGGCGCAAACGATCGGTCCTCCCGCTGACAGGGAATAAGCTGTGGAGCCGGTGGGTGTGGAGAAAATCAGGCCGTCGGCACGGTAGCTGTTGATATAGCCGCTGCGCAGCACCACATCAATATCCGCTACACGGGCATTCATGTCCTCCTTGCTGATGACCGCGTCATTGATGGCAAGGTAAGTCTCCGCTCCGCCTTCCTTGTGATGATGATTGACCTCCAGAACCATACGCTCCTGGATCTCGTAATTCCCATTAACCAGCTGAATAAGAGAATCCAGTTCATAGTGTTCCAGCTCAGTGAGAAAACCCAGGCGGCCGGAGTTAATACCCACAATGGGCTTGTCCATGGCAATGGCTATCTCCGCGCTGTGGATCAAAGTACCGTCGCCGCCGATGGTAATGACCATATCCACAGCTTCTTTATCCCGCTCCATATCAAATTCCCGAACCATCAGATTCTGAAAAATTTCCATGTATTTCGGCGCCACATAAACATCGCAGCCTCTGGATTTCAGAATCTGAATGGCGCGGCTGGCACATTCCACGGAATTTTTCTTGCCCGGATTCAAAATCATCAGGAAATTCATTCCTTATCCCCCCTTACAGCGTTTCGTGAGCCTTGGCAACTACGCCTTCCACCGTCTCATGAGCAAGCGGATGATTAGCCTCTTCTTTGCCCAGATGGAGCAAATACTCAATATTTCCTTCCGGTCCTTTGATTGGCGAAAAATCCAGCCCCAGCACGGCAAAACCCAACCCCTGCGCAAAATCAGCCACCTTCTCAATGACCATTTCATGGATTTTCGGGTCACGGACAACTCCTTTTTTCCCAACATTTTCCCGTCCGGCCTCAAACTGGGGCTTCACCAGGCAGACCATGGACCTACCATCCTTCAGAAAGCGGTAAGCAACCGGCAAAACCAGTGTTAGAGAGATAAAGGACACATCAACTGAGATAAAATCCAGTTTCTCCGGCACCTGTTCTTCTGTCAAATAGCGAATATTGGTGCGCTCCAGATTGACCACCCGTTCATCCGTGCGCAGGCTCCAGGCCAACTGGCCGTAGCCCACATCAACGGAATAAACCTTAGCGGCGCCGTTCTGCAGCATACAGTCGGTAAAGCCGCCTGTGGAGGCGCCAATGTCCATACAAATGCCCCCATTCAGGTCAATAGGGAAGCTTTCCATCGCCTTCTCCAGCTTTTTGCCGCCTCGGCTCACATATTTCAGACTTTCGCCCCGAACTTCGATGGAATCATCCTCTTTTACCTGGGTCCCAGCCTTATCGGACTTCTGTCCGTTGACATAGACCAAGCCTTCCATAATCAGCACCTTTGCCCGCTCCCGGCTCTGACAGAGTCCCCGCTGCACCAGTGCCGCGTCCAGTCGTTCCTTCAAAGGGAATCCCTCCTGTTTCTCCTAAAATCCTGAACTTTTAATAAAAATAATCTTTATAATCCTGAATCAGGGATGCGCTGTCCAAGCGGCACAGCGCCGTGGCCTCCGCCGGAGTGGCCTGCGGCACAAAGCAGTTGTCCACGCCCCGAAGCTTGTACTGCCCTTTGTAGCCCTCCTCCAACAGTTTTGCGCCCACATACTGGCCCAGACCGCCGGTTTGGATCCCCTCCTCCACAAAGAGAATGCGTTCCGCTTCTTTCATCAGCGCAAAGGCGTCCACATGGATCGGGAATATCCTGGTCAGCTTCAAAACCGAAGCGCCAAGTTCCTTGGCCGCCTTCGCCGCTTCCGCGGAAATGCGTCCGTAGGTGACGATGAGTTTCTTCCGGCTCTCCCCCAGCAGCTGCCAATCCTGCGCTTTGGTAAGAGCGGCCAGATCAGCGTCCTGACCGCCTCTGGGATACCGGACGCCGCAGACGCCGTCTTCCCGGTACAACGCCTGTTCCATCGCCCAACGCAGTTCCTGAAAGGTTGCAGGCGAGTAAAGCACGATTCCCGGAATATTCAACAGCATCGCTACATCAAACAAACCATTATGCGTCTCACCGTCAGCTCCTACAATTCCTGCCCGGTCAATGGCCAGGACAATATGTTGTTTCTCAATGGAACAGTCATGGAGCACCTGGTCATAGCAGCGCTGAAGAAAGCTGGAATACACCGCAAACACCGGTGTCATTCCTTCGGCGGCAAGTCCGGCCGCAAAAGTCACCGCATGCGGTTCCGCGATCCCCACATCAAAGAAACGCCCCGCCTGCTTAAAAGCTTTGGAAAAGAAGTTAAGGCCGGTGCCGTATTTCATGGCGGCGGTAATGGCGCAGATTTTTTCGTCTCTCTTGGCAAGCTCCGTCAGATGCCTGCCGAACACCTCGGAAAAGCTGAGTGCGCCCGCTTTGCTCTTGCTCTTTCCAGTGCGAATGTCAAAACCGGAAGTTCCATGAAATTCACCAGGATTTTTTTCCGCAAAGGAATAGCCTTTGCCTTTCTGTGTTTCCACATGGAGAAAGACCGGGCCGCCGAGGGCCTTCGCGCGGCTGAGAACCGCGCAGAGCTGATCCAGATCATGTCCGTTCACCGGACCAAGGTAACGAAAACCCATATCCTCAAAGAAATTGCTGCCGTAAAGAATGGTTTTGGCCGCTGATTTCATCTTAACCAGCGAAGATTCCAGTGGTTTTCCCACCAGAGGGATCTTCTGGCAGAAGGCCTGAACATCATCCTTCATTTTGAAGTATCCCGGCGTGGAACGAATGTTGGAGAGGTACTTGGCCAAGTTGCTCTCGTTCTTGGAAATGGACATTTTATTGTCATTTAAGATGACGATCAGTCGATCCCCACTTCTGGCGGCATTATTGATGGCCTCATAGGCCATGCCGCTGGTGAAAGCACCGTCGCCAATGACCGCAATGGTGCTGTGCGGGTCATTTTTCAGGGTCTTGGCCCGTGCCATACCGCTGGCCGCCGAAATCGAGGTGCTGGAATGACCGGTAACAAAGGCGTCATGGACGCTTTCTTTCGGTTTTGGAAAGCCGGAAAGGCCGTCTTTTTGCCGAAGGGTATGGAATTGTTCCCTGCGTCCGGTCAGCAGCTTGTGGGCATAGCTTTGATGGCCCACATCCCAGACGATTTTATCCTTCGGTGAGTCAAAGATCCGATGCAGAGCTACCGTCAGCTCCACTACACCCAGACTGGATGCCAGATGACCTCCATTTTTTGAGGTAGTTTCAATCATTACATCCCGCAATTCCCTGCAAAGCAGCGGAAGTTCTTCTTTATTCAACCGCTTTACATCCGCGGGAGAGTCAATCCGGCTCAAGATAGGATCGTTCATTCCCAATTTCCTTTCCCTGTTTTCTGGCTACGGCAAAGGGAACATGAGCGCCACCGCAATGCCCAGGATCACACCGCCCAACACTTCCAACGGGGAGTGGCCCAGCAGTTCCTTCAGCAGTTCCCTATTGTGTTCAATGGCTTTCTGCGATTTTTGATCGTCTGGATCTTCCGCGTGACGTTTGCGGAAAAGATCAAACTTTCTCTTTTTTTCCACCTCATACACGATGCGGAAGTTATCCGACATGGAACTGATAATCTGATTCAGCACTTTCGCATGCTGGCCGGCCGCCCGTCGAACACCCATGGCGTCATACATCACAACAGCGGCCACCGCAAAACAGATCGCAAATTCCACACTGTTCCAGCCATTCAGCCGCCCGGCTATCACCGTCAGCGATACCACAAAGGCGGAATGGGCGCTGGGCATACCGCCGGCTCCCACCATACGCTCCAAATTCAGTTCCTTGGTTACAACCAAATTGAGGATCGTTTTGATCAGCTGTGCCAAAAACCAGGAAACAGCCGCAACAATAATATAGTAGTTGTGTGTGATTTCAGTTAAAAATTCTCTCATAGCCTAATAAAAATTCTCTCATAGCCTAATACTTTCTCTCTAAGATATAGTCCGCCATGCCGCACAAAAAGCCGCTGTCCAGACCGGCCTTTTTCAAGTGTTCCTTTGCTTCTTCCAGCAGTTTGGTGGAGATGATTCCCGCCTTTTCCACGCCATACAGGCTGACATAGGTCACTTTGGACTGTTTAGCATCACTGCCAGCCGGTTTTCCCAAATCCTGCGTGGTGGCGGTCACATCCAGAATATCATCGGTGATCTGGAAAGCCAGACCGATTCCCTTGGCATAGGCCTTAGCGGCCTCAATCTTCTCTGTTTCTGCCCCCGCAAGGATGCAGCCCATCTCACAGGCTGCGGCGATCAGCGCGCCGGTCTTGAGGGCATCGGTTTCTTTCAGGCGGGCTTCGGTGGTTTCGGGCTTCTGCTCATTGGCCAGATCCAGAATCTGCCCTCCGATCATTCCATAGGCACCGATGGCCCTGGATAAACAGGCTGCCGCTTTCAAGATCCGCTGCGAAGGCAGATCCTGTTGATGCAGCATAAGATCAAAAGCCTGGGTCAGCAGCCCATCGCCTGCCAACAAGGCTGTGGCCTCTCCATAGGCAATGTGGCAGGAGGGTTTTCCCCGGCGAAGGGCATCATCATCCATACAAGGCAGGTCATCATGAATCAGAGAATAGGCGTGTACCATTTCCACCGCACAGGCAAAAGGCAACGCTTCCTCTTCCTTTCCGCCGCAAACCGAACAAAAAGCCAGCAGCAATGCTGCTCTCAACCGTTTTCCACCGCCCAGCAGGCTGTAACGCATGGCCTCCACAACCTCCTGCTGAGGACAGGTGCACAGCGGCAGACAAGCATCCAGTGCCTGTTCCACTTCGGCGGCATACTGCTTTAGCTGCATCTGAAATTCCATTATGCCTGTTCCCCTTCCGTCCGTGACAGCATGACCTTTTCCAGCTTGGTCTGTGCGCTGTTCAGCTTTTTGTTGCAGAGGTTGATCAGCTTGGCTGCTTCCTCATAAAGCTCCACCGCCTCATCCAGCGAGACAGAACCCTGTCCCAGCAGGACAGATATCTCATCCAAACGGGCCATTGCCGTTTCAAATGTCCATTTTTCCGCCATTTATTCTGCTCCTTTCAGACCTATTTCCACATTAATGTTTTCAATCCGGCTGTAAAGCCTGCCGTCAGCAAGGATCGTAACAATTTTTTCTCCCTCTTGCACGGCCTTCACAGAGGAAATCCGTTCCCCATCCGCCTTTTCCGTCACCGACCAGCCTCTTTGCAGCTGATTCCACGGATTGAGAAGAGAAAGCTGCTCTCCTTTGCTGCGAAGCTGTTCCTCCGCGTCGGAGAACTGCTCCGTCACATGATTTTGGATCGTTTGCCCAATTTGAGAAAGCCGTTCCCGACGCCGGTCGATGGCGGCTTTGCTGTTTCGTAGGCTCTCCCTTTGCAGCACGCTGTCAAAATATTGCTGGGCAGAAGAAAGCTTATGCCGAAGCATAGCCTGCAGCTCCTGCTCCAGCCGCTCCAGGCGGGAAAGAAGCTGCTGCCGGTCCGGGACAGCCAACTCTGCCGCTGCCGATGGGGTTGGCGCGCGAAGGTCGGCCGCGAAATCACAGAGGGTCACATCGGTCTCATGTCCTACTGCGGAAATCACCGGGATCTCCGACGCCGCAACCGCCCGCACCAGTCTTTCATCGTTAAAGGCCCACAGATCCTCCAGAGAACCGCCGCCCCGGCCAATGATGATCAGATCGCAGCTTCGGTTCCGGTTCAGGTATTCCAAACCTGCAATGAGCGACTGAGGCGCGTCCTTTCCCTGCACCAAGGCGGGATAGAGAATCAATTTTGCCGGCGGATAACGCCGGGTAATAATATTCAGCATATCATGAAGGGCTGCCCCTGTATCCGAGGTGATCAGCCCCACCTTCTCCGGATAGGGCGGCAAAGACCGTTTGCGGCTCAAATCAAACAGGCCTTCCTGTTTCAGCTTCTCCAGCAGCTGTTCATAAGCCAGTTGGAGACTGCCCTTGCCCTCCGGCTGCATATCATAAACAGAAAGCTGATAACTGCCGTCCCGCTCATAGAGGGTAACGCTGGCCCGAACAATGACAGCCATGCCGTTTTTCGGCTGAAAGGGCACGTTTTTCGCGTAAGCGGCAAACATGACGGCTTTTACTGCCGCCTCGCCTTCTTTCAGGGTGAAGTAAAAGTGTCCGCTTTTATAATGGTCAACAAAATTGGAGATCTCACCTCGAAGGAGAATATCCTTTAAGCGAAAATCACCCTCCAATACAGATTTTACATAGCGGTTCAGTTGGCTGACCGTTAAAAGCGTCTTGCCAGGCACATTCTTGCCCTTCTTTCTTCTATTTTTACCTTTTTAAAGGTTTTCCATCAAAAGTACACCGGCTTTCGTAGCCGCCAGCACCGCAATTCCCGCCGCGTTGTCGGAGGAAAATTCCGGCGCGGCAAAGCTTCCGCCAAATTGGACGGAAACCCGGCTTCGGATCAGGGTATTGGACATTACGCCGCCGGAAAAAATCAGCGGCAGGCCCGGAAATTGCTCCAAATTGTGCCGGATCATGGTCTCCACAATGGCGCAGACCGACTCCAAGCAGAATTTCGCCACATCCTCCGGGGCTTCCCCTTGCTCAAGGCGCTTTCTGCACTGATTTTCCACGCCGGAAACACAAACATTGTTGTCCTTAAAGGTTGGTTTGATTTTATAGCTTTTTGTGGATCTCTGAGACAGCTCATCCAAATATTTTCCCGATGGGAAAGGCAGTCCCAGCATATTCCCCACCCGGTCAATAACCTGTCCGCATTTGAGATCCAGTGATTCCGCGATGATTTCAGTGGAAAAGACCTGCTCTTCGTCCGGACGGACATGGACACACTCCGTCGTTCCGCCGGAAAAATGGAAGGCGATAAACTCCTTCTTCAGCAGATCCAGTTTCCCGCAGGAATAAAGCGCGGCAGCAATATGGCCCTGCTGGTGGGAAAACACATACTTTGGAACCCTTGCCACGCTGCAAGCGACCTGTGCCGCCAAATTTCCCACAAGGAAACAGGGCATATACGAACCCTCCATGCTTCGTGGCCTGGTTGATACCCCCACACCGGCCAGAGGTTCCTCCATGTTGGAAAAAAGATCCTCCACAAGCTGAGGCAGCTGCTTTACATGGCTGAACACGGCGTCGCTCTGTTTTAAGCCGAGGGCACCGTCCCGAACTGGGAGCAACTTCTTCCGGTGGATGATCAGGCCCTTGTCGCTGTCAAACAGCGCCGCAGAAGTGGTGTAATTGCTGGTATCAAAGCCTGCAAACAGTGCCATTTACTGCTCCCTGCTCCCTTTTTCCCGGGCAATCGCGCCCAGCACACCGTTGACGAAGGAAGCATCTTCCTCCCCGGAGAATCGTTTGGTCAGTTCGACCGCCTCGCTGATGATTACATTAACCGGAATGTTTTTTTCATATTCCAGCTCACTGACCGCAAGACGTAGCGCCGCCAGGGACACTTTGGAAATGCGGTTTAATTTCCATTTTTTCAGTTTTGGTTCTATGATCGCATCCAGTTCCGCCTGATGGGCGTCCGCCTCTTTGGCAAGCTGTACAGCGTAGTCGCTGAGAACAACCTCCCGCCCCTCTACCGCGTTCTCCATGATCTCCTCCAGAGACGCGTCGGTGAATATTCTTTCAAACAACAGGCAAAACGCCTCCTGACGGGATTCGTGTCTTGTCATGTTGGGTACCTCCATTTTTCTATATTTTGTCCTTTTCTGTTCTTTCTCTGTTTCGAAGCAGGCTTCACGGCCTGCGGCTGCATAAAAAGCGTATATTATAGTTATTATACCAGCAAATTCAGGAATAATAAAGCGTTTATCGGAGAAAATCTGCATATTGTCCGTATCCGCAGAACTCCCCACACTCTCTCAGCCATTCCTTTCCAACTTCAAAAATTCTCCAAAAAGAAAAGCTCCGCCGCACAAAAACAGCAGAGCTTCCGCTTTCTTAAAAAGAGAAATACCTGTTCTTTTTTCAAGCTGCGCGCTCTAAGCTTCGGCTACTGCTGGGGATTCTTCCGTGAACTGGATCCCCTCCACATGGACGTTCACCTTGGAAACCGTAATGCCGGTCATGGTCTGAACCGCATCTTTTACGGCTTTTTGCAGGTTTTCCGCAACACTGCGGATCTTGCAGCCGGCGTTCACATTTACACTGATATCAATAACAGCAACATCGTCATTCATGCTGATCAGAATCGGTCTTGTGGTAATGCCTTTTTTACCGATATTTTTAATCGGCAGGCGGGATGCTGCCAAAGAATGGATACCATCAATTTCACAGGCAGCGTATTTTGCAATGCTGGCAATCACATCCTGAGAAATTTTCAGGCTGCCGTTGGTCTGGTTGGCTTCAATATTCATAAGAGCTTCCTCCTTTAATTTTCCGCGGGGTCACTTTCTTCCGAAAGATATTTACCCATTTATTATAGCACATTTTTCTCGATAAACAACCATTTCTTTCTTTTCTTGATCAATCCTTTGTAAACTTTCCGATAATTCTGAAAATAGAACCAGATTCTTTTCACAACATTGTATCATAAGGGACCCCGGCAGCCGAGCTGCCGGGGTCCCTTACTGTTGTATTTCCGATTTTAAGCGGCCAGGAAGCTGAGAATCGCGTCTGCCACTCCGTTGGCTGTATACCAGAGGCTGTCCGCGCTGCGAAGCGCATCGTATTCCTCCGGATTGCTGACAAAGCCCATCTCCATCAGGATGCCCGGGCAGAGAGAATTGCGGGTCACAAAATAATTGCTGTAATACACGCCCCGCAGATCCCGCCCGGTATTCTCAGCAAGGGAAGAAACAGCGGACTGGGCAAAGCTTCGGGAAATATTCTCGTAATAATACACCTCTGAACCCTTGGACTTCAGGTCATTGGCTGTGCCGCCCACACTGTTGCAGTGGAGAGAAACAAAGAAGTCCGCTTCTGCCTGCCGGGTGATTTCCACCCGCTCATGGAGAACCACTTTTTCCTGCTGGGACAGGTTCTGGGGAACCGTCATAACCACTGTCGCACCCAAGGACTCCAAGCGCTTTTGCAGCGCGATGGCGTGGGCCATAGTAATATCATCTTCATTTGGTCCTTTTCCGTTCAAAACACCCAACGCGCCGGGATCCATGCCGCCATGTCCGGCGTCCACCACCACTGTTACCCCTTTCAGCGGCTGCTCACCGCTGCTTACTTGGGGTTTGGCGTTAAAGAAGATCGTGATACTGTCGTCCTCGTTGTAACGGACATCGTAACCCAGCAAATTATCCTGCTCCCGGCAGAACAGCTCAAGCGTCAGAGAATCTTCCTCGGCGCTGACCTGCGCTTTTTCAAAAAGCTCACTGTCTGTCAGAGGAACATTGGTGATCCCCTTCATATGGTAGAAGCGCAGATAAACCTTTTCACTGTTCATATAGGATTTAAAGACTGAAGGGACCGTTCCGTAAAGGGTCAGATACTCCCCGCCTTCTCCTGCTTCATATGCCACGCTTTCAATTCGATTGGTCACAGAGGGATCCCCCTCCACCAGGTCCACAAATTCCTTCTTGATCCAGCCTCCCATGGACAGCTTGGCCAAAGTATCGCCCATTTCCACAATTTTGTCCTGGGCGCCGGCGTTCAGCATGGCTACAAAATTGCTTCCCAAGTCATCCTTTTCATAGACCGTGCTGGAATTCTGATTGACCTGCACCGTCGGTGTGGAGCCGGACGGCAAAATGGTCAGATTTCCGGCGGATTCCACCGTGGAAATCTGGCCATCCCGATTCAAAGTGTAAATGACAGACGGAATGACCCGGTTTTCCTCTCCATTGGCCTCCAAAATCAGGCTTCCTTTGTAGACGGCAGGGACACCATCCTCTGCTGTGGCCGCAACCTGTTCCAACTTGACCGTCTGACTGCCTACCTTGGCACTGACTTCCGCTCCTGAGGGAGCCGTACAAGTCAGTGTGTATTCCCCAGCAAAAGCCAAATCATCAAAGGTCGGCTTTGCGGCAGTCAATTTCGTGGTCTTCGTTACGGAAGGCGCCTGCTCCCGGGTAATGGTGGCGGTTTTTGTTTCCCCGCCATTCTGAATCACAAACGTGTTGACCCCGATTGCCAACGAAACCTGCATACCATACGTACCCAGTTCGCCTCGCGCTTCCACTGCGGCGCCGTTGATGGTCAGGCTTTTGCTGGGATCGGATGTACCGGTGATATAGTATTTTTCTTCGGTTGTTGTAACGGCGGAAGCCGGTTTTGCCACCGTCAGTGTAGTCGCTGTGGACAAATCAACACCAGTATTGGTAATTTTTTCTTTATCATCATAAGTCCTGCCTTCAGCCGAAGCGGGCAAAGTGCCCATAAGTACGGAACAAGCCAGCAAGGCGGACAAAAATAACGGTCTGATCTTAGCCAAAATGTAACCTCCTTTTCTCTGATGGGTTCATTTTACCATGAATGGACCCTATGGAAAACGCTTTTTCGACAGAATTAACAATTTCTTTGGAATTTTGTCTTCTTTTGCCCGTAAAAAAGCCCCCTTTCCGGGGGCTTTTCACAAAAGGCTCTTTTTATTCTGCTTTTAATTCAGTTCGCCCTGACTGTAAGCCTTCAGATAGGCATTGATGAAAGGATCCAGATCCCCGTCCATTACAGCGCTGATATTGCCGCTTTCAAAACCGGTTCGGTGATCCTTAACCAGTGTGTACGGCATAAAAACGTAAGAACGTATCTGGGAACCCCAGGCAATGTCCTTGTGCTCCCCTTTGATATCCTCGATCTTTTCCAGATGTTCCCGCTCTTTAATCTGCACCAGCTTTGCTTTCAGCATTTTCATGGCGACCTCACGGTTCTGGTGTTGGCTGCGCTCCTGCTGGCTGGCAACGATCACGCCGGTGGGGATATGGGTAATTCGGATCGCGGATTCGGTTTTGTTGACATGCTGCCCGCCGGCGCCGCCGGAACGGTAGGTATCCACCTTCAAATCCGAGGCCTTGATTTCAATATCCGTGGCCTCATCCAGCTCCGGCATGACCTCAATGGAAGCAAAAGAAGTGTGGCGTTTGCCGGAAGGGTCGAAGGGAGAAATGCGAACCAGACGGTGCACACCGGATTCGGATTTCAAAAAGCCATAGGCGTTGGTTCCGGTTACGGAAATCGTCAGGCTTTTGATGCCTGCTTCTTCACCGGCAAGATAATCCATGATCTTGACCTTCATCTGGTGACTTTCCGCCCAGCGGCTGTACATCCGGTACAGCATCTGCACCCAATCCTGCGCTTCCGTTCCGCCCGCGCCAGCATGGAAAGACATAATGGCGCTGTTATGATCATAGTCTCCGCTGAGCAGGGTCTCCAGCTTCTTTTCCTCAATTTCTCTGTCGATTTGGCGCAGAGCGGATTTCAGCTCGCCCAGCATAGCCTCGTCGTCGGCAGCCTCCAACTCCACCAGCTCCATCATGGAAGCAGTGTCTTCGTATTTTCGTAGCAGTTCATCAAAGTGATCAATACGGTCATTGATTTCTTTCTGCTGCTTCAAAACCTTCTGGGAGCTTTCCAGATTGTCCCAGAAGCCTGGAGCGCTTACTTTCAGTTCCAGCTCCTCTTTTTTCTTCAGCAAGCCTTCATATCCAATCGCCGAGCGAAGATCCTCCAGCCGCGGCAGCAATAGATTCAATTCCTGTTTCAAGTCCTCTACCTGAAGCATAGTGTTCCTCCAAGTTTTTGTGATAATGATGATATATCTATTATTATACTGTGTTATGGCAGAAAAGTCAAAAAAACTATGGAAGTTCTTCGGAAATGTTCATTCATACACAGTACATTCATGTTTTGCTCTGGATTTTTTTACAAAGATATTCTATAATAGAGTTTGTATATCAAAAATCAGGATAAAACGAGGTTGCTTTCATGGAGAATATAAAATGGATCTTTTTCGACGTCGGTTCCACCTTGGTGGATGAAAGCAGCTGCTATGAGCGCTGTGTTCAGGAGATCATCCGCGGAACGGATATCAGCTTTCAGGAATTTTATGAGCGGATGCTGTTTTATTACCGCCAAAACCGCAAAGGCGACCTGGAAACCGCCAAAGAATACGGCCTTCCCACCCCCCAGTGGCCCTCTGCGCTGGAACGTCCCTATCCGCAGGCGGAAAGCTGCCTGAAGCAGCTGCACGCAAAATATCACATTGGTATTATTGCCAACCAAACCATAGGTACCGCGCAGCGTTTGGAAAACTTCGGCCTGCTTAAGCATATGGACTTAGTAATCTCCTCTGCTGAGGAGGGCGTAAAAAAGCCGGATCCGGCCATTTTTCGCCTTGCGCTGGAACGTGCCGGCTGTCTGCCTCAGGAAGCTGTTATGATCGGCGACCGTCTGGACAATGACATTGAACCGGCCAAAGCCTTGGGTATGGGCACAGTATGGCTCCGGCAGGGTTTCGGCGCGCTTTCCAAGGTGCGGAACGAGGCGGAAAAACCTGATTTTATTGTATCCCAGCTAAAGGAAGTGGCTCCGCTCTTTCTTTAGTGCTGGATTTTCACCGAAAGAAAGGAAAAGGTATTATTTATGACTTACACCGGTGCAACTTGTCCCGTCTGCGGACAAAAATTTACCGATCAGGACGATGTTGTTGTCTGTCCGGACTGCGGCACGCCCTATCATCGCAGCTGCTACAAAGAAAAAGGCCGCTGCATCATGGACGATCTCCATGCACAGGGCAAAGAATGGGAAAACCCCATAAAACCCAAAGAACAGGCTGTCCGGCAGGAAACCATCCGTGTGTGCCCTGTCTGCGGCCATCCAAACCAGGCAAACGCGGAAAACTGTGAAAACTGCGGCCGTCCTCTTCTGCCCGGTTCCATGCCGCCTCCATCCTCTTACGGAGCCAGTGAAGATCCCCGTCAGGCCGCTTTGAATGCCGCTTTTGGGCAGATCGACCCAAACTCCACCATACAGAAAGTTTCTGTCCGGGATGTGATCGCCTTTACCCAAAAAAACGCCAATTATTTTGTGCGCCTGTTTAAACTTCTTTCCAGCGAGATTTCAGCCATGGTCTTTAACTGGTCGGCTTTGCTTTTTGGCCCGTTCTATTTCCTGTACCGTAAAATGTACCGCCAAGGCTTCACCATGCTGCTGATGGATCTGGCCTCTTATCTGCCGTCGTTTGCTGTTGCCTATCATCTGATGCCGCAGGCTTTGGCTGATCCTTCCCTGCTCCAGACCATGACCTTCAACACCAGCGGCTTGGAGGGTCTGATCTCTATCGCCAATCTTGTGGGCTATATTCCCTTTATTCTCCATCTATACTGCGGCTTTACCGCCAACAAAAAATACTTTAAACATTCTATGAACACTCTTCAGCAGATCAGCCGGCAGTACAGCGGAAACCGGATGGAAATGGAACGGCAGATCATGCGGGCCGGCGGCGTTAATCCGGTGGCCGTTTTCCTTGCTGTGTTGGGAGTTTTTCTGTTATTTGCGGCGATTTCGGCCATCATCACCATAACATTGCTGCCTTAGAAAACAAAAAATCGAAGCAATCGGGCCGGAAGCTGAAAAATTTCGGCCTTTTTTGCATGAAAAGCCAACTTTCTTGTTGACAAATCCAAAAAACGTGGTATTATTTTGTTGTTACCGTTCAAACGGTGACCCTTGCTCTGCCATCCGAGCAGAGCCTAATGTCCAAAAGGAGGTGCTTTTACAATG
The DNA here is from genome assembly GCA_945876435.1 of uncultured Clostridia bacterium. Taxonomy (GTDB): domain Bacteria; phylum Bacillota; class Clostridia; order Oscillospirales; family Ruminococcaceae; genus Negativibacillus. The sequence goes on from CAMCOD010000005.1 coordinate 70,207, forward strand.
GCTAAACTGAACGAAAACTACGAGACCATCATGATCCTCAACACCAAACAGACCGAGGAAGAGATCAAAGCTCTGGTTGAGAAATTCTCCGCGCTGATCTCCAAAAACGGTACTCTCGAAACCGTTGAGGAATGGGGCAAACGCAAGCTGGCTTATGAGATCGAGGATGAAAGCGAAGGCTACTATGTTTACATTACCTTCAACTCCACTCCCGATTTCCCAGCAGAACTTGACCGTGTTTACAAAATCACTGACGGCGTTCTCCGCACTCTGATCGTAAAAAGAGAGAACTAATTAAGGGAGGCATTTTCTGTGCTTAACCGTGTGATTCTCATGGGCCGCCTTACCGTTGACCCAGAGCTGAAACAGACTCCGAACGGGATCTCTGTTGTATCATTCTCTCTTGCTGTTGACCGCAACTTCGCCTCCAAAGGCGCAGAGCGTCAGACAGACTTCATCAACTGTGTTGCATGGAGACAAACTGCCGAATTTATCTCCCGTTACTTCGCGAAGGGCAGATTGATGGCAGTGGAAGGTTCTCTGCAGGTTCGCAACTATGTGGACAAGAATGAGAACAAACGTCAGGCTGTTGAGGTGGTTGTTGATCAGGCCTACTTCGCCGACAGCAAACCCTCCGGCTCTTCCTCCCCTGCTTCCGCTAATCCTATCCCGGCTTATGCCGCCGCTCCGGCCGCTCCTGTTGCTTTCAACAGCGGCTCTGTAGAGGATTTCCAGGAGATCGAGGACGAAGACGATCTTCCATTTTAATTTTTGTAATCATATTTTTTAAGGAGGTCAAGTAACCATGGAAAGAACTGAAAAACGTTCCAGAAAACCAAGAAAAAAAGTTTGCGCATTTTGCATGGACAAAATCGAAGTTATCGATTATAAAGATGTTCCAAGACTGAGAAGATTCCTCTCTGACAGAGCGAAAATCATTCCTCGTCGTGTAACCGGTACCTGCGCTCGTCATCAGAGACAGCTGACCGTTGCCGTAAAACGCGCAAGACACGTTGCATTCCTGCCATACGTTGGCGAATAATTCACTGTGTAACAGTTAATGTTGTGCATCAATCCCCCGAACCGAAGTTCGGGGGATTTTATTTGTTTGATATATTTTTCCATTGAAAACTCGTACAATATTTCATATTTTATCCAGCTGTTTTTCATGCTATAATTTAGATAGAAATCTCAATGATTTCCAGAAATGAATTGATAAAGGAGAATTCACCATGAAAAAGAACTGGAAAATCCTTGTTTCTGTTTTGCTTTCTACCATGTTGTTATCTCTCCCTGTATTTTCCGGAGGGGACGACTCGAATCTTTCAGATGATTCTGTGATTGAGCCTCGTGTTGCTGTTTGTGCTGACTGCACTATGGTACAAACACATTTTTCTGAAACGGGTTGGGTTGCGATTGATTATAGGAATTGCGCATGTGAAGGTGGACATAAACCAATGCAGGATGTAATTCAGGAAAATACCGTTACAACTACTTACACCTGCTCTGTTTGCGGTCTCTCTGACATCGAAACAACAGTACTTACAAGGCAGAAGCATTATCGCTAACCCCAAATGTAATAAAAAAGACCGTCCGAGGACGGTCTTTTTTTACTTACTGTTTTACTGCGTCATTGGCAGGCTGTTCCACGAAGCTGCCTTTCTTCATGGCGGCGTTCAGCTCCTGACGGGTCTCATGAACGTTCTTCAGCGCCATGGAGAGGGCCTCCTCAGATTGTTTCAGCGCATTGTCAGAGAACTCGTTGGCAGCCTTTTTCAGCTCTTTTGCCATGGTCTGGGCCTGTGTGATGATCTCCTTGGCTTTTTCCTGAGCCTGTTTCACGATCTCCTCCTGGGCGATCATAGCGCGGGCCCGTTCTTCGGCCTTCCGCAAGGTAGCTTCCGCCTGTTTTTCCGCCTGCTGGATAATATCACTGCGGTCGTTGACGATCAGCTTTGCCTGTTTGATCTCTCCAGGCAGGTTCAAACGGATATCCTGCAGGTATTGTTTTACTTTTTCCGCATCAATAACACATTTATTGCCGCTGAGAGGGATGCTCCAGGCTTCCTCCAGCATATCTTCCAACGCATCCAGAATTTCTTCCATATTCATGGTTTATCGTTCTCCTTTCCCCTGACTGATCCGCTCCAGGACCTGCTGGCTAATCACAGCCGGGACAAAATCTGATACATCCCGTCCGTAACGGGCAATGGATTTTACCCCGCTGGAACTGAGATACAGATTCTCCGTACTCGTTGTCATAAAAAGCGTCTCTGCGTCAGGATACAATTTCTTGTTATACAAGGCCATTTGGAACTCGTACTCAAAGTCCGACATGGCTCTCAGCCCTTTTACGATGGCGCAGGCTCCAACCTGCTTTACATAGTCCACCAACAGCCCATCAAAGCAGTCCACCATAACATCATCGTAACCAGCAATGCATTTTTCAATGAGCAGCACTCTCTCCGCCGGGGTAAAAGAGGGATTTTTGTCCGCGTTAACAGCCACCAGCACCACGACCCGGTCAAAAAGCTCCCGGGCGCGAAGGATAATGTCCATGTGGCCATTGGTGATGGGATCAAAACTACCCGGAATAACAGCTATTCTCATTGAATATCACTCTTTCTGCGATAAGTGCTGATTTTCGCTTTCCCGTAGCGGTACTCTTTTACCAGCTCCAAATCCCCCGCGGTCTGAGGAAGGATTTCTTTTTTCTCTGTCTCACAGAGGATGATCCCTTCCTCTTTCAAGCATTTTGCGCAGTGCGGGAGCACGGCGGAGATCAGTCCTTTGTTATAAGGCGGATCCAGAAAAATAATATCGAAGCGGGCACTGCAATTTTGGATATAAGACACGCTATCCATCAAAGCGACCCTGCTTTTCTCCATCAGGCCACAAGCCTTCAGATTTTCCTTTACTGCCGCGATGGCTTTGGGATTGCTGTCAATGAAGGTTGCGCTTCGGGCGCCGCGGCTGAGGGCTTCCACGCCCATCTGTCCGGAGCCGGCAAACAGATCCAGAAAATCGCTGTTTTCCACAATCGTTTGGAGGATGCTGAACACAGCACCCTTTGTCATATCCGAAGTCGGACGGGTATCCAGCCCCTCCGGCGTACACAGCTTGCGTCCTCGCGCACTGCCAGTAATTACTCTCATAGCGTCAGCCTTTCTACAACATAGTATCAATAATATTATGGGGTGACAGACCTATCTTGTCAAGCCTGTTCCGCTTTTTCCCCTTCATTTTCATGAAGAAAAGCATACAAAGCCCGGCTGCTTTCAGCGGTCATGGTTGGGGTTTCCTCAATCTGCTCCAATGTGGCAGCCTTCATGGCCTTCAGAGTTTTAAAGCGCAGGAACAGGTTTTGCGCCCTCTTTGGGCCGATGCCCGGCACGGTTTTCAGCAGGGAGTCCATCGCCTTATTCTGATGTTTGGAACGGGAATATTCAATGGAAAACCGGTGTACCTCATCCTGAATGGAGGTCAGCAGGTCAAAAGCACCCCGGAAAGAGGATACGGACAGTTCTCCGTCCTCTGTTGTAATAACCCGTGTGCGGTGGCGGTCGTCCTTGGCCATACCGAAAACAGGCACCGTATAGCCCATGGAGCGCAGCAGCGGTTTTACCGCCGCCACATGGCCTTTGCCGCCGTCCAACAGGATCAGATCCGGCATACGGCCAAAACCGATCCCTTCATCCTTGTGCTGCTCATAGCGTTCAAAGCGCCGCTGGAGCACCTCCCGCATGGAAGCATAGTCGTCCGGTTTGCCCTGCACGGTTTTTACCGCAAATTTTCGGTAAGCTCCCCGCAAGGGCCGTCCGCCGTCAAAAACCACCATGCCGGCAACAATGGTTTCGCTGCCGATGTTGGAAATATCGTAGGCCTCGATATATTCCGGTATTTTGTTTAAACCCAACAGCCTAGAAAGTTCGTCCAAGGCGCTGATTTCCCGGCTGCTGCGGCGTGTGCGCTCAGAAATATGCTGGCTGGCATTTTCCTTCGCCATGGTGACCAGCTCTTTCTGATCGCCCTTTTGAGGAATAAGGATGCTAACGCTGTGTTTGGAGCGCTCCGACAGAAACGCCTGCAATTCCTCGCTGTGAGCCACTTCTCCATCCACCACTACTGTTTTGGGGACTTCTTCTTTCAAGTCATAATAACCCATAAGGAAGCGTGTGCGGGCCTCAGCAGGCTCTTCCGCCGGATCCAACAGGAAATATTCCTTATCCACCAGCTTGTAACCTCGGAATTTCAGTACAACGGCACAGGAATTAACGCTTCCCTGAACCAAAGCTACCACATCTTCTTCCTCATAACGGATGGCGACGACCTTCTGACTGGCTCCCACGTTTTTGATCGCATTGAGCCTGTCCCGATAGCGGGCTGCTTTCTCAAATTCCTCCCGCTCCGCCGCGTCCAGCATCATCTGGTAAATCTTTTTCTGGATTTCCTGATTATCCCCCTTAATAAACTCAATAGCCTGCTCCAGCGCCTCATTATATTCCTGTACAGAGATCTTTCCGGTACAGGGCGCCATGCACTGTTTGATGTGAAAATTCAGACAGGGGCGGCCCTTACGAATGTCCTGGGGGAATTTTCGGTTGCAGGTTGGCAGCAGGAATGCTTTGTTTACCTCATCCACCGTCTGACTGGTCACATAGCTGGAAATATAAGGCCCGATATACCGGGAACCATCCTCCAGCTTCTGATGGGTAGGCAAAATGCGGCCGTATTCACCTGGTGTTATTTTGATATAATGATAACCCTTATCATCCTTTAGCAGGATATTATACTTGGGTGTATGCTGTTTAATAAAACTGCATTCCAAAATCAGAGCCTCAAACTCGCTGCGGGTGACGATATATTCGAAATCCCACACATTTTCCACCATCTTGTAGACCTTGGGCAGGTGCTTATCCACGCTGCGGAAATAGCTGCTGACCCGGTTTTTCAGGGATTTCGCTTTCCCGACGTAGATAATCTCGCCTTTTTGGTCTTTCATAATATAAATGCCTGGCTGCATCGGCAGTTTTTTTGTTTTATCAGCCAGGTAAGGCAGACGGGGATTGTCCATAACACCTCTCCTTTGCAAAAACGGCTCAGCAGAATTGTATTCTGCCCCAATCGTATGATGGGTAACAGATGAAAAAAGCGCCGCCGAGAAGTCGGCGGCGCCTCGAAGGTTCCGTAAATTATTCTGCGAAGCCGGATTCTACCAGATGAATCAGACCTTCAACAGCCTGCTCCTCATCAGAACCATCTGCAATGATGCGGATCGTGGTACCGCCAACGATACCCAGAGACAGCACACCCAGCAGACTCTTAGCGTTTACTCTGCGTTCTTCTTTTTCAACCCAAATAGAGGATTTGAATTCATTTGCCTTCTGGATGAAGAAAGTAGCCGGACGAGCGTGAAGACCAACCTGGTTCTGAACAACAACTTCTTTTACAAACATAATCGAAACTCCCTTAACAAAACATTAAAATATTTATACCGTACATCCTTGTGCGAATCATACAGATTCCACACAAGATCATTTACATTATATCATATTTGGGGCAAGCGTCAACGAGAAAACAGCCAATCTTATGAGAAAAGCTTTATTTTTTATGTTTTTCTCATAAGGAAAAGATTTCTGGCCGGGTGATTTGTTCGTTTAGCCAATAAGTTTTCAACATTATTGTGAAAACAAGCAGGATTTGTCCACTGATTCCGGATATCCGCCGCTTTTTATCCCTCAATTTCTCTTGCGTGAGCAGCCTCTTCCAGTTTCTTTAAAAACTCCCGGTCTTTTTTATCCAGTTCTGCCTGTTTCAGCAGGTCCGGACGCCGCTCCCAAGTCACCCGCAGCGATTCTTCCCGCTGCCATTTGACAATATTGGCGTGATGCCCGCTGAGCAGCACCTCCGGCACCTGTTTTTCATGCCAAACCGGAGGACGGGTGTATTGGGGGTATTCCAAAAGGCCGTTGTAGTGGCTTTCTTCCGTGAAGCAGACTTCTTCCGCCAGCACTCCGTCACAAAGCCTTCCCACCGCGTCGGCAATCACCAGAGCGCCCAGCTCCCCACCGGTAAGAACATAGTCACCAATGGAAATCTCCTCATCAACGATCTCGTCCAGCACCCGCTGATCCACACCCTCGTAATGGCCGCAGAGGAGAAAGAGATTTTCATACTCTTCTTTCAGCTGGATCGCCTTTCTCTGCGTGAACACCTGGCCTTTCGGCGACAGATAGATCACATGAGGCTTCTCCCCGATCTCATCGCAAACCGCCTGCCAGCAGCGGTAAATCGGCTCCACCTGCATCAGCATGCCTTTTCCGCCGCCGTAAGGGCTGTCATCCACCCGGCGGTGCTTGTCCAGGGTATAATCCCGGATGTTCCGGCAGCGAATATCCAGCTTTCCAGCCCGTCTGGCGCGGCCAATGATGCTTTCATCCAGCACGCGCTGGCACATTTCCGGAAAAAGGGTCGCAATTTCGATTCTCATTGCCCTATTCCTCTTCAAAAAGGCCGGCTAAAGGACGGATTCGGATCTCCCTGGCCTCAATATCTGTGCTGACCAGCACTTCGTCAATGGCAGGACAGAGCTGTATGGAGCCATTGGGAAATTGAATATGGTAAATATCGCTGGCGCCGTTAAAGGTAACATCCTTCAGCTCCCCGTACTCATGACCATCGTCAGCGTCGATCACCCGGCAGCCGACCAGGTCCTGGATCAGATACTCCCCTTCCTCCATGGGGATGTCGTCCCGGTGGATGTATACGATCTTGTTCCGCAGGGTTGTGGCCTGATCCACCGTGTCGATCCCCTCAAACTTCAGAAGCACCATGCCCTTCTGCATACGGGCTTTCTGGATGTTCAGTGGCTGAGCGCCCTGGGCATCCAGATACAGGGTTTTGACCTGACAGAGCATTTCCGGATCATCGGTCCAAGCTTCCAGTTTTACATCGCCGCGAAGCCCATGCGTATTGACAATTTTGCCTGTATCAATATAGGTTTTGAGCATGACCGCTCTCCTTTCCCAATATGAGATTTCCGCTGCCGCGCCGGAAAAGGTTTCCGCAATGGCAAACATGCCTGAATAATGATAAAGGGAAAGCATACGCTTTCCCAATTCATTGCTTATTCAATCGCAACTGGTCAGGGCTATTGCCTAATCAATCTCGACAGCGACTTTCTGTTCCACTTTGCCGGCAGCAGAGCGAACGATCGTGCGGATCGCTTTAGCGATGCGGCCCTGTTTCCCGATTACCCGGCCCATGTCCTCCGGAGCCACATGAAGATGGTACACAAAGGTTCCGTCCTCGCGGGGCTGCTCGTCCATGGTCACAGAAACTGCATCCTTATTGTCAACCAGACCTTTCACGATTGCCACAATCAATTCCTGCATGTTATACCTCCTCTAAGGCAAATCCCTTACAGGATGTCTTTCAGCAAAGATTTTACAGTATCAGTTGGCTGAGCGCCGTTTGCAATCCATTTTTTTGCTTTTTCAGCGTCGATTTTAACCTCAGCAGGATTTTTGCTTGGGTCGTAGTAACCTACTTCTTCGATGAATCTGCCATCCATTGGGTAACGGGAGTCAGCAACAACAACACGGTAGAAAGGAGCTTTTTTAGCGCCCATTCTGCGCAGTCTGATTTTAACAGCCATTTCTTTCACCTCCTGAAAAGAATCAAATTTTATGTTAAGCTCCTTGCGGAGCCAGTAACCTGATTTGTATTATTTACATCATACCCGGGAAAAACGGCATCTTACGTTTGCCCTTTTTACCCAGATTTTTTACCTGTTTCATCATTTCCTTCATCTGCCGGTGCTGCTTCAGCAGTCGGTTGACCTGCGCCACATCGGTGCCGCTGCCTGCCGCAATGCGGCGTTTGCGGGAAGGATTGATGATATCGGGGTTTGCGCGCTCTGCTTTTGTCATGGAGTTGATGATCGCTTCCATGTACATGAACTCTTTTTCTCCGGCAGCGGCGGCTTCATCGTCGATTTTTCCGGCTACGCCAGGGATCATGTTCAGTACCTTGCCCAAAGGGCCCATACCGCGGATCTGTTTCATCTGCTCCAGCAGGTCATTCATATCAAACTCATTGTTTTTCAGACGTTCGACAGCCTTCGCCGCCTTTTCCTCGTCCATATCAGTCTGCACCTTTTCGATCAGAGAAAGCACATCACCCATACCGAGGATTCGGGAGGCCATACGGTCCGGATAGAAAGGCTCCAGCTCATCCAGCTTCTCGCCCATACCCACAAATTTAATGGGTTTCCCGGTGACCGCGCGAACAGACAAGGCCGCGCCGCCGCGGGTATCGCCATCCAGCTTGGTGAGAATCACACCGTCAATGCCTAAGGCATTGTTAAAGCTTTCCGCTACATTGACGGAATCCTGACCGGTCATGGAGTCGATGACCAGCAGGATCTCATCCGGTTCTACCGCAGCTTTGATATCCTGAAGCTCCTGCATCAGTTCTTCATCCACATGAAGCCGGCCGGCGGTATCCAAAATCACAATATCGTGACCATAGTCTTTCGCGTATTTAATCGCTTCTTTGGCGATCGTTACCGGATTCTCTTTCCCCATTTCAAAAACAGGCGTATCCACCTGCTTGCCTACCACTTTCAGCTGGTCAATAGCAGCCGGGCGGTAAATATCGCAGGCTACCAGCAGCGGACGGTGGTTTTCCTTGCGAAACATCTTAGCCAGTTTCGCGGAATGGGTGGTTTTACCGGAACCCTGAAGACCGCACATCATAATAACAGTAGGAATTTTGGAAGAGAAATGGATGCGAGCGTTTGTCGAACCCATCAGTTCGGTCATTTCATCCCGAACGATCTTGATGACGCTCTGCACCGGAGTAAGACTCTGAAGCACCTCGGCACCCACGCACTTTTCGGTTACGCGGTTGATGAAATCCTTCGCTACTTTGTAGTTAACGTCCGCTTCCAGCAACGCCAGGCGAACTTCACGCATGGCTTCCTTAACGTCAGCCTCTTTCAGAACGCCTTTGGATTTCAGCTTTTTAAAGGTATTATTCAGTTTTTCAGAAAGTCCTTCAAATGCCATTGTCTCGTTCCTTTCCCCGGATCAGCATCCGTTCTATTCCATCAGACGTTCCGCGATACGCTCAATTTCTTTCGCTTGCTCGATCAAAGGCTGGCTTCGAGGCATCTCCTCCGCCTGGAACGCGATTTCGCGGGCGCAGGCGATAATATGGCTCAACTCTTCCTCCATCTGTCGAAACTTCTTGGCCAAGCCAAGCCGTTCCTCCATATCAAGCAAGGTCGCTTCTCCCCGTTTGATGCTGTCCCGCACACCCTGCCGGGTGATCTGGGCAATCTGGGCAATTTCGGCCAGGGACAGATCCTCGTTGTAGTACAAGCTTACAACTTCCTTCTGTTTGTCCGTCAGCATTTCACCGTAAAAATCCATCAGCATGGATATCTCAAGGTTTTTTGCCATGGAACTCCCTTTCCTTTCCCTTACCAAACCGATCAAAGCATGGTTGTAAAGCGTTTCTCTTTACATCTGACAGAGATTAGTATACACAAAAGCTGCGGTGCTGTCAAGCTTTTTTCTTTACAGTCTTTCTCTTTTTTATAATTCCGCCTTTTTAGTGAATCAAGAAGAATATCGTGAACAATTTTTGTGCATCTTGACAGAGATATCAAGGATTTTCGGCAAAAAGAAAAGCACTTCGGATGAAGTGCTTTTCCATTCCTGGATTAGAGGATCTGCTCTTTAACTTTTGCAGATTTACCAACGCGGTCACGCAGGTAGTACAATTTGCTTCTGCGAACTTTACCATGTCTGGTAACCGTTACTTCCGCAACGTTTGGAGAGTGCATTGGGAACACTCTTTCCACACCGCAGCCATGAGCCACACGGCGAACAGTAAAGGTTTCAGCGATACCGCCGTTTTTCTTAGCGATAACAGTACCTTCGAAGGCCTGCAGTCTTTCGCGGTTGCCTTCTTTGATTTTAACCATTACGCGAACGGTGTCACCAACCTCGAACTGTGGAATTTCGGTTTTCATGCAAGACTGAGCAATTGTTTTTAAAGCATCCATTGATACTTCCTCCTTTAATATCAGACATTCATACACCGGGCTTCTGCTCACGGTCAGAGGAATATCCACTTTAATGTCGCAATCCAATCAGAAGATTGTACATCAACCCTCGCTGTCCGGCAGAATGGGTATTCTGTTCGGCAGTGGTATTGCATTCTTGTACATAATACCATAAGCTCCGCCCCTTTTCAAGAGGGCAAATCATCATTTTTTCTGCTGTTCCGACTGTGGAAACTGGGCATTCTGCCTGCCTTTGTGGAAAAGCTACACAAATTGCTCCATTTTGCCGGTATAAACCATCGTTCTGCAAGTGGAAACGGTTTCGATCTGCTCTTTTCCCGGGAAATTGTCCAGCAGCAGGCTGGGATTGATGTTCACCTCAATGCTGGTGGTACAGCGCAGCGTCAGTTTTACCCCTTCTGAGCAAAGCGCCTGTTCCAAAACTTGAAAATGGGGCTTCAAATCAATTTCCTTGGGCGCTTTTTTGGTCTTTTTCCATACTTTGATCTCATCCTGTTCAAAATAATCATTCAGCGTGCGGGAAAGAGCTTCTCCATTTTCGCAGCACAAAAGAATATCGTAATCTGCCCAGGCGATCTCTTTCTGGTCCATCACCGGTTCGGCACAGCGAAAGACCCGAATATCCGGCGGCAGGCTGTCATTCAGCCGGGCTGTCACCTGTTCATCCGGGATATCCTCCAACAGGCGCAGGTCAACACACTCATAGCGGCTCTCATAGCCCAGGGACAGCGGCAGCGGGAAGGTCAGGTACATGTGCGGATTAAAGCCCTCGGTGTACCACACCGGCAGACCGCTTCGTTTGATGGCCCTCTGCCAGCAGCGGTTGGAGTCCAGATGGGAAATATATTTTGCCCGGCCTAATTTGGTGAAGAATACACGAATTTTACGCAAAGCATTTCCCTCCCACCAGTTTATTTGCGCCGCAGCCGGAGCACTGCTGGCGGCAGTGCGGCGTAGTTTTATTTTCTTCCTTGGCGATGCGGTTTTCCCGGATCAGGAAGTTCTTGCTGACACAGTAATCCAGATGATCCCAAGGCATGATCTCCTCATAAGAACGGAGGCGGTTGGCGTAGAACCCGCCGTCCAGCCCACAGTCCTCCAAAGCGTCATACCATCTTTGCGGATCAAAGTACTCATCCCAGCCATCCAGCTTGCTGCCTTTTCTCCAACAGGCTTCAATCACGTCGCTGAGGCGGCGGTCGCCGCGGGCCAAGATGGCTTCAATATAGCTGGTGTCGGCATCGTGGTAGCTGACGGAGATCTTCTTGGATTTTACACAGGACAACAGATATTTCTGCTTCTCGTGGAGCAGTTCCATTGTGTCCTGCGGCTCAAATTCAAAGGGAGTGAAGGGCTTTGGCACGAAGCAGGCACAGCTGATGGACACCTGTACCCCCTTGCCCTTTGGCCGGTTGGGGATGCTGTAAAACAGATCCACCACTTTCTGGGCCAGATCCGCAATTCCCTTAATATCCTCCATGGTCTCCGTAGGTAAGCCCATCATAAAGTACAGCTTTACAGAGGTGTAACCGCCCTCAAAGGCTGTGCGGCAGGTCTCCATGACCTCCTCCTCACGGACATTTTTGTTGATCACATCACGCAGCCGCTGAGTACCAGCCTCGGCGGCGAAGGTCAGGCCGCTTTTGCGGACTTTCGCAATCTTCTCCATCAATTCCTTGGAGAAGTTGTCCACACGCAGGGAAGGCAGGGACATATTGATCTTCTGCTCAATGGTCCAGGGCAGCATATCATCCAGCAGCTGCGGCAGCTCATCGTAGTCACTGGTGCTCAGGGAGGTCAGAGAGATCTCCTCGTAGCCGGTGGACTGGCAGAGGCATTTGGCATTGTTGTTTAAGGTATTGTGGTGCTTATCCCGCAGAGGACGGTAAATAAAGCCCGCTTGACAGAAGCGGCAGCCTCGCAGACAGCCTCGCTGGATCTCCAGCATGGCCCGGTCGTGAACAATACTGGTAAACGGAACCACAAAATTATCGGGATAGAACACCTTGTCCAGTTCCCGAATGATGCGCTTCTGCACCTTGGCCGGCACAGAGGGTTCCAACGGCGTTACCGCCTCAATGGTGCCGTCCGGCTGATAGCTTACGCGATACAGGCTGGGCACATAAACGCCCTCAATATGGGAAGCTTCCAGCAGGAACTGTTCCTTGCTCCAGTTCTCGGCTTTTGCCTTAACATAAAGCTCCGTCAGCTCCAGATTGACCTCTTCCCCTTCTCCCAGGAAGAACAGGTCAATAAAATCAGCGATCGGCTCCGGATTGCAGGCGCAGGGACCGCCGGCAGCCACAATCGGCCAAAGATTCTTCCGGTCTTTGGCCCGCAGCGGCACTTTCGCCAGATCCAGCATATTAAGAATGGCGGTGTAGCTCATCTCATATTGCAGGGTAAAGAGGATAAAATCAAAATTTGTAATGGGATCCAGACTTTCCAGACCGTAAAGCGGGATATCGTGCTCCCGCATCTTCGCCTCCATATCGGCGTCCGGCGCGAATACGCGCTCGCACCACCAATCCGGATGACTGTTGTAGAGGGAATAGAGGATCTTCATGCCCAAATGGGACATGCCGACCTCATATTTATCCGGGAAACAGAAGGCCAAACGGACATTGACCTCTTCCCTGTTTTTTACCACGCTGTTCAGCTCGCCGCCGATATACTGGGACGGCTTCTGCACCTCCAGCAGGATCTTTTCCAATTGTTTTGGTATCATAATGTTCCTCCAAAGCACAGGTCTTGTTCATTCTTATCTTAATATTTTAGCTTATTTTCTTTCTTCTTGCAAGATAGCCCAGAAAAAAAGGACCGCTTTCGGCGGTCCAGAGGCTTAATCCTTCAAAATATCCGGCAGAGCGCCTGTCCTGGTCAGGTCCAGGCGATGCATGGCGCGGGTGCAGGCGATGTACAGCAGGCTGTTGTCCAGATCACTGCGGTAGTGGCTTTCATCCACATTGGGCACAATGACCTGGTCGAACTCCAAACCTTTGGCCATGTGCGCGGAGGTGATGATCATGCCCTCCTGAAAATCCTTGCTGGCAAAGGTAAGAAGCTGCAATTCGGGGTAATTTTCCTTCAGCCGCTCATAAAGAGCCTCCGCTTCCTTCTGGGATTTAGCGATAATTCCCAGCGATCCCAGACCGGAGGCTTTGTATTCCCCGATCAGGCCCTGTATTTTTTCCAACTGCTCTCCTTCATCCCAACAAAGGTGGAGCTGCGGCTCCATTCCGTGGCGTTCCACCGGGATCAGTTTCTTGTTCTCATGGATCTTCTGGGCAAAGCGGGTAATTTCAAGGGTGGAGCGGTAACTGCGGCACAATTCCACACAGGAACAGCCCTCAAAAAAGGGTCGGATCTTCTCCACCGAGGAGGAGCTGTAGGGATTAACGCTTTGATGCGCGTCGCCGAGAATGGTCATTTTACAGGAAAAGATCTTGCTGATGACCGCATACTGGATGGGGGTATAATCCTGCATCTCATCCACCAGCAGATGGCGGATGGTCTGATAAGCCATGTCGCTGCCCTCATAGAAGATCTTCACATAGAGCAGCGGATAAACGTCACAGTACTCCAGCTTTCCTTTCGGCAGCTTGCAGAACAGACCCTCCATCCCTTCTTCCTGATAAAAACGGGTATAAAGCTGCATGGCGCTGTTATAGGGGTACATGGCTTTCATCCGTTTCTTCAGTTCCCGGCTGACAGCGGTGGGCAAGGGCTGTTCATGGGTTCGTTTGTACTGGGCAATAAGATCCAGGGCCATTTTTTGCAGCCGCTGCTTGATGGGCAGGCGGGTCATGGTGGAAAACATCTGCTGCAGCTGCTCCGCGGACACCTTCACAAATTCCAAGTCCACATCCTCCGGCCGGAAGAATTCTTTTTCCGCCTTTTCCAGAAAAGCATCCAGCTGGGAAACAAACGCGATGGTAGCTTTTTTCTGGATGCGCGCAACGGCCGCTTCGTCTTCGTTGTCCAGCAGCGCGGAAACCTGCTCGCCAAAGGTCTGGAATTTCACCTTTTTTCCCAGAAGTTCCTGAGCCACTTCCTCAAAGCTCATCTCCAGAATGTTTTCCTCACCCAGCTCCGGCAAAACATTGGAAATATAACTGCCGAACACCTTGTTCGGAGACAGAATCAGAATATTTCGGGAATTGAGAATCTGTTTGTAGCGGTACAGCAGAAAGGCCACCCGATGCAGAGCGATGGAGGTCTTTCCGGAACCGGCGGAACCCTGAATAATCAGCACTTTGGCTTCTTCGTCACGGATGATCCGGTTCTGCTCCTTCTGGATGGTGGCGACGATGTTTTTCATCTTCTCGTCGGAGGTGCGGCTCAGCTCCTTCTGCAGCACCAGATCGTCAATGTTCATGGCGCTTTCGATCATGTACTCCATCTGGCTGTTCACAATGCGGTACTGCCGCTTCAGGCTGATATCGCCCTCAATGCGGCCCATAGGCGCGGTATAATACGCCGGACCGGATTCAAAATCGTAAAACATACTGGAGATCGGTGCACGCCAGTCATAGATGATATTTGCCAGTGTTTTTTCCTCAATAAACGAGTGGATACCCAAATACACCGGCAGAATTTCATCCTTACCGGCTTCCTGAAAGTCAATGCGCCCAAAATAAGGCGAAGCGATCAGCTTATCCAAACGCTTGGCTTCCCGGATAATCTCCTCTCCCCGACCCATCTCGTCGCTGACGGAAATACGGCTGGCTGCCTTCTCCGCTTTGTCCATTTCCGCCTGTGTTTCCCACATACGCTGCTTCATCTCCAGAACCTGATCGGCATAGGAGTCGATTTGAGCCTGTAATGCGGCTCTTGCTGCCTGCAGCTTACCAATAACTGTCTTCAGATAACCGCGTTCATCCTGTTCGCTTGCTTGGAACATTCGGTATCCCTCCTTCATTTTTGCTTAACCTATATATTATATCAGCTTACCGCAAAAAATCCAGAGTTTTCGCCATATATTCAGAAGTTTTTTATCTGCTGCAGACAGAGAATCAGAGAAAAGACCAGCAAGGCTGGGTTTTGCCGCTGATTCAGCAGCCATAAGCCCGCCAGAATCAGCAGAATATCCATAAGCGCTGTCGCAATCTCCTCCAGAATCCTTGCCGTCTCCCATGGGAGACAATGCTCCAAAGCAAGAGAAAGGATCTGACCCCCATCCATAGGTTTCATTGGGAGAAAATTCAACAGTCCCAGCAGCAAATGAAAGGCGCCCGCCACTTCCCCTCGTGGGAAAAGGAACAAAGCCGCCAACAAATTCGCCACCGGACCGGCCAGATAAAGCAGCAGCTCTCCCCAAAGACCGCTACTCTGCTCCGTTTTCCTTTGGATGGCAATGCCAAAAGCGCTCAATTCCACCTCATTGACCGAAAGACCAAGACAGGCCATAACCAACAGGTGCCCCAATTCATGGATCAGCACCGCACAGCAAAAGGCCAGCCCTATTCCCAGATGATCCAACAACAAAAACAGGCTGAAGATCAGTAAAAAAGAAAAGCGCAGAGAAACCGGTACTTTTCCAATATGAAAGGATATCACAGCGGCAGCACCCAGAGCGGGTCGCAGCTCTGGTCCTCCACGATCACCTCAAAATGAACATGAGGCCCGGTGGAAACACCGGTGCTGCCCACCAAAGCGATCCTCTCCCCCCGGCGAAGCACATCACCCTCCTGCGCGATCAGCCGCTGACAGTGGGCATACATGGTTTGGAAGCCGTCAGAATGCTCCAGAAGCAGATAATTGCCGTAAATATCCGACCAGCCAGCCTCCACAACAACAGCGTCAGCGGAGGCATGAACCGCCGTCCCCTCCGTCGCCGCAATGTCAATCCCACGGTGAAAATCCGCTTTTTCCGTGATGGGATGAAGCCGGTAGCCAAAAGGGGACGTAATCTTTCCGCTGAGGGGAGCTGTCAGCGCCGCTTCTGTCGTCACCGGTCGAAAACTTGTACCCTCCGGCGCTTCTTTCTCCTCCATTTGTTCTTCCGACACAGGATAAAAACCGCCCATGCCTTCCGTTTCTTCATAAATATACTGGTTCAGGAAGGTCTGAATCGCTTCCTTTACCGCCAGCCCCTGGCTCTCATCCGGTAAATCAATGGGTTCCTGCTCCAAAACCTCCGTCAACCAGCCAGTCAGCGCCCCTTTCCAAGGCAGTTCGGCTTTTTCCCCGCTGTATGCCGCTAAAGCCAGCAAAGCGCATAAAAGTAGCTGTACAGCCAGCACATCCCAGCAGGTCCAGGGCTTAAAGTTTTTCCGCTTTTCTCTCTGTTTCTCAGAACGATAGCTTGTTTTTTTCATCTTCTCATCCCTTTTTCTGTTTTCACAGACAATGTATGAGAAGGCAAAAGAAAAAAGACCTTCCAGACGGAAGGTCTTTTGAGAAAACTACTTGGTTTTGTTCAGCATAATTTCCAGCATCAGCTGATCCAGGCGGATGGAACCTTCGTTTCCCAGCACGCAGAAGTTGCGGATGGTTTTTTCCACATCCTCATCCACGATACCCTCATTGGACTGGATGCGGATGCCTTTCATCGCCATAAGAGCAGCCTGCATAGCCGCATTGGTGCAGGTAGCGATTTTCAGAGCACAGTCCGGTTTCGCACCGTCGCAGCACATACCGGTCACATTGCCGATCATATTGAATACAGCGTATTCCATCTCCCGGATGCCGCCACCCAGCAGGTAGGTCATGGCACAGGCCGTACCGGTTGCCGCTACAGTAGCGCCGCAGAAAGCAGACAGACGGCCAAACTGAGCCTTGATATAAATCGCAACCAGGGAACTGATGGTGACCGCGCGGAGCATTTCTTCCCGGGATTTACCCAGTTTGTCCGCTGCGGCAACTGCCGGCATGGAGGAAGCGATGCCCTGATTGCCGGAACCGGAGTTGGATACTACGGAGTAATCCGCGCCAGCCATACGAGCGTCGGCAGCGGCAGCCGCAATCATCATGGCATAGTTGATCATGTCGTCAGAACGAATACCGGCTTTGATCTCCTGTTCCATGGTGCGGCCGATCTGCAGACCGTAAGGATTCCGCATTCCTTCCGCGGCAATGGCGGAGTTCACCTCAACAGACTGTTTGATAATATCCAGGGTCTCCACATCGACAGTGGTGGCGAATTCATAAATTTTGGCGATGGACAGCTCGTCCATAACAGAGGTATCCTTTGCGCCGCCCTCCGCTGCCGGAGTACGCTTGTCCAAAAGGATCTGGCCATCCTTTTCCAACAAAACAATATTGGTGTGGATATTGGCGATAATGGCGCGGGAACTGTGGCCATTGCCCTGAGCCAGAATTTCGATGTACAGTTTTTCCGGAACCTTCGCCAGGCTGAGCTGCACCTTTTTCTCCTGCACCATGGCAACAGCCGTGCGAAGCTGGGCCTCGGTGATGCCATTGATCACTTCCAGCCGTTTTGCCGGAGCCGCAACAACAGCACCCAGAGCCGCCGCATACTCAATACCCACCAGATCGGTTCCCGGAATACCGGCAGAATAAGCATTTTTGATGATATTGCCGCTGGCGATCACTTCCATCGACTCCACTTTTTCACCCAGAGTATCCGCAGCTGCCGCAGCGGTAAGCGCAATGGCGCCCGGTTCGGTACAACCGGTGGCCAGTACCATATTTTCATTGAGGATCTCGATAATTTTCTCGTAATGAACCACGAAACATTCTCCTTCGCTTTATCAAAATTCGATTTTTTGCCCCTGTTTGAAACAAACTTCCAACTATTATTATATGCTCCCTTGGAAGCTCTTGTCAACAGACTGGGGAAATAAAGCGAGGAAAATCTGAGTGCTTACGCATGTTCCCGCAGCCATTTTTCCTGATTCTTTTTGCTTTCATCCATCATGCACTTATAAATTACCGCAATGGCCTGGGCATATTCTTCGCCTGCCAAGGCAGAAACCTTCTCGATCACCTTTTTCTCCCGCTCCGGATGATAGACCGGCAGGCCATTGGCCTGTTTATACGCCGCCACCTGCTTGGTCACATCCATACGTTTTACCAGCAAAGCGGTTATTTCCTGATCCAATTCGTCAATAATCAAGCGGATCTCTTCCAAATTCATTGTTCTTTCTCCTTTTTTCTCAGCAGTTCTTCTTTTTTATCGCTGCCTTCCTTCAGCAAACGGGTCATTTCCTCCGGGTCGTTGTTTAACAAAGCCTGTCGGTACTCTTCCAGCCGGTCAATCAGCACGGAAACGTCCCGAAGCAGATTCTCCCGGTTACAGAAGAACAGTTCACTCCACATAACAGGATTTAATTTGGCTACCCGAGTCAAGTCCTGGAAGCTGCCACCGGTATAGCCGGAAAACTCCATGGAAAGAGGGTTTTTTATGTAAGCGTTAGACAGCACATGAGCAAGCTGGGAGGTATAACCAATCATGCGGTCATGGTTTTCCGCTGTCGTCCGTACTGTTCTGCCGAAGCCGATTTTCTTCCAAAAATCCTCCAGCTCCTGGACTTTCTGCTCATCTGCCCCTTCCGGCGTCATGATCATGCTGGCATGGGAAAAGAGATTTTCATCGCTGTTTTCAAAGCCCCACTTTTCCCGGCCCGCCATAGGATGGCAGCCGATAAATTCTACGCCTGACGCACGGCAGGCAGCCGCCGCTTCCGGGATTACTTTTTCCTTGACGCCGCAGATGTCGCAAATGATCGCGCCGGGGTGCAGCTGTCCAGCATGCTCCTTCACATAATTCACCGTATCCTGCGGAAAAAGAGCAACGACCAAAAGGTCCACTGTGCTCAAATCTTCCAGTCTTCCGTCAATGGCGCCGCTTTCCAGCGCCTGTTTCATGGTACTTTCTTTTATATCAAAAGCATAAACCCTGCAATCACTGCACTTCTTTATGGATTTTGCCATAGAACCGCCGATCAGACCAAGACCGACGATCCCAACTGTTTTTATCATCCTAATTCCCTCCTATGGGAAGATCGTTGTACTTTCTCCCGTTCTTTGGAAAAATTCATGCTTCTATCATACTCCAGAGAAGCACAAAGGTCAAGGTTTTTCTCTGTCGCTTTAAAGGAAAAAAGCCACCTGAGCATTTTCAGATGGCTTTTCAGCTTAAATAATATACTCCGAAGCGGCGTAACCGGTAAAACCGCCATAGCCCACCACTGACCAGCCGTTTCCGATTTGAGAATAGATGGTCACCCGGCTGTTGTTGGGGATCTTGGTTAGGATATTGGCCTCGGTACTGGGAAATTGCCGAAGATTCAGGTTAACTCCTCCGGTGTGGACAATGCCCATGCGGACAGGCTGTACCGGCACAAAGGGAATTCCAAAATAAGCGCAGACTGCTTTGACCAAGGCTCTGGCGATCTCACCCAGGTTTTCCCGTATCCACTGGGCTTCTTCCCAGTTATCATGGTAACCGACTTCCACCAAAATGGACGGTGCGTTCACTTTCCGCACCTCCGCCAATGTTTCGGTGGGCAGAGCCTGCACACGGGATGGATTCGGGTAGATTTTTTTCATTTCCTCAACTACAAAATCCGCAGCTTTTCGGGAAAAGCTGTTTTGGGGATTATAGTAGACCTCTACCCCTTTTACCTGGCCTTCCTTTCCCTCCCCCGCCGCGTTGGAATGCAGGGCCAAATGCAGGTCAATGTTGCTCGCGTTGGATTGGCGGATAACGTCCGAAAGCTCCTGTGTCCGGGGATTGTTCCGAAGAAAAGTGATACCGCTGGAGATCAGATAAGGCTCCATCTCGTCTGCCAGAAGGTTCATATAGTATTCCTCGTTCCCACCGCCGGCGTAAAGATTAAAGTCCTGAAGGGATGGACTCAGATATAAACGTGGCATCCTATCCCTCCTCTACTTTTTCGTCTTCGTTCCATCAAAGGACGGATTAAAGGCATAGAAGTTTTTGCTGTCCAGACGGTCCTGGGTAAGCTGCAAGGCTTCTCCAAATCTTTGGAAGTGGACAATCTCTCTTGCCCGCAGGAATTTAATAACATCCCGCACATCGGGATCATCCACCAAGCGCAGAATATTGTCGTAGGTTACGCGCGCCTTCTGTTCTGCCGCAAGGAGGCGAAAGACAATGAACGGCTCAAAACCGCCATTGGATCACCACTGGCACCTGTTTTGTTGTCGGGTCCCGCTTTCCAATGGAAATGGATTCGATAAATATGGAAATCAGTTCTTTTGACAAGCCCTTAGGCAATTTTATCTCTTGTTCCGGTTGCTGAATCTGTTCTTCCAACTGCCGCCGTTCCGCCTCCAAAGCAGCGGAAAAATCCCGGAACCAGTCATCCGTCACCTTTTCCTGAAGTTTATCCCAATACAAAGCTTTCCGCGCTGCCTCGTTCTGTTTCAGCTTCTCCCTGATCCTCTCCTTGTTTCCTTGCGGACAATGGGTTTTCCACCAGTCCTGAAGGGGATCCTCCTCCAAATACAGCCTCATCTCCTCGGAAAAAGCCTGCCAAACCAGGTCGCACAGCTCCTGATAAGGAATGAAACCGCCGGGACAGCCGCTGTGGAGCTGCGCACCGGAACATTTAAAGTAATATCGTTCACCATTGGATTTACAGCGGCGCAGCGTTTTTCCACAGAGAAGACAGCGGAGCTTTCCGGCAAAAATCCCTTTTGTTCCGCCAAAAGCCGGCCTTGTTCGGCTTTTCAGCAGCTGCTGCACCTGTTCCCACTGTTCCTCCGGAATAACCGGCTCATGACAATGTTCCACCACAATCCAATCCTCTCTGGGTACGGACCGGACCCGGCTGCTTTTATAAGAACATTTTTCATAGCGGTGCTGGACAACGCTGCCAATATAGACCGGATTGGATAAAATGGAAGAAACCGTACTGTAGCGCCATAAACCGGAATTTTCCTCACCGTATTTGCAGCAGTAAGCACTGCCGTTTTTCTGTTTATAGGCGGAGGGGTTGGGGATTTTCTCCTGATTCAGCTTCTTGGCAATGGCTGTCTTTCCCATTCCCTTTTCATAAAGGGTGAAAATTTCCCGAACTGTGTCAGCTGCCTCCTCATCAAGCAGCAGATGACCGGCTTTTTCCGGATCTTTTCGATAGCCGTAAGGCGCAAAACTGCCGATATGTCTGCCCTGCCGCTGGTGATCATGGAGAACCGCCTTGATGCTGTCAGACAGGTCTTCCAGATACCATTCATTAATCAGTCCGTTGATCTGTCTGGCTTTTTTCCCTTCCTTCCGAGCCGTATCCACATGATCCGCGACACTGACAAAGCGAATCCCCCATTCAGGGAACAAGCCATTAATGTACTTTTCCACCAACTCCAGCTCACGGGTAAAGCGGGATTGGGTTTTGCAGAGAATGATGTCAAATTTCCCCGCTTTGGCGTCTTGGAGAAGCCGTCGGAACGCTGGTCTGTCCCGGTCAGAGCCAGCATAATCCTCATCCGAATAGATTTCCGTCAGATGCCAACCCTGCTCCTTACTATATTGGCAAAGCAGCTCCTTCTGA
>CAMCOD010000006.1 GCA_945876435.1 uncultured Clostridia bacterium
CGATGCCGACACATTAAGACCTGTCCGTTTGGATGGGTCTTTTTTCTTTGTAATGTAGTATGTTTGAAAAAATTCAAAAATGATTTACAATTTATCCATATTATCATGATTTAAGATGAAATAGTCAGGAGTAAACTTAAATATAATGACCTTTTTTATACTTTTGAAGGAGGATTTTTGTGAGGATTGCAGTCTTAACCGATACCAACAGTGGTATTACAGTTGAGGAAGCTGAAAAACATTCCATTTCCCTGATCCCTATGCCTTTCTTTATTGATGGTGTTCTGTATTTTGAAGGATTTAGCCTGTCTCAGGCGGAATTCTTTGAAAAACAGGCTGCTGATGCCGAGATCAGTACCTCTCAGCCATCTCCAGCGGATGTCACCAGCAAGTGGGACGAGCTTTTGAAGGACTATGATCAGATTGTGCATATTCCCATGTCCAGCGGCTTAAGCAGTTCTTGCGAGAGCGCGAAAGCTATGGCTTTGGACTATGAAGGGCGTGTCTTTGTAGTGGATAATAAGCGTATTTCTGTTCCAATGAAGGAATCTGTTTACAACGCGCTGGAACTGATCCAGCAGGGATTTGACGGCGCGGAGATCAAGCGAATTTTGGAAGAAGACGGACAGAATGCCCATGTTTTTATTACGGTAAGCACCCTCAAGTACCTGAAGAAAGGCGGACGAATTACACCGGCCGCTGCGGCCATTGGTACTGCGCTAAATATCAAGCCGGTTTTGCAAATTGATGGAGGAAAACTGGATGCTTTCGCAAAGGTTCGTGGAATGAAGCAGGCAGAACAGAAAATGCTGGATGCGGTCCGCAAAGAACTGGAAGAACGCTATGCCGGTGAAACCTGCTTGATTCGTGCTGCTTATTCCGGAGATCCGGAACAGGGTCGGGAGTGGGTCAAAAAAGTCGCAGATGCCTTTCCTGGGATGGAAGTCTATGGTGATCCGCTGGCGCTCAGCATTGCCTCTCATACTGGTCCCGGCGCCTATGGCATTACCTGTATTAAAAAATTCAAAGTTTAAGATGATAGCCCAAAACGGCAAAAGGCACATGGCTTAAAACCCATGTGCCTTTTGTTTATAAAGTCATATTATTGTATGTTATAGAAGATTTGTGCCAGCGGAGAATCTGGTGTAAGGATCAAAGTTTTATTATCACCGCTCATACTGATTTTCGCTGCGTCCAGCGCTCGAACAAAGGTGTAGAAATCTGCCCGGGATTCATCCGCGTAGGCTTCCGACAGAATACGCATGTACTCTGCTTCACCTTCCGCTGCAATTTTTTCTGCCTCTGCTTCCGCTTGAGCAATCTGAATGGAGATGGTTTTATCGGTTTCGGAACGGATCTTGGTTGCCTCCGATTCGCCTTCCGCCTGATAAGACGCCGCGATGTTATTGCGTTCGGAAATCATTCGCTCATAGACAGCCTGCTTATTGTCGTCCGGAAGGTCAAGGCGCTTGGTTTCCACTGCAACCAAATCAATACCGTATTTGTCCAATCCATTTCCGATATTCTCAAAAATAGCTCCGGCAAGCCGATCACGGCCACTGATGATCTCCGTTTGGGAAAGATTACTGATAACATTCTTCATGGAGTTATATACAATGGTGCTGATGCGGGCTTCCGCATTGGCTACATTGCCATTCAAGGTTTGGACAAAGGTCAGAGGATCTGAAACTTTCCAGAGAACGAAGCTGTCCGCAACCATGGTCTTTTTATCCTTGGTGATTACATCAGAGATGGGCAAATCGTAGAGCAAAACGGTGTTGGGAATGGATTTTGCGCTTTGGATAAACGGAATTTTAAAACTGAGCCCAGCCTCATCCTTAATGTCAACCACTTTACCGAACTGCTGGATCAGGGTATACTCATTGGGCTTGGTGATCACAAAGGAATTGGTGTATAAAATGCCGGCCACAAGCAGGATCAGAACCAAAGGAACGATTTTTTTGATCCTTTTTTTCATTTTCTCTACGGCCAGATCCACATAAGGCTGCTGAGGAGGCTGCTGATAGCTGCCGCCAGGGGGAGCATATTGCTGATTCATCGTTGAATTACCCATATTTGGCGAATTGAATGGACTCATTTGCTTACCTCCTTATT
Source organism: uncultured Clostridia bacterium (assembly GCA_945876435.1). Classification (GTDB taxonomy): domain Bacteria; phylum Bacillota; class Clostridia; order Oscillospirales; family Ruminococcaceae; genus Negativibacillus. The sequence continues at coordinate 2,116 of CAMCOD010000006.1, forward strand.
TACCGCTGAGAGATTCCATGGGAAGGAATTTTGTGGTACTGCCGGAACCGTCGTCAATAATGACTTTCATGTTGGGCAACAGCTCCTCCATGGTTTCGTAGAACATACGCTGCTTGGTGATCAGTGGATTTTTCAGATATTCTGCGTACATAGCATTGAAACGGGCTACCTGGCCCTGTGCTTCGTTGATACGGGATTCCTTCGTAACTTCCGCCTGCTTCAGGATTTGGTCTACCTTGGCCTCTGCAGCCGGGATCTGTTCACTTTTATATTTGTTTGCGTTATTGATGGCAGTTTCCTTGCTCTGCTTGGCGGTTTCTACATTTTTAAAGGCCTCAAGCACCGCAACCGTTGGGGGCTCTGCATCCTGAATGGTGATGTTGACCAGATGAAGGCCCATATCCTCCTTCTCCAAACGATCCGCCAGCTTTTCTCGAATCTCCGCCTGAATTTCATTTTTACCGGTGGTGATAACGCTGTCCACTGGGTATAAGCCAATGGTATCGCGGATGTAGCTTTGTGCCAGCGTTTTCAGAATGGATACTGGATTTTCGGAGGCGTAGAGGAATTTGACCGGGTCAGAGACCTGATATTCCACAAAGAAATCCACGTTTACAAAGTTATAGTCGGATGTGATCATCAGGGATTCGGATTCAATGGACTGGTTGGTGTTGATTTCATAACCGATGGGAAAACCGTTGATGACCGTGGAAACCTTCTGGACTTGTTGGATGACCGGTATTTTAAAGTGGAGACCGGGCTGACTGACCGTTGTCGGTGTGCCGAAGGTGGTTACCACCGCCTGTTCCTGTTCGTTGATGCTGTACATGGACTGGGTAAAAATCACCACAGCCAGAATCGCGAGCACAAGAACCGTTCCCAGAATTTTAGAAAAGCCTGATTTTTTCTTTTCCATGTGTTTTCTCCTTTACTTTTTCTCTTTTTCCGCTGCAGCGGTTATTGGGTTTCTTGCTTATAGGGATATATCCCTTGAGTAAATAGTACCACAAGGGACAGGAAAACACAAATCTCGCCAAAGGCCGCCTGATTTGAGTTTGATACACTTTTGACAAACATAAATCAAGGGAGCATCCGATCTCTCGGATACTCCCTCAAGCTCTTGTTTTCTTCTGTTTTCGAGTTTTTTGCAGGAAAGACTTATACGAAAAATCCAATCAAAACAGTTCTATACACTGTTTTTTCGGCTTTCGCCAGAGATATTGTGGTGCTGCCAGCGGTTTTGGTGCCTTTTCTCGCCAATGGAGTCGACTACCAGGTACGGGAGTTCAGCTGTTTGAACTGAGCAACCGTTGGAGCGTGAGAGTTCATACCGCCGTCAACATTGATGATCTGGCCGGTCACATAAGCGCTCTCGTCGGAACCGAAGTATACGCACATATTACCAATATCTTCTGGGCAGCCATAGCGGTTAACCATAATATTGCTCAGGAAGATGTCTTTCAGAACCTGCGGAACGCGGGCTTCGTTTTCTGGGGTAACGATCAGACCAGGACGAACGCAGTTGCAACGGATGTTCTGTTTGCCGTACTGGAGAGCGGTGGATTTGGTCAGCATATCTACGCCGGCTTTGGCGCAAGCATAAGCAGTGGAGCCAAGGTCGCCGCCGCAGGAAGCCATAGAACCGATATTGATGATGGAACCGCCGTTTTCATTTTTCTGCAGGTATGGCAGAACGCATTTGGTAGCATAGAAAGTGCCGCGCATGTCGCTCTGGAATACAGCGTCCCACATTTCCAAGGTCAGTTCGTCAACACGACCGTCTTTCAGACCTACGTTTGCAGCATTATTGACCAGAATATCAATTTTGCCGTATTTTTCAGCAGTATCTGCGAAAAGTTTTTCAATGCTGGATGGATCGGTGATGTCCATAAAGTGGAAGGAAGCTTCTCCGCCCTCTTTTGCGATAGTATCTACAACAACCTGGCCTTTTTCTGCTCTGCGTCCGCAGATAACAACTTTTGCTCCTTCCGCAGCATACAGTCTGGCGATACCAATACCGATACCGCTGGTAGAACCGGTTACGATAGCAACTTTGTCTTTCAATCTGTTCATGGTAATATTTCCTCCTTAAATCCTATTTCATACTCCATCAAAAGAATGTGAAATATTTGATAATCTAACTATATCTCAATCAGTGTAATAAATCAATATAGGAGAGGATAGAATTTATAATATTAGAGGAAATAATTGATTCAATATGTTTAATTTGCACAAAGATGCATATGTTTTGATTCCTCCAATTCAGTGGAATTTTTTCATCAATAATAGTGGAATAAATATACTTTTAAAAAAGCCACCATCTTTGGATGGTGGCTTTTTGAATATTCTCTTGAACAAATTCCGAAGCGGAAAATTAACGTTTGGAGAACTGTGGAGCGCGACGAGCACCTTTGAGACCGTACTTTTTACGTTCTTTCATACGTGGGTCACGAGTCAGCAGACCTGCTTTTTTCAGGAGAGGACGCATTTCTTCGCCGTTCTGCAGCAGCGCGCGGGCGATACCGTGACGGATAGCGCCGGCCTGACCGGAAACGCCGCCGCCTTTAACGGTGCAGATAACGTCGAATTTGCCTTCGGTAGCGGTTACAGCGAAAGGCTGACGAACGATGGTTTTCAGGGTATCCAGACCAAAGTAATCGTCGATATCGCGGTCGTTGATGGTAACTTTACCAGTACCTGGATATACTCTTACACGGGAAACAGAATGTTTTCTTCTGCCAGTGCCGTAGAAATATGGTTTGCTTTCGTACATAATGTGTGTCCTCCTTTCAATTAGAACTCGTAAACTTCTGGAGACTGAGCGGCATGGGTGTGCTGGTCGCCTTTGAAGATGCGGCAGCGGGTCAGAGCGGTTCTGCCCAGAGTGTTGTCTGGCAGCATGCCCTTAACAGCGAGCTGCATAGCCAGCTCTGGTTTTTCAGCCATCAGTTTTCTGTATTTAACTTCTTTCAGGCCGCCGATCCAGCCGGTGTGACGGTAGTAAACCTTCTGATCCAGTTTTTTACCGGTGAGGATTGCTTTGTCAGCGTTGATGATGATGACATGGTCACCGCAATCAGCGTGAGGAGCGAAGACAGGTTTGTGTTTGCCGCGCAGCAGGGTAGCAGCTACAGCAGCAGTGCGGCCCAGTGGCTTGTCAGCAGCGTCGATGATATACCATTTGCGATTCAGATTCGCTTCATTTGGCATAGTAGTGGACATCTGGAATTACCTCCTATAAAATAATGTGTTCCGGGGCACAGGCTTTGCCCGGCCGATTTGTTTCCTCTTCCCGTTTTGGCAGAGAAAACAGAGAAACCAACGTGATTTATTATAATCGTTGTCCAAAGGGAAGTCAAGCTTATTTTAGCCGATTTTTTAATTTACATCCTATTTTCTCTCGTTTTCTCTCCATATTTCTTGATTTCTCTTTGATTCTCACTTTCCAGTTCATATTCTGCTGATTTTTGAGCTGCCTGTCGGTGGAAAGCTGTCTATTTTGACGAAGGCGTGCCCAAAAGTGAAAAAAGCCTGAAAATAAGCCTGTTTTCAGGCTTTGATTATCCTGTTTTGCCGCTCTGCTGTTATCTTTGCTGAAAAATAAGGTGGCGATATAAATAGAAAAGAATTTTTATGAGAAATTCTTTATTGTCGCGCATTTTATGGTATAATATCTTCCGAGATGATGTTATCCGGTATAATCAATTGGTAGCGTTTTTATTTATTTTTATATATTGGAGGGACTTTTTTGAATCAGCGTCTCGAACACTTCTACCGCACACTCAGCGGAAAGCGTATTTCTCTTATTGGTTTGGGTCGTACCCACCGGCCTTTGATTCCATTGTTTCTATCCAAAGGAGCCTCTGTTCTGCTCCGGGACAAACGCACTCGCCAGCAGATCGGTGAGGATGAGTGCAAAACCCTTGAAGCTATGGGTGTTGCCCTGAAGCTGGGGGAAAACTATCTGGAAGGCCTGAGCAACGATTCTGATATTGTTTTGCGGACGCCGGGGGTCTACTATTATCTGCCTGAACTGCAGGCTGCGATTAAAGCAGGCGTGTCAGTTACCAGCGAACTGGAGTTGTTCTTCCAGTTTTGCCCCTGCAAAACCTACGGCATCACCGGTTCCGATGGAAAAACCACAACAACATCCATTATTGCGGAGCTGCTGAGAGCTTCCGGCAAGCAGGTTTATCTGGGCGGAAACATTGGAAATCCTCTATTCCAAATGCTGGATGACATCAATGAGGAGGATGTGGCGGTGATCGAACTGTCCAACTTCCAGCTTTTGTCCATGCGTTCCTCCCCCGATGTCGCTGTGGTGACCAATGTGGCCCCGAATCATCTGGACGTCCATAAAACCATGGAGGAATACATCGATTCCAAACGCAATATCGTACTGCATCAGAACGGTTTTTCCCGTACAGTGCTGAACATCGACAATCAGATCACAATGTCCTTCCTGCCGCAAGTGAGAGGAGACGCGCTCTTCTTTTCCCGCCGCCACCCAGTAGAACATGGGGCATTTCTGCGTGATGACGGTATGTTGTGCATGGAATATAACGGCTGCGTGACACCGATCGTATCCAAAGAGGAGATCCGTATTCCTGGTCTCCATAATGTAGAAAATTATCTGGCAGCTTTCGCTGCGACATGGGGGGAAGTTTCTGTGGAAACAATGGCAGAAGTGGCAAACAACTTTTCCGGTGTGGAACACCGTATTGAATTTGTCCGGGAACTGAATGGGGTAAAATGGTATAACGATTCCATCGCTTCCAGTCCCACAAGAACGATCGCCGGTTTGGATTCTTTCCAGCAGAAGATCATTCTGATCGCCGGCGGCTATGACAAACAGATTCCTTATGCGCCTTTGGCGCCGAAGATTCTGGAAAAGGTGAAAATTCTGATCCTCATGGGCGATACTGCTCCAAAAATTGAAGAAGCGATTTCCGCCGCGATTGCTCCGGAAACGCTGAATGCCGTGACTGCTTCCATGGGTCGGCTGGGCACCAAACGGGTGAAAACCTGCAACTGCGGCCTGCAGATTTACCGGGCAAAAACCATGGAGGAAGCGGTTACTATCGCTCATCTTTGCGCCATGGAAAATGATATTGTTTCTCTGTCTCCCGCATCCGCCAGCTTTGATCTGTACAAAGACTTCGAAGAGAGAGGCAGACACTTTAAACAGTTGGTAATGAACCTGAAATAGGGATGAATAAAGAGAAAAGAAAGGGAGATCAAACGAATGGAAACTTTGGAACTGCTTAACGCCTTGACTCAGGCTACCGGTGTTTCCGGTGAGGAGGAGCATGTCCTCTCCGTCGCTTCGGAATTGGTCAAGGACCTGGGCGAAACCAGTATTTCAACTCTGAAAAGCCTGATCTGTAAAGTAAAGGTTGCCGATCCTTCCAAGCCGCATATTATGCTCAATGCCCATATTGATGAGATCGGTATGATCGTTACTGGAATTGACAAGAATGGTTTTGCTAAAATTGCCCGTGTTGGCGGTATTGATCGGCGAATGATTATGTCCTCCCCAGTGATTGCCCATACGGAAGAAGGAGACTTTTACGGCGTGGTAGGCTCTGTACCGCCTCATCTGCAGAAAGGGGAGAAAAAGAACCCGACTCTTGATGAGATTTACATTGATTTCGGCTTTGATTCCAAGGAAGAAACCGAAAAACATATCCCTTTGGGAACGATTCTTACTTTTGAGGGTGAAATGGTGCAGCTGAAGAACGGTCTTGCCGCCAGCAAGGCCATGGATGACCGCTGCTGCTGCGTTTCCCTTATCCAGGCCTGCCGTCTGCTGAAAAATATGGATACCGACTGTTCCATTACTCTGATGCTCTCCTCTATGGAGGAGGTTGGCGGTCAGGGCGCCCAGACAGCCGCTTTTGGCATTGATCCCACTCATGCTATTGTTATGGATGTGACCTTTGCCTCCGCTCCGGATATGTCCAAGGAGAAATTTGCCCCTATCGGTAATGGTCCAACCCTGTCCGGCAGCGGCGCTCAGGACAGTCTGATGGCCAAGCAGCTGATCGCCACCGCAAAAAAGCATAATATCCCGTACTCTCTGGAACCGACCGGAGGAAATGGTGTGTCCGGCACGGATGCAGCCGGCGTGGTCAACCGCCGCAGCGGGATTCGTACTGCGGTAATCGGTTTGCCTCTGCGGAATATGCACACGCCAGTGGAGGTTTTGTCCATTGCTGATCTGGACTATGCCGCAAAACTTATCGCTGAATTTGTCGCAGAGTACATTCGCTAAGAGGAGGACTGGGTATCATGACAACTGTTGAACTGGTAAAGAACCTGTGTGAGTTGGACGGCGTGTCCGGCGCGGAAGATCAGGTTCGGGATTACATAGAATCTCTGGTAAAAGATCATTGTCAGTGCTCCGTAGATGCACGAGGTAATCTGATTTGCTTTAAGAAGGGTAAAAAAACACCCGCCAAGAAAATTATGCTCTCCGCCCATATGGATGAGGTGGGATTTGTTGTAACCGGCGTGGATGATGACGGTTTTCTGCGTTTTTCTACCGTTGGCGGTATCGACTCCCGGGTGGTTATCGGCAAGCGTGTCCGCCTGGAAAGCGGTATCCCGGCCATTGTCGGTACAAAACCGATTCATATGCAGAGCAAGGAGGAGCAGGACACCCCTCTGAAAATCAGCGATATGTATTTGGACATCGGCGCTAAGAATAAAGAGGACGCTCTGAAGGCTGCTGAGTTAGGCGACCACGCTTGTTTCTTCTCCAACTTTGTAGAATTTGGAAATAGCCGCATTAAGGCAAAGGCTCTGGACGATCGGGCCGGCTGCGCCTGTCTGATCCAGCTTCTTCTGCAGGATGCGGAGTACGATTTTACTGCCTGCTTCACGGTCTGCGAGGAATGTGGAAAGTCCGGCGCCGACAATGCCGCCTTTTCCGTACAGCCGGACATCGCCATTGTGGTGGAATGTACCACAGCCGCTGATGTTCACGGGGTTTCCGAGCTGGATCAGGTGGTGAACCAGGGCCAGGGTCCCTGCCTGTCCTTCATGGACAACGGCTGTATTTATGACCGAGCTCTTTTCCGCAAAGGTCTGGCCATCGCGAAAGAGAACAATATTCCCTGCCAGGTGAAGCGGGCTGTCTGCGGCGGCAACGATTCTTCTGTGATCCAGGTTACTGGTGCCGGCATAAAAGTGATGGCGGTTTCCATGCCAGGACGTTACATTCACTCCGCATCCAGTGTGCTGAAGGTTTCGGATATTGATGCCACTACACAGCTTCTGGGCTGCTTGGTAAAGGAACTGGCTGACTAATGCTGTGCCTGCCCGATCATCATCGAGAAGCGGAATTCCGCTGCATTTGCCAAACAGATGCTGTTTTTGGGACAACCATTCTGTCTCTGTGGCATAGTCACAGGGATAACTGGCGGGATTTCAGTGCATGGCTGGGTACGGATGGGCGCGGAAAGCCCCGTTATGCCCTTTGCCGCTATGGGCGGTGTTATACTCTTTGTGCGCCTAAGTGCCTGACACCCTTCAGCAGGGACGAGCTTTGCGCTTTTCTCCGCTTAGAACCGAATTTGGAGCTGGAAGGGGATGGAGCGGTATTAAAAAACCTGCCTCTCAGCCTTCCGCTGGAGGAGAAAAAAATCCTCTCCTCTTCAAAAAAAGGGTTTGTAAAAATGGAAAACATCAGCATTTGCAAGGATTATACCGCTCTTTGCCGCTTTATCCAGCAGGAACAAGCCCTTGATCGGGAAAAATACCTGTCCAAGATGTTTCCTCTCTTTCGGAATGGGATGTGTTTGCCCTTTGTTTTTGAAATAAATCATAAAATTTTGGCTTGCGGCCTGTTGGAACTGGGGGAAAAATCCTCTTACGGCTTGATTTCCACCGTGATTACCGACAAAAAACAGCGGGGCAGAGGAATAGGCCGTTTAATGGTACAACATTTGTGCGCCTGCTGCGAAGAGCAGCAGCGGATCCCCTGTTTGGTCTGTGCTGAGGACAGGCTTACCGATTTTTATATGCCTCTTGGGTTCGAGATCCTTCCGCAACGGTATGGTCTGCTCAAAGGAAAACCTGAATAATTGGAGCAATTATCAATGAAAAATAATTTCTTTAACATTAACAAAGAGCTTGAAGTTCTGGGTTCCCGGGCGCAGAAAATGGCGTCCGAGCGTTTTCGCGAAATTGACGAAATCGCCCAGTACAACAGCGAAAAAGTTCTTTCCGCCTTCATTCAGAACGGTGTCAGCGAATCTCACTTTGCGGCTACCACCGGTTATGGCTACGGAGACCGGGGACGGGAAGTTTTGGATGCGGTCCTGGCACAGATTTTCGGCTGTGAGGACGCCCTCATCCGTTATAATTTCATGTCCGGCACTCATGCTATCGCCACAGCGCTTTTCGGCGTGCTTCGCCCGGGAGATGAAATGGTTTGCCTTACCGGCACTCCTTACGATACTCTCCACGGAGTAATTGGATTGAACGGCGAAACCGGCTGCGGCTCCTTGAAGGATTTTGGCATCCATTACCGTCAGCTGGAGTTGACCGCAGACGGTAAAGTGGATTACAACAGCATTCCTGCCGCTGTCCGCGGTGCGAAGGTAGCATATATTCAGCGTTCCAGGGGCTATTCTCTGCGGGATTCTCTGTTTGTAGCCGATATCGAAAAGATCGTAAAGAAAGTTCGGGAAGCCAATCCGGAAGCCATTATTATGGTGGACAACTGCTACGGAGAATTTGTGGAGCGGCTGGAGCCTACCCAGGTGGGCGCGGATTTGATTGTTGGTTCATTGATCAAAAATCCCGGCGGCGGCATAGCTCCTACCGGCGGTTACATTGCCGGCCGTCATGATTTGATCGAGCTTTGTGCGCAGCGTCTGACTGCTCCTGGTGTGGGCAAAGAGATCGGCTGCACATTGGGAAACAACCGTTCTCTGTTTATGGGTCTGTTCTTTGCTCCCACGGTGGTTGCCTCCGCGGTGAAAACAGCCACCTTCGCTTCCGCCCTGTTTGAGCTATTAAAATATGAGGTAACGCCCCGTTACTGTGACCCTCGCGCCGATATCATCCAGGCCATTAAGCTGAAAGAACCAAAAGCTCTCATCGCTTTCTGCGAAGGTGTTCAAAAGGGCGCGCCGGTGGACTCCTATGTAACGCCGGAACCTTGGGACATGCCTGGTTATGAGAGTCAGGTAATTATGGCGGCAGGAGCTTTCCACAACGGTGCCTCCATTGAACTGTCTGCTGACGCTCCTCTGCGAGAGCCTTATGCTGTATGGCTGCAAGGCGGCTTGACCTTCGAAACCGGCAAGGTAGGCATCCTTCTGGCAGCTCAGTCCATGTTGGACAAGGGGATTATAAGTCTGTAATCGGATACATATTGCAATATTATCAATAAAATAAACGCTTCGGATAAAAACCGAAGCGTTTTTCTTTTTTATTACAGGGAGAGCCAATAACGTTCATAGCGATCACCACTTTCCGGGACAGTAACAGTGGTATCATAAACGCCGCCATTGGCCAAAATGGTCTTTCGACTGGCTTCGTTGTCTTCCCGGCAAACTACCAGCACTTTTTCCATTCCTTTTTCCCGGCACAGGAGAAGAGCCTCATGAAGCATGGCGGTAGCATAGCCTTTGCGCCGCTCGGAGGGCCGGACAGAGTAGCCGATATTACCGGCGTATTGCGCCATCCATTGGCTCATGGTCCAATGAAACTGCAGGATGCCGACGATTTTTCCGTCATTTTCCCGCACAGCGAGAAAATGATGGGTGTTGCTCTCCAGATTTCCATAACGCTCCACTCAGTCCAACCATTCACTGGCGCTTTCTACCCGGCGCAGAGAGCGGCAGCCGCCTTCGGGACCGAAACGCAGAAGTTCCCTGCGATAATCTTCAATTTTTTCCAGATAATCCGCTGTCGCCTGGACTAATTTAATTTCTTTCACCCCACACAGCCTCCTGTTACCCAATATGAATGAGAAAAGTATACACCAAAAGAGGCAGGCTTGAAAAGAAACATTTGTACTTTTTCCCAAGCTATGTTATACTAAAAACAGATCAAGAACATTCATTCGTTTTCCCTAAAAACCGATAAAAGGAGGTTCCTATGAGTTATCCCATGCATCCGGAGAATCAAGCGGCTCTGTCCCAAAAAGAACGGGATATTCTGGAATATATTATTCAGCGCTCCCAATCCAGCGTGCCTCCCAGCGTTCGGGAGATCTGCGCTGCTTTAGGCTATAAATCCACCTCAACGGCCCATAAGTATCTCTCTATGCTGGAGGAAAAGGGCTATCTGGAAAAAGAAAGCGGCAAAAACCGCAGTATTAAGCTGCGGGGCGACAGCGCTGTACAGGTGCCTCTGCTTGGTACCGTGGCTGCTGGACAGCCGATTCTGGCAGTGGAGCAGATTGAGGATTATATCCCGGTGAAAACCAATTATTCCGGAAAGGATCTCTTTGCTTTGAGAGTACAGGGTGAGAGTATGATCGGAGTGGGAATCCTTCCCGATGATATTATTATCGCCCGAAAAACACCGGTGGCCTCCAACGGGGAGATCGTAGTGGCTATGGTGGAGGACAGTGCCACGGTAAAACGCTTTTTCAAAGAGGATCACCGTTTCCGCCTTCAGCCGGAGAACCCAACGATGGAGCCGATTTATGCCGATCAGGTCACGATCCTTGGCAAGGTGATCTCAGTATTTCGCTCCTATGAATCCTTTTAAAACCACTGGAAAGGGTTGATTTTTTATGGATCTGCTGCCGCTTTTGCAACAGCAGCGTTATGAGTATCCGGAGATGACGGCTCAGGATTGTGTGAAGCTGATTTATCAGGCGGTTCTTGGCCCAAAACATCTGGGACAGACCGGCAGCCCCAAAGCGGCCTATATAATAAATGAAATGAACGGTCTCGCCCGCCGGGATATTCCTTTGCTGGAGCCGATCGGCAATGGGCTGTGCCGGCTGAATCTGGATTCCAGTCTCTGCCGGCTGCGCCCGGAAACCATCCATGGACTGTTTATAAAAACCGCCCAGGATCATCAAGGCAGTCTGGAACAGCTTCAACAACAGCTTTCCCTTTGGAAAAACAGCGGGATGTTTCCGGAAGAGGAAGCTGCCGCGGAAATCCGGAAGCTCTGCGACAGTCATTACGCGCCGGTCAGCCACAGCGAAGCTTATCATCAGGCCTATGATCCTCACTACCGACTGGTAAAACAGTCTTTCACCCGGTTTATTCCTTTGCTGGAGGCCATTGACCGGCGCTTACAGCAGGATATTCCCACTTTTTTGGCCCTTGAAGGCCGCTGTGCCAGCGGAAAAAGCACTTTATCCCAGCTGTTGGCAGAGATTTATGGCTGTTCGGTGATCCACATGGATGATTTCTTCCTTCCTTTCCCACGAAAAACACCGGAACGTCTGGCAGAACCCGGCGGAAATGTGGATCGGGAGCGGTTTTATGAGGAAGTGATCCTGCCGGTGAAAGATAAGCGGCCTTTTTCCTACGGTGTTTATGACTGCGCAGTGGGGGCGATCACGGATTCCAGAGAAGTAAAACCCGGCCAACTGCTGATCGTGGAAGGTTCTTACTGTCTGCATCCACTGTATCAGGATGACTATGACCTGAAAGCCTTCCTGACCTGCTCTCCGGAGCGGCAGGCACAGCGCATTCTGGAGCGGAATGGCCCAAGGATGCTGGAGCGTTTTCTCCATGAGTGGATTCCCATGGAAGAACAGTATTTCTCCACATTTTCCATTGCGGAGCGCTGTGATTTTGTTATCTGTACCGACTGAAGCGATTGAAAGATAAAAAATTCCTCTTTCCCACTTGGGCAAGAGGAATTTTTTCTTGTGCCACGGAACGGTGCTGATTGCTTTCAGACCAAGAAAAAATGGTCTTTTTGTTGCCAAAGCCAATGGAATCCCTGGGTCTGTAAACGCCATTTGGGCGGCAGTAGGATCCAGTAGTGTTGAAGGATTTTCCAGATTTTTTCTGGGATAGCAAGAGACAGGGTATATTTCTGCTTGGACAGCTGCACCATCAGAAAATGACCCTCCCGTTCAACAGACAGCAACGGCTCCTGGACTGCGGTGCGTTCCAAATATAAAAAAGCTCCAAAACAGCCGCAGAGGATCAGGCATACAGCCAGAAAGGCCGACGCGGTGCGAAAAATAGACACAAAGCGCTTCATGGAACGCCTCCTTACCTGAATAGACTGTTTCTTCTCCGCATAAACTTTGAAAAAGGTCATTTCAAAGGGCGGAGGTCTCAATATGCAAAAACGCAAAATACATGGCCGGCGGCGTCCTTTTTGGCTGCTGATTGCCATGTTTCTTTTTCTACTGGGTGGAAAGCTGCTGCCTATGGGAAAGCCGGTGCTGCTTTCCTCTCTGCAAACATTGGCGCTTGCCTCGGCTATGGGAACACAGCCACAGCATTCCATGACCATCCTGAAGGGGCAGATTCTGTCGGATCAGGATAAACAGGCAGAAGAAATACCAATCGTAGATTTTTTTGAGGAGGAAAAGGTTTCCGAAGAACAAAATATTCAGGAGGAAACTCCGGTTTTGGATACATCTGCCACCACAAAACCTGTTTCGGAATCGACACCGGAAGCGCCTCAACCGATTCCGGAACAATATCAGGGTCCCATTGTTGAAGAAACCCTAGGCGGACAGGCAAAGACAGGCTTTCCTTCTTACCATAATATTTTGATCAAAAACAGCAGCAACCTTTCCGACGCGCAGGTTTTGGAAATTGTGGAACAGGAGCATGAGCTACCGATCACCAGTGAAGGACCACAGGTATTGCTCTACCATACTCATGCGACAGAAAGTTTTGAGCCCTACGACAGCGATGTTTACGATACCCGAAATACCTGGCGATCCACGGATAACAGCGAAAATATGGTAGCGGTGGGAGATGAAATCGCTGCCGCGATCGAAGCCTGGGGCATCCAAGTGATCCATGATACAACCCAGCATGACTATCCTTCCTATAATGGCTCCTATGAGCGCAGTGCAGCCACCATCGAAAGTTACTTGGAAAAATATCCGTCTATTTGCGTTGCGCTGGATATTCATCGGGATGCTATTCAGCGGGAAGAGACTCTGGTGAAACCGGTCAATGTTGTGAATGGTCAAAAAGTCGCTCAGTTAATGATCATTGCGGGCTGCGACGATGATGGCAGCCTGAATATCCCTACCTGGAAGGATAACCTGCGCTTTGCCGCCAGGCTTCAGAGCCAGATTGAAACCATGTATCCCGGCTTATGCCGTCCGCTTTACGTTACCTACCGCAAATATAACCAGCATTTGACCAATGGTTCTCTGCTTTTTGAAGTCGGCTCTCACGGAAATACGCTGGAGGAGGCGAAAGCCTGCGGCAGAATGGCCGGAGATGCCATAGGAGCATACTTAGCAGGACTGCTCACGCCTGAAGGAGAAGCAGTTCCTCCAACGTAAGAGAAGGATGAAGCGCGCGGTTGATGCCGGAGGCTAAAAAAGAGGCTCCCCGCTGAATCAAAAGGTCGATTTGACGGGGCGTGGTCATCATCGGTTCTGCTGTTTCGTGTCCGATCAGCTGGGAAAGGTCGGTGACAGTGGGAATCCCGACAGCAATAACTGGTATACCCAAGGTTTGTTGGTTTAGCTCTTTTCTGGAATTAAGAACGCCGGAACCAGGTACGATGCCGGTATTAGCGATCTGTACAGTTGTACCAAGACGTTCTATAGACGCAGAAGCCATGGCATCAATGACGATCAGGGCTGCGGGCTGGACCTCCTCTGTGACCGCTCGGATGGTTTCAATGGCCTCCAGACCGGTCTTGCCTAATACGTTGGGGGTAATAGCCGCCACGGTCCGTAAGTCGGGGAAGGTGTCTGCCAGATGGCGGGTCACCAAAATCTGTTCCGCCACAGATGGTCCCAGGGCATCCGGTGTGATTTCCCGATTGCCCAGTCCTACCACAAGGATCGTCCCTTTTTCCGGAAGCAGCGCTTTGATGCCGGCGGCGAGTGCCTCGACCATTTCCGCTGCGCTGCTGTTTTCTTCCCAAAAGGGAGGGGTATCCAGCGTAACGTATACCCCTTTGGGTTTTCCAATTTTTCGCGCTCCCTCATCGCTGTGGATCTCCACCACCGAGATCCGGCCCTGTTTCAGCGGCTGACTGTCATAATATACGCCTTCCGGCAGAGTGCTGCTGTCCTTTAAGCATTCCGCCGCCAAATCGGTACGCATTCGCATCGCTCCTTTTTTCGTTTTCCAGCTTAGTATGAGAAAAAAAACAGGGGATATGCACTTTTTCCTATTGTTTCCCACGATCCCTGGGCCTTTGTTCATGGATTCTTCATTGAAAAGCCCAGACGGCTGTGATAGAATGAAAAACGGAAAAACGATTCAGGAGTTCTTGGCATGAAACACTTTTTTTTGCTCATTCTGACGCTATGTCTGCTGCTGAGTACGCTTTGCGGCTGCGGTAAGACCTCGTCATTGATCCGATATGATATTTCGTCCTCTGTAAGCAACCTGGACCCACAGTTTGCAACAGATGAAACCGATCAGATGGTGATTCACAATCTGTTTGAAGGGCTGCTGCGCCAGCTCCCCAACGGGGAGGTAGTCAACGCTCTGGCGGAATCCTACACCATTTCTCAGAATGATACGGTATATACCTTCTATCTGCGGCAGGATGCCCGCTGGAGAACGGAAGCTCCGGTAACGGCAGCGGATTTTGTGTATGCGTTCCGCCGCATTTTTAACGCCCTGTCCCCATCCCCTTACACCCAGTATTACTTGTCCTTGAAAAATGCCCAATCCATTCTAAATGGAGATGTACCGGTAGAAGCGCTTGGCGTCCGGGCAATTGATGACTATACACTGGAATTTCAACTGTCTCAACCGGACTCTTCCTTTCTGGAGAGCCTTTGTCATTCCGCCGCGATGCCCTGCAATCAGGAATTTTTCGAGGGAACGCGGGGAAAATACGGCACGACCCGCAACTCTGTGACGTCCTGCGGCCCCTTCTTTTTGAATCTGTGGGACGAGGAAAAACTGTATTTAAAGAAAAATACCATGTATTATGATGAGTATGGTGTGCAGACGCCAGGCGTGTATTTGTATATCGGCCGGGAAAAGGCGGCTGAAGATGGGGAAGGGGCGGTAAGTCTCTATGACCTGGTTCTGGAAGGAAAATCCGACAGCTGCCCGGTGACTTTTGAGCAGGCGGAGGCCGCCAAAGCCCTTGGTTATAGCTGTCAGGAGCATATCGGAACCGTTTGGGGCTTGGTAGTAAACCCCAAGCATCCCCAGTTGTCCAATGAACAGATCCGCCACTCCTTTTTCCATTCCATCAACAGGGCGGAGCTGGACGGTTATTTAACAAAAAATATGGTTCTTACAGATCGCCTGATTGCCCCGGAAATTTCTCTGTTTACAGAATCTTATGTTCAGTCGACTTCCGTTAAGACCAACCTCTATGCTCCAATGGAGGCCCAGGAAGAACGAAAAAACGGCCTGGAAGAGCTGGGTAGCCTGACCCTGGACAGCATGGAGCTTTTGGTACCGGAAGGAGGAAATGTCCCCTTCCTCAGCGGTATGCTCCAGCAGATGTGGCAGCGGAATCTTTCCGCTTTTGTTAATATCGTAGCATTACCTCAGGCAGAACTGGAAAAAAGGGTAGCGGAGGGAAACTATGATCTGGCAATTGTGCCCTTTATCTCCTCAGCCAACACACCTTATGATATTTTGTCCCGTTTTGCCAGCGATTCTGCGCTGAATCAATGGGGATATTCCAGCGAAACCTATGATGAGCTTCTGCGGACTGCTTCAGTTTCCTCGGAAGAAGCGGTTTCCCGCTCTGCGTATGTGCAGGCAGAGGAACTTTTGTACAGCGACTGCGCAGTATTCCCTTTGTTTTATGAGATTTCTTATATTCTGTTTGCTCCAAACGTAAGCGGTATTGAAATTTATCCTTATGGAGGCATGGTTCGCTTCCAAAATGCCGTTGCAATCCGATAAAAAACAGCCTCTGCATGGATCAGCAGAGGCTGTTTTTATGTTTAGCTGTCAAACAAGTTTCTAATAAAATTATTCCAAAATGTGATTGATTATGCAAAATAACACAAAGCTTTCCGGCGGAGGATTTTTATTTTTGTTTAAAAGCGAAAATCTATAGAAAAACTCAATGACAGTGTTTTTTGTCATATAATAAAACTATTTGCTAAAAAGATTTTCATGAGGTAAAGTATTCTTGAAATTGTGCAAGAAAGGCATAAACATGCCGAATTTTGTTGATGGTCGACAAAATTATGCACAATGGGTATCTTCATCCGGGAGATACCGGGACAATAAAAAAAGGAGAATCTTTATGCAGAAAAGAATCATGGCATTGTTTCTTGCTGCTGCGATGGCTCTGTCTGTGACAGCATGCAATTCCAGCACGGAACAGAAAAACGAAACCAGCACCGAGCAGAAAACGGAAACAACCACCCCAGCAGAAACCACCCCAGCAGAAACCACTCCAGAAGTAAGAGATACTTTTACGGTAGCCATCAGCTATATGCCAGATACGCTTGCTCCACATACCGGTGGTTCTGATGACTACACCTCTATGACCCGTCCGCTGTATGATAAACTTTTCATTGAAAACAATGAAGGTGGTATCGACTACTACTTGGCAGACAGCCTGGAAATTTCTGAAGATGGCCTGACTTACAAGATCCATATTCGTGATGACGCAAACTGGTCTGATGGTACTCCAATCACAACCAAAGATATTCAGTTCTGTGTTGACTACTCGATCCATAAATACGGCTACAACAGATACTGCCGGGTCAATGGCGTAGAAGGTACAATTAATATCATTGATGACAAGACCGTTGAATTTATTCTGCCTCAGCCATACAACTATGAGATCGTTACCCTGTCTGGCATGACGGTTTACCCAAACCATGTCTTCAACGGTGATCCGGAAGCGCTGATCAACTCCACCGAATACTACAATAAACCGGGCTTTGTGACCTCCGGCGCCTATACTGTAACCGAGATCAATGAGGACAGCTTTGTTTGCACTGCAAGAGATGACTACTACAGAGGTACTCCATCTGTTAAGAAAGTTGTTATGAAAGTAATCGGCTCCGGTTCCACCAGAGCCATCGCTTTTGAAAATGGTGAGATCGACTATATGCGTATCACTACCATTGATGAGCTGGAAAAATATGAGGCTCAGTCTGACAAATACAATATCTTCTCCATGTCGGAAGCTCGTCTGAACTACCTGCAGGTAAACCCATTTGGTCCAGCGAACCTGAATGATGAACAGCGCGAAGCTCTCTTCTATGCGATCAACGGCGATGAAGTTATTGCAGGCGCTTACGGCTCTGAAAAACTGGCTACCAATCCAAATTCTCTGCTGACTCCGGACATCAGCCTGTACAATCCGGAAACACCGGACTATGTTTACGATCTGGAAAAGGCAAAAGAGCTGGCGAAATCTTCCGGTCTGGAAGGCATGACCCTGACCTACATCTATAACAAAGACCGTGCAAACATGGAAGCTGTAGCGGTTGTTCTTCAGCAGCAGCTGGCACAGATCGGTGTTACCCTGAACATCGAAGGCATGGATTCCTCTTCCTTCTTCCCAAGATTCTTCGCCGCTTCTTCTTATGGCATGAATGGCCAGGAAAAAACTTGGGATCTGGGCACCAACGGTTGGGACTCCATGAGAGGTTCTACTCTGAATCAGGCTTACTCCTATCTGAATCAGTCTTCCAACGCTTGGGGCTTGACCGATGTCTGCGGTGAGCTGGCGGCTAAAGTAAATACCACTACCGATAAAGCAGAAGCACAGAAACTGGCTGACGAAGTGATTGAGTTGGCTCTTGCTCAGCACCGTATCTACCCGCTGACTTACACCAACTATGTTATGGTTTCTCAGAAATATGTAACCGGTCTGGATTGCAGTCCAATTGTTCCAGAGTTCATTGACTACCTGGGCATTTCCGTTAACGGTTAAGCTGTTGACCAACGATTGAAAAGCTGCCCTTGAAAAAGGGCGGCTTTTTTCATAGAAAGGAAGAACCAATGCTTAAATATTGTTTAAAAAAAGCGGGTCAGGTTGCCATTGTAATGCTGCTGATCTCCTTTTTCTCCTTTGCGATCATTGATTTGGCCCCCGGCGATATCTCATCCATGTATATTACGGAAGATATGACCGAGGAAGAGAAGGCCATTGTTATCGAAAAGCTGGGTCTGGACAAAAGTATGCCGGAACAGTATCTGGCCTGGCTGGGGGAGGCGCTGAAAGGTAATTTTGGCGTGTCTCTCTCCTATAAAACACCGGTTATGCCCATGCTGACCAAGCGGCTTCCTTCCACCATTCTGCTGATGGGAACCTCGCTGGCGGTGTCGCTGGCCCTTTCCATCCCCTTAGGGTTGATTGCGGGCTACAAAAAGAATACCTGGATCGACAATGCCATCAGCGGTTTCGCCTATTTTGGCATGTCCATCCCATCTTTCTACTTCGGCATGCTGATGATCATCCTTTTCACCGCTACATTGCACCTTCTGCCATCCTCCGGTATGCATTCGGTTGGAGTGAATACGCCCATTGATACGCTGATGCATATGATCATGCCGGTCATGACCATGGCTCTCAGCTCTATGGCCTCCAAAGTCCGCTACGTCCGGGCCAATACCATTGGCCAACTCAGCGAGGAATATGTTCTTGCGGCGAAAGCAAAGGGTACATCGCCGGTTAAGATCCTCTTCAAACATGTTCTGAAAAATACTTTATTGCCCATCATTACGATTGTTGGTATGAATATGGCTTCTCTGGTCTGCGGTTCCTTTATTATTGAAAGCGTGTTCGGCTGGCCGGGCATCGGCAGCTTTGCCATGGAGGCCATCGGCAAACGGGATTATACGATTATTATGGCCTACATCATGCTTTCCGGCTTTATTCTGGTTATGGGTAACTTTGTAGCCGATATTCTATACTCCTTCGCTGATCCAAGAATTAAAAGGGGGATTGACGTAGCTAATGGAAAATAATCTTGTACTGAACGAAAAATCCTTCCAGCGTATGGAGAAAAAGCAGAAGGATTTAGGGGTTGTTTATCATCGAAGCATCTGGAAAGATGTAAAGAAAGAAATCAAATCCAACCCAATGGCGGTATTTGCCTGCATTTTTTTAGCAGTTATCATCATAGCCTGTCTTTTGGCTCCGCTGAGCCCCTATGATCCCAACAAACTGGATATCGCCAATAAGTTTTTGGCACCTTCTCTGCAGCATCCGTTTGGAACCGATGAATATGGCCGGGACTATTTCACCCGAGCCCTTTATGGCGGACGCGTTTCGCTGCTGGTTGGCTTTTCCGCCATGTTTGTAACCATCTGCATTGGTACGACGATCGGTATTTTTTCCGGTTATATTGGCGGGAAGCTGGATATGCTGCTGATGCGCTTTACGGATATTTTTCTGGCTTTGCCATCCATGCTGCTGATGGTTGTCCTGAACTCTTTTCTGAAACCGGGTATGACGACTTTGATTTTGGTATTGAGTCTCTTCTCCTGGGCATCCGTGGCCCGTATTACCCGTGCTGAAACCATGTCGCTGAAAGAAAGAGATTATGTAATCGCCTCCAAGAATCTGGGTGCAAGCAGTGTACTGATCGCGGTAAAACATATTCTGCCCAACATTCTGGGTCCGGTTATTGTAGCGGCCAGCCTGGGCGTAGCCAGCGCAATTCTCACCGAATCCTCCCTCAGCTTTTTAGGCTTGGGCATATCGATCCCCCACGCTTCCTGGGGCAGCATGCTGCAGGGTGCGCAGAGTTATATTTTGGATAAGCCGATGATGGCGGTTTATCCAGGTCTTCTGATCCTGCTTACCGTCCTCAGCTTCAACATTTTGGGCGACGTGCTCCGCAGCGCCCTGGAACCGAAAATTGTAAAATAAGGAGGAAATCATGAATACACTTGTTGAAATCAAAAACCTTTCCGTTTCTTATTTTACCTATGCCGGTGAGGTACAATCTGTTCGGGACATCTCATTCTCCATCGAAAAAGGAAAAACCACCGCTCTTGTGGGAGAGTCCGGCTGCGGCAAGTCGGTAACGTCCAAATCCCTGATGGGACTGATCGAAAAACCCGGTGTGATTAAAGAGGGTAGCCAGATCATTTATAATGGCAAGAATATTCTGGACTTTAACCCAAAGGAATGGAATGCTTTCCGGGGCAAAGAGTGCTCTATGATCTTCCAGGATGCTCTGGTATCTCTGAACCCCACTATGATGGTGGGAAAACAGATCATGGAAAACCTGGAGAATCACAATGAAGAAGGCCTTTCCAAAGGAGAATTGCGGAAAAAAGCCAAGGAAATGCTGGATATGGTAGGGATACCGGATGCGGAAAGCTGTTTGAACAAATATCCCCATGAACTTTCCGGCGGTATGCGTCAGCGGGTAATGATCGCCACCGCTCTGATTACCCATCCTACCCTGTTGATTGCCGATGAGCCAACCACCGCGCTGGACGTGACCATCCAGGCTCAGATTTTAGAGCTGATGAAGGATTTGCAGAAAAAGCTGGGTATGGCTATTATTATGATCACCCATGATTTGGGTGTTGTGGCTGATATCTGCGATGACATTGTAGTAATGTATGCGGGAAAAATCGTGGAAAAGGGCAGTAATGAGGACATTTTCTATCATCCTCGTCATCCATATACCTGGGCACTGATGAATTCTGTGCCTCGACTGGATCTGGACAGCAAAGAAGAACTGGTGACAATCGAGGGAACCATCCCGGACATGATCCATCCGCCGAAAGGCTGTGCTTTCTGCAGCCGCTGTCCGTACGCCATGAACATCTGCGCGGAACAGACTCCGGAGGTCCTGGATTTGGGCAACGGTCATGAGGTTTCCTGTTGGCTGACGGACCCTCGTGCAGATGTCAGCGGCGTACCATTCCAAACCGGAGGTGTTGATCATGAGTAACAGACCTGTCGAACTGGAAGTAAAACACCTGTGCAAATACTATAACGCAGGCAGAAAACGCCTGCTGAAAGCGGTGGATGACGTTTCCTTCGATATTTATAAAGGAGAAACCCTGGGGATTGTGGGTGAGTCCGGCTGCGGCAAGACCACCTGCGGCAAAACCTGTATCGGTATGCTGGAGAAAACCGGCGGTGAAGTGAAGTTCCAAGGCAAGGATGTTCACACCCTGTCCAAAAAGGAGCGCTTTGACTTCAGCGGTAAAGTCCAGATGATTTTCCAGGACCCTTATGCTTCTCTGGACCCGCATCAGAAGGTGTACGACATTGTAGCGGAGGGTATCCGCATCCATAAACTGGCGAAAGATAAGGCAGAGGAAGAACATATGGTGCTGGAACTGCTGGATATGGTGGGTTTAAACGCCGAACATGCTATGCGCAACGTCCATGAGTTCTCCGGCGGCCAGCGTCAGCGCATCGGTATTGCCCGCGCGCTGGCAGTTGACCCGGAGTTCCTCTTCTGCGACGAGCCGATTTCGGCGCTGGATGTTTCTATTCAAGCACAGATCATCAACCTGCTGATGAAGCTGCAGAAGGAAAAACATCTGACTATGTTGTTTATTGCCCATGACCTGTCTATGGTAAAGCATATCTCTGACCGTATTGGTGTTATGTATCTGGGAAACATGGTGGAACTTTCCGGCTCCTCCGACCTTTACCGGAAGCCTCTCCACCCCTATACACAGGCATTGTTGTCCGCGGTACCGATTGCGGATCCAAAAGCCTCCCGGGAACGGAAAAAAATCATGCTCACCGGGGATGTACCCAGTCCGGTGAACCCTCCGGCTGGCTGCCGCTTCAGCGGACGCTGCAAATACTGCATGAGCCAGTGCTTTGATTTGAAACCGGAGCTGAAGGAAGTGGAAGCAGGTCATTATGTGGCGTGTCATCTGTACGATGAGAAATAAGAAAAACTCTCAATAGAAAAAAATAAAATCCCCCTGATGTGTTTTCATCAGGGGGATTTTTAGCGCTTACGAGAGGGGTGTTAATGTTTGATTCGCATTCCGTTGATTTTCCATTTACCGGAATTGAAGCGGGCCAATACAAGAGCGCTTCGGATCAACTGGTCCAGAATCATAGCGACCCATGCACCCATCAATCCCCAGTTCAAAACATTGATACTGAAAATGGCAAAGGCCGGTCGAACCAGCAGAACAGTAATGAAGGTAATGACGGCAGTAGCCTTGGTGTCGCCTGCGCCACGGAGTGCACCGGCAATAATAAACTGAGAGGACTGGAAAGGCTGGATTAGCGCCATCATTTTCATAATCACAGCACCCTGCGCTACAATTTGCGGGTCATCGTTGTATAGCGCTACGATATGGCCTCCCCAGAAGAAGAGGACAATAGCGATCAGGAAGGATACCAGCATACCGACCCGCTGAGTCCGGCTGCAGTAAGCTTGAGCCATATCCGGTCGTTTTTTACCCAGACTTTGTCCCATAAGCGAGGTGGCTGATACCGCGAAGGCATTGCCGTTCATAAAGGACAGGGATTGGATGTTCATGCAGACCTGATGGGTTGCAAAGGCGATGGTACCAAGTCCGGCAACGGTTTTGGAGTAGATGATCAGGCCGCAGCGCATGATTAATTGCTCCAGCATAGCAGGCAGACCGATTTTAAAAATACTGCCGAGGGCATCCCAGTTCGGACGAAAGCTCTCCCGAAAGCTGAGGTGAAGGTAAGAGCGGTTGCCCATGATAGCAGCGAAAGCAAGCACAAAGGCGACACACTGGCCGATGACAGTAGCCAGAGAAGCACCGGCGATGCCCATTTCCGGGAAACCAAAGTGACCGTAGATCAGCAGGTAATTGAAGACCACATTGACGCCGTTGGCGATCAGGTTGTAGATCATTGCCGTACGGGAGTCCCCCACGCCTCGCAAAGTAGCGGTAACCGTAGTGGTAAGCGCCATGAAGACGAAGCCCAGGAACTGAATTTGGAGATAAATGGTGCCACCCTCCAAAGTTTGAGCGTCGGCTGCGCCCATGAAGGCAATCAGAGGCTCAGAGAACAGGTAGCCGATAATGGAAGAAACAGTGGACAAAACAAAGGTCAAAAGCAGAGCCTGCCGGAGAATACCATTGGCTTTTTCCGGGTCATTGGCGCCTTTGTAGCGGGCAACCATTGCGGTAGCGCCCACATTCATTGCCATAAACATGGTCATCATCAGGAATTTTGGCTGGGTTGTCAAACCCACTGCTGACAATGCCCAGGGACCTAGCTGGCCGACCATAATCAGGTCCACCATGGATGCCAGCTGCGTCAGGATCAATTCTACAAAGGAAGGCCATGCAATGCGGACAATATCGGAATAGACCAATCTGCTGGAGACGCCTTCCGGCAGTGTTTTACTGAATTTTTCGTCCATGCCGAAGCTGTGTTCGCCGCCGTCACCAGCTTCCACAAAGTCCAGGGCCATTTTTGGCCCGATTTCCATAACATTTGCGTCTGTATTCATACTTTCCCCGTCATCCCCTGATGACGGAATCACACCTCCTGCTTGTGATAGTTAAGTGTCTAACTAATAGTTTATGGCTTTCGGAGACTATTGTCAATGTTTGCCCTTCAAAATCGCTTATTCCATCAACTTTATTCAGGATTTTATGTGCATTTTTCATAAAAATATACTGAAATATACACAAAAAAGGCCGAAGGCCACAAAGGCCTTCGGCAAAAAAATATTTTTAATCCAGAATATAGATATTGACCAGCTGACGGCCGTTTAAGCAGCTTTCTATATAGGTATCATAATAAAGGTCTACGTCAACGGCGCCTTGGACCAATCCGGTTCCGGTATCAGCGGCAATGGCATATCCATAAACAAAGCTGCCATCCGCACTGGCGATATACAGACGAGTGCCGTAAGGGATCTCATCAGCCCGAACCGCCACATATCCGGCGGAGAGCTTTTGGCCGCTGGCGCCCCGAACATTGCTGCGCCGCATATTGTAGCCGGTAGCAACCTGGTCGGTAAGTACCCGGCTGTAGGAAAGGGGAACACCGTTGGCGTCGGTTTCAACATCAAAATCCAGAGGAGAGACAGGAACATTGGCGCCAACCAAAAGTTTCTGTGTCACCGGGGCTTTTGTTACCGCTTCGCCCACCAGTTCTTCTTCCTCCACTTGTCCGTCCACAGTGCGCTGCATGTAGGAAAGGACTTTGGTACCGTCAGAACCAGACTGCAATGTAATGGTTCGTCCATTTTGAAGCAAAGGACTGGGCTTGGTTTCCACTTCGTAAGGAATCACGATTTCCTCGCTGCGGGTTACATAATCCACCCGCTGCAGAACGATCTCTTCATTTTCTTCCAGTGTTTTTTCAGGGTCCGGGGTCAGCAGGTCATTGCTGTCATATTCAATGTCCAGCTGGCTCAAAACATCCTGAACGGTGCCATGGGTAACATACAGGGTTTGTGTATGGTTGTCCGCGGTAACAGTGACAGGGAAGGAGCGGGTGATATTGATCTCACCGTAGCCGCCCTCAATGCCGGTAAAGCGAACCACATCGGTAGATAGGGTAACGATGCCGTTTTCCTCCAGCAAGGTGTAAGGATCTTGTTCAGTGGTGCGGAGCATGAGGGTTTTCCCTTCGTCATTGATACAAATGGTGTTGATAAGCGATGCCATGCTGATCATCATTACTGCCATTGCAGTAAAGAGGAAGCTTGCAGCGAAAGCGCGGCTTGTCAGGAAGCGCCATGCTGTCAGCAGCTTATGATACAAGTTGTGCATAACTTTCTCCTTTTTGTAGCGATTTGCATGCTGAGAGACCATGCAACCATATTCTACTGGGGTTGTAGTCATTATATTCATTGAGGATGAAGGTGTCAAGCGGGAGTAAAAATGGCGTAAACAGGCGATTTTTAAGGGATACCCTCTGATTTTCCGTAAAATTTTGTGCAAATCACTGATTGAAAATTGAGTAGTAAAAAACCTTTTATCCAAAGTCGCCAAAAAAAGCCAATCTGCCGCCGATTGGCAGATTGGCTAAAATATTTGAAATGCATTAAGCTTTATTTGAGCAAAAAAACAATAAATGAGACCTTCTCCCACGAGCAGGAAAAAGTTACAGAAGATCCAATATAGCAAGAGGCTGGGAAACGATATAGGTTGCGTGGTGAGCGCGAAGCTCTGCTTCATCCCGGAAGCCCCAGAGAACACCCACCGTATCAATACCGGCGTTTCGTCCGGTATCCATATCAACATTGGTATCTCCAACGTAGAGACAATCCGCGGCGCTCAGGTTCAGTTTCTGAAGGATGTGTTGAACGCCGGTTTGATCCGGTTTTGGAGGGATCTGGGCGGTTTGTCCCTGTATAACGGTAAATACATCGGGGCCAAAGAAGGTATGTACCACGTCCAGCGTCATGGGATGAGGCTTGTTGGAAAGGACCGCCGTTCGAACACCCCGGTCAGACAGTTCCCGCAGAAGCTCCGGGATCCCGGCAAAAGGAGCAACATTATGTGTGCAGGTTTCTGAAAAAATATCCATGTACTGCTTTAGTGCTTCGGGCAGGGAACATTCTGGATGGGGATCTCCTGCCGCGGTTAAAAGACGAAGAACCAACGTTTTTGCTCCATCACCGGCAAAATAGCGGTAGGCATCCACCGGCTGAGGCTTATAGTCGCGGAGCGCCAGAAGCCGGTTGCCCGCCTCCGCAATAGAACCGACCGTATCCGTCAGCGTACCATCCAAATCAAAGATCACAGCTTGTTTCATCCAAAAATCACCGTACTTTCTTCTGGTTTTATGTTATTTTAAAGGTAAAGGATTATGCTTTGAGGCAAGCGGTGGGAAAGACCGACTGCCCAGCAGATATTATAGCACTTTGCGTTCCAATGTAAAGAGCATAGCTGAAACATGAGTTACATTTATTATGGATTTTAGCAGAAAAAAACGGTCGAATGGAAGGAAAAAGTAGAGGGATAGCCTTCTAACGGTATCAATTTTGTAACTTTTCTTGCCATTAGGGCTTGAAATCAGTATAATATGACCATAAGGGTCTTAGTATGCCCTTGTATAACTTGTGCATTTGACCGGAAAACTGGTTCCGGAAATTCGGAAAGAAAGGTGAGGATGCCCATGGATCGCAACCAGACAGAACAGGATCAGCAGACTGTCAACAGCGAACATAAACGAAATCTGGAAGAATTAAAACTGGTAATTTACAATACGTTATATTATATTGGCAGCAAAGTTATCCGATACAGCAAACATGCTGCAAAACGAATCAAAAGAGCGTCAAATCAGTGCTACTGGTTTGCAAAGCGCAATATCGTATGCTTCGGCGATTTTGTTGTTGAAAAGAAAAGGGAAATGGTAAACCATAGCTGGGTTTATCCTTTCCATAATTTGATCAATAACTGGAAAAATGATATTTCCAATCTGAAAAAAGCCTGTGCCGCCCGCAATATGGAGGCTTTTAAGGATGCTCTGTTTGATACGCTGCGCACCTTTAAATTTGTGGGCCATGTTGTCAATTACCTGCTTCCGGTGGCTGGATGTATCGCTTTTGCGCTGACCTTCCAGCACTATGACAGTTTGACCTTTGCCCTCAGTGTGGAATACAACGGGGAACAAATTGGTTATATCCGCAACGAGTCCGAGTTCTTTACCGCTGAAAAACATGTTCAGGACCGTATTGTCAGTGGGGATTATGAATTCCCAGACGATTATATCCCGCAGTACACCCTGCAGGTTGTGGATGAAGACCAGCTTTCTACCGTAGACGAGCTGACCGACCGCATCATTGAGATTTCCGGTAATGAAATTCAGGAGGCCTCCGGCCTTTATGTTGACGGAAAATTCATCGGTGCTACCACGGACGGGGAAGGGCTGATCCTTGCGCTCAAGGATATGTTGGATGAAACGAGAGAAACAGCCGGAGAGGACGCGAAAGTAAGCTTTGTTCAGAATGTTAAAGTGGATAAAGCTTTGTATCCGGTGTCCTCCATTGTGGATCTCTCCAATATTTCTGCGGAACTGACCAAAGAGGTCGCCGCAGCCAGAACCTATATCATTAAACCGGGCGATACGCCCTATGATATTGCCAATGAGTATGATGTTCCTTTGGATACGCTCCTGCGCAACAATGAGGAAGTCGTAAAACGCTTCCTTCCTGGCGATTCCCTGCTGATCCAGTCGGCGGTTCCGCTGCTGGAACAGAAGGTGGTCCAGACTGTTACCGAGGAGAATACCTTGAACTTCAAAACAGAACAGGTCCTCAATAACAACTTCGAAAAAGGCTACACCAAGATCAAACAAAATGGTCAGACCGGTGTAGAGGAAGTTGTTTATGAAGTTACCTATGTGGACGGCTTTGAAGTGGAACGTACGGTTGTTGAGCGGAATGTGGTCAAAGAACCGGTGAATGCGGTTTTGGAAGTGGGTACGCTGATGCCTGCCCAGTATCTGAACAATGTTTCGGGCGGCAACGTAGGCGGCTTTATCT
The DNA here is from genome assembly GCA_945876435.1 of uncultured Clostridia bacterium. Classification (GTDB taxonomy): domain Bacteria; phylum Bacillota; class Clostridia; order Oscillospirales; family Ruminococcaceae; genus Negativibacillus. The sequence goes on from CAMCOD010000006.1 coordinate 29,630, forward strand.
GGCCGGTTGACGGCGGTTATATCTCTTGCCCGATTTGGGGCTACTACGGTCATACCGGTACCGATATTGCGGCAAAAGCCGGTACGGCAGTCCGGGCCTCCGCAGCAGGTACGGTTATCTACTCCGGCTGGCAGCGTGGTTACGGTTATGTTGTCATTATCGACCACGGCAGCGGCGTCCGTACCCTGTACGGTCATAACAGCGCGCTCCATGTAGTGGTTGGTCAGTATGTCCAGCAGGGCCAGCTGATTTCCTCTGTGGGCAGTACCGGTAATTCTACCGGCAACCACTGTCACTTTGAGATCATTATCAACGGCTCCTATAAGGATGCCCGCCAGTATATCGGCTATACCTATCCGGGACGCTAATCCAACACAAGCAAAAGGCAGAGCTTCGGCTCTGCCTTTTTTACATGAAGAATTGTAACTTTTTTGTGTGAGGGCACTTATGGATTGTACGGAAGGCCATTTTTCACTATAATAAAATTATATCCTGTTTAGGGAGGTTCAAACCAATACAATGAGTTATGTGGAACTGAAAGAGGTATATAAACGCTATCAAATGGGGGAAGTAACCATCACTGCCTCCAATGGCGTGAATTTTGAAATTGAAAAAGGGGAATTCGCCGTGATCGTGGGTTCTTCCGGTGCAGGAAAAACCACGATTTTGAATATTCTGGGCGGTATGGATAGCTGTGACGAAGGAACCATTCTGGTGGACGGCAGGGATATCAGCCGATATAGCGCCAAACAACTGACGGAATACCGCCGCCATGACATCGGTTTTGTGTTCCAGTTCTATAATCTGGTGCCCAATTTGACCGCCGAGGAAAATGTGGAGCTGGCGGCGCAGATTTGCAAGGATCCAATGGACGCGGTTGAGGTATTGAAGCAGGTTGGTCTGGGGGAACGTCTGAATAACTTCCCGGCGCAGCTTTCCGGCGGTGAGCAGCAGCGGGTTTCCATTGCCAGAGCCCTGGCAAAGCGTCCGAAGCTGCTTCTGTGTGATGAGCCTACCGGCGCGCTGGATTACAATACCGGCAAACAGATCCTGAAGCTGCTGCAGGACACCTGCCGCAGGGACAAGATGACGGTTGTGCTGATTACGCATAATCAGGCCATTACACCCATGGCAGATCGGGTGATCCGGATGAAAAACAGCAGGGTGGAAGAGATGCGCACCAATCCAAATCCGATACCGGTAGAAGAGATCGAGTGGTGATGGTATGAAAAAAGCTTTGATTACGGAGGCCTTTCGTTCTATCTGGAAGACACGCAGCCGTTTCCTCTCAATTTTGGCCATTGTGGCGGTAGGCTCCGGCTTCTTCGCTGGAATTAAAGCCTGTACACCGGATATGATGATGACCACGAAAGAATACTTTAAGGAATATAATTTATCTGATTTCCATTTAGTATCAACCTATGGATTCGATGAAAACGATTTGCAGGCTTTGGAGGACCTGAAAGGGGTTTCCGCCGTGATGCCTGCCTATTCGGCGGAGGTTTTCGCTGATGTGGCAAGCAGCCCGGATACCATTGTAAAGGTTTACTCTCTGCCTCTGAATGAGGAAGAAACGGACTCCGCCTGTATGAACCGTCCGGTGCTGAAGGAGGGACGTCTGCCGGAGAAAAAGGGCGAGTGTTTGGTGGAGAAAACCAAAAATACACCAGTGGAATTCGCTCTGGGCCAAACCATCTGCTTCCGGACTGCTGAGGATGCGGAAATGGAGGATATGCTGGACTGCGATGAATATACCGTAGTTGGCGTTGTGGAGTCCCCCTACTATCTCAATACTGATCGAGGCAGCAGCAGCATCGGTGATGGCGTCGTGGATACTTTTGTGATGATCCCGGAAGAGCATTTTACCTATGAGGTTTACACAGATGTCCATCTGCTTGTGGATAAACAGGAAGATCTGTCTCCCTTTGACGATGAATATGAGGATCTGATCAAAAATGACCGTGTTCGTTTGGAAGCTGTGGCGGAGGAACGTACCGTTGCCCGTTACAATGAGATCATGGACGAAGCGAACGAGGAGCTGGAGGATGCCAAGAAGGAGTTGGCCGATGGCATCGAGACGCAACAGCGGGAGCTGGCCGATGCCAGACAGAAGATCGCCGACGCGGAACAGAAGCTGAGGGATGCGGAACAAGAGTATCAGGATGGCCTGGAAACTTTTCAGAAAGAGATCGCCGACGGCGAACAGGAGCTGAAAGACGCCGAGGAAAAGCTGAAAAAAGGCGAAAAAGAAATCGAAGAGGGCTGGGATGAGCTTTATGACGGCTGGGATGAGTACTATGCTGGTTTAGAGGAATTTGAAGCCGGTCAGGAGGCCTTTGAAAGCCAGAAAGTGGAAGCAGAAACCACGCTGGCTGCTTATGAGCAGCAGGCGGAGGAGCTGCGGCAGCAGATTTCGCAGACAGAAGCAGTCATCGCTTATCTCAATGCACAGCTTGCCCAGGAAGGTTTAAGCCAGGAGCAGATCGCGGAGCTTCAGGGACAGCTTGCTCAAGCGGAGTCGGGGCTCTCCCAGATGCAGGAAGGTCTGTCTCAACTGGAAGCTGGTATTTCCCAGGGCAGAGAGCAACTGGCCGCGGCAGAGAAAGAGCTTATGGCTGCGCAACGGCAGCTGGAGGAAGCCCGCAGTCAGCTGAAAAAAGGCGAGCGGGAGTTGGAAAAAGGAGAAAAAGAGCTGGAGGAAGGTCGGCAAGAGCTTGCGGATGGCTGGGAAGAATTCTATGAGGAAAAAGCCAAGGCGGAGCAGGAGCTTTACGATGCCCGCTTAAAAATTGATGATGGCAAAGCGGAGCTGGAACAGGCCAAAATTGATTTGGCAGAAGGCGAGGAGGAAAGCAACAGGGAAATCGCCGATGCCAAAGAGAAAATTGCCGATGCGGAGAAGGAACTTTCTGAACTGGAAATGCCGGAATGGTATATCTGGGACCGGGAAGACTTTGGTGGTTACGCCTCCTTCCGGGACGATATGATGAAGGTGGACGCCATTGCCGCTGTATTCCCTGTATTCTTTATCTTAGTGGCCGCTCTGGTTTGCCTGACCACCATGAGCCGAATGGTGGAGGAGGAGCGCACCCAGATCGGTACCATGAAAGCCTTGGGCTATGGCAAGGGCGCCATTGTGTCCAAGTATCTGATCTATGCGGTCAGCGCCAGCCTTTTGGGCAGTATTTTGGGCTTGAGCGTAGGATTCCAGCTCTTCCCGCAAATTATCATCGGCGTTTACCGTACTATGTATACCATACCAGACCCGATGACACCATTCCGTTGGGATTATGCCCTTATCTGCACAGCGGCAGCTGTTTTCTGTACAGCGGCGGCGGCATGGCTTTCCTGCCGGAAGGAACTGCAGTCCTGCCCCGCCCAACTGATGCGCCCGAAAGCGCCAAAAGCGGGCAAACGAGTGCTGCTGGAGCGGATCCCCTGGCTGTGGCGGCGTTTCAGCTTTACCTATAAGGTGACGCTTCGGAATGTGTTTCGCTATAAGCGGCGGGCATTTATGACTATTATTGGTGTAGCGGGCTGCACCGCTCTCATGGTGGCGGGCTTCGGCATTAAACACGCCATTGGCGCTATTGTGACCCGTCAGTATGGGGAGATCTTCTGTTACGATGGCATCGTGGCTCTGGATGATGGCTCCATCCAGGAAAAAGAGGAGCTTTATGACCAAATTCTGGCCAATGAGCGAATTGAGGATGCTTTGATGGCTGTACAGGACACAATCTCCGTATCCAACGGAACAAAGGAGCTGGAAGCTTACCTGGTTGTTCCTGAAAGCACAGAGACTTTGGAGGATTATATTGTTCTTCGGGAGCGAATCAGCCATGAACCTTTGCTTTTGGAGGAAGGAAAACTGATCGTTAACGAGAAATTGGCAAAGGTGATGGGTTGGTCAGTGGGAGATCGTGTCACTCTCAGTGATGAAGAACTGGGCGGAGAAGCACTTATTGGTGGCATTACGGAAAATTATACCCTCAACTATGTTTATATGTTGTCATCCACCTACGAAGCTGTTTTTGGACAAAAAGCGGACTTTAACACCGTACTCTTTGATATGAGCGATCCATCACAGGAGAGCCAGTTGTCCAAAGAGCTGCTGCAAAGTGAAAGCATATTGGGAATTTCCTACGCCAGCGCCGGAAATGAACGCTTTATGGATATGGTAAACAGTTTGGATATCATTGTTTGGGTCTTGATTGCTTCCGCAGGCTTGCTGGCAGTTATCGTTCTCTACAATCTGGCCAATATCAACATCAATGAGCGGGTCAGGGAACTGGCTACCATTAAGGTGCTGGGCTTTTACGACCAGGAGGTTTCCGCTTATATTTACCGGGAGAATAACATTTCCACTGGTTTGGGTATCCTATTGGGGCTGATACTGGGGACGATACTGGAGCAGTTCGCTTTGATGGTGGTTGAGGCGGAGAATCTGATGTTCGCACCGGATATGCCCCTCACCGTATTTCTTTATTCCGCGGTTCTCACAGTGATCTTTGCGCTGCTGATCAATCTTATCATTCATTTCAAACTGAAAAAAATCAATATGGTAGAATCCATGAAATCCGTAGAATAAATATGAAAAAACCCTTGACCTTGACGGAGCGTCATGGTTTATTCTGATGCTGGAGGGGATAAGATGGACTACAAAGTGAAAGAACTGGCAGAGTTATCGGGCGTCAGCCCCCGGACTTTACGCTACTACGACCAAATCGGCCTGTTGAAACCGGAAAAAAACCGGGAAAACGGCTATCGCCTATATCAGTCCAAGCAGGTAGACCGTTTGCAGCAGATCCTGTTCTATCGGCGTCTGGGCCTAAGTCTGGAGAACATCAAAGAGATTTTGGACGCACCGGATTTTGACCGCCAACGCTCGCTGGAGAAGCATCTTTCCGCCTTATTACAGCAACAAGAGGAGCTGGGACTGCTGATTAAAAACGTAAAACAGACCCTGCGCTCTTTGAAAGGAGAAATCATTATGTCCGACAAGGAAAAATTTGAAGGTTTTAAGCGGGAATTGATTCAGCAGAACAATGACCGTTACGGTCAGGAGGTAGCGGATCGCTACGGCAGAGAGGCTTTGGAGGAATCCAACCGAAAAGTGGCCGGAATGAGTCCGGAACAGTGGCAGAAGCAACAGGACCTGTCGGAGGAGATCCTCCAGCTGCTGGCACAGGCCATGGAAGACGGAGACCCTTCCTGTGACACTGCCCAGAAAGCGGCAGACCTGCATCGCCAATGGCTGTGTATGTTTTGGAAGGATGGATTGTATTCCAAACAGGCCCATCGGGGCATGGGGGATATGTATGTGGCAGATCCCCGTTTTACCGATTACTACGACAGCCGTCTGGGCCAAGGAAGCGCCCGTTTTCTGCGGGACGCCATTGAGATTTATACCAAATAAGAAAAAAGAACGGCAGCATACGCTGCCGTTCTTTTTCTTTTTTGTTTGTATTATTCCGCGGTTTTTACTTCTTTGTTTTCGCCAAAGGGGATCATTTTGGCTTTGCCGAGGGCTACCATCAGCACAGGGATCAGCACCAGCTGGAGGATGATACCCGGGATCGCATTCAAAAAGGCACCGGATAAGAAGGCAGCCAGAGTAAAGGAACCGCCCCGAACCCCCAGAAGGATAACCATGGCCACACCCCAGATCGCGCGTCCGCCGATCATAGCGGGGATCATGCTGCGGTAAACCGCTTTCACGCATTTCCAACGGGAATGTCCATACAGGAAACCGACGATGCAGCCGTATGCGGCCAGTTCAAAAGCCATTGCGACAGCTGCCGGATACATAGGGGGCATAGTGAACAGGAAGGAGCGCAGGAGAGGCACGATGAAACCCACTGCCAGGCCGTATTTCCATCCGCAGATCAAGCCGCAGAGCAGAATCGGAAGGTGCATAGGGAGAAGCATACTGCCGATTTCCGGAATTTGTCCGGTAAGGAAAGGCAGCATCAAACCAAGGGCAAGAAACAAGGCCGCAAGGACAAGGTTTTGGATCGATTTTGTACGTTTCATAGGTGATACCTTCTTACTGTAAATATTTCATCTTCATTATAACACCCCGAAAATCCCCTGTAAACCGCTGAGTCCGCTTCAGACTGTCAAAAATTTTTCTTTTGTGTCAGACACTGTCGTGTCAATAAGAACGGCTGCGGCATAGAGTGGTGGTAAGTCCCAAAAATGGGGCTTAGAAAGGAATGAGTGACTATGGGTATTACCAACTCCAACAAAGAAGTAAGCGTTAGCAGCATCAGCTGCGGCGGTAGCTTCAACGTGCGGCTGTCTTTGACCGCCGCACCGGACATTGCTTCCAATCCCACCGACATTGTGCTGATCTTGGATCGCTCCGGCAGCATGATGGGCAGCCCTCTGGCCAGCCTGAAGGTGGCAGCGAAAGAATTCATCGACATCATTGATGAATCCACCGATGGCAGTCAGGATGGACAAATCGGCGGCGGCAGCCATATCGGCATTGTCAGCTTTGCTGATACTGCGACGCAGGACACGCAGCTTATCACCTCTGTAGCAGACCTGAAAACAGCTGTGGATGCGCTGACAGCTGGGGGAAACACCAACCATGCGGATGCTTTCACCAAGGCACAGCAGCTGTTTAATCCAGCATCCACCAACGCAAGGGTAATGGTTATGTTTACCGATGGTGTAACCACAGCCGGCGGCGATCCCTCTATTCCCGCCGATGCGGCAAAGGCGCAAGGTACCCTTATTTATGTTATTGGTTTGTCCGGAAACGGCGGACTTGATGAGCAGGCCCTGCGGAATTGGGCTTCTGATCCGGCTTCCGCCTTTGTGGCCATTGCTCCTGATGACGCGGAGCTGGAGGAGCTGTTCTCGGATCTGGCCAAAAACATTTCCAAGCCTGGCGCAACGAATATTGTGATCGACGACCGCATTTCCGATTGCTTCCGGATCACCTCCCTGTCCAGTCCCACCAAAGGCAGCGCCAGCCTGCTGACACCAACTACACTCCAATGGAAAATCGCGGAGCTGGGCGCTACACAGACGGAAGGCGCTGTTCTGGAATTCACGGTAGAACATACGGGAAGCTGCTCCGGGGAGCTTGAGGTTAACGAGGAGATCAGCTATACGGATACCGAAGGTAACGTAGTGAACTTCCCATCTCCAACGGTTGAAGTTGACTGTGGCATTATTATTCTGCCGGAAACCTGCCCGGATCCGGTAGAGATTGAAGTAGACGGCTGTCAAGATGCTTTGGAATTTGATGCCGGTGATGTGGAACTGGAATCGTTGGGATGTATTGTTCAGCTTGATGTGACCATCCGCAATGTATGCCCCAATCGCCGGGTGGCTCTTGCCGTTATCCTCACGGAGGTGGATGAGCATGGTCTGGAGCACAAGAGAGGATTAAAAACCTTGACCATTCCGGCTCATAATCGAAGCTCCTGCCGGGATGTGACTGTGCGCTGCATCAAATTTGTCCTGCCGGAAGATCTGGATGTGTCCGGAGAGGACAGCGCGATCTGCAATACCCGCGACTTTAAAGCCAGATTCATTGCCCATTATATTGACAATGATTTTGACTGCTATGACGAGCTGTTCTAAAGCAGATTCCAACCCCGAATCAGGCCGCAGGCTATTTTTGTTCCCGCGTTGCCTGATGTCTGGGTGCTGAAATCGTCAAAACCGGCATGAATAATGACCGTTTTGTCAATAATTTCGCTGACGGTAAAGTGATCGGTCAAAAATAGCTGACAGGCATAACCCTGATTGCCCAGCAGGGGAGGCAAATCGCCGGCATGGCTGGGATGGGGGCAGTTTTGAGGATTATAGTGGCCCAGAGCATCCGCAAAGGGATCGGTATCGTTGCCGCTGCAGGAGCCGCCGCTGTGGATATGAAACCCGAAGAAATGGTTCCCGCAGGTTTCAGCGGGAATGGGAAGTCCCCTTACCTCTGCGGCCACAAAAACTCCATAGGGGCTTTGGTAAAATCCTACGGAACCGAAAAGCTCCGGATAAGCCGGACTGCCCCGGAGGATCGCAGCGGCATGCGGGCGCTGATGAAGTAGAGAAATCAAGCAGGAAAAGCGCTGGTTTGCGTGCATAAAGCTCACCGCCTTTGTTTTTTATACTCCAGTATATGAAACCAGGACGGCAAAAGGTGTGCGGAGACAAAAAAAGAAACAAAAAAGACAGTATGCGCTTCCAAACGGAAAGCATACTGTCTTTTTGTATGAAATTTTTTATAAAGGAGTGGTTGAGGCTGAATATTGACAAAGCAGATCCTGCGGTTTATGATTGATCGTAATATGATTACAGCCTGCCGGAAGATTTGTTAAAAAGGTTTATCAAAAAGGAGGTTGCTTTATGAACGGTCTGGTTACTTACGGTTCAGCGTATGGAAGCACCCAAAAGTATGCCCAATGGATCGCGGAAGAATTGTCCTATGATATCAAAGCGGCGGAGGAGGCGGACGGCGCGATGCTGGCCCGCTATGATATTATTATTCACGGCGGTGGATTATACGCCGGTGGGGTGAAGGGCATCCAAGTGATCACAAAGAATTATGCTTCCATCGCCCATAAGCCTGTGATTCTTTTTACCTGCGGTCTGGCAGATCCTGAGGATCAGGAAAATGTCGCTCATATTGAAGCCGGGCTTGCGAAAGTGCTCAGTCCGGAGATGCAGAAGCATATAAAACTGTTCCATTTTCGGGGTGGGATTGATTACAGCCGTTTGGGCTTGGTTCACCGGGCGATGATGGCTATGCTGCGCAAAAGCATGCTGCGAAAAGGCCGGGATAATCTTCGTCAGGAGGATAAGCTTATGCTGGATACCTACGGCAAGAAAGTGGATTTTACAGATCGCCAGATGATCGCCCCCTTAATCGAATATGTAAAACAGATTGGATAAAAGAGAACCTGTTCATTCTCCGAAAGAATGAACAGGTTCTCTTTATATATCAGTCTGAATATTTTCAAGATGCTGCGAACAATTTATCCTTTTTCGCCCAGTAGGCGGAAAGAAGGAAGAACATCATCAGGATCCAGGTCACCGGTTCCGTGATGCAGGTTCCGAGAAAGCCGAAGTGAGGGATCAGCCAGCAAGCGGACAGGATCTTCATGGCCAATTCAATGCAGCTTGACAAAATAGGGATGGTTTTATGTCCCATTGCCTGCATTGTGGTGCGCAGGCACAGCAGAACACCCAGGGCCGGATAGCAGAGCAGATGGATCCGCATGCTTAAAACAGCGTTGCGGATGATAAATTGATCGGAGCTGCCGGTGGTGAAACTTATCATTGTGCCGCCAAACAGGAAAATTAACCCACAGGCAAGGACAGACCACAGAATTTGCAGGCCGATAACCTGTTTCAGAGAAGAACGGATCCGCTCCGTCTTACCAGCTCCCCAGTTTTGAGCCACAAAGGTGGAGTTGGCGGTGGAGATGGTGCCCAAAGGCTGCATGGTAATCTGAATGATGCGGCGGGCGGCGGTGTAGGCGGCGATAATGGCCTCGCCCAGCGCATTGTTTGCCCGCTGAAAGATGACAGAACCCAGATCTACCACACAAAGCATCATGGCCATGGAAAAACCGGTGGAAACCAGTTCTCTGAGAATCGAGGAAGGAACCCGGAAATCTTCCCGTTCCGGCAGAATGGAACAGTAGTTTTTCCAGACGTAGAGTCCGCAGAAGGCAGCGGAAACACTTTGAGCCAGTACGGTGGCCACAGCGGTTCCGGCGATCCCCATGGGAATCACTACAACAAGCAGTACATCAAGGACAACATTGAGAAAGCAGGACAAAATTAAAAAATACAGCGGAGAGCGGCTGTTGCCCAGGGCCCGCAGAAGGGCGGCAAACATATTGTAAGCGTTGGTTGCCGCCATACCCAGACAAATAATGGCGATATAGGTATAGGTTTGGCGGAAGATGGTTTCAGGCGTATTCATAAAGCGGAGCATGGGCCGCAGAAACGGCAGGGACAAGCTGGTCAGCACCGCAGTTACCAAAAGATTCAGCAAAAGAGTGCCGGCAATGGCCTGTTTCATAGTTTTTTCATTGTGTGCGCCGAAAGCCTGTGTAACGACAATACCATAGCCGTTGTTCATGCCGTTGGCACAGTTGATGATCAGTCCATACAAAGCGGAGCTGGCCCCAATGGCAGCGATGGCTTGATCACCAAGGGTATAGCCGGCCACCATAGTATCTACCACACTGTAAATCTGCTGAAAAATATTTCCGATAAAGAGAGGAATGGCAAAGGCAAGAATCAGTCTCAGGCTATTCCCCTGGGTCATGTCCAGCGTACGCATAAGCGGTTTTGACGTTTTATTTACCTCCATAAAGCTTGTTCCTTTCCGTTTTGTTCAATTTCTCTACCCATTATAAGACAAAAGTTTAGGTCAAGCTACTGAAAATCACAGTTCTGCTGTATGTTTTTCGCGTATTCTCCAAAGAAGGGCAAAAGCCGGCATCAATTTTGCGACAGGATATACGAGCCATTCATGCTATAGTTGGGATAAAGAAACAGTATATGCGGAAAAAGCGCTGTTTATTCATAGAAAGGATGGCTGAATATGAACAATCGAACCGATTTAGTGGGCGTAGGCCTGAAGAATAAAACCCGTCAGGAGGTTTTCAATCGTCAGGAATTGGTTTTGCAAATCCTGTGGGGAATTTTCAGTTATATCATTGCCGCAGGAACCATGCTGGAAGGCTTATCTCCCTTTGGAACAGCTTTGGTGGCGGCCTGTCCGGAAAAACTGCTGTTGGTGACGGCTATCGGAGCGGCAGGCGGCAGCCTGTTTCCGGCGGGCGTAACCATGAGTATGAAATATGCGGCAGCGGTGATGATCACGGCGGTAGCCCGTTGGGCTTTCTTCAGCGGAAGACTGCTGTCCTACCCGGTGGAACTGTCTCCGGTGCTGGCTGGCGTATCTTTGCTTTTGCCTTCGCTTGCGGTGGCTTTTGCCAGAGGCGCCGGCCTTTATGACATCGCTCTTTCCGCCGCAGAAGCTTTGCTGGCGGCAGGCGCGGCCTATTTCTTTGCCCGCACCATTGATATGCTGCGGCAGGGATGGACAGCCTGGAGACGTTCAGAGGCGGCCTGTGCAGTAGTAACATTGTGCATACTGCTTCTATCTTTATCTGCTTTTCAAATATTTGGCCTGTCCTTCGGCCGTATTGCGGCTTATTCTGCGATTCTGCTTTGTGCTTCGGCCGCTGGGGAAGCTGCCGCTACGATTTGCGGCGCTGCTTGCGGAATGGCCATTGGGCTGGCACAGTTCCCCGATTTGACTCCGGTAGGGGCTTATACGGTCTGCGGCCTGATCAGCGGCGTCTTTTCACAACTGGGAAAATTGGGCTGCTGCGCGGCGTTTGTGTTGTCCAATGGCATTTTTGCCCTGCTTACCCATAGCCCCAGGGATGCGCTTCCTCTGCTGATCGAGGCGGCGCTTGCCTCGACTGTTTTTATGCTGCTTCCGGTAAAGCGGCTTCAGACCTTAAAAATCAAGGCGTTCCGTCAGCTGGACCAGGTGGAAACAGCGGGGATGAAGGAATTGCTGCTGAACCGCATTGATGATGCCTCTCTGGCGCTGAAGGATATCGCGTCCACTACCAGACAAGTATCGGATCAGCTGAATCAGATGAAAACCGGAACCATCGAGGAAGTTTATCAGGCTGCTATCGACGGTGTTTGCCGCAAATGCAGCCGAAATGTTCACTGCTGGCAGGCGGAATTTACGGATTCCATGAATTGTTTTAATCATTTTACGGATGTGCTGCGGAAAAACAGCTCCATTACCGAGGAAGACTTTATTTATCCGCTGAACAGCCAGTGTAAGCGGAAGGACAAGCTTCTGCAGCTCATCAATGGGCGTTATGAGGCTTTTTTGGAGAAGGAAGGGATGCACCGGAAGGTGGCACAAGTGCGCTCCGTCGTCACCGACCAGTTTGAAGGAATGGCGGAGATGCTTCAAGGCTTTGGGAAAGAGATGGTGGAGATCAGTTCCTGCGACCGGCGCCTGACCCAGAAGGTGCAGGCCTATTTAGAGGAGTTGGATCTGGAGCTGGAGACTGTCAGCTGTTACCGAAATGGGGATGAGATCCTTTTTGTCCAGCTTCTGCTGCCGGCACGCAAGCTGCCCCGTGTAGATACGGCGCTGTTGGCGGAGGAAATCGGCGAACTCTGCGGCTGTGAGCTGGATGAGCCGGAAATTGTTAACGCTGGAGGAAAAGTTCGTCTGATTTTTCGGGAGGTGGCGGAATACGGTATGGATTTTGCGATGACTCAGCATATTTGTGATGGCTCAAGGGTTTGCGGAGACTCGTGTTCCACCTTTACCGACCGCAAATCCGTAGCGCATATGATCCTCAGCGACGGAATGGGCAACGGTGCCGGGGCGGCAGTGGACTCTTCTATGACAGTATCCCTGATTTCCAAGTTGATTGATGCCAATGTAGCCTATGATCCCGCCCTTAAAATTGTCAACTCTGCTCTGTTAGTAAAAACGGGAGAAGAATCCTTGGCAACAATCGACATTGCCGCGGTGGATTTATACAATGGTCAGGTGGATTTTTACAAAGCGGGGGCGGCTCCAACCTTTATCCGCCGAAACCAGCGGACCGGTTATGTGGACTCCACATCCCTTCCGGCAGGGATCCTCAGCTCGGTAGAATTTGAGAAAAGCAGTTTGAAGCTATCTGCCGGAGATTTGATCGTTATGGTTTCCGATGGGGCAACCGCTTCCGGGGTGGACTGGATCCGGCACACCATCGACCGTTTTCAGGTTTCCGACGGTTTGCAAAGCCTCTGCGATGACATTACCACCACCGCCCGCCTGAAACGCAGCGACTGTCGGGACGATGATATTACCGTGATCGCGGGAATGCTGCGAAAGCGGTGATCGGGAAGGAAATAGGACAAAATTTTTCCTTAAAAAGGAGAGAAGAACCGTTTTGTTGACAAGGAGGCGTTTTTGCAATATCATTATAGAGTATCTTAGGATTGTTTTCCCATGGAAAACAAAGGAATGAAGGGGTATTTCTATGTTGATTTTGGAGAACATCACCTGGTCGGTTCCCGATGGCGATTCCATCCTGAAGGGTGTGGATCTGGTGATTCCGTCCGGAGGGTTAACGGTGATCACCGGCCCAAACGGAGGCGGTAAAACCTCTCTGGCAAAGATTGTGGCAGGGTTGTACAAGCCGGACAGCGGACGAATCCTGCTGGATGGAGAAGATATTACCAACTTGTCCATTACAGAGCGGGCCAGAAAGGGTGTGGGCTATGCTTTTCAGCAGCCGGTGCGCTTTAAAGGCATTACAGTTCGGGATCTTCTGGAACTGGCAGCGGGCCACCCATTGGAGGAAAGCGAGCTCTGCGATATTTTAGGCAGTGTGGGTCTGTGCACCCATGACTATATTGACCGGGAGGTCAGCACCGGTTTGTCCGGAGGAGAGATTAAGCGTATCGAAATTGCGTCTGTTCTGGCAAGAAGCGATACCAAGCTGACGATTTTCGATGAACCGGAGGCAGGAATTGACCTGTGGAGCTTTGCGGGTCTGATTGAAGCGTTTCAGAAGCTGAAAACCAAAAATTCCGGCTCCATTCTGATTATTTCCCACCAGGAACGCATTTTGAATATTGCCGATGAAATCGTCGTCATTGCCGAAGGCAAGGTAAGGGCCAAAGGCAGCCGCGATGAAATCATGCCGGTTCTCTTGGCGGATGAGAAGGCAGCCCACTGCCCGCGAGGAAAAGAGGTTTACTAATGAATAAGATCACGGAAAAACTTCTGGAAGTAATCTCCGACTGGAAGGGCGTTTTTGACGGCGCCTTCAATATCCGGGAGGATGGTCAGTGTGTTGGAAGACAGTCCTCTCCCAATATCAGAATTGATCCTCTGGCCGGAGGGGCGGGTTTGGAGATCCATGTTTCCTCACAGGCGCAGGGAGAAACCGTCTATATTCCAGCCTGCGTCACTAAAAGTGACGTCAACGACCTGGTGTACAATGATTTTTATATTGGGGATGGCGCGGATGTGGTCATTGTAGCCGGCTGCGGTGTTCATAACGACGGCGAAGGAGAGGCCAGACACAACGGCATCCACCGTTTCTTTGTGGGCAAAGGTGCTCATGTCCTTTATAAGGAGAAGCACATCGGAATGGGAGATGGCAGCGGCGCAAGACGGATCGACCCGATTACCGATATTACGCTGGAAGAAGATGCTGTCATGGAGATGGATACCACCCAGATCAGCGGTGTGGACAGCACCGTTCGCACAACCAATGCCAATCTGGCCGCAAGAGCCAAGTTAATCATCCATGAGAGGCTGATGACCAATGACCAGGAAACGGCAAAGACTGATTTTACGGTAAACATGAACGGCGAGGACGCGGGTGTGGATCTGATCTCCCGTTCGGTAGCCAAAGACCGTTCCCATCAGGAGTACCGCTCTGTTATTCGGGGCAATACCCGCTGCACCGGTCATTCGGAATGTGATGCCATTCTGGTTGGCAATGGCACCGTCAGCGCTGCGCCGGAACTGTTTGCGGGACATATTGACGCAGCTCTTATCCATGAGGCCGCCATCGGCAAGATTGCCGGAGAACAGATTCTCAAGCTGCAAACGCTGGGCCTTACGGAAGAAGAAGCGGAGCAGAAAATCATTGACGGCTTTTTAAAAGGTTAAGATCTAAAAAATATTGGAAAATCAAAACACCCTCTGCCGCTTTCCTGCGGCAGAGGGTGTTTTTTAGAATTGCTTATTTCGTGTAGTTGTCAAAATAACCCTGGATCAGGATAATTGGAGTGCCTTTGTCGCCGGAACCGGAGGTCAGGTCGGCCAGAGAGCCGATCAGGTCGGTAAGACGGCGTGGCGTGGTTCCCTGAGAAGCCATCTGGCCCTTCAGATCACCGTCTTTATTGGCGATACGCTGAGAAATTGCCTGTTTCAGCGCATCACCGGTCAGGTCAGCGAAGTCATTGTCCGCCAGATATTTCAGCTTCAGCTCATTTGGCGTACCTTCCAGACCACTGGTGTAGGCGGGAGATACCACCGGATCGGCAAGCTCCCAAATTTTACCCACCGGGTCTTTAAAGGCGCCGTCGCCGTAAACCATAACTTCAATGGATTTGCCGGTTTTCTCCTTCAGCAGGGTGCTTACCCGCTCTACAAATTTGTCACATTCTCTTGGGAAGAGCTTAACAGTGGTTTCGGTAGCTTTATTGGAGCCCAGCAAACCATACTGTTCGTTGCAGCCGCTGCCGTTTACTGGGGCGTTGAGAATATCGTCCAGGCTGCAAACGATCTCCGCGCCGGCATTGGTCAGGATGCGTTTGGTTCTTTTGCGTGTGTGGATATCACAGTTCAGCACTCGTTTGCTGTAGTTCAGAATGGTTTTGGGGTTGTTGGACAGGATGATCTCACATTCCGCGCCAGCTTCTTCGATCAGGCTGCGGTAGAATTCCAGATAGTCAACACCGGTAAAGGGATGAAGGACACGGCCGAAAAGCTGACGGTACTGGGATTCGGTGAGAACATCAGACCAGGGGTTAACCCCTTTTTCATCCAGCAGTTCCTCGTCGATCAGGTGATTTCCCACTTCATCGGCAGGGAAGCTGACCATCAGGACTACTTTTTTTGCGCCTTTTGCAATACCCTTCAGGCAGACGGAGAAACGGTTGCGGCTAAGGATGGGGAAAATAACACCAATGGTTTCACCGCCCAGTTTTGCTTTAACGTCTGCGGCGATATCATCAATGGTGGCGTAGTTGCCCTGCGCGCGGGCTACAACCGCTTCCGTAACAGCAACAACGTCTTTATCGTGGAAGGGGAAGCCATCCTGTGACTGGCTTGCGGCAACAACAGAATCCACAACAATTTGCGCCAGATCGTCTCCTTCCCGAATAATGGGGGCGCGGATACCTCTGGAGACCGTACCAACATATCTTTCCATGTTAAATCCTTCTTTCCTCTGATTTACCGGAGAATCCGGAGAGATTACGTTTCGCTTCGCTCTTTTACAGAGCGGATACCTCTATTATAATGGATTTTGGAAAATAAGTAAAATAAATATATTCAATATTTGAAAAAATGATGGGAAAAACAGGTTTATACCCGATCCAAATAAAGTTTCCAGCACTGGACTTGAGTTGGAACTGCCTCATCACCATGGAAAAAGCGGAGAAACTCCTCCCGGCTGACCCAGCGGTGGGCAACGGTTTCGCTTTTTTGCAGCACAATAGCATCCTTAGGGCAGTCAGTGACATAAAGGTAGTGGTAAAAAAGGTGTTTCCTCGGCTGCTGCAGGCAAAGAGAAACTCCAGGTTGTGACAGTGAATTTCGGGTTCCTCTCAAAGCTCCCGAACCACGCCTTTATAGGCGCTTTCATCCTTGAGAACGCTTCTGCCGGCACCAATTCCCCAGTAGCCGGGATAGACTTTTTTATTTCGATCCCGCTGCATCAGCAAATAACTGCCGTCCTGATGCCGGACAAGAGTTTCACTGACCATGTGATAAAGACCCTGTGGGATCGGTTGGTCCCGGTACAAATCACAGCCCGCGGCTTCACCGTTCTTTTTGTATGCATCCCAGCCTAGCCTCTTGGAGCGATTTGCTCCAGCATGAAAGCGGCAAAATCCCATTCTGCGCCGGAAAAAGAATAAACAGCGCCTGTTTCATAGGCGGAAATGGCTTTTTGGATGATGAGGCCGTAAACCGGAGGCAATTTTTTTATTCCCCAGTGGCCTCCGTCCGCTTTGGAAAGGATCTGTCCGTCCTTTTTATAAGCCAACACCCGGCAAAGGTTTAAGATCGTGTAAACCGGATGGGAGAAAATGTCCTCTTCAGCCTGCCGTATATCAGCGCAGATGCTGTCCCAGTAAGCTTCACGGGGAACAGGACCGAAGGTCTGGCAGATGGGCGCTCCGCAGAGAACAAGCCCAGACTGCCGAATCACGGTAAAATGGGCCGCCAGATCTTTATCAGTTCCCTGCATCATTTGGCAATATTCTGTTAGGTTCTGACCAGCCCTTTCCTCATGAGCAATGGAAAAGTGCAGTTCATAAGGGGTGGGATACAGAAAAATCTTGCAGTACTGCGCGGACACTACACTCATTTCGACACCTTTTTTCGGGCAGAATGGTTTCAGATCCAGCAAGGTCTGGATAAGCGCCTGCTTTTCCCGCAGCGTCAAAGTCTGATTAACCACAGCAATAAAGTCAATATCGCTGCTGTCCCAGTGGAAACAGCCAAAGGCGATGGAACCATGCACATAGATACCTACCAGTTTTGGCCCAAGGATAAGTTGGTAAGATCGACGGATACGCTCCAGAATATCCTGTTCATTCATTCTTCGTTCCTCTTTTCCAGATTTCATGTGGATTCTTTGCGTGCTTCATTCTTCACCGCTTGGACGGGTATCGTCACAGTATATGTTGTCCATGGGATACCACCAGACCGGCCTTTTTCTACTTTGATCGGTTTGGTTTCGCCACGGTTCAAGCGCAGATATGCTTCGGCACTCTTTATTTTTTCAGTTTTTCCAAGGCTTTTTGCTGCCGGCGAAGGAAGTCGTCATGCTGTGCCCGGCTCTCGGTAATGAATTCAAAGGTCAAATACTCCGGCTGTATCCGCTGGATCAATTGATCTACTCCTTCGCAGGTGAAGGGCAGGTGTCGGTCTACCGCAAAGGCGTGCTCAAACATCTGTCCCAGCCGCTGGGCATAGCTTTCCTTCATCACAGGAGGATTTTTCCGGACTGTTTCACAGTAATCTCCGGTCAAAGACTGATGGAGATGAACCCCGCGGACCGCTTTGCACAGCTCTCCATGGGCATCCAGCATGGCATGGATATAGTCCAGGGCTTCTTCCTGGCTGCGGAGCTGAGTGTTGCAGTGAAGCAGGTGCCCAGTGTCCAGCATGATGCCCTTGTTGGGATAATTTACGCCATCCAGCAGCCTCCGTGTCATCTCTGTCCGGGTAAAGCGCAGCCCCGGCTGCCACAGATTTTCCATCAGGAAGGCGATACTGCCGTCCAGTTCCTCAGTGAGCGCATTGATGATCTGGCAGGCGCCGTCGATCACTTCCTCGTCCCGGTGAGCATAGTTCAGAGTGAAGGTTTCGGCAATATGAGCGTCGGAAACATGAAAAACTACATATTCCACACCAAAGCGTTTGGCGTTTTGCAAATCTTTTCGGAAGCGTTGGAGCAAAGCCTCCCGGTCACAGCCGCCAAACTGTCGGTAACATTCCTCCAATGAGCCGTATTCCGCTATGAGAGCCGCCTTATCTCCCCGCCAGAAGTCCAGCCAGGAGGGGAAGTAGCTCATGTGTAGGCCGATGATTTTATCCACAGGTACAATGGAGCGGCTGTCCTCCTCATAATAGGTCAATTCAATGCCGTCAAAACCCTGTTCCAGCACCGACAGAAAGTCTTCCCGATGGGCATAGCGGTGAAGCTCATCTTGACAGAAGGTGAGATTAAAGGTGGTTTTCATGTTCATCCTCCCGCGGAAGCCATTGACCGTACATTTCCCGCATCCAGCCGGGAACATCCATGCCATAAACCTGATTCAGGTTTTCCGGTTCCATTACCCGGGAAATCGAGCCGGAAGCAAAGATTTTTCCTTTGTTCAGCAGGATGGCATGGGTGCCATAGGTTTTGGCAAGGCTCAAATCATGGACAACGGACACAACAGCCCGTCCGCTTTCCTTGAGCCAGTCCCGGATCAACGCAAAAACTTGCTTCTGATAGATCAGATCCAGATGATTGGTTGGTTCGTCCAGCATCAGCAGGCTTGGATCTTGAGCAAAAAGCTGGGCAAGAAAGGTTCTTTGCAGTTCGCCGCCGGAAAGCGTCAGCACCGATTGCTTTAAAAAGGGTTCAAGGCCGGTTTTTGAGACAGCTTCCTGAATTTTATCGGCGCCGTCATCCCGGTTCCGGCTGAAAAGAGAGGGTGCATAAGCATACCGCCCCAGACGGATGACTTCTTCCACCGTAAAATCATAACCCACAGTATGATGTTGGGACAAAACACCGATTTTCTGTGCTAATTCTTTGGGTTTGTACTGACGGATATTCTTCCCTTGAAACAGGATCTGACCGCTGTAAGGAGCTCCTTGTGAAATGGCGTTGATAATGGTGCTTTTTCCTGCGCCGTTGGGGCCGATGATCATCAGCCACTGGCCCGGTTCCACTGTAAAACTGACGCTGTTTAAAATTTTTCGCGTTCCGTACTGCACCGTTAGATTTTTTACGTCCAGCATGCTACTTCACCTTCCTCGAGGAATAAAAAATTTGGATAAACACCAATGAGCCCACAAAGGAAGTCACCACGCCGATGGGCAATTCCAGCGGGTTCAGCAGGATGCGGGAGACAAGATCTGCCAACAGCAGAAAAACCGCGCCGGCAAACATGGAAGCCGGCAGCAGACGGCGATGGTTGGGGCCAACGATCATGCGGGTCATATGGGGCGTCACCAGACCTACAAAACCGATGCAGCCGCCAATGGACACACAAACGCCGATCAGGGCGGAAACACAGACCAGCACCAGCAGTTTTACTTTCCGGATATCCACGCCGATGGTGCGGGCGTTGTCCTCGCCGATGGCAAAGGCGTTTAGCTCCGCACAATGGCTCAGCAGCAGGCTGCCGAAAATGGTCAGGCAAACCAGCAGAACAGCGGCATTTTGATAGCTGGTTCCCTGCAGAGAACCCATGGTCCAGAAGGTGATGCTTTTGACCTTATCCCCGGCAAAGGTGATCAGCAGGTTCATGATGCTGGAAATAAACATGGAAAAAATGACGCCGATGAGGATAATTGTATTGGTAGACAGAGAAGCATCCAGCTTATAGGCCAGAGACAGAATGATCATCATGGAAAGAAAAGCGAATATCATAGCCATAACCATCGTTCCGGCGAAGGGAAGCTGTGGAAGCGTAATGCCAAAGATAATTGCCAGTACAGCGCCCAGAGATGCACCGGAAGATACCCCCAAAGTGGAGCCGTCTGCCAGAGGATTTTTCAGGAGACCCTGCATGGCGGCGCCGGCCAGGGAAAGAGAAGCACCCACCAAAGCGACGCAGAGAACCCGGGGCAGGCGAACCGTCAGAATAATCGGTACGCAGGTCAATTCCGGCTGCGGCTGGCGGGAAATGGCGCGCCAAACCACCTGAATTGTTTCCTCCAGCGGAATGGTAACACTGCCAACACAGACACAGAGGATCAGCACAGCCAAGGTTACCAGCGCAAACAGCACATATTCAAAGAGGCGGAAACCGTCCTTACGTTGATTCATGTTAAAAACTCCTTACGAAAAAAGGGAGCGAAAAGCTTCGCTCCCTTTGGCCTTTTGCCGTCTATTCACCATAAACAAAGTCAAACAGCAGTTGTGCACCGTCTGCCAGACGGGGAATGGGGCGGGACAGCTCGTTGTTAGGAAGATTCAGGATCTTGCCATTTTTCACTGCGGTTACATTTTCCCAGCCGGAACGGGAGAGGATCTCCTCCTCCGGGGTAGGACCTTCACCGAAATACATGGTGATGGTCACAATATAATCCGGATTGCGTTCCAGAACCTGCTCCTCGGAAATTTCACCCCAACCGTCCACATCAGCGAAAGCATTGGTCAGGCCCAACATCTGAGCAACTTCGTCCATGAAGGTGTTGGAGCCGGCAGTCCACAGGCCATATTCCAGCGGAGAAACCTCAAAGTAAATGGTTTCACTGCCATCTCCGGTGGATTTGTTTTTGATTTCGTCGAAAGCGGCCTTCATCTGGTTTACCAGAGCTTCCGCTTCAGCGTCTTTGCCCATGAGGGTGCCGATCAGCTCAATGTTAACGTAGGTATCTGCAATGGTGTCGGCATCGCTGAGGACTACAGTAATACCGGCTTTTTCCAAAGCAGCAGTCTGTTCCTCGGTCTGGCTCATCGTACCCATCAGGATAACATCCGGCTCAAGAGCGATGATTTGTTCCACATTGGTGTTGCTGCCGGATTCTACCACCGTAACGTCCGCTACTTCTGCCGGATAGTCGCAGTAAGTGCCGCGGCCAACCAGAGCATCACCGCAGCCCAGTGCGTAAAGGATTTCACAGTCGGATGCGGTCAATGCCACAATGCGCTCAGCGGGTTTGTCCAAGGTGATGGACCGACCAGTCATGTCGGTAAAGCTGATCGAAGAAGTTTCCTCCGGTTGGGAGGCAGGCTCCGCTTCCGTGCTCTGATTCTCAGCAGTTTTGTTCTCTTCTACGGTATTTTCTGTGTTTTTTTCACCACAGCCGGAGAAGGACAGTACCATTGCGGCAGAAAGCAGCAATGCAAGGATTTTTTTCATGGCAATTATGCCCCTTTCAATAAAATTTGAATCGTATGGGAAAAGAAGCAAAGAAAAAGCCGCTCCCCGAGTGGAGGAGCAGGCCCCAAAAGACTGCGACAATGTCCGGAAGGACAGACGCCGTCAAAATATCACTCAACCCCAGAAGTTTTTGTGTGCAGACAGGTCTCCCGGCTGAGTCTTATCCTACTGAAGCACCTTCCCATCCATTGCGGACAGTGGTTTGCCGAAAAAACGGCGGCTTGTTCGATGACATTCACGGTTACTGGGATAGCTCGGGATTTCCACCCGATTCCCTCGGCCCGGATCTTTGCTTCCGGACCGGCGCAGAGGCGCAAAAACACACTTTCGATTCAATTATCTACATGATACTACGGTATAATGGGAAAGTCAACAGGAGAAAAAGGATGAAAAGCGGATGTCGGCCAATGCAAATCTTTCCTAACTGGATACACGCAAAGTTCCTGCACGATCACCACAAAAATATGAAATGGAAAATAACGGGGTATGATGGAAAGAATCATAGGATCTTATCCGATGACGTACCAGTACAGCCCCGCCATCAGCGGAATGGTTACGACGCATAGGGTAATGGAAACAAGATTGATCGCGCTGGCATATTCCGCGTCCCTGCCATAAAGCTGGGCCATTTGGGTGATGTTTACAGCGGGAGATGTACAGGTGGCAAGGAAGGAAATGAACAGAATGGTATCCGCATTTGGAAACAGGGAGGCAGCTCCGCTGAGTTTGAGAATACACAACATCATCAAAGGACAGAACAGAAGCCGCACGAAAGCAATTTTATAAATTCGGACGTTGCAAAAGACCTGTTTCAGCTTGAATTTGGCCATCAGCATACCCAGTACAAACATTCCCAGCGGAGCCATCAAAGCCCGCAGGGAAGAAAAAGTGCCGGTGATCAGCGCCGGCAGGCGAATTCCACTGAGAAACAAAAGAACAGCCACAAAAATACTGATCATATTGATGTTGCCAAGGATTTTTTTCCAGTGAAAACCTTTATCACCGCAAAGCATACTGCGGCAATGGGTCCACAGCGTAACGATTTGTACAGCAATATAGGCACTGGTGTAAAGAACCCATTCTTCGCCCAGCACAGACAGAACAATGGGAATGATCATGTTGGCGGCGTTGCTGTACATGATGGAAGCTTTCTCCACTTCGCTCCACTGGCGCCGCTTTCCCACCGTGGAAATAAGAAGCAGGAAAGCCAACTGACTGATGATGGCGGCGGCAAAAGCCAGCAGAAGGCCGTTCATGGTCTGGGCGTTGAAGTCAATTTGAAAAGCGCTGATAATGACACAGGGTGTGACCAGATAAACGGCGATGGAGGACAGCACCCGACTGTCTTCAGACTTCAAAATACCGGCTTTGACGATGCCGTAACCCATCAGCATCATGAGGAGAAATTGGAGCAGCTGGTTTAGGATCAGGATAGCGATCTGCATGGAAATTACCTCCGAAACGGTGTTTTATACACCCATTATAAAACCGGAAAAAAGAGGAGGCAAGAGATACGAAAAAAGAAAACCGCCTGTTTTCAAAGTAGAAACAGGCGGCTTGCATGAAAAATGTTATTTGGCTAACTGCTCCATGATAGAAACAGAACGGCCAATAAAAGCGGACAGCTCGTCAGCGCTCAGGGATTTGTGGCTGAGCATAGCCAAATCATAGATCTGTTGGGAAATCAGCTTGGCCTGCTCCTCCGGGAGGGACGGGAGCTTCTGAACCAGTGGGTTTTCACTGTTCAGCACCAGTGTGATCTCCGGCTCCAGAGAGGAGAAGTCCTCGCCGTAGAGCTTGTTCATATCCTGAATCCTTCTGGTATATTCGGAGAGGAGAATAACAGCTGGTGTTTCCACTGTTTTCAGTTTTTCCGCTTTGACGGTCAGCTTTTCTTTGCCCAACAGCTTTTTGAAGCGCTCCGTCAGGGTCTGCGCGGAAGCTTTTTCTTCCTCGCTGCCTTCTTCTCCCTTGAGGGCCTGGTCGATTTCGGCGTCGATGCGGTTGAAGTGCAGATCATGATCCATATATTCCAGCATACTGATGAAGTGCGGATCAATTGGGTGCGTCAGGATGCAGGCCTGTACACCGTTATCCCGGAACATTTTGATATACTGGGCCTGCCGGTCCTCATCGGTAACATAGTAGATCCGTCCATCCTCCGCTTTCGGATATTCCTCCAGCGTTTTGTATTCCCCATCCAGGGTTTTCAGCAGCAGAATATCTTTCATGCGCTCATAGAACTTCTCATCCCGAATGCAGCCGAACTTAATGAAGGTAGAAATATCCGTCCAATATCCTTCATAGGCGCTTCGATCGGTTTTAAAGATTTGGTGAAGCTTGTCAGATACTTTTTTGGTAATATGAGCGGAGATCTTTGCCACCTCACCGTCATTCTGGAGGAAGCTGCGGGAGACATTCAGAGGCATATCCGGGCAGTCGATGACGCCTTTCAGCAGAAGCAGGTATTCCGGAATAACTTCCTTGATGTTATCGGCAACGAAAACCTGATTGCTGAACAGTTTGACCTGTCCTGGAACCAGTTCCACTTTATTTAACTGTTTCGGGAAGTAGAGGATGCCTTTCAGGTTGAAGGGGTAGTCCACATTCAGATGGATCCAGAAGAGAGGGTCGTTGTAATCCATGAAGGTGGAACGGTAAAATTCCTTATATTCCTCGTCCGTGCAGTCTTTTGGCGCTTTCAGCCACAATGGGTGAGTGTCGTTGATGGGCTGAGGCTGGATCACTTCGGTTTTCTCACTGCCGTCTTCCTCTTTTACTGTGCGGGTCTCCACTTCCGGGTTCAGGTAGATTTCATAAGGCATAAAGGCACAATATTTATGAAGGATTTCATAAAGACGGTTATTGTTGAGGAATTCCTCCTCATCCTCGGCAATGTGCAGCGTAATGGTTGTACCTCTTTCACTGCGGCTGCCGTCGGTAATTTCATAGGTAGATTCGCCATCGGATACCCAATGGACCGCTTTTGCGCCTTCCTGATAGGAGAGGGTGTCGATTTCCACGCTGGAAGCCACCATAAAAGCGGAGTAGAAGCCCAGGCCAAAGTGGCCGATGATGCCGCTTTCACCGTCGCCTTTGTCCTTGTACTTCTCAACAAACTCGGCTGCGCCGGAAAAGGCTACTTGAGCGATATACTTTTCTACTTCTTCCTCGGTCATACCAAGACCGTTATCGCTGACGGTCAGGGTTTTGGCGTCCTTATCCATGCGCACTTCAATGCGGGGAGTGAAAGGCTCATCCGGGGCCTCTCCAATGGATTGGAGCCGCTGCAGCTTCTTGATGGCGTCACAGCCGTTGGATACCAGCTCCCGCAGGAAGATATCCTTATCGGAATAGAGCCATTTTTTAATGATAGGGAACAAATTTTGCGAATTGACACTGATGTTGCCAGTGCGTGCCATAGTACATTACCTCCGATGTGTGATTCTATATCAATATAATTTTTAGCAGTCTATTAATATGAGTGCTAAATATCATTGTACTCCGCTATGAAGAAAAGTCAAGACAGGGGGACGAAAGTTAAAAGCTTCTTAACAAATTGTCGCAGGGTAAAGTACCCAAAATCCCAAAGGCCGTGTGCCTGAATTATGAAAGAAAGTTTGAACTTTTTCGGCTGTGGGTCTTTTCCGTTGACAGACCGCAGCGGCGGATGGTATCATGAACATACTTTATGGAATCCTACTGTTATTATGAATCGAAAAACGGGGTCAGCGCCCCGTTCTTTTTATTGCAGGCCCGATCGGGCCGGAAATGAGGAATTATGAATCAGATAAACTTTAAACAATTGGGGCTGCCGGCGCCGATCCTTCGGGCGCTGGAGGAAATGGGCTTTGAAAATGCCACCGAAATTCAGGCTCAGAGCATTCCTTTGATCCAGATGGGCTACGATGTAGTGGGACGTTCGCAGACCGGCACGGGGAAAACAGCTGCTTTCGCTATTCCGGCCATTGGAAAGATCCAAAATGGGGAAGAAAAGCGCTCGGTACAGGTGCTGCTTCTGTGCCCAACCAGAGAACTGGCGGTACAGGCCGCTGATGAGATCAAAAAAATCGCAAAATATACCGAAGGTGTAAAGGCTGTAGCGGTATATGGCGGCGCTCCCATTGAGCGGCAGATCCTGCAGCTGAGAAATGCCAATATTGTGATTGGTACGCCGGGACGAGTGATGGATCACATGCGCCGTCATACGCTGAAGCTCCAGAACCTGAAGATGCTGATTTTGGACGAAGCAGACGAAATGCTGAGTATGGGCTTCCGGGAGGATATTGAAACGATCCTTCAAGAAACACCGGAGGATCGTCAGACCATTCTCTTCTCCGCCACAATGCCCAAAGAGATCATGGAGATTATCTCCAATTATCAAAAAGAGCCGCAGATCGTGGAAGTAAATAAACAGCAGGTAACGCTGGATGCCATCGGTCAGTTCTATTATGAAGTGCCCATGGGGCGGAAAAACGATATGCTTCTGCTTCTTTTGGCGGAACAGGATCCGAAACGCTCGATTATTTTCTGCAACACCAAAAAGATGGTGGATGATCTGACCCAGTTCCTCAATGACAAGGGCTATCGCGCGGAAGGCCTGCATGGCGACTTGAAACAATCGCAGCGAGACAGCGTTATGGGAGCTTTCAAAGGAGGGAGAACCACCATTCTGGTGGCCACCGATGTAGCCGCCAGAGGCATTGATGTGGATGATATCGACTGTGTCATCAACTACGATATTCCGCAAAATAACGAGTATTATGTTCACCGCATTGGACGTACCGGCAGGGCAGGAAAATCCGGCACAGCGTACACGATTTGCAGCGGCCGGCGACAGGTGTTTTTGATGAAAGATATTGCCAAGGCGACCCGTTCCGGCATTGTGCAGTTGGAAGTGCCCACAGCCGAATCCATCCTGAAAAAGCAGCGTCTGAAAAAACAGGATGAGCTGCTCCGGAAACTGAGTGAAAGTACAGAGCTTCCTTATATGGAATTGGTGGGCAATCTGATGAAGCAGGGGTATGCGGCGGAGCAGGTGGCGGCAGCGACTCTGGAATTGCTTTATGGTGAGGAAGAAGCTTCTCTGCCGGTGATCCAGATGGAGAAAAAGCGACGGGGAGGCGATTTTGCCAAGCTGATGATCAATATCGGCCGTTCCAGCCGTATCGCGCCAAACTTTATCGTAGGAGCCATCGTGGAGAGAACCTCTTTGTCCGGTAGGGATATCGGAAAAATCGAGATTTTTGATGAGCACACCCTGGTGGAGGTTCCAAGAGCTGCCGTGGAAGAAGTCCTTCAGGCAATGGAAGGCTGCAAGATCAACGGCATTGATACCCAAACCCGCCGCTGGCTGACGAAGGAGGAGCTGCATGCCAACTTCAACGGGAGATATGCCCAGAATAAAGAAAAAAATCAGAAAAAAGAGCGGAAAGACGGGAAAAAATCCAGATCTTCCGG
Source organism: uncultured Clostridia bacterium (assembly GCA_945876435.1). Classification (GTDB taxonomy): domain Bacteria; phylum Bacillota; class Clostridia; order Oscillospirales; family Ruminococcaceae; genus Negativibacillus. The sequence goes on from CAMCOD010000006.1 coordinate 56,453, forward strand.
TGAAACTTTCTTCCATTTGGAGTCCAGCGGCAAAAAAGAAGGACAAAAAAGCAGAAAATTTGGCTTTGAAGGAAGAAAAAAGGATTCCGGCAGGAACTTTAGAAAAGAAAAGCCCAGAGAGAAAAGAAATGGCAGAGCGAAAAAAGGCAATTCCTCCGGAAGAAGCAAAAAATATCTTGCTGAAGATTAAGAAAGAAAAGAAAAAGGACTCGGAACCGTTGTTCCGAGTCCTTTTGTTATTCCACAGATGCGTGGTATTTCGGCAGATAATCGTCGCCCTCCACCAGATATACCGTGTCCAAGTCTTCCTGTTCCATCTCTTTAGCATATTCCATAATGTCGCCCTCATAAATGAAACGAACACAGGTGCCGCAGGAGGAACTGAGCTTTCTGGGAACCGGCATGAACTGGGGTTTCATGTCAGTGCCCTTCAGCAGACGGGCAAAACTGACAGCCGCAAAGTGAGTGTGAAATGTTGCAATGTAGGTCAAGACCATCATCCTTTTCCATGAATTTCCGCAATCCCTCCTTCACACAATGAAACAGGCGCCATTGCGGAAAAAGGTCTTGCTATTTGCTGAGAGACAGGCAGTAATCGCCGTCTTTCTCTGTAACAGAGACAGAATAGCCGCTGTTGTTGGCGAAACGGGTTACGTTTTCTTTGGCGGTAGCGTTGTCCACAAGAACCTCATAAGCGTTTTCATTAGAGGCAAGAGCCTTTTTTGTCAGCAGAACAGGCTGTGGGCAGGACAGACCGCGGGCGTCAATAACTTTTTTCTCCATGATCAATTCCGACCTTTCTTAGTTTTTCGCGCGTTTGGTGTTGAAGAATGCAACAGCCAGCAGAACGATGATGCCAATAATAACAGCGCCTTTACCATAGATGGAAGGACCGCCGATGGATTCTGCGGTAGCAGCAGCGCCGGCAAGACCGAAGTTGTGGGCGAATGCGGCGCCTACAATGTAACCCATAACGGTTACAGCAGAGTCAGCATTGCCTTCGCCAGCCATAATCAGCTGACGCAGCGGGCAACCGCCCAGCAGTACGGAACCAAAACCAACAACCAGCATGCCCAGGAAGCTCCAGAGGTGTACGGAGTGGGCGATAGGCTGGCCGGAGAAGCCCAGGTGGAACTGGCCGAAAGCCAGGTTGCCAACCATAGCGGCAATAATAATTGTAACAAATCCGATGAGCAATTTCCAGTCCTTAAAGAGAACGGCGTCACGAATACCGGCAACCATGCAGAGTCTGGTTTTCTGCGCCAGAGCGCCGACGATCAAACCTGCTGCCAAAGCGATAATCACGGAAACATGCATGGAACCAGGTCCTTTTTCGCTGAAAGCGAAGAGGGAAGGAACCAGCAGGCACAGTACAAACAGAGCGGACAGAACGATTGGGAATGCGAAACCTTCGGCTTTGTTGACCGTGTAGGTGCGTTTCAGGTTGAAGCCTTTGTTCAGGAAGTAGATACCAACCAGAATACCAGCTGCGAAGCCCACCAGAGCGATAACGGCATTCAGGTCACCGCCGCCGATGCGCAGGATCATACGCAGCGGGCAGCCCAGGAATACCAGAGCGCCGATCATTACAAAAGCAGCAACAACGAAGCGGGTAAAGGGTGCGGAACCGCCTCTTGGGGAGAATTCCTTGGAAACCAGAGCCATAACCATAGCGCCAATTACCAGGCCAACGATTTCAGGGCGGAAGTACTGTACAACAGCAGCTGTCTGCAGCTTGGTCGCGCCGGCGATATCACGCAGGAAGCAGGCAATGCAGAAGCCCATGTTGCCTGGGTTGCCCAACTTCACCAACAGGGCGGAAATCAGGCCTACCACCGCGCCGGCAATCACAATGCCGCCAACGCCGGAAAACAGGCTGGATTTTTCAGCGTTTTTTTCTTTTGTTGTCATAATACACATCCTCTTTTCTTGTATGTATTTTTGGCGAAACAGCAAGGCCGTTTTCTGCCGCACAGAAAACGGCCATCTTCGCCATAATTCATATTTAAGTGTAGTACATATTTGGCAAAAAATGAAATCAATATTATCTATAAGAAAATGGAATATGATAGAAATTATCAATAGTACTCTAATATAGTAGAAGCTGAGGGAGGAAAGGATTATAATAAAGACAAAAGATGGTTTATTGCGCTAAAAATACGGAAAGGAAAGCCATTGCCTCTGGCAAGGGCAGGTAATTGTGATGCGAAGAGTATATCTGGATAACGGCAGCACGTCATTCCCAAAAGCTCCGGGTGTCAGCGACGCGGTCAAATTTTTCATGGATGAGGTCGGAGCAAATGTAAATCGGGGCGGCTATGAGTCCGCTTATTCCGCAGAAGACGTAATCATGGAAACCCGTGAGATGCTGAAGAATCTGTTTCACTTTAAGGGAAAAACAAAGAATGTGATTTTCACGCCCAACATCACCTATTCGCTGAATTTTATTATTAAAGGCTGGCTGAAACCGGGGGATCATGTTCTGGTAAGCTCTATGGAACACAATGCCATGATGCGCCCCTTGGTACAAATGGCGGACAGAGGGGTGACGTTTGACCGAATCCCCTGCACTCAGGATGGAGAAATGCTTATCGATTCCATTGAGGCTTTGATTCGCCCCGAAACGAAGGGGATCTTGACCCTGCATGGTTCCAATGTGTGCGGTTCTGTGATGCCTTTGGAGGAAATCGGACAAATCTGCCGCAAGCATAACATCAAATTTGTTGTGGACGCAGCGCAGACGGCAGGTGTATTCCCCATTGATATGGAAAAAATGAACATTGATATTCTTGCCTTTACCGGTCATAAGAGCCTTCTCGGCCCCCAGGGTATTGGCGGTTTCCTGATTTCTGACGAAATGGCAGCTGTAGTAGATCCGTTGATCACCGGCGGTACCGGAAGTGTATCAGATTCCGAGATCCAGCCTCATTTCCTGCCGGACAAGTATGAGTCCGGCACACCAAATATCCCAGCGATCTATGGCTTGAACACTTCGCTGAAGTATATCATGGAACAAGGGATTGACAGCATCCGGGAGGAAGAATTGAAGCTGACCGGCGCCTTTCTAGAGGCAGTCAAGGATCTGGAAAATGTGCGGATTGTGGGTCCCAACCGGATGGATAAACGCGCGCCAGTGGTTTCTCTGGATTTTAAAGGCCGAGACAATGCGGAGATCGCTTTCGCACTGGAAAGCGAGTATGGAATTGCCACTCGCACGGGTCTGCACTGTGCGCCAAACGCACACAAAACCCTGAACACTTATCCTCAGGGTACCGTTCGCTTTTCCTTCGGTCATAAAAACACCATGGAAGAAGTTCTTTACGCAGCGGATGCTGTCCGGAAGGTGCTGGAAAAGGCCGAATAGTTGGAAAAACAGCTTCAGAAGCTCCTTTAAGAATTCAAATTTTCAATGCGTTCAAGTGGGCAAAGATGTCTATAAGTAAAAGATATAATTCCGTTTTTTCGTGAAAACACGCCAAAAAAGGAACCAATAAATGTAAAAAATCAGCAACAGGCCTTGGAAATGTGCAGGTTGTCTAAAAAAGTATTGCCAAAAAGCACACAATAGTTATTTTGCCCCCTTGAAAAGTATTGAAAGATTCGATATAATAAGGACAAAAGATTGGTTTTATCTATTGGTCTGCTCAAAAGCAGATAAAATGAAAATCAATTGGCATTTTTTCAAGCATTGGAGTCATCCAAATGGAATTCATTGTCGTAACCAACAATCCGTTGGTAAAGGAAAAGTATGAGAATGAGCTGAATGTTGATTATGCTGACATCTCGTTCCGCGATGTTCTCTGTAAGGTTCGTGATATGATTCACAAAGGCCACCGTCTGCTGACGCATCCACTGTCCGGCAGCGTAAAGCCTCACGAGACCCCATACAAATCCATTCTCGTCAGCAAACAGGCTACACAGATGGATCTCGGTGAAGTTTCCATCATTGAGAACAGTATTATTACAGCGGATAAATTTGCTGAGAAATTTCCCAATATGCCTCAGAGCGTAAAGGAAGACTTCCAGCTGATCGACTGTACGCTGATCACCAGCGGAATCGATGCTGTGCTCAGAAGATAATCTTTGGCTTAATTAAATCTTCGGATTTGATTTAGATTAGAAAGGGTAAATAATTAAGGAGGTGTCCACTTTGAAACTGGAACTCGGTAATATCATTATCAATGACATTCAGTTTACAAATGAAGGATCAAAAGTTGAAAACGGCGTACTGTACGTAAACCAGGAAGAGATCAAAGAACTCGTACTGGAAGACAGCAACATCGATACCTGCGAAGTATTCATTGCTCGTCCAGGCGAAAGCGTTCGTATTACCCCTGTTAAAGACGTAATCGAACCACGCGTTAAAGTTGAAGGCCCTGGCGGTATGTTCCCAGGCTGGATCGCTAAAGTTGATACCGTTGGCAGCGGCAAAACCAACGTTCTGAAAGGTGCTGCTGTTGTTACCACCGGTAAAATCGTAGGTTTCCAGGAAGGTATCATCGATATGTCCGGCCCTGGCGCTGATTACACCCCATTCTCCAAAACCTACAACCTGGTTGTTAAAATGGAACCAGTTGAAGGCCTGAAACAGCATGAACATGAATACGCTCTGCGTATCGCTGGCTTCAAAGTTGCTTGCTTCCTGGGCGCACTGGGCAAGAACCTGACCCCAGACGAAGTTGAAACCTTCGAGTTCGACAACCTGGTTGAATCCGCTCGCAAATACCCAGAACTGCCACGCGTTGCTTACGTTCAGATGCTCCAGTCTCAGGGTCTGCTGCACGACACCTATGTATACGGCGTTGATGCTAAGAGAACTCTGACCACCATCATCAACCCACTGGAAACCATGGACGGCGCTATCGTATCCGGTAACTGCGTATCTTCCTGCGACAAGAACCCAACCTATGTTCACCAGAACAACAGAGTTATCCGCGAACTGTTCAAAGCTCACGGCAAGACCCTGAACTTCATGGGCATGATCATCACCAACGAAAACGTATACCTGGCTGATAAAGAGCGTTCTTCCAACTGGTCTGCTAAACTGGCTGAGTACCTTGGCTGCGACGGCGTTATCATTTCTCAGGAAGGCTTCGGTAACCCAGATACCGACCTGATCATGAACACCAAGAAGATCGAAGCAAAAGGCATCAAGACCGTTATCATCACCGACGAATACGCTGGTCGTGACGGTAAATCCCAGTCTCTGGCTGACGCTGATGCTTCTGCAAACGCAGTAGTAACCGGCGGTAACGCTAACCAGGTTATCGTTCTGCCTCCAATGGAAACCGTATATGGTCACCTGCACTTTGTAGATACCATCGCTGGTGGTTCTGCAAACAACATTGACGCTCACGGCAACATCACTGTTGAAATCCAGGCTATCACCGGTGCTACCAACGAAACCGGCTTCCATAACCTGAGCGCTCGCTAAGAGATTATAAAGAAGGGAGTAATACAACAATGAGTAAAATTAAAATTGTTCAGTATATCAACCAGTTCTTTGCTCAGATCGGTGGCGAAGAGAAAGCTGATATCAAACCAGAACTGAGAGAAGGCGTTGTTGGTCCTGGTCTGGCATTCAACCAGGCTTTCGGCGACGAAGCTGAAATCGTAGCTACCGTTATCTGCGGTGACTCCTACTTCGGTGAAAACATTGAGAAAGCTTCCGCAGAAGTTATCGAGATGGTTAAATCCGTTAACCCTGATATGTTCATCGCTGGCCCTGCATTCAACGCTGGTCGTTATGGTGTAGCTTGCGGTACTATCTCTAAAGCTGTTAAAGACGCTCTGAACATTCCAGTACTGACCGGTATGTATGTTGAAAACCCAGGTGCTGATATGTTCAAAAAGGATATCTACATTGTATCCACCAAAAACTCCGCTGCTGGTATGAGAGATGCCATCAAGAAAATGGCTCCTCTGGCTCTCAAACTGGCAAAAGGCGAGCCAATCGGCGCTTCCTGCGTAGAAGGCTACATGCCAAACGGCGTTCGCGTAAACCTGTTCGAAAAAGAATGCGGCGCTGCTCGTGCAGTTAAAATGCTGGTTGCAAAACTGAACAACAAACCTTTCGAAACCGAATTCCCAATGCCTGACTTTGACCGCGTAGATCCAAATCCAGCTGTTAAAGACATGGCTCACGCTACTGTTGCTCTGTGCACCTCCGGTGGTATCGTTCCTCACGGCAACCCAGACAGAATCGAGTCCTCTTCCGCATCCAAATACGGTGAGTACGACATCACTGGCGTTGAAGATCTGGACGCTGCTGGTTGGGAAACCGCACACGGCGGCTACGACCCTGTATACGCTAACGAAGACGCTGACCGCGTTCTGCCAGTTGACGTAATGAGAGAGTTCGAAAAAGCCGGCAAGATCGGTAAACTCTACAACAAATTCTACACCACCGTTGGTAACGGTACCGCAGTTCTTTCTTCCAAGAAATTCGCTGAAGAATACGCTGCTAAAATGAAAGCAGACGGCGTTGACTGCGTAATTATGACCTCTACCTGAGGTACCTGCACACGTTGCGGCGCAACGATGGTAAAAGAAATCGAACGTGCTGGCCTGCCAGTTGTACACGTTTGCACAGTAACCCCAATTTCCATGACCGTTGGTGCTAACAGAATCGTACCAGCAATCGCTATTCCTCACCCACTGGGCAACCCAGCTCTGAGCAAAGAGGAAGAGCTCCACATCAGAAGATGCATCTGCGAGACCGCTTTGAAAGCTCTGCAGACCGAAGTTACCGAGCAGACTATCTTCGATGTTAAATACTAATCGTTAGTATTTAATTCAATATCACAGGGGGTCCGGTTTCCGGACTCCCCTATGATATAGACTAATTTATCACAAGGGAGATAATAACAATGGATATGCAGAATGTTTATGACATCGTCATCATTGGTGCTGGCCCTGCTGGCCTGACCGCTGCTCTGTATGCTGGTAGAGCAAGAATGAAAACCCTGCTCATCGAAAAAGAAAAAGATGGTGGCCAGATCGTAATCACCAATGAGATCGAAAACTATCCAGGCGCTTTGGATGAAGAATCCGGCCCATCCCTGATCGCCAGAATGACCAAACAGGTTGAAAAATTCGGCGCTGACAGAGTATTCGACACTATCGTAGATGTTGAACTGGAAGGCAAGATCAAACATCTGAAAGGCAACAAAGGCGATTACTACACCAAAACTGTAATCATCGCTACTGGTGCCAGCCCACGTCCAATCGGTTGCCCAGGCGAAAAAGAATTCACCGGTAAAGGTGTTTCTTACTGCGCTACTTGTGATGCAAACTTCTTTGAAGACTTCGAAGTTTATGTAGTAGGCGGCGGTGACTCCGCTGTTGAAGAGGCTATGTACCTCACCAAATTCGCAAGAAAAGTTACTCTGATCCACAGACGTGACGAACTGAGAGCCGCAAAATCCATTCAGGAGAAAGCATTCAAAAATCCAAAGATGGAATTCATGTGGAACTCCGCTGTTGAAGAGATCAAAGGCGATGGCGTCGTAACTTCTATGGTTATCCGCGACACCAAGACCGGCGAACTGAGAACGGTTGAAGCTGACGAAGACGATGGCACCTTTGGTATCTTCGTATTCATCGGTTTCGATCCAAAATCCCAGCTCTTCGAAGGTAAAGTAGAGATGCAGAATCGCTACATTGTTACCGATAAGAACATGCATACCAACGTTCCAGGCGTATTTGCTGCTGGTGACGTTATTGTTAAAACTCTGCGTCAGGTTGTAACCGCTTGCGGCGACGGTGCTATCGCAGCTACCGAAGCTCAGAGATACGTTGAGGAAATGGAAGACTAATTTCTTCCCCGATTACCCACTTATCTATAATCAAATTCAAAGGAGTTGTTCACAATGATCGAACTTAACAAAGAAAACTGGGAAGCTGAAATCGTTAACGGCGAAGGCTATATCTTCGTAGACTTCTACGGTGACGGCTGCGTACCATGCGCTGCTTTGATGCCACACGTTCATGAGTTGGCTGACAAATATCATGACTCCGCTCTGAAATTCTGCGCTATGAACACCACAAAAGCAAGAAGACTGGCTATCAAAGAAGGCATTATGGGTCTTCCAGTAATGGCTATCTACAAAGATGGCAAACAGGTTGAAACCCTCGTTAAAGAGGCTTGCACCCGTGAATCCATTACTGAACTCGTTGAAAAATACGCAAAATAATCTCGGTGTACTAAATTAGTCATAAATGTAGGTTTCCGGCGAGGAGTGTATTTTACACCCCCGCAACTATCAAATGTAGGCATTAAACAGTTGATTCTGTTTAATATATAAACACACGATAATTAAAGAAGGAGGTAAGTCTAATGGGATTTTTAGAAGGTAAAAAAATCATCATTATTGGCGACCGTGACGGCGTTCCAGGTCCAGCAATCGAAGAATGCGTTAAGACTGCTGGCGCTGACGTAGTTTACTCCTCTACGGAGTGCTTCGTCTGAACTGCTGCTGGTGCAATGGACTTAGAGAATCAGAAAAGGGTTAAAGATTTCGCAGAACAGTATGGTGCAGAAAACATCGTAGTTGTTCTCGGTGCTGCTGAAGGCGAAGCTGCAGGTCTTGCAGCTGAAACCGTAACCGCAGGTGACCCTACTTTCGCTGGTCCATTGACAGGAGTCCAGTTGGGACTCTCCGTGTTCCATGTTTGCGAACCACAGATCAAAGACGAAGTAGACCCTGACGTTTATGACGAGCAGGTAGGTATGATGGAAATGGTTATGGACGTTGATGACATCATTTCTGAGATGTCTTCCATCCGTGACGAATACTGCAAATACCTCTAATCGGTAAACCGAGATATTTTGAGGTGGCTTGACGAGAAATCGTCAGGCCACCTTTTTCTATGGCTGGATTCGATTGAGGAAGATTGAGAAAAGGGCGTATTTCTGCGAAAAAACCACACAAATTCAACAATAATTCGGCCCTAAATTTGTCATTTTGCCAAAGCAGATTTCAATGACAAAAGCACTGGTAAATGATATAATTTATACGAGGGGCTATGCCCCAAAAAGCGCAAGAAAGATGGACTAAGTCCAAATAAAATTGAGAGGCGTGAATACAATGAACTGTGTAATTAAAGGTGCTAGCTACATTCTGGCTCATACTCCTGATATGGTTATGGAGAATGGTACTACCCAGACTACCGAAAGAATTGTAAACCCAAACTCTGACTATCTGAAAGAGCTGCCAAGCCACCTCAGAAGCTATGAGGATGCGGTAAAATACCTGCCAAACCAGACTTATATCGGTAATATGCATCCAGATGATCTGGGCGCTATCCCACAGCCATGGACCGATGCCCGCGTTGAAGGTATGGACAAACGCGTTGGTAAATACGGCGAAATTATGCCAGAAGACGAATTCTACATGCTGATGCAGGTATGCGACGTATTCGAGCTGGTTATGCTGGAGAAAAACTTTGTTGCAGACGTTAAACCAAGATTCGTTGCAAACCCAGTTATTGACGAATCCATCGTTGCAAGAATCCATGACGGTGTTGAAATGTCTGAAGTTGAGCACTTCGTTAACGAAGAGCATGCAGAGCCTCTGAAATACAACGACAAACTGGTTGGTTTCGTTAAGAGAGCTCATGACGTTGACACCAATCTCTCCGCTCATACCATGCTGGAGAACCTGGTTTCCAAAGCATCCGCAGTTCTGTCTCTGCTCCACCTGTGCAGACAGGAAGGCGTAAACAAAGAAGAAATCACCTACGTTATCGACTGCTGTGAAGAAGCTTGCGGCGATATGAACCAGAGAGGCGGCGGCAACTTTGCTAAAGCTATCGCTGAGATCGCTGGCCTGCAGAACGCAACCGGTTGCGACGTTCGTGGCTTCTGCGCTGGTCCTACCCACGCATTCATCAACGCTGCTTCCCTGGTTAAAGCCGGCACTCACAAACATGTAGTAGTTCTGGCTGGTGGTTGCACCGCTAAACTGGGCATGAATGGTAAAGACCATGTTAAGAAAGGTCTGCCAATCTACGAAGATATGATCGGTGGTTTCGCTATTCTGCTGGGCGAAAACGACGGCATCAACCCAGAAGTTGATACCGAACACACTGGCCGCCACACTGTTGGTACCGGTTCCGCTCCACAGAACGTAATTTCCTCTCTGGTAACCACTCCACTGGATGCTGCTGGTCTGAAAATTACTGATGTTGACAAATACTCCGCAGAAATGCAGAACCCAGATATCACCAAACCTGCTGGCGCTGGTGACGTTCCTCTGGCTAACTACAAAATGATCGCAGCTCTCGGTGTTAAGAGAGGCGAACTGGAGAAATCCCAGCTTGCTACCTTCCCAACTGAGCACGGTATGGTAGGTTGGGCTCCAACTCAGGGCCATATTCCATCTGGTGTTCCATACATCGGCGTTTGCCGCGACGATATCCTCGCTGGCAAAATCAACCGCGCAATGATCATCGGTAAAGGTTCTCTGTTCCTCGGCCGTATGACCAACCTCTTCGATGGTGTATCTGTAATGATTACCAAGAACCAGGGTAAAGAAGAAGCTTCTGCTGTATCTCAGGAAGAGATCAAAGGCCTCATCGGTAAAGCTATGAAAGACTTTGCTAACGCCCTGCTGGCTCAGGCTGAATCCGACGCTGAATAATCCCCGGATTTCCTGCCCCACGTTTTTCACTATCATTACACTACGCACCTGCCCATAGAAAAGCCTATGGGCGGTGCCACCCGAAAGGAATGAGACACTACAATGGCTAATCAGATCGAAAAAATGATTGCTCAGACTTTCATGGACATTGCTGATGGTCTGGAAACCGGTTCTTTTGGACCGAAAGCTAAAATTGCAGTAACCGGTCTCGGCAGCGAGCACGGCGAAGCAAACTCTGTAGAAGCCGCAAACCTGGCTGCTGACAGAGGCGTTGATGTTACGCTGATCGGTACCGCAGAAGGCGAGAAATTCACCACCTGCAAAGTTTCCGATGAAGATGAAATGTATAAAGAAATGGAAAAAATGCTGGATAACGGAACCATCGACGGCTGCGTTACCATGCACTATCCATTCCCAATTGGCGTATCCACTGTAGGCCGTGTTATTACCCCAGGTAGAGGCAGACAGATGTTCATCGCCACCACCACCGGTACTTCTTCTGCAGAAAGAATCGAAGCAATGATCAAAAATGCTATTTACGGCATTATCACTGCAAAAGCTTGCGGCATTAAAGAGCCAAAAGTTGGTATTCTCAACGTAGACGGCGCTCGTCAGTGCGAAGGCGCTCTGAAAGAACTGCAGGCAAATGGCTATGACATCCACTTTGCAGAATCCTCCAGAGCTGACGGCGGCTGCGTAATGAGAGGTAACGACCTGCTGGTTGGTTCCTGCGACGTTATGGTAACCGACTCTCTGACTGGTAATATTCTGATGAAGATGATGTCTTCTTACTGCACCGGCGGCAGCTACGAAGCTCTCGGCTACGGTTACGGCCCAGGTATCGGTGAAGGCTACGACAGACTGGTTCTCATCGTTTCCCGTGCTTCCGGCGCTCCTGTTCTGGCTAACGCTATGGAATACGCTGCGCAGCTGGTAAAAGGCAACTACAAAGCCGTTGCTGCAAAAGAATTTGAGGCTGCTCACAAAGCTGGTTTGGATGCTGTTATCGCAGCTCGCAAACCAAAAGCAAAAGCTGCTGAGGCAGAAGAAAAAGTTGAGTGCCCACCAAAAGAAATCGTTACCGCTTCCATCGCTGGTATCGAAGTTATGGACTTGGAAGACGCTGTACAGGTTCTGTGGAAGAACAAGATCTACGCAGAATCCGGTATGGGCTGCACCGGTCCACTGGTTATGATGTCCGAAGCCAACAAAGCAAAAGCAGAAGAACTGCTGAAAGCTGCTGGTTACGTTTCTTAATCATTGATTCAAACAAGAAAAAGACCTCCTGCAAATTGCAGGAGGTCTTTTTTGTGCTATACTAAATTCCAATGTGTAAGAAAAAGGTGATAAAATATGGCAAGAGGGATCATTATTTTTGGCCCATCCGGTTCTGGTAAAAGCACGTTGGGAAGAAAGCTGGCGGAACGCTTGGATTACCCCTATTTTGATTTGGACGATTATATTTGGAGAAAAGATACGGAACAGCCGTTCACCGTCATGTATTCTCGTGAGGAGAAGATTGGACGACTGATGACGGATATATCCCGCGGAGAGAATTTTGTAATGGCTGGCTCCATGAGCAGCTTTCACCAGCCTTTTGACCCACTTTTTGATTTAGCTGTCCATCTCAATGCGTCTGCGGAAATAAGGCTCACAAGGATTCATCAGCGGGAACTGGAATATTTTGGACAGCGAATCTTAGAGGGCGGCGATATGTATGTGGAGCATCAAAGCTTTTTGGACAATTCTGCCCGCTATGATACCGATGGTTCGCCTAACCTTAGCAGCCACATGGCATGGGCGGAAGAACTGACCTGTTCAGTGCTGAAACTGGACGGCGCCAGACCTTGGGAAGAAAATATACAAGCTATTTTAAATCTGTATGGTAAGCGTAAATAGGAAAAGGACTCCGCGTTGGAGTCCTTTTCCTATTTATTCAGCACAAAATAGCAAAATTCTTCATCATCCCGGAGATGCTGGAAGCCCAGCTTCTCTAAAATATGCCGGCTTCTTTGGTTGCGATGCAGGCAATCCGCATAAATGGTTTGCAGATGAAGCTGTTCAAAGCCATAAGCGATCATTTTTCGCTCCGCCTCCGTGCCAAAGCCCCGATTTTTGAAGGAGTTGTTGGTTAGCTGGATGCTTATCGTGGCGCATTTCTTTTCCGAATCAATGGCTTTCAACTGAATTTCGCCGATAACCGTATTCTCCAAACAAATGGCAAAATAGACTCGTTTTTTTTCCGCCACTTTGCTGTGATAATAGCGTTCAACCCAGTTAAAGTCATATTTATAGCTGCCGTCCATCATATCCGGATCGGCGATATAGGACTTCCAAAACTGGTGACAGCGTTCCAGCGGGTAGGGCTGCAGGGTGATTTGCTCCATGGCAAAATCCTTTCGGTTAGTTGAAGATAGGCGGGAACCAGTTGTTTCCGGTTTCATAACTGTCCAGCCCCTCTTGATCAATGGTGAAGCTGAACATCGGCTCTTGCGCATAGGAAAGACCGGTGGAGGACTGGATGCGGGGATACAGGCGAAGCTCGCCTTCCAAAGTCAAATACGGGGACAGATCAGCCACATAGCACAGGCAGGTGCTGTTGCCCTTCATAGAATCCGGCAATTCTCCCGGCTCGATGGATTTGGGATATATGATCCCCATAACATTGGAATCCCGTTCCACGGTCAGGCTGATTGCGGTCAACGAATCCAGAAGCTGAGAGCTTTGAGGATTGGACACCGTGAAATACAGACAGCTGTTGTCGTAGGAGAAGTCAGTGTAAATATCAAAGGCCAGCAACGTTTGACAGGGGATGGATGGCAGAGGTTCCTGATGGATCGCCTCGCCGGTGGTGATGGCGGCACTGATATCAATGGTTTCGCAGAAGGGAACAACGCAGACGGCTACAAACTCCGAGCCGTTCTGAACAGCCTCCTTGGAGAAGGTTTTGCCGTCAGAAGCACAGGTAACCGTGATTTTACTGTCTGTACTATATTCTTTTGGCGTCAGCGTTGTAGTTACTACCAAGCCTTCCGCGGAATAGCTGACCACAGAGCTGCTTTCCGAGAACAGGCTTGCCTGACGTTCCAGCTCATCCTGCAAATGACTGCTTAACTGAGATATCTGTGTTTGGTTGGTTACCACGGAATTCTGGATATTGTTCTGCGCATCCAAAAGCATGTCCATTTTTTCATCCAGGCTGCGGTTCAGCGACCAGGTTGACAGCAGATTAGCTGTGAGCAGGGCTGCGATGACCAGCGACAGATAGGGTTTCAGATGTTCCCAGAATTTCATATTAAATACCCTCCTCAAACAATGGAACCTTCATTTTCCCATTGCTTTCCTCAATATGTCCAGTGTATCATGTGGAAATCAAAGCGTCAATAAGAAGGGAGAACTTATTTCCCCTGGCCTTCCAAAGCCGCAAGGTGGGCTAAGGGTTTGGGAAAATCATGGTAGGCCGCTGATAACTGGCGGCAAAGCTCCGGATTGTGGTCAGAGGCATAAAGATCCACAGGAAGCTCCAGATAGTCCAGATTTACCCGGCTTACCAGAACCGAATTTTGTTGTCCGTCGGCGCTTTGGGCTAAAATGCCGTTTCGACTGCGTGTGGCTTCGTAAGGGCCGAAAATACCGGCCTTTCCTTGAAAGGTAAAGCTGCCCAGTGAGCCCGTGAAACGGGGCGCAATGGCATAGACAGCCTGTTCTTGGCAGCGCATCCAGGGGCCGCAGCGTTGTGCCACCTCCGGTTCCTGCCCGGCTGGGCTGACGGGGCAGAGAAGAATCTGCGCGCCCAACTGCCGTGCAGCCTTGGCGCTTTCAAAGTAATAGGAATCTTTGCCGGGAAGGATGGCCAATCGGCCCAAAGGGGTATCGCAAAGTTCCAGATCTTCGCCTGCACAAAGTCCCAGGGTCTTTTCCCGCGGGCTGAGAAAGATTTTATCCTGCTCCAAAGCCGTTTCTCCATCCGGGCCAAAGAGGAAACAGCGTTCGTAAAGCCTGCCATGGCTTTTCAAAATGGTGGAGCCGGCATGAATATAGAGCCGGCTACGGTTGGCCAGCAAGGCAAAGGTATTGTAGTAGCAGGTAAACAACATTTCCGATAACTGTTCACTGAAAAAATCGATCATTTCCAGGCATTTATCCTGCGCCTGCTCCTCCAGTCCATAAATAAAATCTTCCGCCAAGCGGCAAAATGTGGGGGAAATCAAGAGAGGCAGCAGACCCACATATTCTGGGAAGGAAATCAATTGAGCGCCGCCGTTTTGGGCTTCTTCCACAATGTTCTGCAGATGAGCGATCACCTCTTTCAAGGAACGGTAGGGACGAAGCGACATTTGAACGGCTGCCAGCTTGACGTTGGCTTTGTTTACATAATTCAGTTCTGCGGAAGCCTTGATGGGACGGAGGCGGAAGGCTCTTTCGATGAGAGAAGGGTCCAGTTTTCCGCCTAATAGGAGAGCAGCGGAATGATATTGAAATTGTTTCATAACTCACATCCTATCTCTGGCCAAGAATGGCGGCATACCGTTTGCAAAACGGCTGGTTGAGACGCTCTGCAAGCTCTCCGCCAGAAGCGGAGCGTTCCAGTTTATTGAAAAAAAGTTTGCAGAACAGGTGCTGGCTGTGTTCCGGCTGCACAAGGAAGCCAGTCTTGTCCGCTGTAATATCCCAGGGAGCGGCTACCGCTGTGAAGGCATTGCTGCATCCGACGACAAACAGTCCATTCTGCTGCGCCGCATTCCAGATGCCGGTGGTAATTCTTTTGGGTTTAAAGTCATAGGAATGGATAAACTGAGAGGAGATTACTAAGTCCGCACCTTTCAATTTGGCAAGGCGGAGAACCTCCGGATAATAGATATCCGTATCAACACAAAGAAACAGATTCCCAATGCTGGTTTGCATTACATGCACAGTGGAATAAGGTTCTAAAACATTTTGGGAGGATAGATTGCGGTGCATTGCGCCCTGATAGCCTACAATAGAGCCATTTCGATCAAAGAGACACAAATAGAGAACATGATCCACCACAAAACGGTGGGGAACCAGAAAAACTTTGTGCTCACGGGCATAAGTACTGCAATATTTTAAATAGGATTGAAGATCGCCAGTCGGGATATAAGGCCGATAGTCAGAAAATATCACTAAATCACTGAGCGCTTTTGGCTTTCCAAAGGCTTCGGTTACACATACGACAGTTCTCGACACAGGAAATCCTCCTTTTCATATGGTTCTATGAAGTTATTATAGCAAGATTTTGGCTCTTGGAAAATCCTTTTTTAAATACAGGAAAATAGACACGGAAAAAACGGCGCCTCTTTCTGAGCAGCGCCGTGGTTTCCCGATATTTTCCCGTTGAAAAAGTGGAAAAGCAATTACAGGTTGTATTTTACCATACGATTATTGAGGTTTCAACAGTTTCAACGGAGTTTTCAACAAAGAAAAAAGTTGAATAATGTGTAAACAAGTGGAAGAATGTCAGTTTCTTAGTTGGGTAAAGAAATCGGTGAGCAATCTCCCACATTCCTCTGCAAGAATTCCAGAGCGGCTGAGCGGTGTATGGCTGAAGGGCATGGCAAAAAAGTCAGCGACAGAGCCACAGCAGCCGGCTTTCTCATCTTTTACACCGTAAACGACCCGGCGAATGCGAGCGTTGATAATGGCGCCGGCACACATGGGACATGGTTCCAAGGTGACGTAGAGTTCACAATCGGTCAAACGCCAGCTATTCAATGTCCGACAGGCATCCTGGATCGCCAGAATTTCCGCGTGGCCGATGGCGGATAAGTCGCTCTCCCTTCGGTTATAACCCCGGCCGATAACCTGCCCATCCTTGACTACCACAGCCCCAACAGGTATTTCTCCCAGTTGTGCCGCAAGCTGAGCCTGTTCGATGGCGAGGCGCATGAAATTTTCATCACGATGGGTATAAGCAGGCATAAAGACCTCCAAAAGGATCAAATTGGTACAATATTACTAATTGTAAATAACCCTAAAATGACAAGACAAATAACCATAGTAAGGGCTGAGAAGAAGGTACTGTACTTTTTCCGTTCTGTTGACAGGGTGGAGGAACGAAGGAAGAAGAACATATTGGAATGATTCCGCAGCAAAACCAGAAAGGCGGCGATGCCTGCAGCCAAATAAGCGGTATAAGTCAGCAGCATGACCAGCAGCTGAGAATTTTCCGGTACCAGGTAAAGAACACCATTCAGCAGCAGCACAAGACTGTTGTTAAGAATATGAATACAGATACCAGTCCATAATGAGCCTGTACACAGGGTAAAGTAGCCGATGACCAATCCCATGATGAAGGCGTTGGGCATCTGCACCAGGTTCATGTGAACAGCCGCAAATAACAGAGAGGAAAGCAGTAGGGCGAAACAGTCACCGAAGCGACGGAGTGTGTTCATAATAACGCCGCGAAATACAATTTCCTCCGTGATGGGAGCAAGAACCGTCAGGTTCAGCAGGAAGAGAAAGGCTGCGGCGGGTTCTTCTGGAATGCTGAAATCGCTCATAACGGGCATTACATCAAACAGAGAGAGAAAAGCGGACAGCATTACGGAAGCAGCATAGCCGATGACGCTAGCCCCCATAGAAATAAACAGGGCGGGAACTGCGATGGAACTGTGGAAGTGGCGAAAAGGAAGAATTTGCGTAAAGGGAGCCCGATAAATAAAGGCCAGCAGCAAAAAAGGAAGTAATAAGGCCAGATTGCCGGAAATCAGATCCACCAGTTGCGTGATAAATGGCGATAATACGGTGCCGTCTTTATAGACATGAAGGTAAGGGTTAAAGATCCGAATGAAGCCGAGCACCACGTTGGGTAAAGTAAATGAAAAAATGACGAAGAAAATAATAGCGAAACCGATGCCGTTGGCACACCATTGCAGCATGCGCCGTTCTGTTATCACCGGAGGGGAAGGCGTAAAACCCATGCCGTCCACATAGGTATAGCTGTCCGCGTCCGGGGAACTGTATGGCAGAGAGTCTCGATCTTTTGGATGATAGCCAGTCATAGAAACCCCCTCAATTCTGAGAAATTGGCTTAGATAAGAAATTCTTCTTATGATTTCAGTATAGCACGTTTTTTAGAGCCAGTTGTTAAGATTGTACGAATTATAAAGAAAAAATCCGGTTTTCCAACAAAAAAGCCCCGGTTTTTCCGGAGCTTTTCTTCCTTCCAATCAACCAACAATGATCTTTCCTTCCGGCCAGATTTCGCTTCGTCTTTCGCTGCGGTTTGCCGCAAAGCTGAGCCCGAAAGAGACAGGGCCGATTCGGCCGATAAACATAGCCAGACAGAGGGCAAGTTGGGTTATTTTGGAGGATACAGCCGTTACACCCGAGGAGACACCTACCGTAGCGAAGGCCGAGACAGCCTCAAAAATCGCATCAATGCCAGTAAGGGTAAAATCGTCAATAGGGGAGGTGTAAGTGATAATACCGGTGGTGAACACCACAACGATCAAACCCAGAAAAATAATGGAGAGGGAGCGGTAGACTACGCTGGGAGAGATCTTTCGATGACCGATCACAGGAACATTGTATCCGCGTATTGTGCTGATCGCCGTTGTAATAACCACGGTCATAGTGCTGACTTTGATACCACCGCCGGTGGATCCTGGTGCTGCGCCAATAAACATGAGAACGATGGATACGATTTTGGTCATCTCCCGCATGGAGGCCAGGTCGATGGTGTTAAAACCAGCTGTTCGCATGGTTACGGACTGGAACAGACCTGCGGTAAGTCTTTGGCTTACAGGTAACGCACCCAAAGTATCCGGATTATTCCACTCCAGCAGGCAAATCAGCACCGTGCCAGTTAGCAGAAGGATGGCTGTTGCCCATAAGACGATGCGGGAATGCAGCAGCAGCTTTTTTGTCCGACGGTAATGGAGCAGGTCATTCCACACAATAAAGCCCAGACCGCCTACGATGATCAATCCCATGACGGTAAATTGGACCACCGGATCATCGGTATAATTGGTCAAAGAACAAAATTCACCCTGAAAGCCTAAAATATCAAATCCTGCGTTGCAAAAAGCAGAAACGGACAGGAAAATAGAGATAAACAGGCCATAAGAACCGTACTTAGGAACAAAAGTGGTGGACAGCAGACAGGCGCCGATGGCTTCAATGCCCAAAGACAAACCAACCACCATACTGATCAGGGACCGGGCATCCGCAAGACTGGTGGAATTGACCGATTCCGAGGCCAGCTGCAAGCCCCTCAACCCCAGTTTTTTTCCCAAGGCAATATTGAGGAAGGTGGTAAAGGTCAACAACCCTAAGCCGCCGATTTGAATCAGCATCATCAGGATCAAGTGTCCGATGGTGCTCCAATGGGAAAATGTGTCCACCAATACCAGACCGGTTACGCAGGTTGCGCTGGTAGCGGTGAAAAAACAGGTCAAAAAGGGAGTGAAGCTGCCTTCCCGGGAAGAAAAAGGCAGCATCAACAGTACTGACCCCACCAGGATCACAGCAGCGAAGCTGACCAGAATGATCTTTTCCGGTGGGATATGGTTGCGTTTTTTTTGATTGGACTTTGATGTTAATGAAAACAGCGGAAACATATACAGTGCTCCTATTGCTCCAGGTGCTCCTGCGCACGGCGGATCAGATTTTTATCATTCTTAAATGTCACCATACGGTAGGCAGTGTCAATTTCTGCCCAGGTGGTTTCGCTGACTTCCTCCTCTTGGCGGTGGACGTCTTCCGTAACAGCCTGTGCCAGAAAATAGACCACCTGCTTTTTTACATGAGGCTTGGGAAAATACTCCACACACTGGCGAAATCCTTTTTGAATGTGGATGTCCAGGCCAGTTTCTTCTTTTACTTCGCGCAGGGCGGTCTGAAACTCATTTTCGCCCTGTTCCACATGACCCTTTGGGAAGGACCAATGCCCGCCGAAGCGGTGTTTGATGAGCAGCAGCTCGGTCTTGTCGCCATGTTTGCGATAGACAAGCGCACCGCAGGATTTTTCATGCTTCAAGTGTCTCGCTCCTTTTGAATGTTATCTGCACCAAATAAGTGCCCGGTCGCGTGACGGTTTCCGTTACAGACAGGAAACGGATCGATTCGCCGGCTGAAGCCGCGGCGCCGGATATACATGAATAACTATATCATGTTTTGGCACAGAATGAAATGCTTTTGCCGTGAATTTTTCAGAATTCTCAGAAGCGGACAAAAAGCAGACGGATCATATTCATGATTTGGGCTGAAGATAAAAAATCTTTGGACCAAAAAGCTTCCCATAATGCATCCAGATTGTCCGTACAGTATTCGATTTCCTTGGAATATTGTTTGGCGGTAAAAATCCGGTCTTCCAGGGAGTAGCTTCCCGTCCGCAGAAAAACTTCTCCGTCCAAAAGAGAGACCAGACAGCAGCTGAGAACGGTGAAAGCGGTTTTTCCGTAAATGTCTCCGTCAAACAAAGCTTTGCAGAAATAGCGAAACAAAAAGGTTACGGTTAAGTGCTCCAGTTCCCTTTCCCAAGGGCCGTATTGCCTTAACCGTTTTTGATGGGAATCAAGAATTTCCGGCAGCTGCTTTCGAATGCGAAGCAGTAAATCCGGCCATTGGGGATCAATAGGCTCAAGAAGGGAGAAAAAAGACAAAGTTTTGTCCATTGCGGAGCGATCCGGGAAAGATTGGGGGAAGGTGGTCTGCTTTAGAAAATCAGGCTCCTCAAAAGCGGAAGCAATGCTTTTGATTTGACACCAATCTCCCTGCTCCAAAGCGTATTGCAGTTCTCTGCCATAACATAAAAGCAAAGACATGCGCCGCCCAAAGGAAAGTTGACGGTTCTGTACCAGGGAAAAAGCAGTTTCCCGGGCAATAAACAAAGCGGAGAAAGCTTCCTCATCCACCTTATCACCAGCTTCTTCCTCAATTTCCACAGTTTCAAAGGCGGCGGGGCCGGTCTGGGAGAAGATCAGCTGACCGGCAGCTTCGCAGCAAAGTCCAAGACCACTTTCTTTCCAATCGCCGAACCATTCATGGTAACGCGGGTGCTCAGTGCAGATCTCACATAAGGATTTTTCCCCGAGATGGAGAAAAATATCACAGAGATTCTGACCATTCAGGAAGGGACAGCGCTCATTCTGCAGAATAAAGCAGTCGCCGTCTTCGGTGGAACAGATATGTTGCTGTAGCCGCAGACCAAAGTCACCGCCGACAGAATGATAAAACGCCGCGGTTTGGGGATCAATGTCGATTTCCCAGCCGATGCAGCAGTTGTCAGAACAGGCGGAGGCGATACAGCGAAAGTCTTTATAGTAACTTGGACGGTATTGTTTCATAACGAACTCCTTCGTGAGATTATACTGGAACCAGTATAGCACCACTGAGGGAAAAGAACAATGCGGACCGGCTTTTTGGTTGACAAAGACAGCCTGCCTGTGTAAAATAAAGATAATGCGCCATGAGCCTCCGTAGTTAAGTGGATATAACAAACCCCTCCTAAGAATATGTTAATCATGGGCCAAATGATTTTTTGAAATCTGAAGTCCGGTTCGAATGGAGTTGTGAATTCAGCGTTTTTCTAACGCCGGGGAAGAGGAACATTTTTAAGAAAAATGCTTTCATGAGGTAAAAATCCATTAGCAAAATGACCGTTTTTCTAATGGATTTTCCCTCTGAAATATAGATCGTCACCTTGGACGAAACGCAAAAAACCGCGTAAAATCAAGGAAATTTCATAGATGTCTCTGTAGCTCAGCAGGATAGAGCGTCCGCCTCCTAAGCGGAAGGCCGCTGGTTCGAATCCAGTCAGGGACGCCAGCGCACTATCGCGGAAGATTTTTTACGAAATCTTCCGCGTTTCTTCTAATAAAAAAGAAGCTTCATTGATGAAGTGCTAAAAAAACAGGGCTTTTATCTAATGAGGAAAAACACCCCGAAACGGTGATTCCTCTAAAAAAGGCGCATGTTTCCGTGTTCATCGGTGTATCTGGGTGTAAATCTATAAAAAATTGGTCCTGACAGCAAGAAAATGCCGATATTTAGCCTGGGGCTGATGTGATGGAAGAACCGGTTGAGATGCATATTTCTAAACGCGTTAGAAATTCAGATTGCGATATTTTAGATTTCTAAAAACAAGCGCCAATATTGAAGAAATCTTTAAAGATGGAGGTAGGAAAACCATGACAGTACGAGAATTGGCAATGCGGCTTAAAGAGATGTATGAGAATAGCAGCAATGAAAAGACAACCATGATTCACTTGTTTGGCATTATGTATGCTGAAGAAATCAAGGGATGTGGATCTACTCCCAAAGAGATTTTGAAGCTTGCCAATATGCCTGAATCTTATCAGACCGAGATAAGCAAAGGTGTCAGGTTATCAAAATATGTTGATGTAAAAGAACGATACTCCAATTTATAAAGACTAACGATATCTTACATAGCCCTGTGGTGATGAAAATCACTGCGGGGCTTTTGTCGTCTCCGGACTTTCCCGGCGGCGGATCAAAACTATGGAGGATATCGTGATGAGAAAAAAAGCAAAACGCAAAACCATTCTGATCGATGGGATCAGATACTATGATGACAAGCCGGATACCTGCCGCAAGTGCTTCTTCTGGAAGAACCGCAAGGTCGGCTGTGTGCTTGGAACGCAGAACTG
Organism: uncultured Clostridia bacterium; assembly: GCA_945876435.1. GTDB lineage: Bacteria > Bacillota > Clostridia > Oscillospirales > Ruminococcaceae > Negativibacillus. The sequence goes on from CAMCOD010000006.1 coordinate 78,729, forward strand.
CTACTACCTGGCTGAGGCAGTAAAGACCGAACAGGAAAAGAGATGGGCGGCGATTTCTACGTTCTCCCTTCTTCAATCCATGAGGTTCTGTGCATTGCCGATGACGGAAGCATGGAGCTCAATCATCTGGAGGAAATGGTGCGAAGCATCAATGAGGCGGAGGTCGCGCCTGCGGACCGTCTCTCTGACAACGTATTCCACTATGACAGCGAGGAACACATCTTTGAAAACGCCCGTACCTTTGAGGCCCGCGAGGCTGCCAGAGTAGAAGCAATGCTTGCCGATGAGCCCGCCGGATTTATGGAGGCAGATACGATTACCATGCTTCTTGTCGAACCCAATGAGCACCCGAAGGTCATTGAAGCAAAGACCGGCCTTGAAGATCTTCAGCAGCTGGTAGGCGGCTTTATTGAGGTCGTCTATCCCTTCGAAGATCCGGTTGGTCTGATCGTCAATGAGGAAGGCAAAATCAACGGACTTCCTCTCAACCGTGCTCTTCGTGATGAGGACAATGAGGTCTATGATGTGATTGCTGGTTCCTTTCTGGTGACCGGTCTTACGGAGGACAGCTTCGGCTCCCTTTCTCCGGAGCAGATCGGCAAATTTGAGGAGTTATTCCACCAGCCGGAGGCTTTCGTGAAAATGGGACGCAGCATTATGGCGATCCCTATTCCCGAAGAGTCCCTCCAGACACGCGAAGCGGTGAAAGCTGCCGAAGAGATCGGCGGTAAGCCGAAGCACAAAAGGCCTGAGCATGACGGTCACTGATGATGTTGAAAGAAGGAGGTACACATGGTTAGACCACTGGCGTATATCACTGCAAACTGGAGCGATAATGAATTTGAAGCGAAAAGCACGGCCCTGCGTTATTGCCGAAAGGTGTATGAAGCAGGGTTTTCTCCTATCTGTCCGAGGCTCATGTATGAGGGGCTCTTACGGGACGAGATCCCCCAGGAGCACAAGGACAGGATTGAAATGGCATCGGAGCTTCTCAGAAGATCCCGCATTCTCGTGGTTTGCGGCGACTCGATGGATGGACAGGTCAAAGACGATATCGGTCTGGCAAAGAGACTCCGTATTGCCGCTACGACTCTTGACGGCATTATGAAGGTGGAGGGCTCCGCCGGAAAAAAGGCATGATGCCGGAAAAATGAACCGAAGGAGGTGGTGAGCATTGCAGGAGGAAGTAGAAAACAGGACCGTGAATTTGGCCATCAGCACGACCAAGCTTACGGCTCGCAGTATTGTCCGACTTGGCCTGAAGGGTATCGCTTATATCAAGCGAAAATCTCAGGAAGCAGCAATGAAAAATGAGAAGCCCACCGGCAAGCAGACCATTCAGGAGCTGATCGGTCAGAATCAGGGCGTCACCAATATCGACATTTCCAAAACAGACCTGAAGGGCTTTGAAAAGTATGCCCGGAAATACGGTGTCGATTATGCAATCACCAAGGATAAATCCGTACTTCCACCGAAGTACCTGGTGTTCTTTAAGGCCAGAGACGCGGATGCCATGACGGCGGCATTCAATGCCTACTCTGCAGAGGTGCTGGCAAAGGACAAGCGCCCGAGCGTTTTGAAGACGCTGCATATCCCCGCCGCGCTCATGCGGCAAGAAAGGAGGTCACGACCATGCGAAAAAAATACAACACACCCCACCGCAGCCGCGTTGTGAAAACCCGGCTGACCGAAGATGAATACGCCGACTTCACAGCGCGGCTTGCGCCCTATGGTATCAGCCAGTCGGAATTTCTCCGGCAGGCGATCCGGCGTACCACCATACGCCCCGTACTCCATGTGTCGTCGGTCAATGACGAACTGCTCTCCGCTGTCGGGAAGCTCGCAGCCGAGTACGGCAGGATCGGCGGCAACCTCAACCAGATTGCCCGGTATCTGAACGAGTACGGCGCGCCCTATCATGCGTTGTCCGGCGAGGTACGCGCCGCCATAGCCGACCTTGCCGCCCTCAAGTATGAAGTCTTAAAGAAAGTAGGTGACGCGGTTGGCAACACTCAAACATATCAACTCTAAAAACGCCGACTACGGAGCCGCCGAA